>CAMDNW010000011.1 GCA_945903275.1 Thermoflexus hugenholtzii JAD2
GGAGCCGGTGGACCCGGTGCTGCCGGTGGACCCGGTGCTGCCGGTGGACCCGGTGCTGCCGGTGGACCCGGTGCTGCCGGTGGACCCGGTGCTGCCGGTGGACCCGGTGCTGCTGGTGGAGCCGGCGCTGCAGGTGGACCTGGTGGTGCCGTAAGCGCACGGAACTTCTTCTTCGGTGGCGGCGCTGCAGCTGGACCCGGTGGTCAGCAAGGTGGTCCCGGTGCTGCCGGCGGACCCGGTGGAGCCGGTGGACCCGGTGCTGCCGGCGGACCCGGTGGACCCGGTGGACCCGGTGCTGCCGGCGGACCCGGTGGACCCGGCGGACCCGGTGCTGCCGGCGGGCCCGGTGGAGCCGGAGCCAGCCCTCCCGCAGGCTTCTTTGGCGGTACCGACCTAGCACCGCAGCCCACGGGCGGCACTGGTGGCGCACCCGGAGCCAGCCCTCCCGCAGGCTTCTTTGGCGGTACCGACCTAGCACCGCAGCCCACGGGCGGCGCTGGCGGTGGACCCGGCACGCCGCAGACTGGCGGGTTCTTCGCCGGGACGGCGGCGCCGTAGCGCGAGCTATATCGAGGGTAACCTCGAACATCCAGCCAATAGCGAGAAAGGCGCCACAGTTAACTGTGGCGCCTTTCTCGCTATTGAGCGGCAGATCAAACATGCCTTGCTAGGACGTGTAGGCAAGAAGCACAGGCGGTATGCAGGATGTGCCACCTCCAAGTGTATGCCAGAGTGCGACGCCTCTAGGTGGCACCCAAGGTGCGCCCGGCGACGCGAAAGTGTTCTTCATCAGCCATGGCCCGATCGGTGGCCCGCAGCCGATTCGTAATACCGGGTTGTTCGCCGAAACCGCACTCGGTACGCCGCCTAGTGCACCGTCGCTTCCCGGCGGTCAGGCAGGCGGACCGACTCCACCAAGCGGACTGCCGCCAACGAAGGAGAGCTTCTTCACTGGCGCGGGCCTCAATCTCGTGCGAGGTGAGGCGCGTGCTGCAGATATCATGGCCTACAAGGGCCTCTTCGCGGGAACAACCGCACGATAGCGGCTTCTATCAAGACTGGCAGGAACATTGAAGCGTTCATGCCCGTCTGATCCGCATCCATCAGTAGCCATCGCCACCGTGACCTGCACAGAAACCGCGCCGTGAAGAAGCACACGATGGTTGAGAGGGAACCAGCAAAAGCAGGCACACAGCAGTCCGTCAGAATCACCACCGGGAAATTCACGAGCGGGAACCATCAGGCCCACAAATGGCGCCCGCAGACTTGCCTGAAGCCCGTATACACGCCTCGTGTGATACTCCTTGCATGACCGCCCGCATCATAGATGGTGCCGCAATCGCGGCTGAGGTGCGCGCCGAGGTGGCCGTGAAGGTCGCGGCGCACACCGCCGCTGGCCGCCCGCAACCGCACCTCACGGTCGTGCTCGTGGGCGACGACCCTGCCTCGGCGACCTATGTGCGCGCCAAGGGCGCGGCCTGCACCGAAGCCGGCATCAGCAGCGAAACCATCGCCGTCCCGACAGGGATCACGCAAACCGACCTGCTCGCGGTCGTCGCGAGGCTGAACGCCGACCCGAAGGTCTCCGGTATCCTCGTGCAGTCGCCGATTCTAGGCGGGATCGACGAAGCCGCGATCATGTCGGCCATTGACCCGCGCAAAGACGTAGACGGGCTGACGCCCGCCAGCCTCGGGCGGCTCGTGCAAGGGGAGCCGCTCCTAGTACCGTGCACGCCCGCCGGGGTACAGCAGATGCTGCTGCGCTCGGGCTACGACCCGGCGGGCGCGCGCGTGGTGGTCGTGGGACGCTCGATGCTTGTCGGCCGGCCGCTCGGCATTCTGCTCGGCCTCAAGGCTCCCGGCGGCAACGCCACCGTCACGCTGGCGCACACTGCGACGCGCGACCTGGCTTCGGTGACACGGGAGGCCGAAATCCTGATCGTCGCCGCGGGTAGGCCGAAGACGATCACCGCGGACATGGTGCGCCCCGGCGCGGTGGTCATCGATGTCGGCACCAACCGCGTCGATGCGCCGGAACGCAAGTCCGGCTGGCGGCTTGCGGGCGATGTGGACTTTGGGCCGGTGTCCGAGGTCGCCGCCGCGATCAGTCCCGTGCCCGGCGGCGTGGGGCCGATGACGATCGCCATGCTACTAGCCAACACCGCGCGGGCGGCAGCAAGCACGTAGCGGTTCGCGTCCGCACGACCTATATCTATGTGCGTGTCCTGCAACCGCGCCTCTCCCCCGAGAGCTACACCGGATGACTTCCACGACTTCGATGACCCCGACCACCTGGGCCAACGGGCCGCTCGCCTCCTTTGACCTCGAAACCACTGGCTTCAGCTCCACCAACGACGCGCTGGTGCAGGCGGCCTGCCTGATCGTGGGACCGGATGGTGAGGTGCTGGACGGCTCGTGGACCTCGGTGATCAACCCGGGGCGGCCCATCCCGATCGAGGCGATACGCGTCCACGGCATCACCGACGCTCGCGCACGGCGCGAGGGCATGGCGCACGACGAGGCAGTGGAGCGCGTGCTGCGATATCTCGACGACGTCGCGCGGGCGGCGATCCCGCTGGTGATCTTCAACGCACCGTTCGACCTCGGGTTCATACGCGCGGCGGCGGCCCGCCAGCGGCTGCCGATCGCCGCGCCAGTGGTGGTCGACCCGCTGGCGATTCACCGCGTCGTCGACCCTCACCGGCCGGAGCGCAAGACTCTCACCGCCCTCGCCGCCTACTACCGCTGCACGGCGCTACCCACGCACGATGCCCGCGCTGATGCGCTGGCCGCCGCCGCGGTCGCCCGCGCGCTAGCCCGCGCCCACCCCGTGCTGGCCTCGACGCCCGCCGGAGAGCTGTACCGGATCAGGGAGACGTGGCAGCGGGCATGACCGTGTGTTGGCCAGCGCAAGACACTTACATCGTTCACACGGTACTCACAGCACCTTGAGAGACCCGGTGCTACCATCAATCCATACAAGCGGGGGGATGGGCATCCGTGAGGAGGCCACCGCCATGAGCAACACGACCACACTCAGCTCTGATCCGGTTGCCATCATCTTCCCCGGCCAGGGCTCTCAGGCACCCGGCATGGGCAAACTCGTCCACGGCCATTCCGAGGCGGCACGCCGCATCTTCGAGGAAGCCAGCGACATCACCGGCCTTGACCTGACGGGCATCTGCTTCGACGGTGACGCCGAAGCACTCGCGGAGACCACCTACACGCAGCCTGCGGTGCTGACCACTTCGGTCGCCATCGTGGTCGCGATGCGCGAGAAACTGACCGAAGCTGGCAAGACCATGCGCCCGCGACTGTTCGGCGGGCATTCACTCGGGCTGTTCTCAGCCGCCGTCGCCTCCGAGGCGCTGGCGTTTCGCGACGCACTGTTCGTGGTGCTGGAGCGGTCGAGGCTGATGTCCACGTTCAACGCGAACCGCCCGGTTGGCATGGCCAGCATCATTGGCCTCGACTCCAACACCGTCCGCGAGATATGCGAGTCGTCGACGCGCTCCGAGGCTGACCGCGTGGATGTCGCCAACCACAATCTGGACAAGCAGACCGTGATCAGCGGCGACGTGAGCGCGCTGGAGCGCGCGATGGAACGCGCTCGCGACCTTCAGGCGAAGGTGATCCGCCTGAAGGTGAAGGTCTCCAGCCACACCCCGCTGCACAACGAGCAGGCTGCTGAGTTCGCCGAGATCATCCGCGAGGTGCCACTGCACGACCCGGTGCAGCCAATCGTATCCAATCGCACCTCGGAACTGTTACGCAGCGCCGCGGACGTGCGCAAAGAGTTTGAGGAGCAGTTGCGTTCGCCGGTCTACTGGGCCGAGAACGTGAAGCAGATGGCCGCTAACGGGGTCGACACCTTCGTCGAGGTCGGCCCCGGGCACGTACTTGCCCGCATGGTGAAGCGCGTCTCCGACTCGCTCACCGCTGTCTCTCTGGATGACGCCGTGGTCGACCCGATTCCGATCTCGATTCTGCCGCCCAGCGCTACGCCTTCAGCGGCCAACTAACCTCCCGCCCCCGCACGTAGCCCTCGCGCCCCCGCCCCGCCACAATGCGAGGCGTAGCAAGCGCACCCCGAGAAGGGCGCGTCCCGAGGAGGCCTCGATGCCCGAACTGCGCCGCGTCGTCGTCACCGGCATCGGCCTGATCACGCCGCTGGGGAATAGCACCGCCGAGACGTGGGTGGGGCTGGTGGCGGGGCGATCCGGCATCGGGCTGATCACGGCGTGGGACGCCTCAGCGTACGAGCACCCGATCGCGGGCGAGCTCAAGGGTTTCGACCCCGAGCAGCATGTCGAGGCGAAACTGCTGCGGCGCATCGACCGATCCTCGGCGCTGGCGCTGGCCGCCGCGCGGCAGGCGGTGGACGACGCGGGCATCGATGTCGCGCTGGAGCCGCCGGGCACCGTGGGCGTAGTGCTCGGCACCGGCATCGGCGGCGCTCACCTGATTGTGGAGAACCAGTCGATCCTCGATGACAAGGGGCCGCGGCGCGTCAGCCCGTTCCTGATCACCAGCATGTTGCCCGACACCGCCACCGGCCTGGTCGCCATCAACCTCGGCGCGGACGGCGCAAACTTCGCCGTCACCGCCGCCTGTGCCACGGGTGGCGCGGCGCTGGGCGAGGCGGGCGAGATCGTCGCGCGCGGGGATGCCGACGTGATGCTCGCGGGCGGCTTCGAAGCGCCGCTGCGGCCGATCTTCTACGCGGGCTTCTCAGCGATGCGTGCGCTGGCAGAGGACGAAGACCCCACGAAGGCGTGCAAGCCGTTCGACCTGCACCGCAACGGCTTCGTGATCTCGGAGGGTGCGGGTGTGCTGGTGCTCGAAGAACTCGGGCACGCGCAAGCGCGCGGCGCACGCATCTACGCGGAGTGGAAAGGCGCTGCTTCGGCCAACGACGCATTCGACATGGTGGCCGCCGCCGATGACGGCCGGGGCGTGGCGCGCGCCATCACCCGCTCGCTCACGCGCGCGGGACTGACGCCCGCGGACATCGATTACATCAACGCGCACGGGCCGGGCACGCCACTCGGCGACCGCGTCGAGACCTACGCCATCCGCACCACCTTCGGCGCCGAGGCGAACCGCGTGCTCGTCTCCTCCACCAAGTCGATGACCGGCCACATGATGGGCGCCGCCGGGGCGGTGGAGGCCGCCGTCGCGGTGCTCACCTGCCACCACGGCATCGTGCCGCCCACGATCAACTACCAGACGCCCGACCCGGACTGCGACCTAGACTACGTTCCCAATGAGGCCCGCCGCGTAGAGGTGCGCAACGCCATGAGCACCTCGGTCGGCCTCGGCGGGCACAACTCGTCCATCATCTTCGGGCGGTGGGAGGGGGCATAGAGCGGTCGCGATCCGAGCGACGCTCCACCCGCACACGGAGGTTCGCGCTGATGCCAATCGAAACAGCGACCCTCGACGCGATGGTACGCGCCTACGTGAGCACGATGACGAGCATTCGCGGCCGGCGCATCCACCGGCTCCTGATGCGCGAATTCGCGCGCTTCGACGACGTACTGCCCGCCACAGCCGAAGACGGCGTCCCGTGCTGCTCGAAGCGGTCGAGGAGGCGAGGCATCCGTTCGCACTCAGGGTCCAGTGGCACCCGAAGCGGCCGGAGATGCGCCTCGATGCACGCCGCGACAAACGCCCCGACGCTGCTGTTCGAGGCGTTTGTCGCGGCGTGCATCGAGGCGCGGGCGACGGACTACACTCAACTGCCTGCACAGATTCCGACCGCCCCGTAGCCCCCGAGGCTCGCGTCAGTCCACAATGCAAGGCAGACGCTTACTATCCCGCCATCCGAGGAGGGCACTCGCATGACTTATGCCGATTGGACACCCCCCGTCTCAGGCCCGATGCGCCGCGTTGTCGTCACCGGCATCGGCATGGTCACGGGCCTCGGCATCGGGCGGGAGCACAACTGGCAGCGGATGCTCGCAGGCGAGAACGGTATCCGCCGCGTCACACAGTGTGACGTCGAGGACCTCGACTCGCAGGTGGCGGGAGAGGTGCCGGACTTCGACCCGCTGAACTTCGTCGACCGCAAGGAAGCGAGGCGCACCGACCGCTTTGTGCAGCTGGCGATCGCCGCCTCCGGCGAGGCGCTGGCGCAGTCAGGCCTCGATGTCACGGCCGATGCCGACAAGGTTGGCTGCATAATCGGCGTCGGCATGGGCGGGCTGGAAACGCTGGAGGAGCAGTTCAAGACGCTGTTCGAAAAGGGGCCGGGGCGCGTCTCGCCATTCCTGGTGCCGATGTTCATCGGCGACATGGCGTCGGGGCAAGTCTCGATACAGTTCCGGCTGCGCGGCCCCAACTACAACACCGTCTCCGCCTGCGCCTCGGGCGCCGACGCACTCGGGACGGCGCTGGAGGTGATCCGCCGCGGCGACGCAGTCGCGATGCTGGCCGGCGGCGCGGAGGCAACGATCACGCGTATGGGCATCGCCTCGTTCTCCGCGCTGCGCGCGCTGAGCACGAAGCGCAACGACGACCCCGCGCACGCGTCACGGCCATTCGACCTTGAACGCGACGGCTTTGTGCTCGGCGAGGGCGCGGCGACGCTGGTGCTCGAAGACCTGGAGTACGCGCAGGCCCGAGGCGCGACGATCCTCGCGGAGTTCGTCTCTTACGGCCAGTCCGCCGACGCCTTCCACGTCACGCAGCCCTCCGAGGACGGCGAAGGCGCCGCGCGTGCGATGCGCACCGCGCTGGCGAAGGCCGGCATCCCCGCCTCGGCGATCGACTACATCAACCCGCACGGCACCAGCACGCCGATGAATGACAAGTTCGAGACGATGTCCGTGAAAGCTGTTTTTGGCGAGGCCGCCGGCGCGATCCCGATGCCCAGCACCAAGTCGATGACCGGCCACACCCTGGGCGCGTGCGGCGGCATCGAGGCGGCCGTCACGGTGCTGAGCATCCGCGACCAGCGCATCCACGCCACGCGGAACCTCACGATCCCCGACCCCGACTGCGACCTGGACTACGTGCCCAAGGGACCCCGGGATCTGCGGATCGACTGGGCGATGTCGAACAACCTCGGGTTCGGAGGGCACAACTCGAGTTTGGTGTTCAGGCGGTGGGGGGGAGATCCGAACTGATATCTACAGTCGCTAGCAAGGAGTAGGGGGCACTTCATGCGCAGTTTGGTCTTTCAAGATGTGCGCTGCTTCTCGGAGCGCCATAGCGTCCCGATCCGCCCCCTCACTCTGCTAGAGGCAGAGAACAGCAATGGGAAAACAACTTTCCTCTCACTCGCCAAGACAGCGTCCGAACGTAATTTCGGGCGGCCACCAGACTTCAACGAAAACCCATTCAACCTTGGGAGCTACGAGCAGATCGCTACGTTTCGGGGCGGGCGAGCAGGTCGCGCGGCTCAGTTCACGATCGGCCCAGTGCTTAATCAAAGTCCGAGACGCCGACGCCGTCAGTCACAACCCCGACTCATCGAAATGGCACCGGAACAGAAAGACGTTCACCTAGAAGCGCCGTTCGTCCCGTGGAACGCACAGCCGCGGATGTCCCGTCTCGAATTGGCATCGCCAGACCACGGAACTGCCCTTGAAGATCCTGAAGACGAGAATCCCACGGTACGTGTCAGAACACCGCAGGGCGAGAACATTCATGCTCAGGAAGACGGAGCTCCGGCGTTCGCCGGATCATACGTCGATTGGCGCTGGCTACAGCTGTCGCGCAGCGGTCGACTTGGACGACGAGAACCTGTGCTCGCCCCGCAGGATTAAGCAGCAATCGATGATCTGATCGATTTTGTGTTCGAGAGCCGGACACAGACCCTGCCATTCGCACCGATTCGAAGCGAGCCGGAGCACACCATGCAGTTCGGACTCTTCCTCGAATGGCCCAACGCGGGCGCGCGACCGTGGGGTGAGGCGTTCGAAGAGACTGTGGAGCAGGCGCGGCTTGCCGAGGCGGCGGGGTTCGATTTCTGCCTGATCGCGGAGCATCACTTCTCGGACTACGGGATCGCACCGGCGCCGGTGCTGGAGGCGCTCGCGATCCTACGGGCGACCTCGAGGTTGCGGGTCGGCACGGCGGTAGCCGTGCTGCCAGAGTGGCAGCCACTGCGCCTCGCGGAGGAGATGGCGGTGGCGGACCAGTTGAGCGGCGGGCGGTTCATCGCGGGCATCGGCCGCGGCTTCGTGCCGTTCGAGCAGGTGCGCTTCGATGTAGATGTCGAGGCCGGCCGCGCGCACTTCGAGGAGTGCCTCGATGTACTGATCAAGGCCTGGACGGAGGATGACTTCACATACGACGGACGCCTTGTGCGCGTCCCCGTCCCCACCACCGTGCTGCCTCGGCCGGTGCAGTCGCCGCACCCGCCGCTCTGGCTCGCAGGCAACAGCGCGGAGTCTGTCGATCTCGTCGGACGCCTCGGGATCACGCCGATCGTCTCCGCCGCCGCCGGGCCGGTGCGCATCGCGGAGCAGCGCGCCGCCTTCACCGAGGCGCGCACCCGCCACGGCCGCGCCGCGGAACGCCTCGATATCGTCGCGCAGGTGCACGCGCACGTCGCGCGCACGGACACGGAGGTGCGCGCCATCCTCCCGGCCGCGCGCTGGCAGCGCCGAGCCGTGACCGCGCTGCTCGCCGACCGCGTCACGCGCGGCGTCCTCGATGTCACGCCCTTCGAGGGCGAGCCGGACGACGACGCGCTGCTCGCCTCGCAGTTTTTCGGCACGCCGGAGCCGATCGTGGAACGCGTGCGCGCGCTGGGCGCGGCCGGGGTCACGCACCTGAGCATGCTGATGACGTTCGGCGGGCTCGACCACGCGCGCGTGATGCGGTCGATCGAGTTGTTCGGGAAAGACGTGATTCCGGCGGTGGGGTAGCGGCGGTTCGGGACGCCTCAATGATGGCTTGATGCTGTAACGCCGCGGTCACGCCACGCACCGGATAATGCACGCAAGACAGAGCCCCGCCCGGGGATTCATCCGCTGACAAAGCCCCCATGCCCCGGGGGCTTTGTCTTGCCTGGAGGGCAACTTCGCGCTATCCGGGCGACCGAGGCGCGGCGCTCGCGTACGATCTCCCGCATGAAGCCTTGGGAGACACTCGCGACTGCCACCATGCCCGACGGGGGGCGGCTAGAACTGGTGCGGCACGACGGCGACTACGTGATCCGCATCGACGGCGTGGAACTGATGACGAGCCGGATGCACGGCTCCGAGGACGCGATGCTCAGCCTCGCGTGCCCCAAGCCGCCCGAGGACGCGCGCGTGCTGGTGGGCGGGCTCGGGATGGGGTATACGCTCGCGGCAGCGCTGGCGATGCTGCCGGCGAAGGCGGCGGTCACGGTGGCGGAACTGATCCCCGAGGTCGTCGAGTGGAATCGCGGCCTCCTCGGGCCGCTCGCCAACCACCCGCTCGACGACCCGCGCACGGAGACCGTGGTCGGCGACGTGGTGGACGTGATCCGCAAGGCCTCGTCACGCTTCGACGCCATCCTGCTCGACGTGGATAACGGCCCAGACGCGCTGGTGGAACAGGGCAACTCGCGGCTCTACAGCCGCGCAGGCCTCGAGGCGCTGCATCGAGCACTGCGGCCGCGCGGGGCGGTGGCGGTGTGGTCGGTGAGCGATGAGGCGTCGTTCGAGCGGCGGCTGCGCTCGGTGGGCCTCGCACCCTCGAAGCACCGCGTGGCGGCGTTCGGGAGGCGCGGCTCGATGCACACGGTGTTCGTGAGGCAGAAGGCGTAGCGAGGCGCGGCGCAAGGCCGTTTGCCGACATTGGCGCGCTCGTTCCTAATACACCGCATGCACCTTGCGAGGCTTCCGCGCACACCTCAGCCTGCCAGAGAAAGCGACGCCGCCCGCTCGCTCACGGGCGCCCTTGAAGGCTCGATACTCCTCGCGCGTTCGTACAGCGACCCCGCACGGTTCGAGGCCGCCGTGGAGCAGGTGCTTAACGAGCTGGAGCCTCTCGATGAACCGCGCCTCGATACGCAGTGATGAACCGAGAGGCACGGCACATGTGCCGGGCCTCTCGCCTATGCACGTATGAGCGTACTCCGTGCCATGATCAAGGCATGACCGACTGGCGCGACTATCTGGGACTCGATGATACGGCGCTGTTCGCGCAGTGCGAGTTCGACCGCTTCCGCGCGAGCGGGCCCGGAGGGCAGAAGCGTAACAAGACCGAGTCGGCCGTCCGCCTGCGCCATACCCCCACCAGCCTGACCGGCGAAGCGAACGAGTCTCGCTCACAGCATGAGAATCGCGCGCGCGCGCTGCGCCGCCTCCGCCTGACGATCGCCGTCACCCTGTGCGCGCCTGTGGATATCGAGGCCTACGCGCCGCCGCCGGCGCTTGCCGCGGCGCTGCTCAAGCCACCCGGCGCGCGCGCGTCGGGCCGCATCGAGGTCATGGCGGCGCTGTTCGACCTACTCGATGCAAGCGGCTGGCGGCTGGCCGACGCCGCCCGCACGGCGGGCGTGAGCACCGCCGCGATCGGCCGGCTGCTCGCGAGCGACAACGAGGTGTGGCGAGCGGCCTCGGAGCGGCGGGCGGGCCTCGGGCTTACAGCGATGCGACGAGGCTGACGCGGGCCGCGTGCTGGCGTACCGTATACATCGAGGCGAGGGCCACGGCGCGCCTCGATGCCGCGTCGATGGTTGAAGGAGCGAAGCAATGGCCAAGGGCCGCGATAAGATCAAAGAGAAGAAGACGCCACCGAAGGCGAAGCAGAGCAAGGCTCCGAACAGCGCGCCAGCGCCAGCGGCGCGGAGTTCCACGCAACCCACCAAAGTCGGTTTCGCGCCGCCCGTGAAGGGCTAACACCGCCACACCCCTAGTGTCCACTTGCGGAAAGCCCAGTATCTCGTGCCACCATTGGGGTATGCAGAAATACCTCCAGATCACGCTTGCCCTGACCGCCGCCCTGTTTGCCGTCGCCTGCAGAGACAGTAGCGAGGCACCCAGCCCCACGCCAACCTCGACGCCGGTCGCTGCTACTGTGGCCACGACGACCACTGCCACACCGCTCGCCTTGCCTCTCGCCACGCAAGGCACCGAGATCCCCGCCCTCGTACGCGATGTCGTCATCGCTGCGGTAAGTGGCGACACGGCACGCCTCGTAGCGCTGGCGCAGTACCGGGCTGTGGCCTGTACCACGACACAGGGCGCGGGCGGCCCACCCAAGTGCAAGCCAGGCGACACAGCAGGCACCGCCTACAGAGTGTTCGCGACTGGCGCTTGCGATGGTGAGTGGAACACAGACGCGAGCGCCGTACTGATCGGCCTCATGAAGCAATCAGTGAGGCTTTACGCAGCCGTCTCTGTGAGAACGCCGACACCTGACTCAGACCCGGCATGGCCAAAGGGCCAGCACGCCGTCCTGCTCAGCACCGGTCAATCGAGTCCGGCCGGGGTGTACTACATCCTAGACACCACTGGCATCGTGCGCGCGCATCTCACCTGTAGCGCGGGCGAGACGCCGGGGCAGACACTACGCAACATCGGCGCGACAGAGTTCCTGATCCCGCCGCCTTAGCGGCACGAGGCGTTCAGCGCAGCGTGCCTTCCACGATTGCACACTCTAAGTCCGCCGGACGCGCGCCGATGTGCACCTCCAACAAGGTCACGAAGCACGTAATCCCTAGCGCCTGCTCCACTTATTCAGTGCCGCCCTTCGGCGGGCATAGAACTCCACGAGAAAGTCGAGGGCGCTTCTATCCGGACGGAACTACCCGATCACCGCCGAACCGAACACATCAAGGCAGCGCACGCCGAACTGGCGGCAGATCGTCTACTCAACCGCTCGGCGCTCGTGCAAATCGGAGATAGTGGAATACTACGCCACTTACGAAATACCGCATCAGGCAACATCTCACTTAGTACTGAAGCAAAGACGCATTCGCTTCGGCCGATGCGCCGAAAGTGAGAAGGCGTCACAATGCCCCCACCTCTCCCCGAGGCGACAGCCGTATGACGCTCACCAGGAGCGATATCGATGCCAGCGGCACGACCGAAGGGTCTGGCGGACGGCGCTGGCGACTGCGCGCTACGCCAAATACGGACGGACTGCGGCGCCCGGATGGGAGCGTGCCGTGGCCGACGGCGTTCTCGGCGCTGCTAGCGCATCGTGGGGTACACACGCTGGAGGAGGCTCGCAACTACCTCGGCGCACCGGGGGATCTAACGGATCCGCGGCTGATGCCGAACCTTGCGGTGGCGGTGGCGCGGCTGGCGCAGGCGTGCCGCGCGGGCGAGCAGGTGGCGGTGTTCGGCGACTTCGATGTGGACGGCATCACGGCCACGACGATCCTCAGCGAGGGGCTGACCGCCCTCGGCGCACGGCCACTGCCGTACATCCCGGACCGGTTCACCGAGGGGTATGGCCCGAACGTCGCGGCGATCGCCTCGCTGCACGCGAGGGGGGCGACGGTGCTGGTGACGGCGGACTGCGGCACATCGGCGGTGCCGGAGGTGGCCTCGGCGAACGCGCTGGGGATAGACGTGATCGTCATCGACCACCACACGGTGCCGCCGGTGCTGCCCGATGCGCTGGCTATCGTGAACCCGAAGCTCGGCGTGTGGACGGACGAGGCCGGCGCCGAACGCGAGTACGGCAGCGAACCCGCTGCGTGCGGTGTCGCGTACAAAGTGATCCACGATCTGCACGACGCGCTCGGCGTCCCGTACGACGCCGACCCGCACCGCGCGCTGGTCGCGCTGGGCACCGTGTGCGACCTCGCGCCGATGCTCTTCGAGAACCGCGACCTTGTGCGCCTCGGCATGGACGCGCTGGCGAAGTCACCGCGTCCCGGCCTACGCGCGCTGGCGGCGGTGGCGGGCGTCGACCTCGCGGACATCGACGCCGACATGTGCGGCTGGGTGCTGGGACCGCGGCTCAACGCGGCGGGACGCATGGAACACGCCAACATCGCGCTGGAACTGCTCATGACGGCGTCGCCGGAACGCGCGCAAGAACTCGCGGGCAGCCTCGAAGCGCTGAACCGCCGTCGGCGCGACGAAACGACGGCCGCGTGCGAACTAGCCACCGCCACACTCACACCCGAGGAGCAGACCGCCCCGATCGTGCTGTTCGCGCACCCCGAGATGTCCTTGGGCATCGTGGGCCTCGTGGCGTCGCGGCTGGCCGAGCAGTTCCGCCGCCCCGCCATCGTGGCGCAGATCGACGAGGCGACCGGCGAGGCGCGCGCCTCGTGCCGCTCGATCCCGGAGTTCGATATCACCGCGCTGCTGCGCCGCAACGCGCACCTCTTCAAGCGCTTCGGCGGCCACCGCGCCGCCGCCGGCTTCACCATCGACGCCGCCCGCCTCGATGAGGTGCGCGCGGCATTGCTTGTGGACGCCGCGGGGCACCTCGATGCATCGTCACTCGTCCCCACCATCGACATCGACGTGGAGTTGCCGATCGCGGCGGTGAACAGCGACCTGTTGAAGTGGCTGGCACGCCTCGGACCGCACGGTATCGGCAATGCGGTGCCGAAGTTCCTCGCGCGCGGCGTCACTGTGCAGGATGTGCGCATCGTGGGGCAGGACGGCACGCATCTCCAGTTCAAGCTGCGTGAAGCGCGCGTCACATGGCAGGCCATCGCCTTCCGCCTCGCCGAGCACGCCGTTCCCGCAGGCGAGTCCGCCGACATCATCTACACCTTCCGCCGCGATAGCCTTCGGGGCACCGTGCAACTGGAAGTGCTCGACCTGCGGCCTGCGCAGGCTGATTGAGATAGACACCAGAAATTACGTTTGTATTGCTCATCGCACTTCGCTACCACCCCACCACCAGCCGCAGCAGTAGCGCGTGGAGGGTGATGACATGCAGGCGTACCGTTCGGAGGATCTCAGGAACATTGCACTGATGGGCCACGGTGGCGCGGGTAAGACCACGCTCGCCGAGGCCGCGCTCCTCCTCTCCGGCGCAATCAACCGCATGGGCAAGGTCGAAGACCGCAATACCGTCTCCGACTTCGACGACCAAGAACACCAGCACCGCTACTCGATCTCCGCGTCCGTGATCCCAGTCGAGTGGGCGGGCCGACGCCTAAATTTGCTCGACACCCCCGGCTACCCGGACTTCGATGGCGAAGTCGTCGCCGCGGCCACCGCTGCCGATGCCGCCTTCGTGGTCATCGATGGGGTCGCGGGCATCCAAGGCGTCAGCGAGGCCGCATGGGGCTACGCGGACGAGGCGGGCCTTGCGCGCATGGTCGCCATCACCCGCCTCGTCCGCGAGAACGCCGATTATGACGCTGTGCTCGCCGCGCTGCGCACGCGCTTCGGCTCGAACGTCGCCCCGCTTACGATCCCAATCGGCAGCGCCGCCACCTTCGAGGGCGCCGTGGATGTCGTCACCGGCAAGGCCTACCGTGGCGCCGACGGCGCGGTGAGTGACACCCCCGCGAGCATGACGGAAGCGATCGCATCCGCACGCGACACACTGATCGAGGCCGTCTCGGATACCGACGACGACCTGCTCAACGCGTACATCGAAGGCACCGAGATCACCGACGATCAACTCGCGGCGGCGCTCGCGAACGCGGTGCGTGCAGGACAGGTGGTGCCGGTGGTCGCGATGGCGGGCGCCTCGGCGCTCGGCGTGTGGCAAGCGCTCGATGCCGCGGCGGCGCTGCTGCCGTCGCCGCTCGGGCGCGCGCATCGCCTCGACGGTGATGCGACGGTGACGACCGAGGCCGGCGGTCCGCTGGTCGCGCACGTGTTCAAGACCACCGCCGACCCATTTGTCGGGCGCCTCACCTATATCCACGTGCTCTCCGGCACGCTCAGACCAGACGCGAACCCGTGGAACGTGCGGCACGGACAGACGGAACGCCTCGGCCACCTGTTCTTGGTGCGCGGCAAGGAACAGATCGCCGTACCGGAGTTGGTCGCGGGCGACATCGGCGTCGCGGCGAAGCTCGCGGTCACCGTGACCGGCGACACCTTTGTCGCATCTGAGGTGCAAAAGGGCACGCGCGTTGCGCCGATCCCATTCCCGGAGCCAGCGTACCGCTCCGCGTTCCATCCGCGCACCAAGGCAGACATCGACAAACTGTCGCAGAGCCTCGCGCGCGTCACCGAGCAGGATCCGACGATCCGCGTCGCGCGCGATCCCGAGACCGGAGAAACCATCGTCACGACGCTCGGTGACGCACAGGTGAACATCGCGGCGGCGCGGCTGGAGAAAAACTACGGTGTGGCCGTCGATGCCACCGCCCCGCGCATCCCGTATCGCGAGACGGTTACCGCCGTCACCAAGTCGGAGTACCGCCACAAGAAGCAATCGGGTGGCCACGGCCAGTACGGCCATGTGGTAATCCAAGTCAGTCCCGCTGCACGCGGCGCAGGCTTCTCCTTCGAAGAGCAGGTCGTCGTCGGCACCGTGCCGAAGCAGTTCATCCCCGCGGTTGAGAAGGGCCTCGTTGAGACGCTGCCGACCGGCCCGCTCTCACATTCGCCGATTGTGGACATCCGAGTGTCGTTGTTGGACGGCTCATCGCACGCGGTGGACTCGTCCGAGATGGCGTTCAAACTCGCGGCGGGACAAGCGCTCAAACAGGGCATCCTCGACGCGCACCCGATCCTCCTCGAACCAGTCGCGCGGCTGACGATCACCGTGCCGTCCGGCCTCGTCGGCGACGTGATGAGCGATCTCAACACTCGGCGCGGCCACGTCCACGGCGTGGAGCCGAACGGCGCGGTGAGCATCATCGATGCTGAAGCGCCGCTCGCTGAGGTGCAGCGCTACGCCATCGACCTGCGCGCGATCACGCACGGGCGTGGCCGCTTCACGTTGCGCACGGGCCACTACACGGAAGTGCTGCACACGTGCAGGAGCAGGTCTTGAAGACGCTGGCAACGGCGGAGGCATAAACAAGCAACCGAGAACCAAACGGGTTCCGCGCGCCCGTTGGGCGCGTCCTTCGACAAGCTCAGGGTGAACGGAACCCAGACGACTCGGGGCTTAGCGCGCGTGCCAGACGGTTCGGTACTGCTTGCCAACGATCGCCTCGCGCAGTTCCACAAGTTCGAGCGAGCGCAGTTGCCGGAACGCGCGGTGCGCCTGCTTGATCATCTCTTCGTCGGCGCAGCCTTCGAGGCGCGCGATGACGCACTCCCAGACGCCAGCCGATTCGAGCGCGGTCACGCTGCGCGCCCACGGGATCATCGTGATCGACTGCGGCCTCGGCAGGTCAGGGCGAAGTGCCTTCAGCGATTCGAAGCGCTCATGCGTGTTGTCGACCATCGGCATGACACGCACCAACGGGCCGTCGGCGCCGCCACGAGTGTCGATGAGGAGAGTCTGGCGCAGGATGGGAAAGTGAAGGGTGACGACTTCGGCTTCGGCAATGTTCTGGACGACTGCCTCGATGTCGATGTCGTAGCCCCCGTCGATCACTGAGCGGCGCCGGCTACGACGCGAACGAAGCGGGTACGGCCCACGCGCACCTCGTCGCCCGGGCGGAGGTCGAGGGTGAAGTCGAAGACCGGCTCGCCGTTGACCTGCACCGCCCCCTGCGTCACGAGGCGGCGCACTTCGCCACCGCTCTTCGCGAAGTCAGTCGCGATAAGCACACGGTCGAGCCGTCCTGCGCCGCCGGCAGCATCCAACACGTACTCCCGCATCTCTTCAGGCGTCTCGCGGCGCTGGAACGTCGCCTCGAAGTACGTCTGGGCTGCCTCAGCAGCGTCGCGCGGGTAAAGCGTGGATGTGACCTCGAACGCGAGGCGCTTCTTGGCCTCGATGGCTGGCGTCGTGCCCGCTGCGACGTCAGCCAGTAATAAATCTACTGCCTCCGGCGCGGCGTTGGTGAGCAGCGTGAAATAGTCGCGCATGGCCGCGTCCGGGATCGACATCGTCTTGCCGTAGATATCGTTTGCGACATCGTCCATCGCGATGTGGTTGCCGAGCGACTTCGACATCTTCTCGTGACCGTCGAGGCCGACGATCAGCGGAAGCATCATCACAATTTGCGGACGCTTGCCCATCTCCTGCTGGAGTTTGCGGCCCGCCATCAGGTTAAACAGCTGGTCGCGCCCGCCGATCTGCACGTCGGTTTCGAGGGCGAACGCGTCGTAGGCCTGCATCAGCCCATACAAAAACTCCGAAAGGTAGATCGCGTTGCCGTCCACGTAACGCTTCGCAAAACTCTCGCGCTTCAGGAACTCGGCGACGGTGAACTGCGCACAGACCTTGATCACGTCCTCGAAGGTGAGTTTCGAGAGCCAGTCGGCGTTGTAGCGCACCTGCACCTTCGACATATCGAGAATGCGGCCGGCCTGTGCGGCGTAGGTCTGCGAGTTCGCGGCCAGCGCCTCGGGAGTCAGCATCGGTCGCGTCTTGTCCTTGTCGGTGGGGTCGCCGATCAGGCCGGTGAAGTTGCCGATGAGGAACGTGATATCGTGCCCGAAGTCCTGGAATTGGCGCAGTTTACGCATCGTGAGCGTGTGGCCGAGGTGTAGGTCGACGGAGGTTGGGTCGTAGCCGCAGTAGACGCGCAGCGGCCGGTCTTCATCGAGGCGCGCGCGTAACTCGCGCTCCATCACGCGGCGGGTCTCGGGTTCGCCGAAGTCGGTGCCGCGCATGAGCACGGCCAATTGCTCGTCGACCGGCACCATCGTTCGGGTCGTGGTCATGCGAAGTATGCCCGCGTCGCCACGATATCCTGCTGTATCTGCGCCACAAGCGACTCGATGCCATCGAATTTTTGCTCGTCACGGAGGCGGTCGACGAGTTCGATCTGCACGACTTGGCCGTAAAGGTCGCCCTCGAAGTCGAGCAGATGCGTCTCCACCCGGCGGCGGGCGCCATCGAAGGTAGGCTGGGTGCCGATGTTGGTCGCGCCGTGGAAGACGTGCCCCCACGCCTGCCCGCTCTGTACCTGTGCACGCGTCACGTAGACGCCATCCGGCGGGAGCGCGTGGTCGGCGCTGACACCGATGTTCAGCGTGGGGAAGCCGATGGCGCGGCCCCGCTCGTCGCCATGGATCACGGGGCCTCGCAGCGAGAACGGACGGCCGAGCAGGACGGTGACGGCGCGCATGTCGCTGGCCGCGAGCGCGCGGCGGATACGCGTAGACGAGATTTCGTCGGCGCCGCCGGTGTCATCGAGATCGCCAGCCACCAGCGGCAGCGTCTCGACCTCGAAGCCGAGTGTCACGCCGAGTTCGCGCAGCCGCGTCACGTCGCCTTCGCGGCCACGCCCGAGGCGGAAGTCCTCACCGACGATGAGGAGGCGCATCCCGGCGTCCTCGACGAGCATGCGCGCGAAGTCCTCAGCAGAGACGAGCGCGAGTTCCGAGGTGAACTGCACCACGGCGACCCAGTCTGCACCCGCCTCGCACAGCAGTTCGACGCGGCGTTCGAGTGACGTGAGGTAGGAGAAGGCGACATCCGGGCGGAGCACGGCGAGCGGGTTGGGGTGGAAGGTGGCCACACCCGCGCCGAGGCCGCGTCGGCGTGCCTCGTCCCGCGTGCGGGCGACGAGCGTCTGGTGACCGCGATGGACGCCATCGAATACGCCCACGGTGAGGACGTTTCCTCCCGCTGAGGCAGCGTGGCGCAGTTCATCGCGAACCAGCAGCACAGACGAATCCTTCTCAACTTGCGGACGACCGGATCGTAGCATCGGGCCGCCGCAGCGCGCAGCCCCGCAATCTACCGCGGCTACTCACTCTCCAACTCGATGCTCGCCGCCGATGGCGCTTCCGCGCCCGCGAGGCGGACGAGGTCTATGTCGCCAAACACCTCGCTCTGCTCGGCCTGCAGATAGTGCGCCTTGATCAGTTCGAGCACCGCGAGGAACTCGACGATCACAGCGGTACGGCTGGGTGCTTCGCCGAAGAGCGCGAGGAACGAGACCTGCCCCTCGCGGTCGAGCCGCTCAACCAGCGCCTTCATGCGGTCGGCCAGGCGGATGCGGGGGCGCGGCGTCGCGCGCACTGGGCGCTCCTCGGGCACGCGCGCGAGCACCTGCTTGAACAGGTCGACGAGCGAGACCAGCGTGACGCCTTCTAGGCCAGGCGGGAGCGGCAGTTCCGGCGGGGCGGCGGAGCGGCGGTACGCGGTGCGGTGCTCGGCTTCGAGGCCCCGCAGGTACTCGGCGGCGTGCTTGAAGCGGCGGTACTCCTGCAACGCGCGGATCAGGTTCGCCGGGTCGTCCTCATTCTCCGAGGATGGCGGCGGCGCGTCGGGGTCACGAGGCAGCAGCGCTCGCGACTTCAGCAGCAGCAGCCGCGAGCCGACCGAGATGAACTCGGCGAGCGCATCTAGGTTCAGGTGCTCGGCATCGCGTAGATACGCGAGGTACTGCTCGGTGACGGCGAGCAGCGAGACTTCGGTGATGTCGAGTTCGCGCTCCTCAAGCAGGTGCAGCAGCAGCGCGAGCGGCCCTTCGAACACTGGGAGTTGGAGCACGAACGCGGTGGTGGCATCCGCTATCGCGTCATCGGGTGCCTGACTCGCCTCGATTACAGCCTCTGCGGTTTCATCGCCAGCGGTAGTCATGGCTACGCGACTGGCTGTGCGACGGGCGGCGGGACGGGCGCGAACGGCCGCCCGACGGCGGTGGCGAGCATCGAGGCCTCGTGCATCAGGCTGGCGAAGTTCCCCGGCGTGAGCGACTGCGCGCCGTCGGAGAGCGCGTGATCGGGACTCGGGTGAACCTCGACCATCAAGCCGTCCGCGCCGACCGCAAGGCTGGCCATGCACAGCGGCCGGACGAGGTACCATTTGCCGGTGCCGTGTGACGGGTCGCAGACCACGGGGAGGTGACTGAGCCGTTTTACCAGCGCGATGGCGTTCAGGTCGAGCGTGTTGCGCGTGGCGGTCTCGAAGGTACGAATACCGCGCTCGCATAGGAACACCTGCGAGTTGCCGGCGTTGAGGATGTACTCGGCGGCGAGCAGCCACTCCTCGATGGTGCCTGCGATGGCGCGCTTGAGCATGATCGGTTTTCCGGTCTTCGCGGCCTCCTCCAGCAGCACAAAGTTCTGCGTGTTGCGCGCGCCGATCTGGAGTACATCGGCATACTGCGCGACGACATCGACATCACGCACCGACAGCAGTTCGGTGATCACCGGCATCCCAAGGCGGTCGCCCGCGTTACGCAGCATCTTGAGGCCGGGGACTCCGAGGCCCTGGAACGAGTACGGCGACGACCGCGGCTTGAACGCACCCCCGCGCAGGATGTGCGCGCCGCCGTCGCGGACGCCCTTCGCGGCGGCCCACAGCTGTTCCTCGGTTTCGATCGCGCAGGGGCCGGCGATCATCACCGGCCGCTTGCCGCCCACGTTCACGCCGTAGGGCAACGTGACGATGGTGTCGTCCTGATGCACCTCACGGCTGGCGAGTTTGTAGGGTTTGGAGATTCGGAGCACCTCGTCGACGCCCTTCATGGTAGAGAGTTCGTCGCGCAGTTCCGGGTAGACGTTGCCGAGGACGGCGATGACCGTGCGCGCGACGCCCTCGATCTCCTGGCCGCGCAGCCCGATGGCCTGGAGGCGGAGGAGGATGGCGTCGCGCTGCGCCTCGGTCCGGCGCATGTTCATGACGACGATCATCGAGGAGTCTCCGGGGATTCCTGCACCAGATCGGGTCGGAGCGCCTGCGCGCCGCGCAGGTAGACGTGCTTGACCTCGCCGGCAGCCAGATCGGTGTTCACGTGCATGAGGATGCGCAGGCAGTGTTGCAGGCTGCCGGGGACGGCCATCTCGTGCCCACACATCAGGGCGATGTCTGTCCAGCCGAGGTTGCGCGCGGCCACAGCCGGAAACTCCGCGTTCAGGTCGGGCGTGGTGGAGAAGACGACCGAGGCGACGTACTCACGCTCGATCTGGTTGGCGGCGACGATCGCCTCCAGCAGCTCACCGGCCGCCTCCAGGATGGCTTCTTTGCTGTTCGACTCGACCGTCGTCGCGCCTCGGATTCCGCGTACAAGCATGGGAATGGCTCCCTGTTCCGGATGGTGCGGCGTTCACTAGCCGCGCGGCGGCCGGTTCAGACCGACTAAGGCGCGTACCGCCTGCAAGCGTAAACGACGGAGCCGTGTGGTGGCACCGGCGCGGCGATCTCAGCCGCCCGCGCGGGTCGTCTCCAGACCCCGCATGGCGGCGACGAAGGCGCGGACGGCCTCCGCACGCCCATCGCGCGAGGCTGCCCCGACCACCTGCACGAACGCCCCACCCACGATGGCCGCGTCCGCAACCGCCCCGATCGCCTGCACGTGCTCGGGCTGCGAGATGCCGAAGCCGACCGCCAGCGGCACCGAGGTCTGCTCGCGCACGCGCCCGAGGAAGGCCGGGAGATCATCCGAGAGGGCGGTGCGCGCGCCGGTCACGCCGGTCACGCTGACGCAGTAGATGAAGCCGCTGGCGTGGGCCGCGACGGCCGCAATGCGGTTGTGCGTCGAGGTGGGCGCGAGCAAGTAGATGAGGTGCATCCCCACGGCGCGGGCCAGTGCTTCTAGTTCACCTGCCTCTTCGGGGGGCAGGTCGACGATCACGAGGCCGTCTACGCCCGCCTCGGTCGCGTCACGGACGAAGCGAGGCAGGCCGTAGGAGAAGAGCGTGTTGGAGTAGCCCATCAGCAGCAGCGGGATCGTGATGCCGCTGGCGCGAATCGCGCGGACGGCATCGAGCACGGTGGCGAGCGTGACACCCAGCGCGAGTGCCTGCTGGTACGCCTGCTGGTTGGTGACGCCGTCGGCGAGCGGGTCGCTGAACGGGATGCCGAGTTCCAGCGCGTCCGCGCCGCCCTCGACCGCCGCGCGGGCGATCTCGATGGTCGCGTCGATCTCGGGCCAGCCGCCGGGGACGAAAGGAATCAGCGCGGGGCGGGCCTCGGCGCGGGTGCGTGCGAACATGGCGGCGATGCGGTCGGTCATAGCCGAGGCAGCGTACCAGCGCCGCAGGCTAGATGCGTCACCCACCGCACTACGAGCCGAGGCCGCCCACGGTAAAGCCGAAGGTGAGGCCGTTCACCAGCGTGTGCGCGCCGATCGAGGTGCACAGCGATCCCGACTCGTCGTTGCTCCACGCGAACAGCATCCCCACCAGCGTGAACGGGATGAGCACTCCGAGGTTACCGTGGAACGCGCCGAAGCAGAGACCGCTGACGAGCAGCGCGGGAAGGCGTGGCCAGAAGCCGCGCATACCTCGATAGAGCAGCCCACGGAAGAAGAGTTCCTCGGTGAACGGCGCAAGCACCACGACGGCGATGCCGAGCGCGGCGATCCGCCAGAGCGAGTCGTCGCTGCCTACCGGCACGGCGTTGCGGTCGGCGAACGCGGTGACATTGATGCCGAGGCGGCGGAGCGCCTCCAAACCCAGTGCGTAGCCGATGAGGATACCGTAGGAACCGAGCCACGCCTGCGACAGCGGCGCCCACGTGCGCGGCCAGACGAGGCCGAGCGCCCGCCAGCCGACGCCTCGCCACTTCGCGAGGGCGAACACCACGAGGCCCATCACAAACTGAAACCCAAGCGTGGTCGTCACTATCGCGGCCACGCCCGCGGCGCGCAGCAGCACCGCGACCACCCCCACCAGCACCGCCGACAGCACCACCGCTACGAGGCCGACGACGAGATCGACGGCGCGCCAGATCTGCGGTGGCGCACCAGCAGGCGCGAGGCCCGCGCGAGACAGCTCAGGGAGGTCAGCAAACATGCACTGAGAGTAGCAGCACTACTGCTCTGGGCCGTCAGTGATGCGAGGCGTGTCAGCCTCCTCGCCGGAGGCGATGCGGAGGCCGGAGAGTCCGCCGCGCGCGCGGCTGAGTTGCGCGCTCATGTCGTCGCGGGAGTTGATGAGCATGGTGATCGCGCGCGAGAAGCGGCCCTGCAACTCGGACTGGACGGCATCAAGGCTCTGCGCGGCGGTCTGGAGGTATGCCTCGAGTTTCTGCACGTCCACGGATTTCGAGGAGGCCAGCGCGCTCTGGAAGATCACGAGCAGGTATGGCACAAACAGGCTGTGACTCACGAGCACCACATTGAGTCGGAACGTGTCGACCTGCACCGGCGCGCACAGTTCGAAGACCGCATCGGGTACGACGGCGACGCCGAACGGCGCAGTGACGTTGGGTTCCAGGTACTTCGTGACCTCGCGGGCGCGGTCGAGCACGGCAGCCTCAATCTGCTTCTTGATCGCGGCGCGCTCGGCATCGTCCTCGGTGGCCGCGAGGCGGTCGAGCAGGCCGACGGCCGACCATTTGCTGTCGATGGGCAACACAAGGTCGTTGGGTAGCCGCAGCCCGAACTCGACCACGCGGTTGCCAACGCGGAAGTCACGCACCTGCCACTCGACGGGGAGGCGCGCGAAAACCGTGTCGAGAATTTGCTCGCCGGCCGCGCCTCGCGTCTGCGTCCCGGCGATCACCAGTTCGAGGCGGCGGACGGACTCGGCAGTACGGCGTTCGAGGTCTTCACGGGCGCGGGCGACGGCCTGCAACTCGCGCAGTCCGGCGCGGATTTCGTCAACGGCCTGCGTGACCGGCTCCAGCCGCACGAGGCGTTCGTTGACGCGCCCGGTCTCCGCGGGCACGCCTTCGAGGCGCACCAGCCGCTCGGCGACCTGCCGCAGCCCAGCATCGAGGCTCGCGAGCGCGGGGCCGATATCGCTGGCTGTGCTGCTGGACGAGGGGCGGCGTAGTACGAGGACGAGCACGACCGCGAGCAGCGCGATGACAACGGCTAGCAGGATGGGTTCGCTCGGCATACGTCTCCTCACGGGAAGAGTAACACCGGGCGCCTCGCCAACCCCTAGAGCGTGATGCCCAGTGCCACAGCGACGGTGCCCATGTCCTTATCGCCACGCCCGCTCAGGTTCACGAGCACGATGTCGTCGGGGCCGAGGCCTTTGACGACCTCAGGGAGATAGGCGATGGCGTGCGAGGATTCGAGGGCGGGGATGATGCCCTCGGTTTCGCAGAGCAGCTGGAAGCCAGCGAGCGCCTGCGTGTCGGTGACGGATCCATACTCGGCGCGCTCGGTGACTTTCAGCCACGAGTGCTCGGGACCAACGCCGGGGTAGTCGAGGCCCGCGGAGATCGAGTGCGCCTCGATCACTTGGCCCCATTCGTCTTGCAGCAGGTACGAGCGAGCGCCGTGCAGCACGCCAGGGCGGCCCTTTGAGAGCGTCGCGGCGTGGCGCGCCTCGAGGCCTTCGCCCGCCGCCTCGACGCCGACGAGGCGCACCGGATCATCGAGCAGCGGGGCGAACAGGCCCATCGCGTTCGAGCCGCCGCCGACACAGGCGACGGCCACGGTAGGCAGGCGGCCTTCGGTGTCCAACATCTGCGCGCGCGCCTCGCGACCGATCACGGACTGGAACTCACGCACCATCTCGGGGTACGGGTGCGGGCCGACGACGGAGCCGATCAGGTAGTAGGTGGTGCGGATGTTTGTCACCCAGTCACGGATCGCCTCATTGATCGCGTCCTTGAGGGTGCGCGAACCGGCGTCGACCGAGCGAACCTCCGCGCCAAGCAGTTTCATGCGGAAGACATTGAGCGACTGGCGGCGAACATCCTCTGCGCCCATGTAGACGACACATTCGAGGCCAAGAAGCGCACACGCGGTAGCGGTAGCGACGCCGTGCTGGCCGGCGCCAGTCTCGGCGATGATGCGCGGCTTCCCCATGCGCTTGGCGAGCAACGCCTGCGCGAGCGCGGCATTGATCTTGTGCGCGCCGGTGTGCGCGAGGTCTTCGCGCTTCAGGTAGACCTTCGGGCCTCGGCCGCCTTGCGCGGCGGCGAGGTGCGCCGAGAGCCGCGCCGCATAGGTAATCGGCGTGGGCCGCCCGGCGTAGGTACGCAGCAGGTGCTCGAGGTTCGTGCGGAACTCGCCGTCGGCGAGCGCCTCATGGTACGCGGCCTCCAGTTCAGCGAGCGCGGGCATCAGCGTCTCGGGGACGTACTTGCCGCCGAACTCGCCAAAGTGGCCTCGGCCGTCCGGCAGCGCGACATGCGGGGTGCTGGTCATCGGGCATCTGCCTCTCGTACTGCACGCACGAAGGCGCGCACGCGGTCGTGGTCTTTGCGTCCGTCACGCTCGGTGCCGCTGGCTACATCGACGGCCCACGGGTGGACGGCGTTAATCGCCTCGCGGATGTTCTCCGGGTTCAGGCCGCCCGCGAGCATCATCGGCACATGAGCAGAGATGAGCCGTGCGACCTCCCAGTCAAAAGTGATCCCGCTGCCGCCCCGGTATGGGCCGTGCGCGGAGTCGAGCATCAGTGCGAGCGCGAACCCGGGCTGCACGAGCACGATCGGGTCGGAGGGTGAGTCGAGCGGTGAGATGTGTACGACCTGGATGACCTGCCGCGCGACCAGCAGACATTCGTCCCACGACTCGTGACCGGACAGTTGCACGAGGTCGATGCCCGTCTCTTCGACGATCTCGTTGATCTCCTCGAAGGGCTGGTCGGCGAAGACCCCAACCGTGAGCGGGCGCTTCACATCGAGGTACGTCCCGATCACCTCGGAGCCGTGCTGAAACCAGACGCCGGCTTCCTCGCGCACGCGGGGCTGCGAGGGTGGCGGCACGACAAACTCGTGCTCCGCCAGCGGGCGGCCGATCGCACGCACCATCGCCGAGGCCTGATCGATATCGACACGGCGCGAGGATTCGGCAAAGATCATGCCGACAAAGTCCGCGCCAGCTTCGGCTGCCGCGATCACGTCCGCGGGCGTGCGGTTGCCACAGATTTTCACGAGGGTCATGCGTGCGCTCGATCGTGTACGAGCAGTAGTTCGTGCGCCTTCTCGGCAATGTCGCCGGTGGTAACCAGAGCCTCGCCGACGAGCAGTGCATGCACGCCCACCGCCTGCATGCGGCGCGCGTCGGCGGCGGTCTTGATCGCCGACTCAGCGACGACGGTGACTTCGGATGGCACGAGGCGCGCGAGGCGCTCCGTGGTGCTGAGATCTTCATGGAACGTGCGGAGGTCGCGGTTGTTCACGCCGATCACGCGCGCACCGGCGGCGAGCGCCGCCTCGACCTCAGCCTCGTCGTGTACCTCGACGAGCGGTTCGAGGCCTTCGGCGCGGGTGAGCGCGATCAGGTCGCGGAGCGCGGCAGGCTCCAGCATCATCACGATCAGCAGCAGCGCGTCCGCGCCGTTCGCGCACGACTCGCGCACCTGGTACGGGTCGAAGATGAAGTCCTTGCGCAGTAGCGCGGGCCGGTCGGAGTCATCACCGAACGCCTCGCGGGCATCGCGCAGGTCGGCAATGCGGCCGCGAAAGAACGATGGCTCAGTCAGCACCGAAACCGCCGAGGCACCAGCCGCCGCGTACGCCCGCGCCTGATCCGCCGCCACGAGGTCAGCGTCGAACAATCCTTTCGACGGTGAGGCTCGCTTGATCTCCGCGATTAGGCGCAGCCGCGCGTACAGCGGTGCGGCCTTGCGGCCTTCGCGCAGCCGCGTGATGAAGTCCGCGGGCATGCCGGGCAGCGCCGAGACGAGCGCGGCGAAGTTGACCTCGGGGATCGCGCGGCGATCCTCAGCCAACCGCTCGCGGCGATCGGCGACGATGCGGTCGAGCACCGTGCCGGTGGCGCGTGCGCCGTCTGCTTCAGGCACGCCGGGTCGCCTCCACGAATGCGCCGACGCAGGCGGCGGCATCGCCGTTGTCCAAATGGTGCGCAGCCAGTTTGACGCCCAACCGTAGCGATGAGGTCAGCCCGGTGACGAACAGCCCCGCTCCCGCAGTGGCGAGGATCAGGTCGCGCACGGCGGGAGGCCCATCGCCGCGCAAAACGTCGCGGAAGATCTTCGCGTTCTGGTCGGGCGTGCCGCCGGTGATCTCCTCGAAAACATGGGTATCGAGGCCGAGTTCGGCCGGCGTGATGGTGCGAGGCGTAACGGTGTTGCCTTTGACCTCGAACGCCGTGGTGGGGCCAGTGACGGTAATGTCATCGAGGCCGTCCGAGCCTGCGACGACTAAGGCATGCCGCATCCCGAGGCGTGCAAGCACGCCCGCGAGGCGCTCGGCGAGCGCGGGGTTGGCCGCACCCATGATGTGACATTGCGCGCCCGCAGGATTGGTGAGCGGGCCGAGGATGTTGAACACGGTGCGGATGCCGAGTTGCGGGCGCAGCGGCCCGGCAAACTTCATCGCGGGGTGGAACGACGGCGCGAACATGAAGCCGACGCCAGTCTGCTCAATCACCTTCGCAACCTGCGCCGGCGATAGCATGATGTTCGCGCCGAGCGCCTCCAGCAGGTCGGCCGCGCCGGACTGCGAGGTCATGGCGCGATTGCCGTGCTTCGCGACGGTCGCGCCCGCCGCCGCCGCGACAAAAGCCGCTGCGGTGGAGGCGTTGAACACCTTCTTTGAGGAGCCGCCGGTGCCGCAGGTGTCGAGCAGCGGCTTCGCGGCGACTTCGACGTGCAGCGAGCGGGCGCGCATCACGCGGGCCATGCCGGTGATCTCGTCGACCGTCTCGCCCTTCATGCGCAGCGCGGTGACGAACGCGCCGAACTGCGCGGGCGTCGCGCCTTCGCTCATGATCTCGTCCATGCAGTCATACGCCTCGGCCTCGGTCAGGTCGCGGTGCTCATCGACGATGGCGGCGAGGGCGGCGCGAATCGCCTGCCCGGGCATTGGGGTTGGTGCCGCAGTGGTCACGCACGGCTCCTCGTGGTCTCGGAGGCGCGGTTGGGCAGCGCGAGAAAGTTGCGGAGCAGGTCGTGACCGACAAGGGTCATGATCGACTCCGGGTGGAACTGCACGCCCTCGATGGCGTATTCGCGGTGCCGCACGCCCATGATCACGCCGCTCTCTGCGCGGGCTGAGACCTCCAGTACCGCAGGCACCGAAGACGACTCGATCGCGAGCGAATGATAGCGAATGGCCTCGAACGGGTCGGGAAGGTCGGCGAAGATGCCTTTGCCGTCATGCGAGATCATCGAGGTCTTGCCGTGCATGATCTCGCCCGCCGAGACCACGTTGCCGCCAAAGGCCCGGCCGATGGCCTGATGCCCAAGGCAGACGCCAAGCAGCGGCACCTGCCCAGCGGCGGCCCTGATCAGGTCGACGGAGATGCCTGCTTCGTCTGGCGTGCACGGGCCGGGGGAGACGACGATGCGCTCCGGGGCCATCGCGAGGCAGTCCTCGACCGAGATCTGGTCGTTGCGGTGCACCTCGACCTCCGCGCCCAATTCGGCGAGGTACTGGTAGAGGTTGTAGGTGAACGAGTCGTAGTTATCGATGAGCAGCAGCATCAGTGCCCTCCCTCGGCGAGCAACCGGCGGGCGCTGTCGAGCATCGCACGCAATTGATCGGTGCGCTCGCGGTCGTATTCGGCGATCGCGGTGAACTGGTCGCGCACGGCGGTGGTGCCGCGGCGCGGGTGCGGCCCGATGTGAGCCAGTTGCTCGGGCATGAGCGCATCGAGGATGCGCAGCGTGTCGTCATGCGCGGCGACCACTTCCGAGCGCGCCTCGGCATCCGAGAGCCTGCGGCGGATGCGGCGTTCTGCCTCCGCCTGATCCTCGTTGAACTCGCGCCACGGGTGCCCCGGCGTCTCCGCGAACCGCAGCGCCTCGTCGGCTGTGTACGCCTCGCGGGCCGCGAGGTGGTGCAGCACATCGACCGGCGCGAGCGTGCCATCGAGCAGCCGCTCGCGCATGGTGACCGGAATCGCGTCGTACGCCGCGAGCAGTTCCGCGCACGCCTCGATCAGCGCCTGAACGATCTCGTCGTGCGGGTCGTCGATGGGCGCGCTGACGCTGTGCCCGCCGAGCCACGCGGCAACCTCAGGCTGCACGTCCACACCATCGAGCGCTGCGGAGTCGACCCAGCCAGCGTCATCGAAGTCCTGCCCGCTGTAGCGAGGCTCACCGGTCCAGCCGATGGCGTCGAAGACGTTGATCACAATGTCTTCGTCACCAGCAGGGACGGTCAGCGTCTCGGCGAATTGCAACAAGCCGGGGTCGAGGCGGAGCACGTCGCGCAACAGTCGCGTAGCGACCGACTCGGCGACCTCGTCGTCCGCGACGGCGGCGAAGGGCACCGACCAGCGTCCGGCGGCGATGCCGGAGCGGTGCCGCACCAGCAGCACCTGGCCGTCGTTGCGGCGGATGCGCACGCCCGCGGCCACGATCATCAGCCGTTCGGCGGTCATCATCAGTAGCCTAGGCTTCCGCTGGCGACAGTGGCCGTGCGCTCGGCGTCGTCTATGGCCGCGAGGGCGGCACGCGCCTTGTGCTGCGTCTCCTCGAACTCCTTCACGGCATCAGAATCATAGACGATGCCGCCGCCCGCCTGCACATGCGCCCAGCCGTCCTTCATCAGCACGGTGCGGATCGTGATGCAGGTCTCGACGTTGCCGGAGAGGTCAAAGAAGCCCACAGCGCCCGCGTACGGGCCGCGCTGGTCGGGTTCCAGTTCAGCGACGATCTCCATCGCGCGCACTTTCGGTGCACCAGAAACCGTGCCCGCCGGGAAGGCGGAGCGGAGCGCCTCGTACGGGCTCAGGCCGTCGCGGAGGCGGCCTTGCACATGACTGACGAGGTGCATGACGTGCGAGTAACGCTCAATGTCAAAGCGCTGCATGACCTCCACGCTCCCCGGCGTGGAGACGCGGCCGACATCGTTGCGGCCGAGGTCGAGCAGCATCACGTGTTCGGCCAGTTCCTTCGGGTCGTGCGCCAGTTCGTCCGCGAGCCGCGCGTCCTCCTCTGGTGTCGCGCCGCGCGGGCGGGTGCCCGCGATTGGGTGGACATCGACTTTACCGTCCTCGACCCGCACCAGCAGTTCCGGCGACGCGCCGACCAGGTACGTGCCGCCGAACTGGAGGTAGTACATGTACGGCGACGGGTTAATCTTGCGCAGCGAGCGGTACACCTCGAACGGGTGCACGCCGGTCTGGCGCGAAAACCGTTGCGAGATCACCGCCTGCACAATATCGCCCGCGCGGATGTATTCGCGCGTGCGCTCGACCGCGTTCAGATAATCCTCGCGCATCCAGTTGGACTGCACGGGCTGCCCAACGGGGCCGTCGCACGGCTGGTACGGCAGCGCCGCCAGCGGCTGCCCGAGGCGCTCCAGCAGTTGTGTGACTTTCCACCCCGCCTGCGCGTAGGCAGCGTCGATATCGCCATCGAGGCGCACATGTGCGACGACTTTGATCGTGTGCAGCAGGTGGTCGAAGACCAGCAGCGTGTCGGTGAACATGAGCCACGACTGCGGCACACCCAGCATGTCGCGCTCCGGTTGCGGCACGCGCGGCTCGAAGTGCCGCACAGCCTCGTAACCGAGGTAGCCGACGGCCCCGCCGTGGAAGCGGGGCAGGCCTGGGACATCCACGGAGCGGAAGCGGCCGATCTCCGCCTCGACCTCGGTGAGCGGGTCGCCATCCGCGTGCTGAAGCGCCGCGACGCGGTACGGTTCGGTGCCGATGAACGAGTAGCGCCCGACCCGCTCGCCGCCCTCGACAGATTCGAGGAGGTACGAGTAGTCGCCGCGCGCGACCTTGAGGAAGGCCGATACGGGTGTTTCGAGGTCGGCACGCACCTCGCGGTAGACCGGAGCGATGTTGCCGCGGCCAACCATGCCGTGGACGTCTTCCAGTGATGGATACAACTCACTCATAGCAGTTCACTTTCTCGATGCAGCGCCCAGAGGCGCCCGGTGCGCGCGCTCATCGCAGCCGTGCCGTCATCGCGTCCGGGGTGTAGACGATGCGCATGCGCTCGCGCACCTCGTCGATCGTCTCGCGCGCTATGACGCGCTCGCGCTCGCTGCCAGCGTGCAGCACCTCGGCAACATACTCTGGCCGCGCCTCGATTTGCGCTCGCCGCTCGCGCACCGGATCGAGGAACGCGTTGAGGGCGACTACGAGCGTGTCCTTCACCTCGCCGTCACTGACCGTGCCGCGGGTATAGCGCTCCTTCAGGTCGCGCACTGCTTCGGTGTCCGGGTTGAAGACATCGTGATAGAGGAACACCGGGTTGTTCTCGACGATCCCGGGATCGGTGGCCTGTAGTCGTGGGTGCTGGCCGGTGATATCCGTGACCATGCGGCGAACCTTTCGCTGCACCGTCTTCGCGTCATCTGAGAGGTAGATGGCGTTGTCCAAACTCTTGCTCATCTTCGCCTGGCCGTCGGTGCCGAGCAGCCGTGGCACGCGGCCGACTAGGCTCTTCGGCTCGGGGAACATCTCGCCGTAGGTGCGGTTGAACTTGCGCGCGATCTCGCGGGTCAACTCGATGTGCGGGAGTTGGTCATCGCCTACCGGCACCACGTCTGCCCGTGGCAACAGGATGTCCGCCGCCTGACTCAGCGGGTAGTTGAAGAAGCCCATGGAGATCGTGTCGTGCTCGTCCTCGATCTGCTGCATCTCGGCCTTGAGCGTGGGGTTGCGATCCAGCCACGACTTCGGGGTAAGCATGCTGAAGTACATCGTCAGTTCCGCGTGCTCGGGCACGTAGCCCTGCACGACGAACGCCGACTCGTACGGGTCGAGGCCCACCGCCATCCAGTCGATGGCGACATCGAACACCGAGCGACGGATGCGCTCGATCTCATCGACGTGGTCGCCGAGCGCCTGGTAGTCGGCGATCAGGAAGTAGCACTCGTATTCGTGCTGGAGGCGCAGCCAGTTCTCCAGCGCGCCAACAAAGTGCCCCAAGTGCAACGGCCCGGTGGGCCGCATACCGGTCAGGATGCGCTGACGTGCCATGACTGCCTCCAACTCTGAGTCCCGCGACAAACAAAAAGACCATCGCCTCCATGGGGCGATGGTCCTCGTGGTGCCACCCATATGCCGCACGATGCGGTTGCCCGCTCGCGCGCTCGTCCAAGCACGGCCACACATCTCGCGATGTGGGCTATGCCCTAGGCATGGATAACGGCGCCCACACCGTCGGCGCCTACTGGCCACTCGTTGCCGAGGGCGTTCAGGCCGAGACTCCCGGGGCCATTCGGCCGCTGCGTGTCGGGCACCGGGCTCGCACCTGCCCCGGCTCTCTGCACCTCGATGGCCTGTATCAGACCTCCGAGGCTCGCCCCGCGTTGCGGCGTACTCGTCCCGTTCGACGTCGATATATCAACGTTACGTGTTCTGAGGCTACGGCTGGGCGGGCGGGACTGTCAATCGGATCAACGGCTTGGGTTGTTGTCGTCGGTCGGGTCGTAGCCACCCGTCACGGGGGTGCCGATGAGCAAGGTACGGACGCGTCCAACCAACTCGCGGGCGACCTTCCACCAGAGGCGGCGGCCGATGGCATCGTCGCTGTCCACCAGTGACGGCAACCACATCGCGTCGATATCGCAGTGGCTCCACCAGCGAGGAGACGCTATAGGCAGCGAAGGAGCGGACGACCTGCTCGATGCTGGTCTGGGTGGAGGTTGGCGTGTGCACTTCGCCGGCGGTGACCACAAAGATGTCCCGCGCGACGACGCCTTGGTGGTAGATGACGGCGCCAGCGGCGTAGCGCTCCTCAATACCGATGGCGGCGATCAATCGCCGATCCGGGAGCGGGGGCGTGTGAAAGAGCGGCACCTGCGCCAGGCGCTCCGCGAGGCTCGTACCCTCATGTTCGTCAGCAGGGGGAGTCATACAGCGGCGCTGATCACGCAATGGTCAGACATGGACAACGTGCCTTCCGGGACGAACGCGCTCGGTGGCGACGATATCTAACAGACGATCGACCGCAGCGTCGAGGCCGCCATCGGCGTTCACGACTACATGGTCGAAACCATCGCTGAGCGCCAGTTCGCGGCTGGCCATCGCCAGCCGACGCGTAATGGCCTCGGGATCATCGCCGCGCCCGTGGAGCCGCGCCGCCAGCGTCGCCTCGTCCGGCGTCGCGACGAACACGAAGACCGCGCCGTCCAGCAGGGCTCGAAGCGTGGCGACACCCTGCACGTCCACGCGCATGATCACGTCGCGGCCAGCATCGAGCGCGTCGCGCAGTTGCGCGCGAGGCACGCCGTAGAAGTTGCCGTACACCTCTGCATGTTCCAGCAGTTCGTCAGCCGCGAGCGCGCGGGCGAACTCGTCCTGCGTGACGAAGATGTAGTCGCTCCCATCCACTTCGCCGGGGCGGGGGGCGCGCGTGGTCATAGTGACGGGGACGGTGAACGCGTCCGTGCGCTCACGCAGGCCCGCGATCACCGCATCCTTGCCAGCGCCCGATGGCCCAGAGACCACGATCACGACGGGCGCCCCCACGGGCGAGGCGCTAGCCCCGGCCACCGGAACGGAACTCACGCTCGCGCTCCTCAAGGCGCTCCTCAGAGCGGCGCTGCATCTCACGCGCGCGTTCCGCGAGCGCGCCGCCCATGATCAAGTCCATCATGCCGGCGTCGGGCAGGTTCGCCACCACGTCGTCATCCACCTCGCGGCGGCCGACCACGCCCTCGCGGTAGGCGGAGTACTGCATATTCGCCTCGCTCAGGATGCGGAACAGTTCCGGTTCGCGTTCCACATCCATGATCTCGGTCTCCAGGTCGCGGATCGCCTCGCGATACCGCTGAAGCCAGTGGACGATCTGGACGCGGTTAGTGATCGCGATGTCGTGCGCCATCGCCGAGTCGGTGCCGGCGAGCCGCGTCGTATCGCGGAAACCGCTGGAAGCGAGGAGGGACATTTCCGGCCACGCTTCAGAGGCGCGCACCATGCGGAACATCGCCGTCACGGCCATCAGCGGGAGATGCGAGATCGCGGCGACGTAGGCATCATGCTCCTCGGGATCCATGAACTGCGGTGTCGCGCCGAGCACGTTCGCAAGACCGAGCACCACGTCCACCGCCCCGCTCGGCACATTCTTCGGCGGCGTGATCACCCAACGAGCACCGTTGAACAGCGTCCCCTCGGCAGCCTTCGGCCCGGCGTCGGTCTTCCCCGCCATCGGGTGCCCGCCCACGAACGCGACGTGCTCCGGCAGGATCTCCGCGGCCCACCGCGCGATGTCGGCTTTCGTCGATCCGGTGTCGGTAACGACCGCGCCCGGCTCCAGCGCATGCGCGATGTCTTCCATGACCTCGCGGATCGACAGGATCGGCGTCGCGATGATCACGAGGCCAGCGCCGACCACGGCGCGAGCGGGGTTGCCATCAACGATGTCCACTGCATGCATCTGCTCGGCTGCTTTCGCGTTGTCGCGCGAGCGATCCGAGCCGACGATCACGAGACCCTTCGGGCCCTTCGCCTTCAGCCCAAGGGCGATTGAGGCGCCGATCAGGCCGGTGCCAATGATCGTGACGCGCGGCGAAGCACCACCGCCCCCGGTCGTCACTTCTTCGGCCACTGGTGCAGCCGTTTTGCGGCGAAATCCAAATCCCAGCGAGATAGCGAGCTGTCCAACGTTCATAGCGGCTCCGCGAGGCGCGCTGCGCCTTCCATGCACGATCTCGTAGTTGAGTGTACGGGTTCGAGCGGCAACCGGACGCTCAGCAGGCGCTGTCCGCCGCCATCAGCCACCGCAACTCCCGATCGCCGCCGTCGCTGGCGTCGGTGTGCCGCGCCACCAGCCAGACGGCACGCTCGCCCGCGAGGCCATCGAGGCGCGCCGCGCCTAGGGCGGCGTGGTGCTGGAGGCGCCAGAGTGCCTGCCGGAACCTGCCGGCCTCGGGCGAGGCGAGGCGGCCCCGAAGCCTGACCGGGCCGAGCAGCACGAAGGCAACGCGATCACAGACGCGGAGGCCGCCCTTTCCAACATCGTGCAGCAACGCGGCAACCAGCAGATCGGCGGAAGGCGGGGTGCGGGCGAGTAGCCAGCGGGCGACATCGACCGAGTGGCGGCGGTCGCGCGGCTCCATCGCCATGAATAGCGCGCGCTGCGGCTCGGTGAGGGTGGACTTCACTAGCGCGATGTCGTCCGCGGCGAGCGCCGGACGAAAACCTCGGACGAACTGGCGGACTCGATAGAGCGGGCTAGCCAAACAGCAGCCAGCTCTCGCCGGTGAACAGGCGGACGAAGAAACGAATCGGCGGCCCCATCACGCTGAGCAGCGGGCTGAACCCGGTCATGAACGGCAGGAAGAAGAGCACCATCAGGATACCCATGCCCCACGGCTCCAGACGCTCGACCTGCCGCCCGAAGTCGGGCGGCAGCAGCCCGACGAGCACGCGGAAGCCATCGAGCGGCGCGATCGGGAGCAGGTTGAACACCGCGAGCGAGACGTTCAGCGACACCACCATGCTGAAGAACAGCGCGATCAGGAAGACCGCCGAATCGATCCCGCCGGTGCCCGACATGCTCACGAGGTCGAACCGCAATGGTATCCCGGCAATAGCCGCGATCAGCAGATTCGACACCGGCCCGCCGAGCGCGATCAGCACCATGCCCATGCGCGGGTTCTGGGTGTTATTCGGGTTCACCGGCGTCGGCTTTGCCCAGCCGAACCCGGCGAACAGGATCATCAGCGATCCGAAGGGATCGAGGTGCGCGCGCGGATCGAGTGTCAGCCGACCGTAGCGCCTCGGCGTGCTGTCGCCCAGACGGTCGGCGACCAGCGCGTGCGAGAACTCGTGTACCGAGAGGCCGAGCAGCATCGCGGTCAGCGTGGCGGCTATAAGAATCAGCACCGCAACCGGCGCGTCGTCGATCAGCGAGAAGTATTGCAACAGCATGTCACCAGCATACGGCTCTGCTGGTTTGACACACGCTTCCGGCGATTCCTATCGTGAATGCGCTCGGTGATTTTCCCCATGGGATACCTCCGACGCACGACTAGAGTGCCGCAGTCTGGCGGGCAAGCGGCGCGCAGGGGTTCCCAACCCCAACCTCTTGGTGCACAGCATGTCATTGTCCCGCCGGCAGGCGATGATCGCCTCCGTTGCCGCCCTTATTCTGCTCGCGCTCGGCGGCACAGTCGCCGCGCTCTGGTGGCGTGGCAACGCTCAGGACGATCTGACCGGTCTGATCTTCGCGGAGTTCAGCGCCCGCTCCGACACCATCTTCGTCGCGCCCCCCGACGACCCGGCCAAGCGCACGACGATCGCGACCGTGGAACACGCCGAGGGCTGGGGGTTGAACCCGGCCATCGCTCCCGCGGGCAGCAAAGTCGCCTACACCGTGCCGCCGCCCGGCAGCCGCCCGCAGGCAGACTCCCCCGCCGAACTCTGGCTGCTCGATGTCCGCACGAAGGCCCGCCAGCGCATCGCGGGTGACGCTGACCTACGCGTCGCCCCGGTCTTCGACCGCAACGGCAGCGTCCTCATCTATCGCTCGAGTACGGCCGGCGGCCAGCAGGCACTCGTCCGCGTCGATGTCGCCAGCAGCACCCGCAAGCCAGTGGTCAGCGTGGAGACCACGTTCGGCATCTTCCCCATCGGCTTCGCCAGCGACGGCGCGCTGCTCTACGCGAGCATCTCGCAGCAGGGGACAGACATCGTACGCGCGGTAGATGGGCAGCCGCCCACGCCGCTGTTCCGCGCCTCCGACCAGGTCACGCGCGACTGGCGGCTTTCCCCCGACGGCTCGATGCTCGCCTACCTCGCACCCGAGGTGACCGCCGAGCGCGTTGTCCACCGCCTGCACGTCGTGCGCATCGAGGGCGTGCGCGTGACGCCTGTGCCCGCCGCTGCCGCCGTGCCTACCAGTACCGACCAGTACGGCGCGGCCTGGGCCAGCGATGGCAGCGCCGTGACCGTAGGCCGCGAGGCTGCTCCCGACCCACGCGCGGGGGCGATCGTCGTGCCGCTGAACGGCGGACAGCCGGTCGCGCTGGCCGCGCCGCCGCGAGGCTTTGACCGGCCGCTGATGTGGAGCGCTGACGGCAAGGCACTCGTCGTGCACTCCTTCGACGGCGCGACCGCCAACGCGCCCGGCACCGAGTCGACAGCGGTGATCACCTCCGACGGACAGCGGCGCGTGGTGACGGGCAGCGGCGACATCATCGTGTTTGGGTGGCTATCCGATGCGTAGAGCGTGGAAGGCGTTACGCGGGTTCGGCCTGGCCGGGGGGCTGATGGCAGCAGTCTGGGCGCTCGCCGTGCTCACACCGGGGCTGCGCGACCATGCCGCCGCCTGCGCCTTCCTGCGCACGCCGCAGACCTACGAGGCTGATGTGCGCCGCACGACCTACTTCGCGGCGATGGATGCGGCGGCCGTCGATGCCATCTTCCCCGGCGACCCAACCTTCGGCCTTCCTGCCATCGAGGTCGGCGGGCGCGCCAACCGCGTAGCGGGGCCAAAGCAGATGCCGCCCTCGCTGTTGCGCTCGATCGGCTGGATCGAGTCCAACCTCACGATGGCAACGCAGTCGGTGCCGTTCCAGTCCACCGGGCCCGCGCTCGTCTCGTTCGACTGTGGACACGGCATCATGCAGATCACGACGGGCATGACGGTGCCGCTGGGCAACAACAACCAGCCGACAGCGAGCCAGTCGAATATCGCTACGCACTACGTCTACAACATCGCCCGGGGCGCGGCGATGCTCGCCGAGAAGTGGAATCAGGCCCCGGAGTTGCGGCCGGTCGCCGGGACGGACACCAACTCGAGCGCAGCGATCATCGAGAACTGGTACTTCGCGGTGTGGGCCTATAACGGCTTCACCGGCCCCGGCGCGAACATCTCCAATCACCCAATGGATCCAGTGTTCTCCAACCCGCGCGAGGCGTGGCGCTGCGACGGCTCGCAGTCGCGGGCGCGCTTCCCGTATCAGGAGATCGTTTGGGGCTGCTTGCAATCGCCGCCCACCACGAGCGGCCAGCGGCTCTGGGCACCGGTCGCGGTAACGCGGCCCAACCTCTCGCTGCCGCAGTTCTTCCAGCCGCTGTCGGTGGCGAACTTCGAGTTCCCGTACTTGCGCATGGACATCCCGACGCCACAGCCGGCCCACACCGATCCGGCTCCGAACGTGCCGGGAGACTTCCGCGCCCGCGCGCTCGGCGCACCCGTGCCCGCCGAGACCGGCCCGCCGGTCTCGCTGCGCCTCGATGGCGGCGCCACCGCCAGCCGCGCGACGGTGACCGTGACCAACAGCGGGACGGGCATCCTGGTCTGGTCGGCGGTGCCCTCCGCGAACTGGATCATCGTGGAGCCTCCCGCGGGCGTGTCGCTGGGCGCGGATGTGGCCTGTAACGCGAGCGTGGGCTGCGCGCGCACATCGACCATCACGATCAGCGTGAATCCGGTGCTGCTGCCGCAGGCGATGGCGCAGGGCAGCGTGACCATCGCCGGCTCGAACGCCGCGGGTGCCCCCGTCGTTGTACCCATCAGCGTGCAGGCCGACTTCGATACCGGTGCGAGCGGCACCAGCCGCGCATACTGATTCCACGAGGCGTCACGCACGCGAGGCGTGCGGCAAGCCACACGCTGGGACGCGAATGGAGCGAGCGATGCTGAAGCGATGGGCGGATGCCGTCCGGCGTAACCATGCGCTCGAACACGCGACCGTAGCAGTGCTGCTCGCGCGATCCGGGCCGCGCCGCCTCGCGGGGCGAGCGACGCACGACGGATTCTTCCTGTTCGGCGATGTCACTGAAGACGAAGCGCTGTGGTGCGCAGAGGATGCGCTGCGGCGGCTACAGGCCGGACAGGCCTCGCTCGCGGTCTCGCCGCTGTGCGGAACCAACATCGCCGTCGCGGGGTTCATGGCCGCTGCCGCAGCGACCGCAGTGCTCTCGATTGGCTCGGCGCACGGGCGGTTCCCGAACGCATTTCTCGCGGCGATGCTCGGGGTGATCTTCGCGCAGCCGCTCGGGCGGCTAGTACAGCAGCAGATCACGACCAGCCCCGACCTCGATGGTGTCGAGATCGCGGGCGCGAGCGTCGTGGCCGGGCAACTACGGAAGGTGCTGACGCGCGGCGCGATGCGCTAGCGCCGCGCACGGTCCCAATGTCCTAGGTGATCTTCAGCGGCACGCCTCGCGGGCACAGCGGACACTCGTCCGCCGTCCACGTCTGCATGTCCACCTCGGTCGCCGCGAAGAACGGCAGGTCGTCGAAGGCGACCTTGCCGCCCGAGCGATCCACTACCACCGCGACGCCCACCGGCTCGCCGCCCGCGGCGCGCACGGCATCCAGGGTGTCGCGGATCGAGCCGCCCGTCGTGAGGATGTCATCGACGACGAGCACGCGCTCGCCGGGCGCGAGCGTGAAGCCGCGCTGGAACGACCGGCCACCATGCTCCTCGTCACGTTCGGCAAAAATGCCGCGCGTCCCGAGTTGTCGGCCGATCTCAAAGGCAAGCAGCACGCCGCCGGTCGTCGGGCCGGCAACGGTTTGCGGGTTGGTGCCCCGCATCGCCTCGGTCATCTTCTGGCAAACAGTGATCGTGTGCTCCGGCCACTGGAGCAGGTTGAACTTCTCCAGGTACCGGTCAGAATGGCGGCCGGAAGCCAACTGGAAGTGCCCGTCGAGGAATGCGCCGGACTCCTGTAACGCGTTGATGACTGCGGGATCTACTGGGATCGAAGGACTCCTGCCTGTGCCGGGGAGAGCGATGGTTCGTTATCGACCCGGCCCGACCTGTCGAGTGGCCAATAGCGCAGTTCGGCGCGGCCGATGAAGAACGACTCGTCGAGCATGCCCCACGAGTGCGAGTCATACGAGTTGTTGCGATTGTCCCCCAGCACGAAGTATTGCCCCTCGGGGACGACTGCTGGCCCGTACTCGTAGGCAGGCGGCGCGGAGAGGTATGCCTCGGTACGCACGACACCGTCGACGATCACCGCGCCGCCGCGCACCTCGACGGTCTGGCCGGAGACGGCGACCACGCGCTTGATGAAGTCGCGGCTTGGGTTCTGCGGGAAGCGGAACACGACCACATCGCCAACCTCGGGCGAGCCGAACGGGCGCCATTTGGCGTCGTCGCTCCACGGCAGAAACGAGATGTCGAACGAGCGGTAGACGAGTCTGTTCACGATCAACATCTCGCCGTTGTGAAAGGTCGGTTCCATCGAACCGCCGTCCACGATGAAGTTCTGCCCGACGACGCGCACGCACAGGAACATCAGCAGCGCGAGCACGAGCACCTCAACCGACTCGACGATGCCCCGCAGTCCCCACGGCCAGAGCACTTGACCGATCGAACGGCGCGGCGCGGGGGGCGGCAGCTGTGGCGGGAGCGGCGGCCCCCAGTTTGCGGGGTCGGCCACGGGGTCGGCCTGCATTCCCGGCCATAAGTAGGACGGCACTTCCGCGCGTGACATCGAGGCTGGCACGGCAGCGTCGATTGAGACTGCTTCGTCAGCCGTGTAGACCTCGCGAGGCCGCCACGCCGGGACTTCGCTATGCGCCGCGCCATGCGCCGCACTATCACCTGCCGCGCCGAATACCGGCGGACGCGGCGGTGGGGCAAACGCAGGGATGGCGTCGCCGCTCGCGGGGCGCTCACCGGGAACAGAATCAACCATGCAGCCAGTATACCCGCGGGCCTCGTTAGGCCCGTCACACATCGATTACACGCGCCGGGCGGCCCCCAGGAGGTCGATGCGCTGCATCGCGGTCTCCGCGACGGCGGCGCGGGCAGCGCGCAATGCGGGACGCGGGTCGTTGCCACGCACCTCGCCGAGGCCGCGCACGAAGGCGGCGTGTATCTCCGTGCTGATGTTCACCTTACGGATGCCCGCGCGCACCGACTCAGTGAGGTCATGAGGCGAGACGCCTGACCCGCCATGCAGCACGAGCGGCAGCCCGTGCGTGGCGACGCGCAACTCCGCGATCAGGTCGAGCCGCACCACGCCCGCGAGGCCGTGCGCGGTGCCGACTGAGACAGCCAGCGAGTCGACCTGTGTCTCCTCGACGAAACGCTTCGCGGCGGCAGGCTCCGTAAGCACGGACTCCGAGGTCACGACGCCCGGCTCGCGGCCGCCGACGTGCCCGAGTTCGGCCTCCAGCGCGAGGCCCGCTTCCAGCGCCACGATGTACGCCTCGCGCGTCTCACGTAGGTTCCGCTCCAGCGGCGCGGTCGACCCATCGAACATGAGCGAAGTGAATCCGGCGCGCACCGCGCCCCGCAGCACTGCCACGCTGGGACCGTGGTCGAGGTGCACGCCCACCGGCACACCCGCCTGCGCCGCCAGCGCGCGGGCGATCGCCCCGGCGACCTCGATGCCGCCGAAGTGCTCGTAGTTCGAGGGGTTGAATTGAAGCAGCACTGGAGCGCGGCGCGCCTGCGCGGCATCCAGCACACCGAGGGCCAGTTCTACGTTAGACACATTGAAGCCGGGAATCGCATAACCGCCCGCCTCAGCGGCGGCGAGCAGTTCGCGGGCGTGGGCGAGGGGCATCGTGACCTCGTCTCGTGGTTTCATGGATCGGGACGGATCGCGCCGGGTCGTCCGGCGACAAGATGCTAGCGTCGCCGCCCGCACGAGGCGAGCGGCGGACAGAAGGGACAGCCAAGTGCTGCAATTCACTCAGCGGATGCGCCGAGCGGGCGCGGCAGGCCTCGTAGGCTTTGCCATGGTCGCGGCCGTGGGATGTACGCCGGAGACCAACGTCACGCTGTCCAGCGCGGAGCAGAAGGGCATCGCGGTCAGCGGCACGGGCAAGGTGACGGTGACGCCCGACATGGGTCTGCTGACGCTCGGCGTGCAGATCACGCGCCCATCCGTGACCGCTGCGCGCGATGCCGCCTCGAAGTCGATGGACGCCATCCGCGCCGCATTGAAGCAACAAGGCATCGAGGGTAAGGACGTAGCGACGTCCGGGTTCAACATTCAGCCGCAGTACGACTTCCAGCCGAACAGGGGCGGCAGCCCGAATATCAGCGGCTACATGGTAACCAACAACATCACCGTGAAGGTGCGCAAAATCGACATCGTCTCGGAGGTGCTCGACAACGCGGTCATGGCTGGCGGGAACGATGTACGCGTAAACCAGGTCGCGTTCACCGTCGATGATCCGGAGAAGTACCGGGGAGAGGCGCGCACCAAGGCCGTCGAGAACGCACGCACGCACGCCGAGCAACTGGCGAAGGCCGCCGGCGTGACCCTCGGCAAGGCGCTCATGATTAGCGAGTCGAACATCGGCGTCCCGTTCGCAGAGGGCCGCGGCGTCATGGCGCCAGCCCCGGGCGGCATGGGCGGCACGCCGGTCAGCCCCGGCGAGACGGCGGTCACCATTTCCGTGCAGGTGGTGTACGAGGTCAACTAAGGCTTCCACAGACCACTCCTACTGCGCGCCCTGCACTGAGGCGAGGCACGCGGTAGGATGGCGGCACGGGCCACAGGCCCACCGTGGCGCTCTCCCCGACCCGCCGAGGTACGTCCGTGATTCTGAGTGACCACTCCATCGCCGAGGCGTTGCAGTCGGGACGACTGCTGATCGAGCCGCTGGGGGAAGACGCCCTCCAACCAGCCTCGCTCGACATCCGGCTCGACCGCCAGTTCCGCGTCTTCCGCCACCACCGCAAGGCCTACATCGATGTCCGTGAATCCGTCGAGGATCTGACGGTGATCGAGGAGATCGCGGACGACGAGCCCTTCGTGCTGCACCCCAGCGAGTTCGTGCTCGGCTCCACGCTGGAGCGCGTGCGCTTGGGCAACGACATCGTGGCGCGGGTCGAAGGCAAATCGTCGCTGGGCCGCCTCGGGCTGCTCGTCCACGCCACCGCTGGTTATGTCGATCCAGGCTGGGATGGCCACCTGACGATGGAACTCTCCAACGTCTCCAACCTCCCGATCCGCCTCTACTTCGGGATGAAGATCGGGCAGTTATCCTTCGCCAACCTAACCACCGCGGCCGACCGGCCCTACGGCTCGCCGTCGCTGCGCTCCAAATACCAGGGCCAGACCGGCCCGACCGCCAGCCGCGGGTACATGGATTACAGTAAAGGCTCCTAGTCCGTACTCTTCGGCTGTGACTGCATCTGACTACATGCGCATCGCCCTCGACGAAGCCGCGCTCGCGCGCGGCTGGTCGTCGCCCAACCCGCCCGTCGGCGCGGTCGTCGTACGTGACGGCGAAGTCGTAGGGCGCGGCCACACGCAGCCTCCCGGCGGCGAGCATGCCGAGGTCGTCGCGCTGCGCGAGGCCGACGAGCGCGCACGTGGCGCGACGGTCTACGTGACGCTGGAGCCGTGCGGCCACTTCGGGCGCACTCCGCCGTGCGCGCAGGCTCTCGTCCGCGCCGGCGTCGCCGAGGTGCACTACGCCATTGAAGACCCCGACCCGAACGTGCGTGGCGACGGCCACCGCCAACTGCACGAGGCCGGCGTCACCGTCGAGTCAGGCGACGGCGCGGACGAATCGGCGCTGCTCCTCGAGGGCTACCTGAAGCACCGCCGCACCGGCCTGCCCTTTGTGATCGCGAAGTACGCGGCGTCTCTCGACGGGCGCATCGCGGCGGCCTCCGGCGATTCACGGTGGGTGTCGGGGCCGCAGACGCTGGAGTGGGCGCACCGCGTGCGGCCCACCTTCGACGCCATCGTGGTCGGCTCCGGCACCGTCGTCATCGACGACCCGATGCTCACCGCCCGCCCCGGTGGCACGACCGCAGGCGCGCACCAGCCGCTGCGCGTGGTCTGCGACTCCCGAGGCCGCACGCCGGACACCGCGGCGATCTTGCAGGGCGCATCACCGACGCTGATCGCGACCACCGCGCTCTCGCCTGAACTCTGGCGCAAGCGGATGCGCGGCCCCAATGCCGAGGTCATCGTGCTCCCCGCGCGTGACGGCCACGTCGACCTCGAAGCGCTGTTGCGGGAACTCGGGCGGCGCGGCGTGCTCACTGTCTTGTTCGAAGGCGGCGGCGTGCTGCTCGGCTCGCTGTTCGACGCGCGCCTCGTCGACCGCATCCACGCGGTGATCGCGCCGATCATCATCGGCGCGGCGGACGCACCGACAGCCGTCGCCGGACGGGGCGCGGATCGGATGGCGGATGCCGTACGGCTGCGCGAGGTGAGCGTAGAACGCCTCGGTGACGATATCCTTGTCAACGGACTCGTCGTCTGGCCGGAAGGCGCATAGCGAATGTTCACAGGGATCATCGAAGAAATCGGCACGGTACGCAGCCGCGAGGGCGGTGTGCTGGTGATCGAGTGCTCCACGATCGTCGAGGGCACCCGGCTCGGCGACTCCATCGCCGTGAATGGCGTCGACCTGACCGTGCGCACGATGGATAGCGGCTCGATGACGTTCGATGTGATGCCGGAGACCTTCCGCCGTTCCAACCTCGGCGACGCCCCGGCCGGGGCGCGCGTGAACCTCGAACGCTCGGTGCGGGCGGCAGACCGGCTCTCAGGGCACATCGTGCGAGGCGTGGTGGAGACCATCTGCACCCTCGATAGCCTGACGCCGGAAGGCGACGCGGTGATCGCGCGCTTTCGCACGCCGCCGGAGTACCTGCGCTACATCGTGATGAAGGGCCCCGTCTGCGTGGACGGCGTCTCTTTGACCGTTATGGCGAAGGATGCCGAGTCGTTCTCAGTGTCGCTGGTGCAGTACACGCAGGAGCACACCAACCTGACGCCACGGGAGGCTGGTGCTAGCATCAACTTGGAGACAGACATCATCGCCAGGTACGTCGACCAATTGCTGGCCGAACGGGCAACCTAGCGACTCCCCTAGGAGCGTCCCATGGCGAGCAACCGGACCCGGGCAGACGCACCGGAGGCTGGAACCGTTACCGTCGCCGAGGCGATCGAAGAGTTTCGCGCTGGCCGCCCCGTCATCATCGTCGACAACAAAGACCGCGAGAACGAAGGCGATGTCTGCATCCCGGCGCAGTTCTGCACCGCGGACAGCATCAACTTCATGGCCAAGCACGCCCGAGGCTTGATCTGCATCGCCATGACCGGCGAGCGCCTCGACCAACTCGAACTGCACCCGATGGTCGGCCAGAACACCGCGCCCCTCGGCACCGCGTTCACCGTGAGTGTCGAGGCGCGTACAGGCGTCACCACCGGTATCTCTGCCGCCGACCGCGCCCGCACGGTCGAGGTGCTGATCGACCCGTCGAGCGGCCCGCACGACCTGACGCAGCCGGGGCACATGTTCCCGCTCCGCGCCCGCGAAGGCGGTGTCCTAGTTCGCACCGGTCAGACCGAGGCATCCGTCGATCTCGCACGCCTCGCGGGGCTGTACCCCGCATCGGTGATCTGCGAGGTGATGGCCGAAGACGGCACGATGGCACGCATGCCTGACCTCCGAAAGTTCGCGCGCAAGCACAAGATGAAGATCGTGAGCGTGGATGCACTCATCGCGTACCGCGTGCACACCGAACGCCTCGTCGAGCGTGTGGCCGAATCGCTGCTGCCAACCAAGTTCGGCGACTTTATGGCCATTGCTTACCGCACGCTGATCGATACCAAAGAGCATTTCGCGCTGACGCTCGGCGACCTGACCACCGGCGACCCGGTGCTGGTACGCGTCCATGACCAGTGCGTGACCGGCGATGTCTTCGGCTCACTGCGCTGCGACTGCGGCGAACAACTGGAGCAGGCACTCCAGCGCGTCGCCGAGGCCGGTCGCGGCGCCATCGTCTACATGGATCAAGAGGGCCGCGGCATCGGCCTGCACAACAAGATCCGCGCCTACCGGTTGCAGGACGGCGGCCTCGACACCGTCGAGGCGAACGAGGCGCTCGGCCTGCCTGCCGACAAGCGCGAGTACGGCATCGGCATGCAGATCCTGCTCGACCTCGGCATCCGGCAGTTGCGGCTGATGACCAACAACCCGGCGAAGCGCTCTGGCCTCGAAGGCTTCAGCCTGGAGATCGTGGAGCGCGTGCCGCTCGAGGTGACGCCGAACCCGCACAACATCCGCTACCTCCAAACCAAGCGCACCAAGATGGGGCACCTGCTCGCCTCCGAGGGGCTCTAGGGATGCGCACCCTTGAGGGGCCGCTGGATGGCGCGGGCCTGCGCGTGGCTGTGGTGGTCTCGCGCTTCAACGAGCTGATCACCGAGCGCCTACTCAAGGGCGCGACCGACACCGCCATCGAGTCCGGCGTCGCCGGCGATGACATCGATGTCGTCTGGGTGCCTGGTGCGTTCGAGTTACCGATGGCGGCGCAATGGCTCGCCTCCACCGACCGCTACGACGCCATCGCGTGCGTCGGCGCGGTGATCCGGGGGCAGACGCCGCACTTCGATTTCGTAGCGGGGGAAGCGGCGCGGGGCATCGGCTCCGTGGCGCTGGAGTTTGGTGTGCCGGTGACGTTCGGGGTGATCACCTCGGACACACTGGAACAGGCTCAGGCGCGCGCGGGGGGCGTCGTGGGCAACAAGGGTCGCGAGGCGATGCTCGCGGCCATCGAGATGGCGACGCTGCGGCCTCTCATCGAAGCCGACGCGCCGGAGCAGGCTACTGCCGGAAGTCAGCGCCCAGAAGGGACACGAGCATGACCCCTCCAGACGGACACCCCAGCGGCGGCGAGCAGATCGACCGCGCGGCGGAGACCTCCATCCGCCTCGCTTACAAGGCGCTGGAACGGTTCCCCGAACTGGTGCGGCGGCACAAGTTCATCGCGGGCGGCGCGGCGATCTCGTCATCGCTGATCGTGCTGGCCGGCGTCGCCATCGCGCGCCGCATGCTGAACGGCCAGAGTCCCGAGGAGGCTGTCGAGACCGTCACCGAGGACGAGATGCAGGGCCTCACGAACGTCGAGCCGGTGGAGCAGGAGCCTGCCCCCATCTCGGAGTTCGACGCTGCCGAGGCGAGCGGCAATGGCGAGATCGAAGGCACGCCGAGCGGCATGACGCCGGTCGCGAGCATCGCGATCCGCGTAAACGGCTCCTCGTAGGGGCAGCACCCGTGAGGCGCAGATGAGCACGCCGGGCGGCGAGGGACCGTTGCCGCGGCGCATCGCGCACTTTGATCTCGATGCCTTCTTCGTCGCCGTTGAGCGGCTGCGCGACGCCACCCTGATCGGCAAGCCCGTGCTCGTCGGCGGGCGCGGGCCGCGCTCAGTGGTCGCGACCGCGTCCTACGAGGCGCGCAAGTTCGGTTGCCACTCCGCGCAGCCAATGGTGCAGGCGCTCCGCCTCTGCCCACAGGCCATCGTCGTGCCGCCTGACCTCGCGCGGTACCGCGCCCTCTCCATTGAGTTCCACAACGTGTTGCGCTCTATCTCGCCGGTCGTCGAGTCGGCCGGCCTTGACGAAGCATACGTTGACCTCACCGGCATCGGCGATGGCCCCGGTGCAGCCCGCGCGGCGGCCGAGGCGATCCGCGCGCGCGTGCGGGAGACCATCGGCCTCGCGGTCTCCGCAGGCATCGCTGGCGGCAAAACCGCGGCCAAAGTCGCTTCCGACCGCGCGAAGCCGAATGGCCTGCTCGATATCCCCGAGGGTGGCGACGCGGCCTTCCTCGCCCCGCTCCCGATGCGCGAACTCCCTACGGTCGGCGCGAAACTCGCCGAGGCGTTACAGGCCGTGGGCGTGCGCACCATCGGCCAGATCGCAGAACTCGATGTCCGCTGGCTCCAGCGCCGCTTCGGCAGCAGCGGGGCCACGCTCTCGGAGCGCGCACGCGGCATCGATACGAACGAAGTGCGTGCAGTGCCACGCGCAGCGGTGTCCGTCTCCCGCGAGGTGACATTCGAGGCCGATGTGACCGACCTCGATGAGTTGCGGCAGACGCTCCAGCGGCACGCCGAGCGCGTAGGCAGCGACTTGCGCCATGCCGGACGGCGGGCGCGAACGGTGACGCTCAAGGTACGCTGGCCTGACTTCAGCATGGTGACGCGCTCGCGCACGGTTGTACGCCCCGCGCAGACGACGGCGGAACTGGCCTCGCTGGCCTCGGCGCTGCTCGATGAGGTGTTCGCCGAACTGGGCCAGCGGCCCGTCCGGCTGATCGGCCTCGGCGCGACCAACCTTGTGGAGGATGCCGTGCAACTCAGCTTCGAGAACGCCCCGGTGCTGCGCGACGAGCGCCTCGACCGCGCCGTTGACGCCATCCGCGACCGCTTTGGCGACAGCGCCGTCTCCCGAGGCCGCCCCGGCCGCGAGCGCCCCTGAAACGCCCTATCACGATCGCAAAAATCTAAACCTAAAATCTTGCTAAATCTCCGGGATTCAACTCTCCCGGCCATTGCGGACAGCAGCGGGTGAGTCAGGATGTGGTGCGCAGGGGGAGGGACGGCGCTGATGCGGTACCGGACGATTGCTGACACCGGCATCGAGGTTTCCGAAGTAGGCTTCGGAGTGTGGACGCTCGCCTCGGGCTGGTGGGGCGAGTACACCGACGAGCAGGCGATCACGCTGCTGCGGCAGGCCTTCGACCGCGGCGTCACCTTCTTCGACACCGCAGACACCTACGGCAACGGGCGCGGCGAAACGATCATGGCACAGGCATTCCCCGGCGCCGACCGCGACGAGATCACCATCGCCTCCAAGTTCGGCTACGACTGGCAGTCCACCGCCGGCGAGCGCCGCGCGGGACACCAGGAAGCGCCGCACCGCCTCGACATCCCGTTCCTAGAGCAGGCGCTTGAAGGCTCGCTGCGGCGGCTCGGCACGGATCGTCTCGACCTCTGGCAACTGCACAACGTGCGCATGGAACATCTCCAGCGTGACGAGGTGTGGACGTTCCTCGACAAGGTGAAGCAGGCCGGTAAGGTGCGCTCGATCGGTGTCGCCCTCGGCCCCGCGATCGGGTGGTTGGACGAGGGCATCTACTCGCTCACGGAACTGCCCGTCGACATCGTCCACATGATCTACAACGCCCTCGAACTCGATCCCGGCCGCGCCTTGATCGAGGTTGCGCGGCGCGAGCACAAGTCGCTGCTCGTACGCGTGCCGCACTCCTCGGGGATGCTCGAAGGCAACTACGACACAAACACCACGTTCGCGGAGCACGACCACCGGCGGCACCGCCCGCAAGCATGGCTCACCAATGGCGTGAAAAAGATCGAGCAACTCGATTTCCTCACCAACGGCACGAGACGCACGCTCGCGCAGGCGGCGCTGCGCTATGTGCTGCACGACCCGTCGGTCGTGAGCGCACTGCCCAACATCTACGACCTGAAGCAGATGGAAGAGTTCATCGGCGCGTCCGATGTGCCCGGCCTCAGCGATGACGACATGCGGCGTGTCGCCGAACTGTTCGAGAGCAACTACGGACTCCCCCGGGAAGTAGAGCAGGCGGTGGCACGATGACGACGACAGCAAAGCGCCCGCACGCGACGCTCGATGAGACCACCGCGCGCGTGCTCAACGAGTTGCAGGATCACTTTCCGCTCGTCGAGCGCCCCTACGCCGAAGTTGGCGCGCGCCTGGGCCTCACCGAGGACGAGACACTCACCCGCCTGCGCGAGGCGCGCGCGGCGGGCGTGGTGCGGCAGGTCTGCGCCATCTACGACACCAAGGCGCTTGGCTATTCCTCAGCGCTGGTCGCGGCGCGGGTGCCCACCGATCAACTGGAGCACGCCGCGGCCGTCGTGAACGCACACCCCGGCGTCTCCCACAACTACCGCCGCAACCACGACTTCAACATGTGGTACACGGTCGCCATGCCCCCCGGCCACGACTTGAGCGAGGTCGTCCAGCGCCTCGGAGTGCTCTCCGGTGCGGAGTCGATGCGCCAGATGCCGACGCTGCGCCTCTTCAAGATCGGCGTGACGCTGGACATGGCCGGCGAGCGCCCTACCAACGCCCGCGGCGAACCGGAGTATTCCGAGGAGCGCCGCGAGCAGGCAAAACTGTTCCCCGTCACCGACGAGGACATCGCCTACATCCGCGCCTCGCAGGTCGACCTCCCCGACATCCCGTGCCCGTTTGAGGCGGTCGCGGAGACGCTTGGCACCTCGGTCGAGGCAGTGCTCGCGCACGGCCGCGCGATGCAGGAGCACGGCCACCTGCGCCGCTATGCGACGATCCTCAACCACCGCGAGGCGGGCTTCCGCGCCAACGGCATGGCCGTCTGGAACGTCCCAGAGGAGCGCATCCGCTCCTTCGGCGAGTTCGTCGCGGGCTACCGCAACGTCTCGCACTGCTACCAGCGCCCGGTCTACGAGGACTGGCAGTACAGCGTCTTCTCGATGATCCACGCGCCGCGCGCCGAGGGCGTCGAGGAGGTCGCAACCGCGATCGCGCAGGAGACTGGCATCACCGACCACCGTGTGCTGTATTCGAGCACCGAGTACAAGAAGATTCGCCTGCCGTACTTCGTCCCCGAGTACGACCAGTGGGAAGCACTGTGCGAAGCAGCCGCGCGGGGGCCGGAGACGAGCAAGTGACCACGCATCCGCACGGCGCGCCACAGATCGCAGGAGACGTGCCCGCACCCACCACGCCGCACGGCAAGCAGTTCGTGAAGTTCAACTTTTTCCGCGTCAGCGACGCGCTCCGCGCCGCGTCCGCCTCGGAGCGTGCGGCGGCGGGCAAGCAGATCACTGAACTGATCGAGCGTTCCGCCGAGCGGATGCTCACCCGCACCTACACCACCGTCGGGACACGAGGCGACACCGACTTCCTGATCTGGCAGGTCGCCGATGATCTGACCGAGATCATGGACTGGCACTCCGTCTTGCTACGCTCGCCGCTCGCCTCGGTCATCGAGCGGCCGCACTCGTTCCTGTCGATGACCATGCGGTCGATGTACACCAACCCGATGCACGAGGGCGCCGCGGATCGCGAGCGCCTGCGCGCCGCCGATGTCACCGCCGCCTATCTGTTCGTCTACCCGATGGTGAAGACCCGTGCCTGGTACAAGCTCGCGCACGACGAGCGCCAACGGATCATGAACGAGCACATCGGCATCGGCCATGCCTACCACAACATCCGTATCAACACGACGTACTCCTATGGCCTAGATGACCAGGAGTTCGTCGTCGCCTTCGAAGCCAACTCGCCGGGCGAGTTCCTCGCGCTCGTGCGCGACCTACGGGACTCCGAGTCGTCCTCGTACACCGAGCGCGACACGCCGATGTTCACCTGCCGCCGCATGGCCGCGGACGAACTGGCGGCGTACTGCGGACTGCTGCTGAACGAGGGGTAATCGAGGCACTACGATCGCCCGCCGCCCACACAACCGGCGCGGCGGATATACTCAGAATATCAGGTGAATCTCTCCCGCTGCCGGGAAGTTTGGTGAGATTTTGACTACAGACGCTGCCAGCGGCACCCATGCCCCCGACGGCACCCGCTGGGTCAATCTTGGCCGCGCGTGTGAGATCCTCGGGGTCAACGAGTCGACCGTGCGCCGCTGGGCGGACTCCGGCGAACTGCGCTGCTTCCGCACTCCCGGCGGCCACCGCCGCTTCGCCGAGGGCGACCTGGTCGCAATGACCGACGGTGGGGCGCCCCAGCCGGAGCGCGAACTGGAGACCGCCGCGGTCAACCGCATCCGTCGGCAACTGCACTCCGGCAGCAAAGACGCCGCCTGGTACCAGACTATCGAGGGTTCCGAACGCGACGAGTTGCGCCCCCTCGGGATGCGCCTGGTCGCGCTGGTGGGCGACTACATCTCGCGGCGGCAACGCCGCACCCAGGTAGAGCACGAGGTCGACGAGATCGGCCACCAGTACGGCCATATCCTCCACGAGCGGGGGACGCCGCTGCTGCGGGCGGTCGAGGCGTTCACCTTCTTCCGCCGCTCACTGGATGAGACCGCGAAGCAACTCGCGGAGCGCAAGAGCATGTCGGCGGACGAGGCGGCGCGCGCACGCGCGGCCATCGCGGGCCTCGCGGATCGTGTGCTACTCGGGGTCACGGCGGCGTATGACACGACTGGGAGGCCGTAGTTGGGGTACTACCCGATCTTCGTAGAGATGCAGGGACGGTCGGTGTTGCTGGTCGGCGGCGGGCATGTGGCCCTCGAAAAGATCGGCAAACTCGTGCAGTCCGGCGCGCGCGTCACCGTGGTCGCCCCGGCGCTCATCGAGGAAGTCCGCACATTCATCGACCGCGGTGAGGCCGCATGGCAGCCCCGGCCGTTCGCGGCTGGCGATACCGCGGGCTTCGAGGTTGTGATGGTCGCCACCGATAACGGTGCGGTAAACACCGCCGTCGCTGACGAGGCGCGCGCCAACGGCATCTGGGTCAACGCAGCCGACGACTTAAACAACTGTGATTTCATCCTGCCCTCCCTCGCGACACGCGGCACGATCGCCATCGCCATCTCCACTGGCGGCACCAGTCCCGCGCTGGCGCGCTGGTTACGCGAGAGGATGGAAGCGTTCCTCAGCGACGAAGTGGTCGCGCTCGGTGATCTGCTCGCCGAGGTGCGCCGCGAAGTACGCGTGCGCGACCGCGAATGCGCGGCGACGTGCGACCGCACGCAGTCGCCGCCGCCGCTGCTGTGCAAGGAGTGCCCTAACCGCATCGCCACCGACCGCTGGCAGGAAGTCATCGACAGCGAGGTACAGGCGTTGTTGGGCCGCGGTGAATACGCCGAGGCGAAGGCGCACCTCGTGGCCACGCTGGGCATAGACCAGCCGCTGCTCGCACGGGCGCGGGAGTAATCGCGTGCTCACCCTCGTCGGCACCAGTCACCACATCGCGCCCATCGAGGCGCGCGAGCAACTCGCGATCCCCCCCGAGGCGTTGCAGGCAGTCCTCACACACCTCGGCGAGCGCTTTGGCGCGAGCGCCATCGTGAACACCTGCAACCGCATCGAGATGTATCTGCCCGGCGAGCACAATCGCGACGCGGTGATCGACTGCTTCGTGCAGGCCACGGGCGCCGACCGCGCCCTCGCCGACCAGTATTTCGATGTGCACCACGATGTTGATGCGGTCCGCCACCTCTACACGGTGGCGGCCGGCGCGGACTCGATGGTGCTGGGCGAGTCCGAGGTGCTCGGGCAGGTGCGCAGCGCGTTCTCCGCCGCCATCGCCGCGGGCACCGACGACGCGCTGCTCTCCCGGCTCTTCCACACCGCGATCCGCACCGGCCGCCGGGTGCGCACCGAGACGGAGATCGGTCACCATACGGTGTCGGTTTCCTCAATCTCCGTGCAGCAGGCGCGCCTGCATCACGACGATCTGCAGCACGCCACCGTGCTCTTGCTCGGTGCGGGCGAGGCAGGCCGCCTCGCGGCGCGGGCACTCGTCGAGCACGGCGTCGGCGACCTACTGGTGGTGAACCGCACGCCCGAGCGCGCCGAGGCCGTCGCGAGCGAACTCGGCGGGCGCACCCTCACGCTCGACCGGCTCATCGAGGCGCTCAGGCAAGCCGACATCGCCATCGCGGCGGCGGATGCGCCGGAGCCGCTGGTCACGCAGACCACGGTCGCGGCGGCAATGGCTACGCGCATGGCCCGCCCGCTGCTGATCGTGGACATCGGGATGCCTCGTGACTGCGAGGCCGCCGTCGCGGACGTACCCGGCGTGACCTACTACGACCTCGACGACTTGCAGGCGATCGCGGCGGAGCATCACGCGGCGCGCGCAGGCGAACTGGAACACGTCACTGCGATCATCGAGGAAGAAGCCGCCAACTTCCTCGGCTGGTGGGATCAGTTACAGGTGATCCCATCAATCGCTGCGATCACCGAGCGTGCCGAACAGTTGCGCGCCGCCGAGGTCACAAAGTCACTGCGCCGCATGGGCCTCACCGATGAGCAGCAGACGCATCTCGACACACTGACGAAGGCGATCGTGCGACAGGTGCTGCACGACCCCATCACCACGCTGCGCGAGCGCGGCGACCGCGACGCGACGCTGGACGCCGCGCGACAGCTGTTCCGGCTGGACGAGGCGCCGCGCACCACAGGCGGCTCGTGACCATACTCCGCCTCGCGACGCGCGGCTCGGCGCTGGCGATGGCGCAGGCGCACATCGTGGCCGAGGCACTGACGCGCGCCGAGCCGAGTCTCGGTGTCGAATACATAGAAATCCAGACGGAAGGCGACGCCGACCGCACGACGCCCCTGAGCGTGCTCGGCGGGCGCGGCGTGTTCGTGCGAGGCGTCGAGGAAGCGCTGCTCGACGGCCGCGCCGACATCGCGATGCACTCATTGAAAGACGTGCCGACAGCGATACCGGACGGTCTCGTACTCGCCGCCATGCTGGAACGCGCCGACCCGCGCGACGCGCTGGTCGCCTCCGGCGGGCGACGGCTGGCGGAATTGCCCGCTGGCGCGCGCATCGGCACGAGTTCCAACCGCCGTGCCGCCCTGCTCCGTGCGCTCCGCCCCGATCTCGATGTTGTCGAACTGCGCGGTAACGTGGACACGCGGCTCCACCGAGTCTCCGAGGGCGCCATCGATGCGGCGGTGCTCGCCGCAGCCGGTCTCGAACGCCTCGGGCGGCTCGGCGAGGTGACGCAATTCTTCGAGGCGATGGAGTTCCTGCCCGCGCCCGGGCAGGGCGTGATCGCGGTGGAGTGCCGCACCGACGACGCGACGACGCTCGCGATCCTCGCGCGCGTCGACCACGCATCCACGCGCACGGCTGCCGAGGCCGAACGCGGCTTCCTCGCGGCACTCGGCAGCGGTTGCACGCTGCCCGTTGGCGCATACGCGCAGGTGGACGGCGACCTGGTCGCCTTGCGCGCGATGATCGCGAGCGAAGTTGGCGGCGCGACCGCTTTCGGCGAAGGCACCGCGACGCTGCGTGAGGCAGCGGCCCTCGGGCGCGGACTCGGCGAGCGATTGCACGCCGCGGCGACGGGACAGGCACAGTGACCACGCACCACACCGGACACGTCTGGCTGGTCGGCGGCGGTCCGGGCGACCCCGGCCTCGTCACGCAGGCGGGCCTCGATGCGCTGCGCCGCGCCGATGTGGTGCTGTACGACCGCCTCGCGCCCGCCGAATTGCTCGATGAATGCCGCGAGGGCGCGGAACTGATCGATGCCGGCAAGGCCGTCGGCAATCAGGTGATGACGCAGGCACAGACTAACGCGTCGCTCGTGGAGCACGCCCGCGCCGGCAAGCGCGTCGTGCGACTCAAGGGCGGCGACCCGTTCGTCTTCGGGCGCGGCGGCGAGGAGGCCGAGGCGCTCGTGGAAGCGGGCATCCCCTGCACCATCGTGCCGGGTGTAACCTCGGCCATCGCGGGGCTGGCGGCGGCCGGTATCCCGGTGACGCATCGCGGCGTCGCGGCCTCGTTCGCGGTGGTCACCGGCACGCAAGCCCCGACGCGTACCGAGGACGCCGTGCACTGGGAGCATCTCGCGACGGCCGTGGACACGCTCGTGGTGCTGATGGGCGTCGGCAACCTCGACCGCATCACCGATCAACTGATCGCGCACGGCCGAGACGCGGAGACGCCGTGCGCCGTGATCCAGGCCGCGACGCGCCCCGAGCAACGCGTGGTCGAGGCGCCGCTGCGCGCCATCGCGCAGACCGCACATGACGCGCAGATCGAGGCGCCCGCGCTGCTCGTCGTCGGCGAGGTCGTCCGCCTACGCGACCGCATCGCACCGGCGGGCCGCGGCCCGCTTGCGGGCAAGCGCGTGTTGATCACGCGCACGCGCCAACAAGCATCGACGCTTGCCGAGATGCTGCGCGCCGAGGGCGCACGCCCGGTGCTGCTGCCCACCATCGAGATCGAGCGCCGCGCCGACCCGGCCGCCGTGGACGCCGCCACATCCGCCCTGCGCGCGAGCGCGTTCGGCTGGGTGGTGTTCACCTCCGAGAACGCGGTCGAAATCTTCCTCGACTTGCTGCGCGAACGCGACACAGACGCCCGCGCGTTCGCCGGGACGCAACTGTGCGCCATCGGCGCGGCGACCGCCGCCGCACTCGCGTCACGAGGCCTCCGCGCTGACCTCGTGGCCAGTGACACCTCGGGCGACGGCGTGCTGGTCGCACTGCTGGCGGCAGGCGCGGGCGGCGCGGCGGTGCTCTTGCCGCGCGCCGAGGGTGGCCGTGCGGTGCTGCCAGACGGACTGCGCGCGGCGGGCGCGACCGTCACGGAACTGACGCTCTACCTTTCCGCCCCGCCCGCCGAGGCGCCCGCGGGCGTACTCGCGCAGATTCAGGCGGGCCAGATCGACGCCGTGACGTTCACGGCCTCATCGACGGTACGCAACCTCGCGACGATGCTCGGCGACGACCTGCCTGCCTTACGCGGCGCGGTGATCGCCTGCATCGGCCCGCAAACCGCTGAGGCCTCCGCCGAAGCCGGGTTGCCGCCAACGGTGGTGGCGCGGGAGGCCTCGGTGGCGGGGCTGGTCGAGGTGCTTCGCGAACAGTTCGCGCGTAACGAGGGAGTAGCACGATGACGGTCTCCACACGCGCGGCGGCGTTCACTCGCACGCGGCGCACCCGCGCGAGCGCCGCGATGCGCGGCCTGGTGCGCGAGACGCATCTCGACCCCGCACAGTTCATCTACCCGCTGTTCGTCACACACGGCCGAGGCGTCCGCGAACCGATCTCCTCGATGCCCGGGCAGTCGCGGCTTTCCGTCGACCTACTCGCCGCCGAGGCGCGCGAGTTACGCGACCTCGGCATCCGCGCGGTGCTGCTTTTCGGCATCCCGGAGGCCAAAGACGCTGTTGGCAGCGAGGGTTACGCCTCCGACGGCATCGTGCAGCAGGCGGTGCGCGCGCTGAAGGACGCCGACCCGGAACTGCTGGTGGTCGGCGATGTCTGCCTCTGCGAGTACACCGATCACGGCCACTGCGGCCTGCTGCTCCCAAGCGGCGAGGTCGACAATGACGGCTCGCTGCCGCTGCTGGCGCGCACCGCCGTCTCGCTCGCCGAGGCTGGCGCGGACCTAATCGCGCCCTCGGACATGATGGATGGCCGCGTCGGCGCGATCCGCGAGGTGCTCGATGGCTCCGGCTTCGAGACGCTGCCGATCATGGCGTACAGCGCCAAGTACGCCTCGGCCTTCTACGGGCCGTTCCGCGAGGCGGCGGACTCCGTTCCCCGGCAGGGCGCGGGCGACCGTCGCGGCTACCAGATGGATCCCGCCAACGTGCGCGAGGCGCTGCGTGAAGTCGCCGCCGACATCGCGGAGCAAGCCGATATGGTCATGGTGAAGCCCGCCCTCGCCTACCTCGATGTGATTCGCGCGGTGCGTGAGTCGACGCACCTGCCGCTGGCGGCGTACAACGTCTCCGGCGAATACGCGATGGTGAAAGCTGCCGCCCAGCAGGGCTGGCTCGATGAGCGCGCAGTGGTGCTGGAGACGCTCATGGCGATCCGGCGCGCGGGTGCCGACATCCTGATCACCTATCACGCCAAGGAGGCGGCGCGGTGGCTGAGGGAGCAGTAGACCAGCCCGAGGCAGAGCGCCCGATCTTCGACCCCACGCCGATCAAGGCTGTGGTCTTCGACGCCTACGGCACGCTGTTCGACTGGGACTTTCGCACCGCGCTCACCGACTTCCTCTCCGCGCGCGGCATCGCCGTGGACTACGAGGTGGCAGCCAAAACCTTCTCGTCCGAGGCGTTCTCCGCCGTCAGCGTCTGGGCGCCGGGGCATCGCGGCGAGGACGGCAAACTCGACCGCAAGGCCATGCTCGATGGGCCGCTCCCGGAGTTCGAGACCACCTGGGAGATGTGGCGGCGGCAGTGGGCCTACACCTTCGAGAAGCACGAGATCGCAGACATCGATCCCATCGAGGGCGCGAATCACCTGCGCGACGTGCTCGCCGTTGCTCCCGCGTACCTCGATGCCGCCGAGACCATCGAGCGGCTCGCGCAAGCGGGCTACCTCGTGGGCCTCATGTCGAACGCTGACGAGGACTTCCTGCAGGGCGCGGTCGTGACCAACCGGCTGCGTTTCTCCGTGATCCAGTCCTCCGAGTCGATGCGCGCGTACAAACCGCACCGCGCGACCTTCGCTGGACTGTGCGCCCGCCTCGCCTGCGAGCCGCACGAGGTGCTCTACGTCGGCGACTCCGCCCCCACCGACGTGTTGGGCGCCATGCACGCGGGGATGCGGGCGGCGTGGATTCATCGGCCGAGCGGTCAGGTCACGCAAGAGGCACAGGAACCGAAGGACACGGAAGCCAAGGAAGAGCCGCGCGAGGAGCTGCCCAAGCCGGATATCGAGGTCGCCACGCTACTGGAAATCGCAACCGCGCTCGGCGCATAACCACGTACCGGGCGCACAATACGGCCGGGAACAGTCAGGAGCAGGAATGAATCGCACGCGGTCGCGCGAGATCATGGAACGGGCGCGCAAGGTCTTGCCGGGCGGCGTCGATTCGCCGGTACGCGCCTACCGCGCCGTCGGCGGCGAGCCGGTGGTGCTTGCGCGCGGCGCCGGTGCGATGGTTACCGATGCCGATGGCAACGAGTACATCGACTACGTCGGCTCCTTCGGCCCGCTGATCCTCGGCCACGCGCACCCGGTGGTCGTCGCCGCGATCCGCGAGGCCGCTGGCCTCGGCACCTCGTTCGGTGCGCCCACGGAGGCGGAGGTGGTGCTGGCCGAGCGCGTCGTCGCGGCGGTGCCGTCGATCGAGATGGTGCGCTTTGTGAACTCTGGCACTGAGGCCACCATGACCGCGCTGCGCCTTGCGCGCGCCGTCACCGCCCGCGACCTGATCGTGAAGTTCGACGGCGGCTACCACGGACACGCCGATGGGCTGCTCGCCTCCGCTGGCTCGGGCGTCGCAACGCTCGGGCTGCCCGATTCCCCCGGGGTCCCGGCGGCCTACGCCGCCCAGACCATCGTCACCCCCTACAACGACCTCCTGGCCGTCCGCGCGGCGTTCGAAGCGCATCCCGGCCAGATCGCCTGCATCATCGTGGAGCCGATAGCGGGCAACATGGGCCTCGTCCTGCCCGCCGATGGCTTCCTCGCCGGCCTGCGCGCGCTGTGCGACGAGTTCGGCGCGCTGCTCGTGTTCGACGAGGTGATCACCGGCTTCCGCATTGGCCCCGGCGGCGCGCAGGAGAAGTACGGCGTCCGGCCCGACCTCACGGCGTTGGGCAAGGTGATCGGCGGCGGGCTGCCCGTGGGGGCCTACGGTGGGCCTCGGGCGCTGATGGAGCGCATGGCCCCCGCCGGCGATGTCTATCAGGCAGGCACGCTCTCCGGCAATCCGCTGGCGATGGCGGCCGGTCGCGCCCAACTCGATGCGCTCGCCGCCCATCCCGACGCCTATGGCCGCCTCGAGGCGCTCGGTGCGCGGCTGGAGGCGGGGCTGCTGGCCGCTGCCACCGCGGAGTGCGTACCGCTGGCGGTCGCCCGGGCTGGCTCGGCGTTGACCCCGTTCTTTCGCGCCTCGGTGCCCTCAAACTATGCCGAGGCTCGCGAGGCCACCACCGCCATGTTCGCCCGCTTCCACGGCGCAATGCTCGCCCGAGGCGTGCTGTTGCCGCCCTCGCAGTTTGAGTGCTGGTTCGTCTCGCTCGCCCACGACGAGGCCGCGATCGACCGCACCGTCGAGGCGGCGGCGCAGGCGTTTCGGGAGGCCGCGTCGGCCATATAAGGCATCGCAACCGCGCATATTGCTGATTGCCGCAGATCTCGTGTATCCGTATACTCCCCTAAGCAAGGCATTTGCTTAGTGGCTTGAGCATTTCTTACCAGCGTTGAGCTGTGGTTGCGAGCATCAAATATGCGCGTGAAGTGCCAACAGGAACACCTGAACCGCGCGTTGAGCGCGGTCTCCCGGGCTGTGCCCTCGCGGTCGGTGCTCCCGATCACGCAGCACATCTTGGTCGAGGCGAATAACGGCCAACTGAAGCTCTCCGCCACCGACGCCGAGACCATCGCAATCACCTACACCATCACCGCCAACGTCACGCAGGCGGGCTCGATCACCATGCCATCGCGGCTGCTGTCCGACTTCGTCGCCACGTTGCCGCGTGATGAGATCGAAATGACGCTCGCCGAGCGTTCGCGTCAGGTCAGTCTGGCGTGCGCGCGCAACTCAGCATCGATCGGCGGTATGGATCCCGACGAGTTCCCGCCCATCCCGTCCGTAGAGGGCGCGGGCGCCATCGAGATCGAGCCGGAGCGGCTACGCGAGGCGCTGGAACACGTCGTGTTCGCCGCCGCGACCGACGACTCCCGCCCAGTGCTCACCGGCGTCGACTTTGCCATCGGCCCGCAGGGCATCCGCCTCGCCGCCGCCGACGGCTTCCGGCTCGCCGTGTTCCAGTTGGATCTCGCCGGCGCAGGCCAGGAACGCGAAGTGATCGTCCCCGCGCGCGCCCTCGGCGAACTCTCGCGCCTGCTCGCCGAGGCGCAGCAGCCCGCGCGCATGACCGTCAACGCCGGGCAGACGCAGGTGCTCTTCGACCTCGGCCACGCGACGCTGATCGCGAACCTGATCCAGGGCACCTTCCCCAACTACCAGCAACTCATCCCCGCCTCGTCCGCCACGCGCACGGTGGTCGCTGTCGACGGATTCAAGCAGGAGACGCGGCTCGCCTCGATCTTCGCGCGCGATGGCTCCGGCATCGTCCGCCTGATCGCCACCCCGGGCGCGGCCGGCGCCACTGGCCGCCTGCTGGTCACCGCGCGCGCCGAGGAAATCGGTAATAACGAAGGCGAGATCGACGCCGAGGTCACTGGCGAAGAAGCCAAGATCGCCTTCAACAGCCGCTACCTCATCGAGGTGCTCAACGTCATCAGCGAGCCGCGCGTCGCCATCGAGACCAGCTCCCCGTCGGCCCCCGGCGTGCTCAAGCCCGTAGGCGACGACCGGTATGTCCACGTCGTGATGCCGATGTTCGTTCAATGGTAGCGAAAGACTGAGGCGCCTCAGCAATTAGAGGCACCTCTCCCCGCACCTCGATCGCCTCACTCGACGCAACGATCTGAGCGTTCAACGCACGCAGCACGAGATCGAAGTCCGCCCCGTCGGCCTCCTCGACCCACGCGCGGATCAGCCGCTGCGCGGAGCGCCTTCCCCGAATGGAACTCCATAAGAACCCCCAAAACCACGAGCGGATTATGAGTGCGCCCCGCTTTTCGAGTCACACCAGTGCGACCGCGGCGGGCTTTCCGGGTATGGCCTTATTGAGCAAAGGGAGCCGTCGCAGGCGCTCGGGTCTGGTCAATGGTGAGCACCCCTCTTAGCGCGTGGCCATGGCGTGGCCACGCCGTTCCCGCCGGATATAGTGGGTCGGTCGAGCGATGCAAGGAGGGACGATGACCACCGAGGGCAAGTACGGCGCGAGGGTCTACTACTACGACGATGGTGTCATCCTTGTGAAGCAAACGGTGAAGCGCGGGAGCACCTACGTCATCGACGTTGGGCCTGACGGTTTGCAGCGCGAGGCGCACGTCAACAAAGGCGATGACGAGAGACTTACGTCCGTCATCCGACTCGCGGGTGAGGGCGGCCTCACAAGATAGCGGGCACGCTTCCTCCGGGCGGAGGCATGGATACCGGAGTCACCGATGATTCGGATTAGTCCGTCTGCACTCGCGGAGGTTGAGGAAGCGTTCGAGCAGTACGAACGATTCGTGTCTGCTACCTCGCTCGCTGCGCACTCGAAGAGGACTTACTTGCTCCACTCTGAGCACTTCGTCCGTTGGCTCAAGGATGACTTCGTGCCGGGCGCAAAACTCGCGCGATGACGTGCTTGCCCGGCGGCCCGCTAGTCGTTACGAATTGGCTTCTTCCAGTGACTCTTCCGGTAAGGGGTTCACAGCAGCCTCCATGGCGGGAAGTGGCGGCGATCTTCTTCGCCGCAGGCTGTTGAGTCGCCGTGATCGCCGCTGCCGCGGCACCCGTAGCTCAGAGGGTAGAGCGTCGTTTTCCTAAACTGATGCCTCCCAGGGGGAGACTGGGGCTCGCTGAGTTCGGATCGGCTACTCCTGATCTCGCCAGTCCACTGGCAGGCCCGCTCGTTGGCGAAGAGCGGTTGCATCTGCTCGGGCCGCCGCCGCCGCCGCCGCGTTTTTCGCGCGTGTCGCGGCGTTCCATGGTGCCCAATAGACGCGCTCTCGGTTGGCCTCTCGGGTCTCTCGGCGTGCCCTATTGCCCTCCGAACTCGCCGCTTTCTGCGCCTTCTTGCGAACCTGCTGACGGTCAAGGTCACGCTGGCGCAGACCGGCAATCCCTGCATCCCTCCGAAGGGCCGCTATCTTGGCAGCAGAGGCAGCAGTATTAGTATTGGCTGCGGATCTCAGGCGTTTTGCTGAGTCCGCTGCGGCTCTCTCTCGGGCGGCGCGCAGCTCCGCTGCGGCTTTTTCTCGGGCGGCATA
>CAMDNW010000012.1 GCA_945903275.1 Thermoflexus hugenholtzii JAD2
AAGGTGCAGGACAGGGAGTCGCCGGATGACTAACAGCGTATCCACCAAGTTCAACCGCAGGACAGTCCTGCAAGGCGCAGGTGTTAGTGCCCTCGGCCTCGCTGGTGCTGCCCTTCTCGGCTGTGGCGGTAGCACTGAGGCACCAAAGAGCGGCGTCCCTGTGTCCGGCAAGGCTGGCGGTGTGGTCGGCGCCACTAGTGGCGGCGGACTGCCCCTAGTGGCGCCCGTCGTGCAGGGCAAGCCCAAGTACGGCGGCGCCTTCACCACAGGTGTCACGAGCACGGCAGTGCAGTTCGACTCGCACACGGCACTCGGCGGCATCATCTGGCACAAGGGCGTGAGCGAGAGAGTGCTTGAGCCGCACCCGGTCACCGGCGTGATCCAGCCCCACGTAGCTACGTCGTGGGAGGTGGCCGACAAGGAAGGCCTCACGCTGGTCTTCAAGATCCACCCGAAGCTCTTTCTCCACAACGTTGGCCCCAATGCCGGCCGCCAGTTCACGGCTGCTGATGTGGCGTGGAACATGGAGCGCCTCGGTGGTCTGTATGCCGATCGTCTGAGTATTCCAAAGGCCTCCTTCCAGCGCGCCACGATGGTGCTCAATATCATTAAGGCCGAGGCGGTTGACCCGCTGACGGTGAAGGTCACGCTCTCGAAGCCGAACAGCGCCTTCTTCAACGGCCTGATGGAGAACCGCACGCCGTTGATGCCGAAGGAGATGGACGACATCGGCTTCAAGGATCCTCTGAAGATGGCTGGCATCGGCGCCTACCAGGTCGCTGAGTGGATCAAAGATCAGCGCACCGTGTTCAAGAAGAACCCACGCTACACGGAGTTCCGTTCGGGCGAGCCGTACTTTGATGAGTTCCGCGAGGCGGTGGTACCGGACACTGCGGCTACCCAGGCGGCGTTTATTTCCGGGCAGACCCAGCAGTTGGGTGCCGAGACACCGCAGGCGATCGACCTCATCCGCAAGGCGAAGCCGGACGCGAATCTGTACACATGGGTGGACGGCAACTGGGACTACTTCCGCCCAAGCATCAACTTCGGCCCGTTCAAGGACTTCCGCGTGCGGAAGGCGCTCTCGCTCGCCATTGACTACGGTGCCATCAACGATGCCTACTACGGTCCCGGGTGGGGCTATCAGGCCGCGCTCAGCCCAGGATTCCCTGAGGGTTGGAAGCCTGACAAGGTGAAAACGCTCCCGGGCTACAACCCTGCCACCAAGGCGGCGGATCGTGCTGAGGCGCAGAAGTTGCTCGCCGCCGCTGGCTTTCCGAATGGCAAGGGCATTAACTTCAGCGTGCTGTTCAACCGCTCTGGTGACTATATCGTTTCGCACACCACGCTCTTCCAGGGGCAGATGTCGACGGTCTTCCCGGAGATGAAGGTCAACCAAGGGGGGGTCGACAGTGCCGCCTTCGCGGTGCCGCTGGCCGAGGGTAGATTTGAACTGGTCGGCTACACGAACACGGTAGTGCCGGACGCAGTGCTGGAGATGACCTCGCAGTACCACTCCAAGGGCAGCCGCAACTACGGACAAGGCAACTTCCCCGCCATCGATACGCTGCTCGACAAGGCGATCGGCGAACTCAACAAGGATGCGCGCACGAAGTTGATGGAAGAATTCCAGACCAAGTTCATGGACGAATGGATGCTGTCGTACGTGCTCAATGCACGGCCCCTTCGTCGGATACTCGCCGGCAACATCGGCGGGTACGAAAAGGTTGCTGGCTTCTGGAACCAGTACTCAGCTAGTGCTCAAGTTGGGCGCTGGTACTACGTCGACAAGTAGCCTTCGTACCTGCCGAGGCGCACACCGCTCCTCTCGCCTCAAGAAACAGCCCCGTCGCCTGGCGGGGCTGTTTCTTGTTTGCTGAGTCTCCGCTATGTCGCCTTCGCTTGAATAATGATCGTGTTGCATGAGTGTCGTACTAGATTGCTTTCATATATTTTCTATTACCGACAGTCATTCTTATGACTGAGGGAATAGGAGCATGGTGCATGGTTATGAGTCTCAGGAATTCCTTGAGTCGACGTACCGTCCTTCAGGGCACTGGCGTCGGTGTACTTGGTCTGGCTGGAGCAGCCCTGCTCGGCTGTGGTAGCGGTGAAAACAAAGCGACTCCGGCTGGCGCTCCTGCGTCCGGCAAGGCCGGCGGCGTGGTCGGCGCCACGAGTGGCGGCGGACTGCCCATGACGGCCCCGGTCGTGGAGGGCAAGCCCAAGTATGGCGGTGTCTGGACGACAAGCCTCACCACGACCCCTGTACAGCACGACGCCCACACGGCGCTGGCCGGCAATATCTGGCACAAGGGGGTCTCCGAGCGCGTGCTTGAGCCGCACCCCGTCACCGGGGCGATTCAGCCGCACGTCGCTACTTCATGGGAAGTTGCCGATCCTCAAGGGTTGACCTTGGTCTTCAAGATTCACCCCAAACTCTTCCTGCACAACATCGCTCCGGTGAATGGCCGCCAGTTCACCGCCCAGGATGTTGCGTGGAACATGGAGCGCCTCGGCGGCTTGTACGCCGAGCGCCTCAAGATCCCGATGGGTTCGTTCCAGCGAGCCACCATGGTGCAGGGCATCACCAAGGCCGAGGCGGTTGACCCGCTGACGGTGAAGGTCACGCTCTCGAAACCCAACAGCGCCTTCTTCAACGGCCTGATGGAGAACCGCACTCCCCTTATGCCGAAGGAAATGGACGACATCGGCTTTACCGATCCGCTGAAGATGGCCGGTATCGGCCCCTATCAGGTGGTTGAATGGGTCAAGGATCAGAAGACATTCTTCAAGAAGAATCCGCGCTACGCGGAGTTCCGCTCAGGCGAGCCGTACTTCGATGAGTTCCGCGAGATCGTCGTGCCGGACCCCGCAGCACAGCAGGCCGCCTTCATCTCCGGTCAGGTGCAGTCCGTCGCTGTCGATACCCCAGATGCCATCGAGGTCGTCCGCCGCGCTAAGCCGGACGCCAAACTTTACGCATGGGTCGACGGTAACTGGGAATACTTCCGCCCAAGCCTCAACTTCGAACCCTTCAAGGACTTCCGCGTCCGCAAGGCACTGAGCCTGGCCATCGACCGCGGTGGCATGAACGACGGCTTCCACGGCCCGGGTTGGGCGTATCAGGGCGTCATGAGCCCCGGGTTCCCCGAAGGTTGGAAGCCAGAGAAGGTGGAGACGCTCCCCGGCTACAACCCGAAGACCAAGGACGCCGACCGCGCCGAGGCCAAGAAGCTGATGGAGGCCGCAGGCTTCCCCGGCGGCAAAGGCATCGACTTCAGCGTCCTCTTCACTAGGACCAGCAATTACGTGGTCTCCCACACCACTCGCCTGCAGGACCAAATGAAGACCGTCTTCCCGGACATGAAGGTCTCTCAGAATGGCGTCGACACCGCCGCCTTCGCGGTGCCGCTTGCAGAAGGCAAGTTCCAGATGGTCGGTTACGTGAACACGGTTGTCCCCGACGCGGTGCTCGAGATGACCTCGCAGTACCACAGCAAGGGCAGCCGGAACTACGGCCGCGGGAACTTCCCTGCTATCGACTCCATAGTCGACAAGGCGATTGTCGAACTCAATAGGGACACTCGCACCAAGATGCTGGATGAGTTCCAGACCAAGTTCGAGAACGAGTGGATGCTCTCATTCATCCTGAACGCTCGTCCCGTCCGTCGTATGCTCGCCAGCAATATCGGCGGCTACGACAAGGTCTCAGGCTTCTGGAACCAATACTCCGCCAACGCTCAGGTCGGCCGCTGGTACTACGTCGACAAGTAGCCTTCAAGGCTGTTCGTGCGGCCTGAGCCACACACCAGCAGGAAGCCCCGCCACACGGCGGGGCTTCCTGCTGTCTACCGAACTGTCGAGGCCTGCACGGCCCCGCTCTACAGCATCGCGATCGGATTCACCGGCGATCCCGTCCCGCCCATCACCACCAGCGGTGCGACCGTGAACAGGAACTCGTACCGTCCTGTCTCCGCGCACGCCTCCGCCAGCCGCTCGAAGTTTGCGTTGTCCAGCATCGGCATCCCCATGTGCGGGATCGTCACTTCGTGCAGCGGCACCGTCGCCGGCAGTCCGTGGTTGCCCGCCTCCTGCAAATCCCACGCGAGAATCGCCGCATCGTGCTCGTACAGGAACTCCAGCGCCGACACTGCCACCCCCGGCGTCGACAGTCCGTCGTTCGGCCGCGTAAACACGAAGTCGGGGTTCGCCGACCAGAACGGCGCGTCCCCCGACCGGATCAACACCGCGTCGCCCGCCCGAGGCTCGATCCCGTGCGTGCGTGCAAAGTCTTCGAGGTCCCACCCCTCCACCGGCCGATCGAGGCTCACGTAGTCCGCCCCGCGCATCCGCGGGATGTCGTACAGCACCCCGCGCGTCACCACACCGTCGCGCCACTGATCGATCGAGTGCGACAGCGCCCCCGTCTCCGTGACCAGCGAGATCGATTTGCCGTTGTAGAGGGCGCCGTTCGCCTCCGTGAACCGGTGGCACAGCGCGTCGATGTGTGTGTTCACGAAGCCGTGGAACGACAGGCCAATGTAGTCGCCGCTACCCGTCGCGCTGATCCGCATCTGGTGGTCGGCCGGGTTGTTGTTCCGGTGCTCCGCCGGCTGCACCGCCCGCGTCTGGATCGGGTTCGCGCACGAGATCGCCCGCCCCTCGCGCACCAGTGCTGAAGCTCCTCGCCGCACCTCCGGCGTGATGAAGTTCAGCGTCCCAAACTGATCGTGATCACCCCACCGCCCCCAGTTGTTGAACCGCTGCTTGTACCCCAAAAACTCCTCCACCGTCGCCGGTGTCCGCGTCGCCATTCCCATCGCACACCCCCCACTTCTGTTCGCCCGCATCCTAGTCCAACGGCGCTACACTCCCCGTCGCGACTTGCGACTGCTGGAGGCTGCCAGATGACCGCACGTACCCCCCAACGCCTCAGCCACCCGCACCCACCCGCCGCGTTGCAGTGCGTTGATCAGCGCCGCCGAAGTGATACGGGGTAGTCGTTCCGACACGAATACACACCTACCCCCGCAGCACCGCCCTAAACTCCCGCTCTAACCGCCCCACGATCCGCACCTGCTCCCGGTTCGCGTCCTCCGATGTCAGCGTGCGGTCGTCCGCTTGATACCGCACTGACAGCGCCACCGATTTCTTCCCCGCTGGCAACTGCTCCCCGCGATACACATCGAACACCCGCACCGACCAGACGAGCCGCGACTGCGCGATCGCCGCGCGCAGCGCCTCCGCCGGTACCCCTTCGTCCACTACTAGAGCCACTGCCTGTTCCATTGCCGGGAATCGAGGCGGCGACGACGCCTTGAAGCGGTCCGCAACATGCGGCAACAGCGCCGGCAAATCGATCTCGAACAGCAAGACCACGCTATCGATGCCGAACGCCGCCAGCGTGTCCGGATGTACCTCGCCCAGCACACCGACGCGCTGGCCGCCCGCCCGCAACTCCGCCGTCCGTCCCGGAAGCAGCCCGTACTCCTCGCTCGCCACGTAATCGAGGCGCACGCCGATCGCCTCCAGCGCCGCTTCGAGCGCGCCCTTCGTGTCGAAGAAGTCGAGGCGTCGCGCGGTCACGTTCCCCCACCGGTCTGTCTCCATGCCTGTCATCGCGCCGCACACTTGCTCGCGCTCGTCCGGCAGTGGCCCCTCGCGCTCCTCGATGCGCGGGATGTACGCCCGCCCCGCTTCGAAGATCGCGATGCGCTCCGTACCCGCCCGCACGTTCCGCGCTACCGCTTCCAGAGTCGATGCGCGCAGCGTCTGTCGTAGCACCGCCTGCTCCGACGACAACGTGTTCTGCAACGCGAGCGACGGCCGGTCCTTTAACACCTCCGCGCGCAAAACGCGCTCCTGCATCGCCTCGGTCGTCAGTGAGTACGTGATCACCTCGCGCAGTCCCGCCGAGGCCAGTGCGTCCTTCAACCGCTCCCGCACTTCGATTAGCGGCCGCCGCTCGTGCGCCGGCACCGGCCCCCGCAACGCCGTTGCCGGCAGCCGGTCGTACCCCGCCGTCCGCAACACCTCTTCCGCCACGTCATCCGGTATCGACACGTCCGTCCGCCACCACGGTGCCCGCACCGTGAACACTTCCGACTCTTCGCCCTCTCCCCCCAAGGGGGAGGGCGGGGGTGGGGGTGTTCCGGAGATGCTTGCACCCTGCCCAGACACACTCACCTCAAACCCCAGCGTCCCGAGGTTTCCCACCACCTCCGAGGTCGGCACATGGAACCCCAGTACTGTGTCGAGTCGTGCCCGCGTCAACGCAACCTCCGAGGCCACCCACGGCTGCGGATACACATCTACCGCCCCCGCTCGCGCCGCCCCGCCGCACACCTCCACCAGCAACTGCGCCGCCCGCTTTGAGGCGAACGCCGCAAGCTCCGGCGACAACCCCCGCTCAAACCGCGACGACGACTCGCTCCTCAACTTCAGCCGCGTCGAGGTGCGCCGGATGCTTGCCGGGTCGAACCGCGCCGACTCCAGCAACACCCGCGTCGTCCCCTCGCCGATCTCCGTGCTCGCACCACCCATCACCCCCGCGAGCGCAATCGGCCCGCTGTCATCGGCAATGACAAGCATGCCCGAGGTCAGCGCCCGCGCCTCCCCGTCGAGCGTCACGATCCATTCGCCGGTCTTCGCCATCCGCACCACAATCGTCCCAACGACCTTCTCTGCGTCGAACGCGTGCAACGGCTGCCCGAGTTCCAGCAGCACGTAGTTCGTCACATCCACTACGTTGTTGATCGGTCTGATCCCACCCGCGCGCAGTCGCTCCTGCATCCACTCCGGCGACGGCCCGATGCGCACGCCCTCCACTACCGTCGCGATGTACCGCGCGCACCACTCCGGCGCAGCGATCTCCACCGCCACAGCTTCCGAGGTCTGCGCGCTGCCTGCGACGTACTCCGTGCCCGGCATCCGCACCTGCACACCAAGAATCGCCGCGACCTCCCGCGCGATTCCCACCATCGACATCGTGTCCGCCCGGTTTGGCCACGTGTGTACATCTAGCACCACGTCGCCGAGGTAGTCCGCCAGCGCCATCCCCACCCGCGCGTCCGAAGGCAACTCGATGATCCCATCGTGCGACTCGGACAGCCCGAGTTCTCGCTCCGATAGCACCATCCCCGCCGACTCCACCCCGCGGATCTTCGACCGCTTCAGCACACTGGCTTCTCCCGTGTGCCCGTCGAACAACTTCGCACCCTCGCGCGCGAAAGCGATCAACTGCCCTACCGCTAGGTTCGGCGCACCGCACACCACCTGCAACGGCTCCGCCCCGCCGTACTCCACTGTCGCGAGGCGCAATCGATCCGCCTGCGGATGCGCATCCACCGCCAGCACTCGCCCCACTGTCACGAACTCCCTATCCCACGCACCCGTCCGGTGAATCCCCTCTACCTCCGACGAAGCCATCGTCAACTGCTCCGCCAGCCCCTCCACATCGAGGTCGTCCGGCAAATCGACGTATTCCCGAAGCCACTTCAGCGATACCAGCATGTCCGCATCCTACCGTGAGACTGCGGTTGGCTCACCTCTGCCGCCTCTGCTCCACCCGCTTGAGGAGGGACGAGATGGGATGGATGCAGGTGATTCCGGAGTCCCTCGCTGCCCCACCACGACCCCCACTCCCCGCTCGTGGTGAGCCTGTCGAACCACAATCGGGGCCACCGAACATACGCACCGCGGTTCTTACTCCCCTCGCCCCCGGGAGAGGGGTTGGGGGTGAGCCCCGCCACCCGTACACTCCAACCATGGCCACTGACACCATCACCGCCCTCGCCACCGAGGCCCGAGCCACTCTCGCCGCCACCGCCGACGAAGCCGCCCTCGATGCTTGGCGCACCGCCACCCTCGGCCGCTCCGGCGCACTCACCGGCGTCCTCCGCTCCCTCGGCAGCCTCGACCCTGACCAGCGCCGCGCCACCGGCGCCGCCGCCAACGCCCTCCGCGATGAACTCGAGGCCGCCTTCGCCGCCCGCCGCGACGACCTCCGTGCCGTCTCGCTCGCCGCCGCCGTCACCACCGGGGCCGTCGACGTGACCCTCCCAGGCCGCCCTCAACCCCGAGGCGGCCTGCACCCCGTCACCATCACCCTCCGCGCGATCCTCGCCGCCTTCGCCCGCATGGGCTTCGACTCCGTCGAAGGCCCCGAGGTCGAACTCGACGAATACAACTTCGGGCGCCTCCGCATCCCCGCCGACCACCCCGCCCGCGACATGTGGGACACGTTCTGGTTGCAGCCGCAGTCGCGCATGGCTGATGACTACGGCGCAACCCCTAACACCCTCCTGCGCACCCACACCTCCCCCATGCAGATTCGCTACATGGAGACGCACGAGCCGCCCATCCGCATCGCCGTCCCCGGCCGCTGCTACCGCTATGAGGCTACCGACGCCACCCACGAGTGGATGCTCACTCAGGTCGAGTTGCTCGCCATCGATGAAGGGGTCGGCATGTCCGACCTCAAAGGCACCCTCCAGGAATTCGCGCGCCAGCTCTTTGGCTCCGGTACCCGCGTCCTGCTCCGCAATTCCTACTTCCCTTTCGTCGAACCCGGCGTCGAACTCGCCGTCTCCTGCTTCGCCTGCCCCGGTAACGATCCCGCTTGCTCCGTCTGTCGCGGCTCCGGTTGGCTAGAGGTGATGGGCGCAGGCATGGTGCACCCAGAGATCATCGCCGCCGCCGGCTACGACCCCGCCCGCTACACCGGCTTCGCCGCCGGCATGGGCGTCGAGCGCATCGCCATGCTCAAGTATGGCATCTCCGACATTCGCCACTTCTATCAGGACGACCTCCGCTTCCTCTCCCAGTTCTGATCCCAAGGCACGCGCCGCCACCCGCTCCCGCCCCGTACAGTCTCCCGATGCACATGCTGCTCCCGAGGCTCATCCGCCAGCCCCGCGTCAGCCGGAGCCGGTCCTGCCGGTACGAGGCCCGGTTCACCAACTCCGCCATCCGCCCCCGCTCGCCGTCCGGTGAGTGATGGCGTCTCCGATGAGCGCTTCGGCGATATTGCGCTTCCGCGTGTCTACCGAGTCGAGCAGGTAGACGAAGATGTTGCTGTCGAAGAAGTCACCGCTCATTCATCTCCTCGCGAGTGAACTTGCGGCCATCGGTCGTGTACCGCGCCTGCATCTCGTGGATGAATACCAGCGCCTCCTATGCTCGCGCGGAGCGGCGAGCATAGGAGGCGAGCCATTTCCGGAATTGCTCGTTCAGTGTCGTCCGCTCCCGCCGCGCCCGGTCGCGGGCTGCTTCGATGAGTTCGTCGTCGGCGCTGGGGTGATATTCTTCATACCAGCCTCCAATACCAGTGGACACGATAGCCGTGCGCACGAGAAAGGTGTGATCTCCTCGTCATTCACACCATTCCCATCCCACGCGCTACGATCCCCACGACAACACCGTCTAGGGCGCGCCGGTGCCGTCCCGGAGATGACCCAAATCGAGGCTCACCCATGACCACCGCCGAGCACACCCACAGCATCCTCCCCGCCGGCATGATCCCCGTCGAAGAGGCCCGTGCAAGGATCCTCGAACACTTCCACCCACTCGAGACTGAGCAAGTCCCCCTCCTCGATGCCATCGGCCAGGTGCTCGCCGCCGATGTCGTCGCCGGCTTCAACATTCCCCCCATGGCCAACACTTCCATGGATGGCTACGCCGTCCGCGCCGCCGACACCGCCGGCGCTACCCACGCTACCCCCCGCACCCTCCGCGTCATCGGCTGGCTCCCCGCCGGCCAGGTCTACGAAGGCGCGGTCGGCCCTGGCGAAGCCGTCCGCATCATGACCGGCGCCCCCATGCCCGGCGGTGCGGACGCCATCGTCCCCTTCGAGGAGACCGACGAAGAAGAGCGCCCCCGCCCGCCTGTCGGCAGCGCTGCCCCACCCCAGATCGCCTTCCGCGCCAACGGCCCCACCGACACCGTCCGTATCGATGTCGCCGCTGCCCTCCGTGCTAACGTCCGTGAGGTCGGCGAGGACGTGCAGACCGGAGAGGTCGTGCTCAAGCGCGGCACTGTCATCGGCGTCCGGCAGGTCGGCGTCGTCGCCTCCCTCGGCCTCGATACCGTCACCGTGCACCGCCGCCCCCGCGTCGCCATCCTCTCTACCGGCGACGAACTCCTCCGCCCCGGCGAGCCCCTCACCCCCGGCAAGATCTACGACGCCAACGCCACCGGCCTTGCCGCCGCCGTCCGCGAGTGCGGCGGCATCCCCCACGTCCTCGATGTCGCTCGCGACACCGTCGAGGCCCTCACCGCCCGCATCCACGAGGCCCTCGCGAACTGCGACCTCCTCGTCACCTCCGCCGGCGTCTCCCGCGGCGACTTCGACGTAGTCAAAGAAGTCCTCGCTCGCGAAGGCGAGATCGGCTTCTGGACCGTCAACATGCGCCCCGGAAAGCCTCTCGCCTTCGGCCGCTTTAAGGGGGCAAACGGACACGCCGTCCCCCACCTCGGTCTCCCCGGCAACCCCGTCTCTGCCCTCATGACCTTCGAACTCTTCGGCCGCGCCGCAATCTATGCCATGCTCGGCAACCCCGAAGGCTGGCAGCGCCCCCTCATCCGAGCCCGCACCGAGCACCGCATCGCCTCTGGCGACGGTCGCCGTTTCTACGCACGCGTGTTCGTTAGGTTTGAAGGCGATAGTTATGTCGTAAGACTCACCGGCCCACAAGGATCGGGCGTCCTCACCTCCATGTCCCTCGCCAACGGCTACGCCATCTGCCGCGAGGGCGGCCCCGCCATCGAGGCCGGCCAGGACTGCGACGTTATCCTCCTCGACCCCGCCCTGGCCCACCTCCCCCACAAATCTGCCCATTCCTGAGCAAACCCGTGCAAACTTCCCGATGACATCGTCCGATTCTGAGGCCAATGCCCGTCGCGAGGCCGCCCTGCGCATCGTCCGCGTCGTCGGCCCCCCCGGCTCCGGCAAAACCCTTCTCATCACCACCCTGATCGAGGCGCTTCGCTCCCGAGGCGTCTTCACCGCTACCTCCGCCCCTCGCGAAGGCCGAGCAACCGTCATCACAGCCTCAAATGGCGCCCGCATCACTGCCGAACGCCTCTTGAACGCCCAGGAACTCCGCCAGCTCACCATAACGGTCGATCCCCGTGCGACCCTCCTCCTCGCAGAAAGTCTCGAGGCCCCCGGCACTTTTGCTATTGAAATCGTCCCCCCTGGCGCACAGCCAACCACCAACCGAAGCGACCTCATCGCCCTCGTCTCCCTCACCCCCTCCCGCGACCACGCCACCTTCGGCCCCGCGCAGGCCCCCGGCCTCGCCGACCTGCTCGTCGCGACAGTCCTTCGCTGTGAACCTCACGTAAAGAGGAAAATTGGCTTGCTCGGCCGCCTGTTTCGGCGCGCCTAGCCGCGCACCCCGTACACCCGTAACTGCACCGAGTTCAGCACCGACACCACGATCAGCACCATTGCCAGCAGCGGCTCACCCGCGAGGTACAGCGCCCCCGCCGCCATGGCGAACACGCCCATCGCAAGGCCCTCGCGCACCATCGGCGGCGTGTTGAATAGCGCCTTTGGTGCGGTAAACAGCCCCCACGCCACAATCATCGCCGCCGGTGCACCAATGCCGAGCGCGTACGCACTCACTCCAGTCCCCGCGCGCCAGCCCCACACCCCGAATGCGGCGACCGCCGCTACTTCCACCGCAAACCGGATGAGGAGATGCATGACGCGCACGAGGCGTTCCGCCCTACCGTTCGAGATTGCGGTCGCGCATCTCGGTGTAGCGCGTGTAGATCGCGTGCATCAACGCCGCCAGCACTAACCCTACCCCAAGCGACGGCTCACCCGCCGAGGCCAGCGCGTATCCGGCCACCGCGCACACCAGCACCGTCAGCGCGTCGCGAGCGAGTGGCGGTATCGCCACCATCGACCGCGAGCCGATGAACGTCCCCCAGAACACCGCCACCATTAGCGACCCGCCGATGCTGTACACGAACCGGAACATGCCCTCGCCTGCTGCAAATCCCCAGAAACTTACCGAGGCGATCGCACCCATCTGTAGCAACGTCCGCCCCATCTGCCCTGCATCACCCATCAGATCACCGCCTCGAATCCGCGAAACTCGCCGGTCGCTTCTTCCCACCGGAAGTCCACGCCATCCACACGTGAGAATGGGGGCCCCTCGCGCAACTTCTCGACAAAGCGACGTAGTGTAGGCTCGTCGGCCTCGCCGACCACTTCCACGGTGATCCCGTCGCCGAGGTTGCGCGCGTATCCGTCCACATGCAGCCGCATCGCCTCGTCCGCGCAGAACGAGCGGTAGCCGACGCCCTGCACGCGCCCCTTGGCCTTCGCCACCATCCGCCGAGGCACCCGCCGCATCGAGGTCACGCGGCTAATCCTGTTTGACGAGGCTGCGTACTACCTCGCTGACCAGCGCTTCCGGCACAGCATCATGCACCGATGCGCGCCCGAGGCCATTCAGCAGTACGAAGCGCATCCGGCCGCCAACGACCTTCTTGTCCATCGTCATCGCTTCCAGGATCGCGCGCGCGTCGACGCCCGGTGCACTCAGCGGTAGTCCGAACGCGCGCAACAGATCGGCCTGTCGCGCGAGCAACTCTTCGTCGTGCAGTCCCATCCGTACCGCGATGCGTGCCGCACCCATCATTCCCACAGCGACCGCTTCGCCGTGCAGGTACTCCCCGCCAAACGCCGTCGCGGTCTCAATGCCATGCCCGATCGTGTGCCCGTAGTTGAGAATCGCGCGGATGCCACGCTCCAGCGGGTCGGTCGAGACGATCAGCGCCTTCAGCCGCGCCGACCGCGAGAAGATCGCGGTTAGCAGCGCGGGATCAGCCGCCTGTGTTGCGATCGCTCCCGCGTGCCGTTCGAGGTCGTGGAACAGTCCCGGATCGAGGATCAGCGCGTGCTTGATCACCTCACCGAAGCCTTCGACGTATGCCCGCCGTGGCAGCGTCCTGATCGTGTCAATGTCCGCGATCACCGCGCGCGGCTGATAAAACGCGCCGACGAGGTTTTTGCCTGATGGGAGATCGACTGCGACCTTGCCGCCAATCGAAGCGTCGTTCATCGCCAGTACGCTCGTCGGCATCTGCACCAGCGGCAGCCCACGCAGGTACGTCGCCGCAACGTATCCCGCGAGGTCTCCGACCACCCCGCCGCCTAGCGCGACGATCACATCGCGCCGCTCCGCTTTTATCCCCGAAAGCCAGCGATACAACTCGTCTGCGACGCGCAACGACTTTGAGGCTTCACCCGCCGGGATGATATACGACGATCCCGCGATTCCCGCGCCGTCCAACACCTGCGCGACCTTCGCGCCGTGTGCATCCATCACCGACTGGTCGGAGACCAGCAGCACGCGACCGTTCAGCCCAAGCATCCGCAGTCGTTCCGGTAGCCGGTCCAGTTGCCCAGTCCCGACCCAGATCGGGTATCGCTCATGTCCTGTGTCTACAACCGCCGCTGGCACCGACGACGGCCGGGGTGCACTGAGCCGCTCGAGCCGTAGCGGCATCCGCGTTAGCGCCGCTGCCTCACGCCCCCAAGCCTCGATGATGCGTGAGGCCGCCTGCTCGGCGTCGATGCCTTGTACAGGCACCCACAGGTCGGCGTGGCTATACGCCGGCCGTCGTTCGTCATCGAGCAACTGTAATCGCGTCTCGAACTCAGCACCCGTGCCGAGCAATGGCCGGTCGCTTGCATCGGGCGCGTTGCGCAACCGTCGCGCGATTTCCGTCGCCGTCGCATCGAGATAGCAGATGAATCCACGCTCCGCCAGCGCGAGCCGCGACTTCTGCTGCTGGAATGCGCCGCCGCCGGTCGCGATCACCGCGGGCGATTGCTTCGCCGCCTCCACGACTGCACGCGCCTCGATCTCGCGGAACGCTGGTTCGCCACGGTCACTGATGATTTGGGCAGGTGTCTGTCCCTCGCGCTGTGTCACTAGGTCGTCGGTGTCGATCAACGGCCAGCCGAGCCGCCGCGCAAGGATCGCGCCGACGGCGGACTTTCCCACCCCTGACAGGCCCACTAGGACGATCTGCTGCGGCGCGTCGACGGTCGTCGTCATGGTTGCGGTAGCCATACGCTAGTCGCGCCGCTCGCGCGGTCCCACCGTCGCTTGGAACGCCTCGTAGTTCCGTACGAACTCCGTGAGGTGGTCGCCACCGAACTTCTCCAGTGCCGCGGTCGCCAGCACGATCGCCAGCATCGCCTCTCCGATCACGCCTGCTGCGGGCACGACACATGCGTCGGAGCGTTCGTAGAACGCCGTCGCTTCATTGCCGGTGAGTAGGTCGGTTGATGGCAGCCGCCGCGGGATTGTCGAGATCGGCTTGAGTGCACCGCGCACGATGATCTCTTCGCCGTTGGTCATCCCCGCCTCAATGCCACCAGCGCGGTTCGTCTCGTGTTCCCACGGACGCCGTTCCCACGCGTCCGCTGGCAGGATGATGTCTTGTACTTCCGAGCCAACCTTGCGGGCGTTCGCAAAGCCGTCGCCGATCTCGACACCCTTTACGGCGTTAATCGAGAGGAATGCCTGCGCAATCTGCCCGTCGAGTCGCCGATCCCATTGGATATGGCTACCGAGACCGAACGGTACTCCGCTCGCTCGCACTTCAAAGATGCCGCCGACGCTGTCGAGGCCCACTTTGACCTCGTCGATCCTCGCCATCATGTGGGCCTCAATGTCGCGGTCGGAAACGCGCACCGGCGATCCTTCGACCGCATCCCAGTCGATCCGCTCTGGCACGCGCGCGTCGATGTCGCCGATCGTGAGCACGTGCGAGTGGATCGTGATGCCGATCTCGCGCAGTAGTGCCCGCGCGATCGAACCGACTGCGACACGCTGCGCTGTCTCTCGCGCGCTCGACCGCTCAAGGATCGGTCGGACGTCGTCGAAGCCGTACTTCTGAGTCCCCGCAAGGTCAGCATGACCCGGCCGCAGCAACGTGACTCGCTCAACTTCCTGATCGACCGGCCCGCTTGCCATGCGCACCTGCCAGTTCGCGTTTTGGTGGTCGGCGTTCACCATCCACAGCGAGATCGGCGATCCCATCGTCAGCCCGTGCCGGACACCGCCGGTGATCTCCGCATGATCTTTTTCGATCTGCTGTCGCTGGCCGCGCCCATAGCCGCGCTGCCGCCGGACAAGATCGGCCTCAATGATCTCCTCGGTAATTGGCAACCCCGCCGGGACGCCCTCGACGACCGAGGTGATCCCCTTGCCGTGCGACTCACCAGCGGTCAAAAAACGAAAGGTGCTCATAGAGTGCCGCCCTCCGCCGGCGGTGCTTCGTCGAACTCTCCGGGGCCGATGAGTGCCCCTGCTTCTGGGTTGATGACGGTACCAGCGGCTCGCTCTCGCGTGTGCCACGTGGCGAGGATGGCCGCGGCTGCTTCCTCATCCCACTCGGTCTCATTCGCGAGGTCGCGCGTCACCTGAGTGGTCAACAGGCAGTCTGTCTGAGTCTGCCCGTCCGGGCTACGGTACTCTGTATATGCGTCCACCTGCACGGCCTCAAACCGTGCCAGCGGAATCTCGTAGAGCAGCCGGTCGGCCATCTTCACCGCCACTCGGCGCGCCACGTCCTCTGCTGGCCCCACATCGACCCGCTCGCCGCCCACGACCCGGCTGTCCGGCTCCACCAGCACCGAGACGCGGCAGCGGTCACGGTCGGCCGCCACCACCACCGACGACTGCAACCCACGCCAGTCCGCTGGGGTAATCCCCCGAGGCGGCCGCATCCCCCGGAACGTCTCCAGTGCCTCCTCCAGCGCCGCGAGCAGCGTCGCCCGGTCTCCCTGCGCGATGACCTTCTTCCAGTGACGCTGGGAAAACGCCGATGAGACGATCGCGAACCCAATCGCCGCCGTCAGCAGCACGACCACAATGACCCCAAGGACGATCATCGCTTACGCCTGTTCCCGCTCGCGCAGCGCCTGACGCGCCGCCGCGAACATCACATCGACCTGTGGTTCGAGGCCCGTCCACAGCCGGAACGACTCCGCCCCCTGGTGGACGAGCATTGCCAGTCCGCCGACCGCCTGTGCGCCTGCTGCTTCCGCCGCAGTGAGGAACGGCGTCCGCTCCGGCACATACACGAGGTCAAATGCCGCCTGTCCCGGCTGGAATGCCGAGGCCGGCAATGGCGTCGCGTGCTCGTCCGGCCCATGCGACATGCCAAGTGAGGTCGCGTTGATCACAAGTGCTGCCCTACGCACCGCATCGAGCAGTGCGGGAGTGTCCGCGTCCAGCGGCACAATACTCGTTGCCAGCTCGTCGCCGCCGAGCCTTGCGATCGCCTGCGCGCGTTCGGGCGTGCGATTCGCAATCACGAGGTGTACCGCACCCGCACGCCGCATCGCGACGACAACAGCTCGTGCCGCACCGCCAGCGCCGAGCAGTACGACCTGCTTACCGCTCACATCGACCCCTGCTGCTTCCAGCGAGCGCAAGATGCCGATGACATCGGTGTTCGTCGCATGCAGTAGTCCATCGCGCTGCACGATTGTGTTCGCCGCGCCCATCCGCTCGACCAGCGCATCCGGCCGGTCAGCCATCCGCACGACAGATTCCTTGTGTGGGATTGTCACGTTTGCGCCACGCATCGACCCGCCGCGCAGCCGCTCCATCGCGGCGGGTAAGTCGGCGGGCAATACATCCCACGCCTCGTAGCGTGCGTCGACGCCGAGCGCGTCGAGCGCCGCCTGCTGGAAGCGCGGCGAGATCGAGTGCGCTACCGGATGGCCGAGGAGTGCGATGGTATCGGTCATGGCTGTCCCATTATCGAGGTTGGAAGCGCGCGACGTTCGCGTTGTGCTCCGCCAGCGTACGCCCGAAAGCGTGCGAGCCGTCGCCACGTGCTACGAAGTAGAGATAGTCGGTCTGCGCCGGGAACGCGACGGCGCGGATCGCGTCGATGCCAGGGTTGGCAATCGGCCCCGGTGGCAGCCCAGCGTGGCGATAGGTGTTGTACGGCGAATCGACCTGCAGGTCGGTGTCGAGCAGCGCGGTCTTCCACCATGTAGCGTCGCCGGAGGGTGGTCGCGCGTTTGCCAATGCAAACTGCACCGTCGGGTCAGCCTGTAGTGGGATGCGCGTCCGAAGCCGGTTGAGGAACACCGCTGCGATCACCCCCTGCTCCGGCTTGAGCACTGCTTCTCGCTCGACAATCGAGGCGAGCGTGATGCCTTCGTCGAGCGTGAGTCCCTGTGCGTTGATGGCGGCCACGATGTCTGGCGTGACCTGATCGGCGAACGCTTGGAGCATCGCCGCGACCATCGTGTTGGCGTCGGCTTTGCATTGGAGCGGGTAACTTGCGGGCAGCAGATAACCGAGGAGCGACCGCGGTGCAGACGGCGGCCCGGGGATCTGATCGCGAGGCGCTGCTGCGAGCGCGGCCTGCCACTGTGCGCTGCTGGTAATGCTAGCGCGTTCGATCAGACTGCCGACCTCTTCGAGCCGCCGGCCCTCTGGAATAGCGAACAGTTGTGCCGAGGTAATCCCAGAACGCAACCGGTAGACAGCTTCCCCTGCAGTCATCTCGCGCACGAACAGGTAACAACCGGCGCGGAGGTCGCGCCCTGTGCCATCGAGGCCTAGGAGGAAATGGAAGCGGCGCACGTCATCGATCACCATGGCGTCCCGTAAGCTCGCCGCGATATCACCTGGCGCGGCGCCTTCCGCGACCGTGAATGGCACTGGCTGTGCGGCGATGGTCTCGGCGGGCGGCGTCAGCTGCATCGCGCGGGCTGTCAATATCGGTGACCAGCGCAGCCCAAGGGTGAGTGCTGCGCCAACGGCAGCGACGTACAACGGGAGCAGAAGCCGTCTCACGAGGCGCTACGGTCGCTCGTTGCTCGCATCGTGCCGCCTCCGGTCGATGAATTGTTGTAGGAGCATTGCGGCTGCGAGGTCGTCGCTGGGCCGGCTGCGCCCGGTGGCGCGTTCGGCAGCGACGGTGGTGAAGCGCTCGTCCTCGTATTCTACAGGTAGTCCCAGTACGCGCCGTACACGCTCGCCGAGCTTCCGCGCACTCACTGCGGAGGCTCGCTCGACACCGTCGAGTGACATGGGCAACCCGATCACCACCCCGTAAGCCTGTTCGCGCAGCGCGATGGTGCGGATTGCGGGCACGGCTACCGAGGCTGGCACCACCTCGATGGGCACGGCGATACGCTCTTCGTCGTCGCAAATGGCGATGCCGACGCGGGCATGCCCGGGATCCACGCCAATCCAGCGCATCCGCTAGCGCGCAGCCATCTGCTCGCGCGCGATGCGCCGGGCGGCTTCGAGCGCGTCGTCGAGTTTCGATGCGTCGCGGCCACCAGCCTGCGCGAGTTGCGGCCGTCCGCCGCCCCCGCCCCCTGCCACCATGGCTGCCTCGCGCACGAGCACGTCGGCACGCACACCACGGGCTACGAGGTCGTCGCAGACCATCGCGAGGAACTGCGGACGGTCGCCGACCACCGCACCAAGCACGATCGCCGCCGGCTGGAGCCGTTCGCGCAGCCGGTCGCCGAGTGTGCGAAGCGCATCTGCGCTCTCCACCTCGACGCGAGCGACAACGAGTTTCCCTCCCTCGATCTCCTCGGCGGTCGCTATCAGGTCGTCGGCCACGTTCGCCGAGGCACGCCGCGACAGCGCTTCTGCGCGCCGCCGCTCGATCGTGAGTTGTGATTCGAGCGCTTCGATGCGTGCGGTGATCTCCTCGACAGGAGAGCGGAAGCGCTGTGCGAGCGCGTCGAGCGTGTCGAGGCGCTCCTCGATGTACCGCTCGGCGTCGGGGCCGGTGATGGCCTCGATGCGGCGCATGCCAGCGCCGATGCTGGTGTCGCTGACGATGTGCAGGAGGCCGACGCCGCCGGTCGAGCGTAGGTGTGTGCCTCCGCAGAGTTCGCGGCTGAAGCACTCGTCGTCGAGTAGCCCGTCCTGCGGGTTGGTTGCATGTGATTCGCAGTACTCCACCATCCGCACATCGGCGGTGTAGCGATCCTCGAAAAACGCGATGGCGCCGCGCGCGACCGCCTCCTCGTAGGGAAGTTCGATGGTTTCGCGGGTGATATCCTCGCGCACTTTCGCGTTCACGAGGCGCTGTACCTCACGGAGTTCGCCGTCCGTGGGTGCCTCGGGGTGGGTGTAGTCGAAGCGCAGCCGATCGGGGCCGACGTACGAACCGGCCTGTCGCACGTGACTTCCGAGAACCTCGCGGAGGGCGGCGTGTAGGAGGTGCGTACCGGTATGATTTCGCATGCTGCCCATGCGCCATACTGGATCCACCTGTGCCTGTACCGTCTCCCCAAACGTGACTGTACCGGCGGTCACCGATCCATGATGCGCGATTACGCTGCCGTGCCGCTGCGTCTCGCTGACCATGAAGCGTCCGCTGGGGGTAGTGATCTGGCCATGGTCGCCGACTTGGCCACCACCCTCAGGATAGAACGGTGTCGCGTGCAGGACGACCTCGCCGGATTGTCCCGCTTCGAGGCGGTCGACGCGGGCGCCGTCGCGCAGGATGGCCGCTACTGCCGACTCGGCGTGTAGTCCTTCGTACCCGACAAACTCGGAGCGGAGGCCAAGTGCCGCATACCGCTCCGCTGTCGGGTCATCGAAGTCCTCGAACGTCTCGCCGCCGCGCGAGCGCTGGCGCTGTGCTGCCATCTCGGCGTCGAAGCCCTCACGGTCGACGGTGTAGCCGTGTTGCGTGGCGACCTCGAGTGTCAGTTCCGGCGGTAGTCCATGTGAGTCGTACAGCACGAACATGTCGTGGCCGGGTACGCGCCTCGCCGCTTGTTCGCGATCCATCACATGCGCGAGCAGTTCTAGTCCGCGTGTGAGCGTCTGTTGGAAGCGGGCTTCTTCGAGCGCTACAACGCGGGTGATGAAATCGCGTTGCTGGGCCAGTTGCGGGTGCGCGCGCGCAGATGCGGTGATGGCAGCCTCGACCACGCGCGTGAGGAAGGCCTCACGCAGGCCGATGGTGTGGCCGAAGTAGACCGCGCGCCGCAGCACGCGGCGGAGGACGTAGCCGCGGCCTTCATTCGATGGCACCACGCCGTCGAAGAGCAGGAACGCGACGGCGCGTGCATGGTCGGTGATTACGCGCATCGCGTGGGCGATCTCTGGGTTCGCGTCCGGGTCGTAGCGCCGCCCGGAGACTTTCTCGATACGCGCAACGATGCTGCGCAATTGGTCGGTCTCGTATACGGACTTGGTCTGCTGAAGCACCCATGAGACGCGTTCGAGGCCTGCGCCCGTATCGATGTTCTGCGAGGGCAACGTCCCCAACGAGCCATCCGACTGGCGGTCCAAGCCCATAAAGACGACATTCCAGATTTCCAGGAACCGGCCGCAGTCGTTTTCGGGGTGGCAGGTTCCGTCTGCACACTGCGGACAGTCCGGCGTCAGGCCGAAGTCGTAGTGAACCTCGGAACACGGACCACAGGGGCCGGTTTCGCCCGACGCCCAAAAATTACCTTCATACCGGACGATGTGGGCAGTCGAGACATGCTGCTCCCAAAAGGCGTAGGCCTCGTCATCGGTGGTGTAGACGGTCGCCCAGAGGCGATCGGGATCCAGGCCAAGACGACCCGATAGGAACTCCCAGGCCCACGTCAGCGCCTCTGGCTTGAAGTAGTCACCGATTGAGAAGTTGCCCAGCATTTCGAAGCACGTGAGATGTGAGGCATCGCCGACCTCCTCGACATCAGTAGTGCGGAAGCACTTCTGCACGGAGGTCATGCGGCTGGCTGGGGGCTGTTCAAGACCCATGAAGTAGGGCTTGAACTGCACCATCCCCGCAGAGGTAAAGAGCAGTGACGGGTCGCCGTGAGGCACAAGGGAGGATGAGGGGATGCGGCGGTGCCCCTGCTCCTCAAAGTATGCGAGGAAGGCTTCGCGCAGTTCGTCGACGGTCACAGATGGCCTCAGATCAGGGATATTGGTGGTGACAGGGCCGGGTGGAAGTGTAGAATGGCTCAATCGCGCGAGTCAATTTTCGCCCTCGCAGGCGGAGCATCCATCATCGAGAGTGCTGAACCTCCCCATCCAGGCACGGCTTCATGACCAAACCTCGAACTGAGCCTGCGGACAGTTGGGTCGCGGTTGTCCTTGCGGCTGGGCGCGGCACACGTATGCGTTCACGCCTCCCAAAGGTGCTACATCCCGTAGCCGGACGCACGATGGTGCGTCTAGTCTGCGAGGCAGTACGCGCCGCCGGTTGTGGTCATATCGTCGTCGTCACGCGATCTGAGGACGATGAAGTCGCGACAGCTGTGCGCGCTTCGATACCCGGCGCTCGCATTGTCGCCCAAGGCGAACCGCTGGGTACCGGCCACGCTGCGCTGGCTGGCCGCGCTGGTGCGGGCGAAGCCTCGCGCGTGCTAATCCTGAATGCCGATTTGCCCTTGATTACCGAGCGCACGATCCGTGACCTCATGACAGAACACGAGGCATCCGCTTCTGTGTTGACGTTCCTGACGACCGTTCTTGCCGACCCGGCCGGCTATGGGCGCGTGATGCGCCAAGACGGACGAGTCCTTGGCGTTGTAGAAGAGACCGAGACGGACGCGACGACGCGGGACGAGCCGGAGGTCAATGTCGGCTTGTACGCAGCAGATGCTGCGTGGCTCTGGCCGACGCTTGAAGCGGTTGAGACAAGCCCCGGTGGCGAGCGCTACCTGACGGACATCATTGCGCGGGCTGTGGAGCACCCGGCGGGCGCGCAGGCCTCAACAATTGTCGAGTCAGTCGAGGCGCAACAGGTGAACACACGTGTCGAACTCGCGCGCGCGGAGCATCTCATGCGCGAGCGCACACGCCAGCGACTGATGCTCGAAGGCGTCACGCTGGCCGACCCAGTTTCTACGTATATCGACGTTGGTGTCACGATCGGTGAGGACACGACAATCCTTCCGGGCTGCCATCTGATTGGGAATACAACCATCGGTGCCGGTTGCCGTATTGGGCCGAACGCAGTGCTACGCGAGATGCGGATCGGCGATCGCTGTGAGATCGGCGGCTCGACACTCGAAGAATCAGTCGTCGGTGACGACGTGACGGTCGGTCCGTACTCACACGTGCGCCCCGGCTCAACGCTCGAGGCGCACGTCCACCTTGGGAACTACGCTGAAGTGAAGGCGTCACGGATAGGCGCACGCACTCAAATCGGGCACTTCTCATACGTGGGCGACGCGGATGTCGGCAGCGATGTGAACATCGGTGCGGGGACGATCACCGCAAACTACGACGGCGTGAACAAGCACCGGACAGTCATCGGAGATAGAGCGTTCATCGGCAGCGACTCGGTGCTCGTAGCGCCGGTCGAAGTCGGGACAGAAGCACGCACGGCCGCGGGATCAATCGTGACCCGGGATGTCGCACCGGGAGAGCTTGTCCTAGGCGTCCCCGCACGCCCGCGGCCCATTCGGGAGGGTGTCTGAGGCCTTATCAGAGCCGATCGCATTTGGGTACCAACACCACGCTCGTCTCAGTCCTGTTAATCGTTTCCACGTTGCTGCGGGCCATCGTGTCCGCCGATGAGACTGTGATGGCAGGTGTCACACTCGGCTGGGCGAGATTCCTGATGCCCCTCCGGTGCTCTTTGTGCGCGGCGACTGGCTGCCAGAGGACGAATGGAGCGTAGCCGTCGTTGGTACTCGCCGGGCTACGGCCTATGGCCGGCAAGCCTCAGGAGAACTGACGCGTGGCCTCGCGGGTAAGCGGAACATGGCGCGCTCATGGCCGCCTACTCGCTTGGGACGAAGCCGCGTGCAGACTTCTTTCCTCGGCGAAACCGTATTATGTCGCAGTTGCCCCCGGGACGCTAGTCACCGAGGGCAACCGCGATTCGGGTGCGATGATTACAGCGCGATTCGCTCTTGAACAAGGTCGAGAGGTCTTCGTAGTACCGGGTTCGATCTTCTCGCCACAGTCACGGTGGCTATTCTCCCTGCTGCGAGATGGTGCCACGCCGGTCGCCTCGGCTGGCGACGTATTGAAGGCGCTGAACCTCACGATAGTGGCACACAGATGGACTTTGGACGTGTTATTCCGCCAACGGATCCCGGCGAACGGGCGTTGATGGCGGCCCTTAACCGTGAATCCGGGCACATCGACGACATCGTTCGGGCGAGTGGGCTGGCAGCGTCGGTGGTCTTCGGGGCGCTAGCCCTGCTTGAATTGAAGAGGCTGGTGCGCGACCTTTGCAGCATGCAATACGCCCGTGTCGGTGAAGATGCCGTAGCCTACGACTCTGACGTGAGCAGGAGTGGTCATTGACGACTGAACGCCGAGGCCGCAGCCGCGCCCGTGTCAGCACGGGGAAAAGCCTCGTCATCGTCGAATCTCCGGCGAAGGCGAGGACGATCGCGCGGTTCCTTGGCCCCGAGTACGTGGTGGAGTCCTCTATCGGGCATATCCGTGACCTGCCTTCGAAGGCGGCGGAAATCCCGGAACAGGTTAAGAAACAGCCTTGGGCGCGTCTTGGCGTTGATGTTGATCATGACTTTGCCCCGCTCTACATCATCCCGGCAACGAAGAAGGCTCAGGTCGCCAAACTAAAGGCATTGCTGAAAGACGCCGACACGCTCTACCTCGCGACAGACGAGGATCGCGAAGGTGAGGCGATTGCGTGGCACCTGTACGAGGTGCTTAACCCGCAGGTACCAGTGCATCGGATGGTCTTCCACGAGATCACCCGAGACGCTATCGAAGAAGCACTGGAACACCCTCGTGACATCGACCAGGACTTGGTTCAGGCGCAAGAGGCGCGGCGCATCCTCGACCGGTTGTTCGGGTATGAGGTCTCGCCGGTGTTGTGGCGCAAGGTACGGCCTCGGCTGTCCGCGGGACGCGTGCAGTCTGCTGCGATCCGTGTAGTGGTGGTGCGCGAACGCTCGCGTATGCGTTTCGTGACGGCACCGTACTGGGACGTGAACGCCACGCTGCAAGTCGCGAGCGACGCGACGACTGTGACGGGGCACTTGGTCGAACTCGGTGGTAAGCGAGTCGCCACCGGCCGTGACTTCGATCCGGAGACAGGTGCGCTCACTGGTGCGCACGATGTGATGCTGATGGATGGCGATGCCGCTGGCCGGGTTGCTAAGGCGCTGACCGGTGCAGTCGCGACGGTTGCCGAAGTCAACGAACGTCCATTCACGCAGCGCCCGGCAGCGCCATTTATTACCTCCACGTTGCAGCAGGAAGCCGCACGGAAGCTGCGATTTACGGCGCAACGCACGATGGGCGTCGCGCAGCAGTTGTATGAGAATGGCTTCATCACGTACATGCGTACCGACTCGACGAACCTGTCGACGCAAGCACTGGATGCCGCGCGTGAGCAGGTTCGGCAGTTGTATGGGGCTGAGTATCTGCCTGACATGCCACGCCAGTACACAACGCGCGCGCGAGGCGCTCAGGAAGCGCACGAGGCGATCCGGCCAGCCGGCGATGCCTTCCGCATACCGGATGATCTCCGCCGGGAACTGGATGGGGATGCCTTCCGCGTGTACGAACTGATCTGGATGCGTACGGTTGCCTCGCAGATGCGTGATGCGACTGGCCTGCGGACGAACGTGCGGATGCGGGCACCAGCGGGTGTGGCTGGCGAGGCTGTGCTGGCAACCTCAGGCCGGGTGATCAAGTTCCCAGGGTTCCTGCGTGCATACGTCGAAGGGTCAGACGACCCGGAAGCGGAACTTGATGAGCAAGAACGGCTGTTGCCGCCGCTCACGGTGGGGCAGGCGATTGCGGTTGCCTCGGCGGAGTCGCGAGGGCACGAGACGCAGTCACCAGCGCGATATACCGAGGCGAGTTTGATTCGCGAACTTGAAGAACGTGGGATCGGACGTCCGTCGACATACGCCTCGATTATCGGGACGATCCTCGACCGTGGATACGTGCAGAAGCGCGGGACGGCATTAGTGCCGACATTCCTCGCGTTTGCGGTAGTGAACTTGCTGGAGCAGCATTTTCCAGAACTCGTCGACCTCGACTTCACTGCGAAGATGGAAGAAGACTTGGACGCGGTGGCCGAAGGAGGTCTGGACGCGACGCCGTGGTTGCGACGCTTCTATTTCGGCGATCCCGATTTGCCGCCGGCCGATGCGAATACGCTGGCTGCGGAAGGGCTACGTCATCGCATCGGCTCCGGGTGGGAGCAGATCGACGCGCGTGAAGTCTCGTCGATTCCGCTTGGCGAGGATGAGCAGGGACGCATCGTAGCGGTGCGAGTCGGCCGATATGGTCCGTACATTCAAGCCGGTGATAGCGAAGTGCGCTCTAACATCCCCGAAGACACCGCACCGGATGAGATCGACCTAGCAGGGGCGCTTGATCTCCTCGCACGGGCAGCGCACGGAGATCAGCCGCTGGGATTCGATCCGAAATCAGGATTGCCGGTCTACTCCAAAGTCGGTCGCTACGGGCCCTACGTGCAGTTGGATGAAGACGATGCGAATGACAGCAAACCGAGGCGCTCGTCCGTCTGGCCTACACTGGACACCGAAACGCTGACACTTAACCAGGCGCTCATGCTGTTGTCGTTCCCGAAGATGCTGGGCGTGCACCCGGAGACGGGTGATTCAGTCACAGTTCAGGATGGCCCACTCGGCCCTTATGTGAAGTGCGGGAGCGAGAACCGCAGCCTGCGTGACCACGACCACCTTGCAAGTGTGGCGCTGGACGAGGCGCTTGCATTGCTGGCACTACCACGTGAGATGCGCGGCCGACGCGGCACGCCGAGCGCACTGGCTGACCTCGGGCCGCACCCTGACAGTGGGAAGCCGGTGCAAGTGCGCAGTGGCCGGTTTGGCGCGTATGTGACTGACGGTGTCGTGAACGCATCCTTGCCCGCCGGACGGAATCCCTCAACGGTTACGATGGAAGAGGCGCTCGATCTGCTGGCCTTGCGGGCACAGCGGATGCGTGAGCAGGGCATCGATCCGGCAGCACCCCCGACCCGTCCCCGGCGCGCCGCGGCTGCTTCACGCACGACCACTACTCGCACCGTTACACGCCGTGCTTCAGGAACGTCACGCACGCGGCGAAGCGCATAGCGCACTTGATATAACTGGGAGGCGATAATGCCCGGCGCTCCCCGTCTCGCTACCGATTCCGTTGTGCGTCAGCGATTGCGTGCGCGTGCAGATGCCATGCTCGATAAGTACTTGGCATACCTCGGCGGAGTGCGGCGGCGATCAGCGCACACGCTGCGCAACTATCGACATGACCTCGGCGCGTTCTTCGCGTTTCTCGTAGACATGCAGGTCGAGTTCGATGTCGCGGCGCGCAGCCATGGGCGAGCATTCCTCGCGCAGGCGCGTGACAGCGACGTTGCTCTTGCCTCGATCAAACGACAGGCGACTACGGTGCGAGCGTTCTACGGTTGGCTGGATCGCGAAGGATTGCTGCCGCCCGCGCGTGCCGGTGACTCTATCTTGATGCTGCGCTATCCGAAGGCCCCTAAGCGACTTCCTCACTTCTTGAGCACGGACGAGGCGCAAGCGCTCGTTGAGGCGCCGGATACGGATACAGCGCGGGGAATGCGGGACCACGCGTTGCTGGAGTTGTTGTATGGGGCGGGACTCCGTGTGAGTGAAGTTACCAGAATCGACATTCGTGACCTCGACCTCGCGAACCGGCAAGTACGAGTAACCGGGAAGGGCGAGCGCACACGCATCTGTCTGTTCGGCGAGCCGGCCCATCAGTCGCTCACCGCATACATCGAACGAGCGCGGTCGGAACTGGTAGAGGGCGCGCAGCCGGCGTTGTTCATTGGGCGTGAAGGGGCACGGCTCGCTGTGCGGACGGTGCAGGAGATCGTGCGGCGTTCAGGTGTGCAGGCGGCGATCCGGTCGCACGTCCATCCTCACCTGCTGCGCCACACCTTTGCCACCCATATGCTGGAAGGGAACGCCGACCTCCGTGTCGTACAGGCCCTGCTTGGGCACGCTTCGGCGGACACGACACAGATCTATACGGCGGTGACAAAGCGGCGCCAGGAAGCGCTGGTCTCGTCCGCGCTCAGCCGAGCGCGCGAGGCCGAACGGCGAGATACCAGCTGACCGGCACTGGAGCGACTATGCGAATTCTTGTGCTCAATGGTCCCAACCTGAACCTGCTCGGCCGGCGCGAGCCGGAAATCTACGGCCGCCAGACACTGTCAGATATCGAAGGCTTGCTGCGAGGCCGTGCGAATGATCTTGGTGTGGAGATTGCGTTCACGCAGTCGAACTCCGAGGGCGCACTGGTAGACGCGATTCAGGCGCACGCGGATTGGGACGGCCTGATCGTCAACGCAGGTGCGTACACGCACACCTCGCTGGCGATTGCCGACGCTATCCAAGCAACACAGATCCTCACAGTTGAAGTCCATCTGTCGAACATCTACGCGCGTGAACGCTTTCGGCACCGCTCATTTCTCGCGCCGATTGTGTGGGGGCAAATCAGCGGCCTCGGCTACCACGGCTATCTCGCAGCGCTCGACGCACTGCACCGGCGGTTGAGCGACCGCGCGACCGCGTGACTACGGTCACGCCGCTTGTTGCCGCAGTGCGGCGGCTCAAACGCACTCGCGCATGCCTCGATGCACTCGGGATCGATGCGTTGTTAGTGACGACGCCTTCGAACCGCCGGTGGGTTTCCGGGTTTACAGGTACTGCGGGCGTGGTGTTGGTCACGGCAGAACGCGCGGTGGTTGCGACGGACTCGCGGTACTACGAGCAGGTAGGTGTGCAGGCGACTGCGTGCACGTTGCTGCGTGCGAACGGAGCGATGACTGAGTGGTTGCCGGTGCTCTTCGAAGGACTCGGTGGTAAACGGGTTGGGTTCGAGCCGGATGACATGACCGTCGCGCGATATGAGGAGTGGACGCAAGCGGTCGCGGCACTCGCTTCCGGCGACCGACCGAAGCTCGTGCCCGTGCCCCATGCCATCGAAACGTTACGCGCTATCAAGGATACAGATGAGATTGAGACGCTGACACGCGCAGTGTTGCTCGGTGACGCGGCCTGTGAGCATGCGACGGCGATGGCCAGGCCAGGGATGCCCGAGAAGCAACTTGCGTGGGAGATACAGCGGTATGCCATGGAGCATGGCGCTGATGACCTCTCGTTCCCGACGATCGTTGCTGGAGGGCCATGGGGGGCGCTACCACACGCGATCCCTCGTGATGTGCCGCTGGAGGTAGGCCAAGGTGTGGTGATGGATCTCGGCACGAAGGTCGATGGCTACTGCTCCGACCTGACGCGTACCATCTTCCTCGGAGAGCCTGACGTGCAATTTCGCCGTATCTACGACATCGTACTGACTGCGCAGTTGATCGCTGAAGAGCGGATCGAGGCCGGTATGACCGGGCAACAGGCCCACGAGGTCGCCGTGACCGTGATCCGCGAGGCCGGGTATGCCGAGTACTTTGGGCACGGCCTTGGGCATGGAGTGGGCCTCGATATCCACGAAGCGCCGCGTCTAGGGCCGAGGTCAGACGACATACTGGCAGACGGACAGGTGGTCACTGTAGAGCCGGGCATCTACATTCCCGGCTGGGGTGGCGTGCGCATCGAAGATCAGTGCGTGATGGAAGGCGGCCGATTGCGACGGCTTTCGACCGCCTCGAAGGTGCATTAGCAATGGACACCCGAGGAGAGGAACGACACCATGATCAGTACGAGCGAGATTAAGAAGGGCGCCTCGGTCGAGGTCGATGGCAATCTCTATCAGGTGGTGGAAGTCCAGCACGTCAAGACGAAGAAGTCCGCCGTGTACCGCGTGAAGCTGCGCGACCTCCGCGGCGGGCACATCACCGAGCGCACGTTCAATGCCGGCGAGAAATTGACTGCTGCGCGTGTTGAGCGACGCGACATGCAATTTCTTTACAGCGAGCCAGATGCCCTGACGTTCATGAACACGCAGACTTTTGATCAGATCAGTGTGCCGCGCAGTATCGCTGGGGATGCGGTCAACTATCTGAAGGAAGGCGACGTAGTGCAGGTACTCGCCTTTGGCGAGGAGCCGCTCGGCGTCGAATTGCCCGCTTCTGTTGTGCTCAAGATCGTGCGCTCCGACCCAGGAGTGAAAGGCGACACCGCTACGGGTGCGACGAAGCCTGCGACGATGGAGACCGGACTTGTGGTAAACGTGCCGCTCTTTATCAACGAAGGTGATTCGATCAAAATCTCGACATCAACCGCGTCGTACATCGAGCGCGCCGCGACCGCCTGACGTGCCGCCTGAGGTCTATCCGGTTAGCCAAGTCACGCGCTATCTGCGGGAGATGGTGGAACACGATCACAATCTCACCGAGATATGGGTCGGTGGCGAAATTTCGAACTTCAGCCGAGCTTCGTCCGGCCATATCTACTTCACCCTAAAAGACGGCAGCAGCGCGCTGCGCTGCGCGTTCTTCAGGAACCGGAATACTGGCCAACAAACGCCACTGGCTGATGGGCAGTCAGTGATGGTGTACGGATCATTGTCGGTGTACGAACAGCGTGGCGAACTCTCGTTTATTGTCGACTTTGTGCAACCGGAAGGTGCAGGTGCACTCGCAGCCGAATTCGAGCGACGGCGAGCAGAGTTTGAAGCCGAAGGGCTGTTTGCGTTAGAGCGGAAACGGGCACTCCCGGTGTTCCCTCAACGGATTGGTGTCGTGACCTCGCCGACAAGTGCTGTGTTCCATGACATCTGCGATGTGCTCGCACGGCGGTGGCCGCTAGCGACGATCGTATTGCAACCTGCGCCCGTGCAGGGAGACCGCGCGCCGCTGGCGATTGCAGAGGCGATCCGCGCTGTGGCTCGTGATCGGGGGATCGATGTGCTGATTGTTGCGCGCGGAGGTGGTTCAGCCGAAGACCTGTGGGCTTTTAACGAAGAGGCGGTGATCCGTGCAATCTTTGCCTGTCCGGTGCCCGTGATCTCCGCAGTCGGGCATGAGACGGACACGACACTCGCCGATCTGGTTGCCGACCTGCGCGCGCCCACCCCATCGGCGGCGGCTGAGCTCGTCGCACCTGACCGCGTCGCGGTTGGGCGTCAAATGGATGGGCTCGCCTCATATGTGCACCTGCAACTGACGCGCCGTTTGACTCGGCATCGTGAAGATACGGCGACGCATCGTCGGACGCTGACTCGCGCTTTGCTGCAGACAGGCCTGCTTCGCGAGCGCGTGCAAGGACGCGTTGCGGTGCTTGAACGCGTATGGTCGGCGACCCACCGTCAGGCAGAGTATGGCGTCGAAGCGCTGAGTGCGCGGCTGCGGGCGCTGTCGCCGCTCGCGACCCTCGAACGGGGATACGCGATCGTGGCACGCGAAGACGGTATGCCGGTGATCTCGGCGGCTGGGTTGGCGACAGGTGACCGTGTGCGCCTGCAGTTCGCCGATGGCACACAGCCGGCACGGATCGAGCCAGGCGTGTGACTGGACAGCCTCCGGAAACGTTTGAGGCGCTGTACAAGCGCCTAGAGGACGTTGCATTGCGCCTCGAAGATGGGAATTTGCCGCTGGACGAGGCGGTAACGCTCTATGAGGAAGGGATGCGAATCGCACAGCAGTGCTCGGTGTTGCTGACGACAGTTGAGCAGCGGATCGAGACGCTGCGCGATGCGTACGAGGATGGCCCGGGGCAATGACCCTGCGGTTGGGATGGTTTACCAGCGCCCGAGGATCAGGGTCGCGTGCGATGTACGAGGCAGTTGCTGACGCTATTGCGGCTGGAAGACTCGACGCGGAGTTCGCCGTGCTCTTCTGTAATCGCGATCCGGGGGAGGATGCGACAACCGACGCGTTCTTCGAGCGCGTCGGGACGGACGGAGCGCCACTGGTGACGAGGTCGTCGGTGCAGTTCCGGCGTGCAGAAGGTGTGATGCGGTCGCGGCTGGGTGCGCCGCTGCCGGCGTGGCGCACGGCTTACGACCGTGCGGTGAATGAGGCACTCGCCGCTTCTCCGTTCGACCTTGGTGTTCTCGCGGGATACATGTTGATCTTTGAGCGTGAATTCGTCGAACGGCACACTCTGCTCAACCTGCACCCTGCGTTACCCGCTGGCCCAGCCGGAACCTGGCGTGAGGTGATTCGTCACCTGATCCGCAGCCGAGCACAAGAGAGCGGCGTCATGCTGCACTTGGCGATCGCCGAGGTCGATATGGGGCCAGTGGTCGCGTACTGTCGGTACTCATTGCGGACGCCCGGCTTGCAGACGCTGTGGGCGGCGTTCGAGGGGCAGATCGATACCCTCGGCGACGACGCACTGGATGAGACTGCGTTGTTTACGGCGATCCGTGCGGCCGGTGTGGTGCGTGAGTCACCGCTATTGCTCGCGACGTTGCACGAATTCGCCTCAGGGCGGCTGCGCGCTGAAGGCTCTCGGATACTCGATGCCTCTGGGCCTTTGGCCGAGCCTGCTGAGTTGACCGTTGAGGTGGACGCTCTTGTCGCGGATAGCACCCCGCAATAACGGCCGCGTGCTGGCAGGGTTTGTGGGCGCGCGTTACGCTAACCCCTATGAGCCACGTCTCAAGGAGACTTTGATGTCGTTGACCCCTTCTTCACCTCACTTCTCTATTGCAGTGTCTCGGCCGGTGGCGATCCAGAGAGGCCTTCGCGCCCTTGCGAGCCGCATGACGCCAGCGGTGCAGGCGACGGTGGCGGTGGCGGCAACGGGACTGGCGGCCGAGTATGCGCTTCGTGGGCTAGCGAATCGTGCGTTAGCGATGGTGGCAACGGGGCGCAAACCGCTGCTCCCCTCCGTCGCTGTCGGCCAGCGAGTGGTCGTGACGGAATGGTCAGTGCGCGAGCAGGTGCGCCGCGTGCGGGCATAGTAGTGCCTGCTGAACGTCTCCAGAAGATTCTCGCCGCTGCAGGGTTTGGTAGCCGGCGTGGGGTAGAACAGGTGATCGTTGCTGGTCGCGTGACCGTCGATGGCCGTGTCGCGACGCTCGGCGAGCGCGCCGATGCAGAAACGCAGCGCGTAGAACTCGATGGCCGGCCAGTGACCCGACCAGCGGAAACCATCACGTGGATGCTCAATAAGCCTACGGGTTATGTCGTTTCGGCGGCAGACGAGCAGCACCGACAGACGGTGTATGACCTTCTCCGGAGGGCTCCGCGCGGCCTGAAGTATGTCGGCCGTCTCGATATCGACTCGGAAGGGCTGCTGTTACTGACGACGGACGGCGAGTTGGCGCACCGGCTGACGCATCCGCGGTACGCGGTCTGGAAGACCTACGAGGCAGATGTCATCGGCGAGCCGAACCCTCAGGCGCTGGATCTGCTTCGAGACGGGATCGAGCTTGAGGACGGGGTCACCGCACCGGCACGCGCCGAGTTGCTCTCCGGCGGGGATCGGTCGTGTGTGCGAATTGCTTTGCGTGAGGGGAAGAAGCGCGAAGTACGGCGGATGCTGGCCGCCGTTGGGCACCCTGTCACGCGCTTAATTCGAGTCGAGTTTGGTAGTATCCGGCTCGGGATGTTGAGTACTGGCGAAGCTCGCCCGCTTACCGGAAGCGAGGCTCGAGATTTGGGCGTACTGGTGGGACTTGTGGACGCTAGCGCCTAACGCTCTCTATCATCGGCCACCCTGTACCTACCCGGAGGCGTGTCATCTCCTCAGATTCACTTGCCCGTAGCATCGCCATCGACGGCCCAACGGCTTCCGGTAAGAGCGTGGTCGGACGCGCCGTCGCCGAGCATTTGCGACTTGGGTTCGTAGATACAGGGCTGATGTACCGCACCTGTACGCTAGCGGTGCTCGAGAGCGGCGTTGACCCGCAAGCAGCGGACGCCGTCACTGTGGTCGTGCGTGGTCTTGACCTCGATTTGCAGTGGCCAGAACTATCACAACCACATGTCTACCTGAGTGGCGTAGACGTGACTGCGCGGCTGCGCACGGTAGAGATCGAGCGTGCGGTTTCATTCGTTTCTGGCATCCCCGAGGTGCGCGATGAACTGGTGCGGCGGCAGCGGGCGTTGGCGGAGCGGTTGCCGATCGTCATGGCAGGCCGGGACATTGGGACGCGAGTGTTGGTCGAGGCGCGGACGAAGATATTCCTAGAGGCATCGACAGAGATCCGGGCACGGCGGCGTCTCGGAGACGAACTCGACTCTAGACGGCAGACGACGTTTGAGCGGGTGCTACAGGAAACGCGACACCGCGATGAGATGGACGATAGTGGCCAACGGGCGCTGCGGCGCGAGCAGGCAGCACCAGATGCGATTGTGGTCGACACCGACGTGCTCGGCATCGACCAGGTAGTGGAGCGTTGCCTCGAAGCGTACCGGGCAGTCAACCCGTCATGACTCGACCGTGAGACGCCTGCTCTACGCATTCGCCTCGATGTTTTTCTATCGCTTCCTTACGGGCCTCACACGCCTCGCCGTCTCACTGATGGCGCGGTGGGAGGTGGAGGGCGTGGTTAACGTCCCACGTACTGGGCCAGTAGTGCTGGCGTGCAACCATCTGCATCTGCTCGACCCGTCCCTCGTCGCCGCCTCGTCACCACGTCAGGTGCATCCGATGGCGAAGAGGGAGTTGTTCGAGACGCCGCTGGTGGGGTGGGCGTTGTGGCCGTACGGTGCGTTTCCGGTGCGGCGCTTCTCTGCCGACATGGGTGCGCTGCGTGCCGCCCGAAGTCTGCTGCGCCGAGGCGAAGTCGTGATGATGTTCCCCGAAGGGACACGATCGAAAGACGCGGTCCTGCATCCAGCCTTGCCGGGCGCGGCGATGGTGGCGCTGCTCGCAGATTCCCCGATCATTCCCGTCGCTGTTATTGGCACCGAAAGAGTGCGACTGCCACGGGACATGGCGGGCTGGATGTTCGGTCGGCGACCTCGGTTGCGCGTGGTGTTCGGAGAGCCGTTCCAGCTACCGCGTGGTACCGCTGAGGCGCGTCACGCGGAGGTGTGCACTGACCTGATCATGCGCCAGATCGCCGCGCTCCTGCCGGAAGAGTATCGAGGAGCGTACGGGTCGGAGAGTGAGGGCAAGGTCGTCTTTGCCCGGCAGGAGCGCAAGCAGGACTGATGCTGAGCCTCGATGAGGTATGTCGCGGCCACGCACGGCGTACGCTAGGCTAGATGTAGGCGGGGCCGAGGATGATCGGAGCGGCCCATGTGCGGCATTATCGGTTACACCGGACGGCGGCCAGCAGGCCCGATCATCATCGAAGGCCTCCGCCGTCTCGAATACCGTGGCTATGATTCTGCGGGTATCGCCTTGTTTGACGATAGGTACGGCCTGTACGTCGAACGTGCCGCTGGGAAAGTCGACCAACTTGCCAAGCGCATCGAAGGTAACTTGCCTCCGGCGGCAGCGGGCATTGGCCATACGCGCTGGGCGACACACGGCGGGGCCACGGATGAGAACGCGCACCCACACCTCGACCCTGCGGGCCGGATTGCAGTCGTACACAACGGCATCATTGAGAATTTCGAAGCACTGCGCCGCCCGATTCTGGCGCGTGGAGGCCACTTCTCGTCGCAGACCGATACCGAGGTGCTGGCGCACTTGATCGCGGATCGTGTCGCGGATGGGATGGAACTGATCGCCGCGATTCGTGAAGTGATCGGTATGACGGAGGGCGCGTACTCCCTGGTGGTCATCGCGCGCGATGAGCCGGGACGTATTGTTGCGGTGCGGGTGGGTAACGCCGGCGGATTGGTGATCGGGCACGGCGACAGAGAGCGCTACATCGCCTCCGACCTCGCGGCATTGTTGCCGTACACACGTGACGTGACATTCCTTGAACCGGGAGAGGTCGCGGACGTGCGCGCTGGAGAGGTGACGTACTCATCACTCGACGGCAAACCGATCGTGAAGAGCATCGAGACCCAGCTTTATGACCCCGTTGCGGCGGCCAAAGGCCGGTTTAAGCATTTCATGCTTAAGGAGATTCACGAACAGCCAACGTGTGCTCTCGACACGATGCGTGGGCGTTACCTGATCGATCCGCCGCGTGTGGAGTTAGAAGAACTACCGTTCACAGCGGAGCAGGTACAGGCGTTCACCCGGGTAGTGCTCGTGGGCATGGGTACCTCGATGCATGCGGCGATGGTGGGCCGTCACTACATTGAACGGTTTGCGCGGATACCGGCGGAGGTTGATAACGCCGCTGAGTTCCGCTATCGCGGGCCGGTGCTGGACTCGCACACGCTTGTGATCTCGATTTCACAGTCGGGTGAGACGGTGGATGTGCTTGCGGCGATGGACGAGGCGACACGCAGCGGCTGCCCGCAGATTACGATCTGCAACGTGCCTGGCGCACAGACGACGCGCGTGGCCGACGCTGCTATCTACATGCGCATGGGTCCTGAGATAGCTGTGGCGAGCACCAAGACGATGATCGCCTCAATGCTTGCACTACATGCACTGGCACTGCGCCTCGGGCGGCTGCGCGGAACCTTGGATGCTGCGACAGAGCGAGCACAGATTGATGCAGCGTTACACATGCCGGCGGCGATTGGAGAAGCACTGCTGCTGGAGCCTCGATTGCAATCTCTGGCGCCTCGGTACGCGCAATGTGAGGACTTCCTGTTTCTCGGCAGAGGCATCTCGTACCCGATCGCGATGGAAGGGGCGTTGAAGCTCAAAGAAGTCTCGTACATCCATGCTGAGGGGTACCCGGCAGGCGAGATGAAACACGGGCCGATCGCACTTATCGACGAGCACATGCCGACAGTGGCGATTGCACTGCATGACGAATTACACGACAAGATGCGCTCGAACATCGAGCAGTTGAAGGCCCGGCGCGGGCCGGTGATCGCGATCGTGTCGGACGGCGACGATAGCCTGAACGGTGTGGCGGATGAGGTAATAACGCTGCCTGCGGTTGACCCGGCGCTCACACCGCTCGTCTCAGTGGTGGTCATGCAGTTGCTCGCGTACTACATCGCGCTGGAGCGCGGCGCGGACATCGACCAGCCTCGCAACCTTGCGAAGACAGTAACAGTCGAGTAGTCCGGTTACTGTTCAGTCGGCCTTAAGCATCGTCTCGACGCCAGCGAGCGAGGCTTGGCCGGCCGCCAGCCGCGCGATTGGGACGCGATAGGGTGAGCAAGAGACGTATGAGAAGCCGACGTCGTGGCAGAAGGCCACAGAAGCGGGGTTGCCGCCATGCTCCCCGCAGATGCCAATCTTCAACTCGGGCCGCACCGAGCGGCCCCGCTCAACAGCGATCTTGATGAGGCCGCCGACTCCCTCGCGATCCAGTTCTACGAAGGGGTCGCGAGGGAGTAATCCCTGTTCAATATAGGCGGGTAGGAACCGGCTGGCGTCGTCACGGGAGAGGCCGAAGGTTGTCTGGGTGAGGTCGTTGGTCCCGAACGAGAAGAAGTCCGCGTGTCCGGCGATCTTGTCGGCGATGATGCAGGCGCGGGGCAGTTCGATCATTGTTCCAACTGTGTAGTCGACGCGGACGCCGCACTCGGTGATCACTCGCTCGCAGACCTCGATGACCTGCGCGCGGAGCTGCTTTAATTCGGATTCAAGACCGACGATTGGGATCATGATCTCAGGGATCACGTGGACGCCTTCAGCCTGGAGGCTGCAGGCGGCTTCGACGATTGCCTGCACTTGGGTCTCGTATATCTCCGGGTAGGTGATCGCGAGGCGTACGCCGCGATGGCCGAGCATTGGATTGAATTCGTGGAGCGCTTGCACGCGGCGCTCCACTTCTTGCCGCTCTACACCAAGAGCCGCAGCTACGTCCGCAATCTCCTCGGCGTGCTGTGGGAGAAACTCATGCAACGGCGGATCGAGCAGGCGGATCGTGACTGGTAGGCCGTGCATGGCGCGTAGGATGCCGGTGAAGTCCTCGCGCTGCATCGGGAGAATCTTGGCGAGGGCCGCACGGCGGCCTACTTCGTCGCTCGCGAGGATCATCTGGCGGACGGCAAGGATGCGGTCTTTGCCGAAGAACATGTGCTCGGTGCGACAGAGACCGATGCCTTCAGCGCCGAAGGCGCGGGCACGCTCGGCATCCTCAGGGGTGTCTGCGTTGGCTCGGACTCGCAGGCGGCGGGCGCGGTCAGCCCAGCCCATCAGGCGCTCGTACTCGTCGGGGAGGATTGGGTCGATGAGCGGGACTTCGCCACGAATGACTTCGCCAGTGGTGCCGTCGATGGAGATGATGTCGCCCTCATGGATGACCACCGGGCCATGTCCGGGGACGTTCACGGTGAAGCGGGCGGCGTGGTAGTCGATCTGTAGGGCGCCGCAGCCGGTGATGCAGCACTTGCCCATGCCGCGGGCAACAACCGCGGCATGTGAGGTCGCACCACCTCGGGCGGTAAGGATACCCCGTGAGACGCTCATGCCGACGACATCCTCGGGGCTGGTTTCGATACGGACGAGGATTACAGATTCACCGCGCGCCACCCATGACAAGGCGTCCTCGGCGGTGAAAACGACGCGCCCAACCGCGGCACCTGGCGAAGCTCCGACGCCGTGGGCGATCACATCATGCGAACCCCGGCGATCAAAGGTCTGGTGGAGCAGCTCGTCGAGTTTCTCCGGCTCCTGACGCAGCAGGGCCTCGCGTTCGTCGATCGCGCCTTCGTCGACGAGGTCGACGGCGACTTTGATCATGGAGCGCCCAGTGCGCTTGCCGGAGCGGGTCTGGAGGACCCAGAAGCGGCCCTGTTGTACGGTGAACTCGATGTCCTGCATGTCCTTGAAATGGGCTTCAAGACGGTTGCAGGCTTCGAGGAGTGCGCGGTGAACTTCGGGGTTCAGTTCCTCCATCGAAGTGGGGCCACCGGGTGTACCGTCGGCTTTCCCGATGGGCTGCGGAGTGCGGACACCCGCGACTACGTCTTCGCCTTGTGCGTTGATCAGGAACTCGCCGTAGAGCCGCCGCTCTCCAGTTGCGGGGTGGCGGGTGAAGACGACGCCAGTGGCGCAGTCATTGCCGAGGTTGCCGAAGACCATCGCCTGCACGGTGACAGCAGTGCCCCAGTCACTGGGGTAGCCGTAGAGCGCGCGGTAGGCGACGGCGCGCGGGTTCTGCCACGACTGGAAGACCGCGGCGACGGCGCCCCCTAACTGCTGCCACGGATCGTCTGGGAAGTCGACGCCAAGTTGTTCCTTGATCGCGGCTTTGTACTCAGCGACGAGGTCCTTCAGGTCGTCGGCGCTCAGTTCAGTGTCGAACTGGACGCCACGGCGCTGCTTCATCGCTGCAAGGCGCTCCTCGAACGGGTCGTCGTCGCGGGCGGACTCAGACTTGAGGCCGAGCACGACGTTACCGTACATGGCGACGAAGCGGCGATACGAGTCGTAGGCGAAGCGGGCATCGCCGGAGCGCTTTGCGAGGCCGGCGACGGTCGTGTCGTTGAGGCCGAGGTTGAGGACGGTGTCCATCATCCCAGGCATCGATACGCGTGCGCCGGAGCGGACAGAGACAAGCAGCGGGTTGTCGGGGTCGCCGAAGCCCATGCCCACGGTGCGTTCCACATGGGCAATGCCTGCGCGGATGGCATCGTCAAGGCCGTCCGGGTAGGCATTGCCGAGTGCGTAGTACGCGTTGCAGACCTCGGTAGTGATAGTGAAGCCGGGAGGCACGGGGATGCCAACGCGGCTCATCTCGGCAAGACCTGCGCCTTTGCCGCCGAGGAGGTTCTTCATGCTGCCGTCGCCATCGGCGCGACCGTCGCCGAACAGATAGACCAGATTGCCGTTTCCGGCAGCCTCGGGTCCCTGTGGGCGTGTCGTTGTCATGCCTCACCTCGCAAATGCCACAGCCCGCGAAATTTGCGCTTCGCGGAACCGGCTGCTTAAGAGCACGGAGGGGAGAAGTATCCCGCCTCCGGAATTATACCGACTGCCGCCTCAGCCGCATCTTCTAATGTAATGATCTTCGGCATGATCAGTAGGATGACAACTGCTTAGAATTGTTCTATGACCGATTCGATTCGTTCGATCTTGGCAGGACGCGAGGCCATGCTTGCTCGGGCGGCGGCACGCGAGTCTGACTCACTTGGTCGTGACCGGCCGGAGCCTCCCGATCCGCTGCGGCTGGCATTCCAAGTCGACCGTGATCGCGTGATCCACACGCGAGCGTTTCGCCGCTTGAAGCACAAAACGCAGGTATTCGTTAATCCCGACTCGGATCATGCTGTGACACGAATGACCCACACGATTGAGGTGCAGCAGGTCGCCCGTACCATCACACGGGCTCTTAACTTGAACGAAGACTTGGCGGAGGCGATTGCATTCGCGCACGACCTTGGCCACACGCCGTTTGGACATGCGGGCGAGGAGGCGCTCGCCGAGCTACTCCCGGATGGGTTCCGTCATAACGAGCAATCGCTGCGGATCGTGGAGATTCTGGCGCGCAATGGCGAAGGGCTGAACCTGATGCCCGAGACGCGCGAAGGCATCCTGAAGCACTCCAAGACGAGGGACTCGGTGGCCTCAGAGGCATGGGGGACAGCGAGCACACTGGAGGGACAGATCGTGAAGCTGGCCGATTCAATCGCGTACCTCAACCACGACATCGAGGACGCCATCGAAGCCGGCGTGATCAGCGAGCGTGACCTGCCGGTGGAAGTGCACCGAGTACTTGGCGTGAACCATTCGGAGCGCATCAGTACACTCGTGACTGACTGCGTACGGGCATCGTTCCCAGCGACTTACGGCGGGGCCGAGAAGAGGATCGTGCTCGGAGGTGATGTCCTCGCTGCGACTGATGTGCTGCGAGAGTTTATGTTTCAGCGTGTGTATCTCCTTGATTCAACGTTACGCGATGCACAGGCGGGACGTCGGGTCGTCGTGGCGCTGTTCGGCCATTTTGAGACACATCCGGATGCGATCATGGGATGGTCTATGCAAGCCGACCCACCGTGGCGTCGGGCGGCGGACTATGTATCAGGAATGACAGATGGGTTCGCTACACGCACTGCCAGTGACATCGGTTTGGCCGTCTAGGCGCGCGCTCAAGCACTGCAATTGTTACACTTTGCACGGGATGGCGGACCCAGAGGTGCTGCGTGCAGCAGTCCATCCGCGCGTCTACATTTGCTGGCCTGCTGGTCGTCTTGGTTGCAGCCGGCGCGTTGCTGGCTCTCGCTGTGCGCCCCTCGATCCCTACACGAAGTGCTGATGCTCGCACAGCCTCGATTCCTATTGCCACAACGGTAGGCACCGATACAGGTGCATCTGCGCTCGTACAGGCAGCGGCGACTACGAATATGTATCTGGTACCCGACCGTAGTTCCGAAGTGGTAGCGATATTGCCTGCTGGCCAGCACGCGAGTGTGGATGGCCGTACTGCTGACCTTGCGTGGCTACACGTCTCCTACCCCACCGGTTCCGGAATGAAGGGCTGGGTGCGGGCAGCGGCGATTCAGCCAAACGAGGCGTTGGGCGCACTGCGCATCCTTACTTCTGACATCGATGTGGCATCACACGTGCTGGCTGGGGATGCCCGACGCTTGCCGGATCCTGCACTGTCTGACGTATTCCTCATCGAGGGGCGGCGACTCGCGCTTGGAATCCGGAATCTCGGCCAGGGTTCAATGACGGATGTGACGATTACACTCAGCGTGACGCGAGCGGAGGGCGAGGTGGTGTCGGTGCTGCGTATTGGGCCCACGACGCTTGCGCCTGGGGCAAGCGCCACAGTTGTCACGCCGCTCGAGATCACTCAGCCGGGTTCCTACCGACTGGAGATCGACCCGGCGCGTGAGATCGCCGACGCCCAGCCGGCCAATAACATCCGGCAAGCGCTCCTCGTTCCGACACGCAGTTAGCAGCCACTGTCCCGTGCGAGGGCACGGTGGCGCATGCGGTAACCCTCGCGCGATGATAAGGGCATGACAACCGAGGAACTACGCGCGGCGATCGAGGTGTCGAGGGCGGCACTCATACGAGCGATCCAGAGTCTCTCTGAGCGGGATTTCACCGCCGAACTCGCTCCCAGTGAGCCAATCGTGCTGGTGCTTGCGGCACTGGCCCCGGCGGAGCGTGAAGCGGTCAATCGGGCGCGGGAGGCCGTAGGTGCGGTTCCGAGGCTGCTATCGAGCGAGCGCAGCAGCCGAACATGGCCGGTGCCGCCGCAGGTGATCCACGATCTCGCTGGGGCACGGCATGAGACGCTGTCGTTCCTCGACAGCCTAGATGGTGGGACATTCCTGTCAGGTGCCAAACAAGCAGCGCTCGATGCGTTGCAGGACGTCTCCGCGCGCGAGATGGCGGCCGCTGTCCGGATCGAAGCGCGCCCACAGAGCTCATAGGCCGGGCGCCTGCAACGCGTAACGGATTCGTGCTTCCGGTGTCTTATCTTGTGTAGTGGGAACAATTGACGACGTTAAGGCTGGACTCGACATTGTCGAGATCGTGCAGGGGTACGTCCCGGCGCTGAAGCGCAGTGGGCGCTCTTGGAAGGCGCCTTGCCCGTTTCACAGTGAGCGAACCCCTTCGTTCACGGTCGACCCAGAGCGCGGGACGTGGCATTGCTTCGGTGCGTGCTCGACGGGTGGAGACGTGATTGGCTTCGTCCAGCGTATTGAGCACCTCGATTTTCGGGAGGCCTTGCGGCGCTGCGCAGAACGGGCCGGCGTGGAGTTGCGGCCACCCTCGGCACGAGAGCAGCAAGAGCGCGAGGTGCACGAGCGGCTGCTGCGCGCGAATGAAGCGGCAGCGGTGTACTTTCAGGCAGTGCTCACGGGATCAGCGGGGGCACAGGCGCTTGCATATGCCGAGTCGCGCGGCCTCGATGCACAGGTGCGAGAGGTCTGGCAGATCGGATATGCCCCCGAAGAGTGGCAGGGGCTTACAGACCATTTGCTCGCACGCGGCTTCACGGATGCGGACCTACGCGAAGCAGGTCTGGCGCTGGATGGCGATCGAGGCCTCTATGACCGCTTCCGCGACCGGCTGATCTACCCGACGCGCGACGCGCGTGGGCGGATGATCGGGTTCGGTGCGCGTGCACTGCGCTCCGACCAAGAGCCGAAATACCTGAATACCTCGCAGACACCGCTCTTTGACAAGAGCGGGACGCTGTATGGCCTCGATCGTGCCGGGGAGGAAGCCCGGCGGGCCGATCGCATGGTCGTCGTCGAGGGGTACATGGATGTGATCGCCTGTCACCAAGCTGGTATCCGCAATGTGGTTGCCTCGATGGGGACATCGATTACTGAGAAGCAGATGGGGTTGCTCCAGCGGTTCACGCAAAACGTGGTGCTGATGCTGGATGCGGATGCGGCGGGGTCGGCGGCGGCGCTGCGCGGTGTTGACGTGGTTGCGAACGCGGCAGAGCACACGACGGTGGCGACAGTCGATTGGCGCGGGCTGGTCTCCTATCAGGATACGCTGAAGGCCGATATCCGCGTCGTTGCTCTGCCGCAAGGCGAAGACCCCGATTCGTTAGTGCGATCCGACCCCGACCGGCTGCGCGCGCTGCTCGCTGCGGCGAGGCCGGTCGCGGACCATCTGTTCGATGTTGTAGGCGCGGAAACCGATGTAACCGATCCGCGCTCGCGGTCGCGTGCTGTGGAGGCCTTAGCTCCTACTGTGGCTTCGATCGCAGACCCAGTAGTGCGTGCACATTATGTCCAAAGATTGGCGCGGCTCGGTCGAGTGGAGGAGCACACGGTTCTTGCGATGCTCGCCCGATCAGGGCGCCCGCAGCGTCCATCGGCGGTGCCTTCCTCGGCAGAGGTCGCGCGGAACTCGAAAATGAATATTGCACCACCCGACGGGGAGTCGCAGTTGCTGCACTTGCTGCTATTCCGGCAAGAGGCGCGGGACACAGGGACGATGCTCGATGGCGACGTGTTCGAGGACACGACGAACCGGCGAGTGTTTGAGGCATGGTGCGAGGGCGCCGACTTGGACTCCCGGCTGATGGAACTGGACGACGACATCGTCGAACGGCTCTCGGCGCTGCGTGACTCCGCGACTGGCGGCTGGGATCCGGCGGGGCAGGAGTTGAAGCATGTTGCGCCTCGGGTGCGTGAGATCGCCGCACGGCTGCGTTTGCTGCGGGCACAGGCGCGGCTGGTGCCTGCGGCACGGGCGGTGGCTACCGAGTTCTCGGAAGCCCGTAAGAGCGGCGTGCTGGCCGACGAAGGTGGAGTGCTGACCGCGGACTTCGTGGCGATGGATGTGCGGCAACGCGCCCTCTCGCGGCGTGCCCGTGAGGATCTGACGCGTTATGATGAGGAAGGCCGTGCACCCGAGCGAGAAGCCGGGGAGCAACGGAGTGGAGGAACTGCATGACCCAGACGTTTGAAGAAGCGGGTATGGAAGAGCTGCTCAACAAAGGGCGGCGTTCCGGCCATGTCTCCGCCGGCGAAGTGCTGGCGGCAATTCCTGAGGCGGAAGGCAACCGCGAGCGACTGTCCTCGATCGTCTCGCAGTTGTCGGAAAACGGCATCACCGTGCGTGTCGACAACGATGTCGACCGTGGCGCGGGGGCCGTGGTGGAGGCCGCTCGCCGCATCGTCGATGAGGCAGTCGGCATCGATGACCCGGTGCGGATGTACCTCCGCGAGATCGGCAAGGTGACGCTGCTCACTGCTGAAGACGAGCGGCGGCTAGCGCGCGCGATGGAGGAATGGATCCACGTCGACGTGATCCGCGACACGCTGCGGAAGGAATTGGGCCATGAGGCAAGTCACTCCGAGGTACTGGTGGGGTTGTTCCGCGAGTTCCATCAGGAGCGTGCGGTCTACCAGGCTGTGAGCCGACACCTTGACCTACCTCGGCAGTCGGTGTCGGAGCGGATCGTGGACACGAAGTTCCGCGGAACGATCGACCGGGAACTGGATGAGGAAGCGCATCTGGCGCTGATGAAAGAGATGAAGTGGGATGAGGAGCGGGCGCACCAGGCGCTGATCCGGCTCTCGATCATTACCCATATCATGCGTCCCGAGCAGGTGCACTGGGCCGCGGAAATCTCCGGCGGCGAGTCAAAGGTGTTCCCGCCACCGAAGGGGCTGGCGGCGAAACTTGAGAAAGCACACGGCGGAGCGATCCGGTACTACTTCGAGAAGGTCGCATACGACGGAGAGCGTTCCGAGCGACAGCTGACCGAGGCAAACCTGCGTCTAGTGGTCTCGGTGGCGAAAAAATACATCGGTCGCGGAATGGGTTTGCTGGACTTGATCCAGGAAGGCAACATCGGCCTGATTCGTGCCGTTGAGAAGTTTGACTACCGCAAGGGCTTCAAGTTCTCGACGTACGCGACGTGGTGGATCCGACAGGCGATCACGCGGGCGATCGCGGATCAGGCGCGGACGATCCGTATCCCGGTGCATATGGTGGAGACGATCAACAAGCTCGTGCGCATCTCGCGTCGGCTGGTGCAGGAGTACGGGCGCGAGCCGACCTCGGAAGAGATCGGGCGCGAATTGGAGCTTCCGCCGGAGCGGGTGCGCGAGATCATGAAGGTTTCGCAGGAGCCGGTATCGCTAGAGACGCCAATCGGTGAAGAAGAAGACTCTCATCTCGGCGACTTCCTGCCCGACGAGTCGGCCCTGGCGCCGCCGGATGCGGCGTCGCATCAATTGCTCAAAGAGCAGGTGATGGACGTGCTGTCGTCGCTGACGCCACGCGAGCGCAAGGTGCTCGAATTGCGCTTTGGCCTCGAAGACGGGCGCTCGCGGACGCTGGAAGAGGTTGGCCGTGAGTTTAGCGTGACCCGCGAGCGGATCCGTCAGATAGAGGCGAAGGCGCTCCGAAAGCTGCGTCACCCTACACGGTCAAAGAAGTTGAAGGATTACCTCGACTAGGGCGTGGACTAGTCAGCGCAATGCTGGATTACTAGTATTTCGGCGAAGATCATTACAAGGGAGAACGCACATGCCAATCTATGAATACCACTGCAAGGCGTGCGGACAGGACTTCGAGTTGATCCGGCGCCGTGAACAAATGGATATGGCTACGAAGTGTGCGCATTGCGCTTCGAAGGCGACGAAGCGGAAATTGTCTGTGTTCGCGCCGGTGAGGACGGCTGTCTCGGCGGGTGAGCATGAAGGCCACGAACACGAGGACGGCGCGGCGGACGACGACGGACTCGACCTCGACTGCTGCTAACGAACTTCGCGAGCGCATTTATCGTCGGCGACAACGCAACGGGCTGCTTATTTTTGAGCAGCCCGTTGCGCCCGTTTTGGTGCGGTGACCGACGGCGGCATGTTTAAGGCCGCTCGGCGCCGCCTAGATCCATTGTGGAGCGGGGAAGCGCCAGCGACGGCCGACCGAACCAGGCGCGGAGCGCGTAGCCCGCGAGGACGAGTAACAAGCCTTGCATGACCGTGGCTACACCGACGCCGATGGTCACGGTGAACCAGAAGTCACGCGGGAACATCTGGATCAGCCGATCGCGGGCAGGGTCGAGTTGCCAGAGGTCGTTGGCGAACGAGACGAGATGGAAGCCGTAGAACAGCGCGTCAAAACTCACGAGTGATGCCAGCGCGGCGAGCGCCAGCAGGCCGGCTGTTGCGCTTCCGGCGGCGATCAGTTGTGAGCTGAGACGGCGCAGCGGGCGCTCGCGCGCCCAGAGGAACACTGCCGTGATGTATATGGCGATATACCCAAAGGCGACCTCATGCAGGAAGAAGGCGCGCCGGAAGAGTGTCTTCACGTCCTGCATGTGCAGGGCTTCGCGCGAAGTGAACAGCGGTTGTTTTTGACCGCCGACCTCGACACGGGTGGTGAGCAGCGTACGGGAGTCACCGAAATAGCGGACGATATCGACAGCCGCGCGGTTGAGTTCGGGGCGTTCGATGCCGGTGACCTCGGCGACGCCGTAGCGGTTGAAGCCGTACTCGTAGACGCGCGGCTCCATGGTGGCCACGCGCACGTTCGAGAGCACTAGGAACACCGGAACGGCGGCCACAAAAAGGGCGGTGGCGAGCCAGCGAGCAGCCTGCATCTCTCGATGATAGGGCTACGGACGCGTATGTACGGAGGCGGAAGCAAGGTACCCCCGGGTGGTACACTCCGCACCGCAAGACGTACTGTGCCCGGCCACCCGGGCAGGTTGTGGTGTATCGGAGGGAGACCGTATGGCCAGCCCGACATCTGTTGTGACGCAGCAGCGCTTCGAGACCGGCTACAAGTCGTTCGTGGAGTGGCAGGCGAACATTGAGAACCGCCAAGAAGAGTTCCAGCAGCACTACGACGAGTATCAGCCGAAGACAGACGATGCTGCCGCCATCAAGCAGTTGGTGGAGACGCGTGGTGTGAAGGCCCTGCTGATCGGTGAGAACTGGTGCCCGGATGTGTGGCGAGGGATGCCGGTCATTGCGCGGATGGCTGAGGCCACCGGAATGACCGTCCGGTATTTCTTTCGCGACCAGAACAAGGACATCATGTCCGAGTTCCTGAAGAATGGTGAGTTCGAATCGATCCCGACGGTTGTCTTCTACGACGGCGACCACAACTACCTGTATCACTTCATCGAGCGCCCGATGGCGGCGAGTGATGACATGGCACAGCTCCGCAAGGAAATCCTTGATGTAGCGCCACAGGAAGATGGTCCGGAAAAGGAAGCTGCCCGCACGAAGTACCGCGAAGCAACCGCTGCCAAGGCAGGCGACTGGCGGCACGCCACTCTGACAGAGATCCGTGAGAACTTGGAGCGCGCCCTGCGCTAGCTGACGGACTTAGTCGTCGCGCTGTACCCGGCGCGGACGCTGCGAGGCCATTGGCTGAGCGGCGCCCGCGCCGGGTGTGTTTCCAGTGTGCGGTGGCCCATCAGCCTCGCGTGCGTCGTTGCGTTCGATACCGCTGGCTGGCGCGCGAGAGATTGGCTCCTGCCGCACTGGCCGGGAGGCGCCGCAGAATGGGCAGTGCCGCCAGTCGAGTGAGAGGAGTTTGCGGCAGCGCGCGCACTCCTCTCGTACTGGGGTGCGGCAGTAGGCGCAGACGATGAAATCGCCCTCGATAGGGCGACGGCAGCTGGGGCAGAGGACGAGGGCGTGGAGTTCGGAGCGGATCGCTTCCTGTTCGAGTTCGCGCTCGTAGGCGGCGACGAGGGTCTCGCTGGGACGGACGATCAGGTAGATGGCGACACCGAAGAACGGCATCAGCGCCACCACCGCCACGCCGATCACCTGTGAGACTGGATTGAGCGTGCGCGACCGGATATCACGGAACGCCCAGAGCACACTAGCGAGCCAGAGCAGCAGTATGTACGCAGCCGTCAGCATCCCGGTGAACTTCAAGACTGTCGCGAAACCGTCGCCCAGCAGGTTCACAAACACTCCATTCCGCCAGCGGTGGCAGAGAGCGTAACATGGTGATGTTGCGATAGCTGCTTTCGCGGCCCGCTCTCCCCGCCCTCTGGATGGATGCATGACCGTCGATCACGACGCTCTGAACCCGGCGCAGCGCCGCGCTGTCGAGGTGCCATCGGGCGCCGTATTGATCCTCGCTGGACCCGGATCGGGGAAGACACGGGTGATCGCGCACCGCATCGCACACCTCGTGGAAGAGGCGCGAGTGCAGCCGTGGCGCATTCTTGCGGTCACGTTCACGAACAAGGCCGCGCGCGAGATGCGCGAGCGAGTGGAAGATTTGCTCGGGGAGCGGGCGCGCGAGGTCACGCTGGGGACGTTCCACGCGATCTGTGCGCGCATCCTCCGGCGTGAGGCAGAGCATCTGGGGCTGTCGCCAGATTTCGTGATCTACGACACGGACGACCAGATGGCGATTGTGAAGGCCGCGACGGCCGAGATGCACCTGGATCCGAAGCGGTTTACACCGCGGTCGCTGCTGTCGGCGATCTCATCGGCCAAGAACGAGCGGCGCGATGCGGCGACGGTCGGGAGCGAGGCTGGGACGTACTTTGAGGAGATCGTGGGGCGCGTGTTCGCACGCTACGAAGAGGCGCTGACCCGGAACGGTGCGGTTGACTTCGACGATCTGCTCGGCAAGGTGCTGGAGTTATTCGAGCAGGTACCGGAAGTGCGCGATCGCTACGCGAACCGCTACCTGCACGTACTGATCGACGAGTTTCAGGACACGAACCTGGTGCAGTACGCGCTGGCGCAGGCGTTTGCCTCGGCGCATCGGAACATCACGGCAGTCGGCGACCCCGACCAGTCGATCTACTCGTGGCGGGCGGCGGACGTGCGGAACCTTCAGTACTTTGAACGGGACTTCCCTGGTGCGGATGTTGTGTTGTTGGAACAGAACTACCGGAGCACCGGGCACATTCTGCGGGCGGCACACTCGGTGATCGCGAAGGCCTCGGGGCGTCCACAACGGCAGCTGTGGACGGAGAACGCAGATGGCGAGCAGGTAGTGGTGCGGGAGTTGTACGACGGCGACGAAGAAGCGTTGTTCATCGCCTCAGAGATACGGCGGTTGATCCGCGAAGAGAGCCGTCCGCATGCGGATTTTGCGGTGATGTACCGGACGAACGCGCAATCACGCGCGATTGAAGAGGCGTGTATCGAGCAAGGGATCCGGTATCGCGTGGTCGGTGGGACGCGATTCTATGACCGCAAAGAAGTGCGCGACCTACTCGGCTACCTGCGGCTGGTGCACAACCATACGGACGGAGTGGCCTTCCAGCGCGTGGTGAATGTCCCGGCCCGAGGTATCGGCGCGAAGACGCTCGGCGACATCGCGAGCGCGGCCGAGGAACTGGCGATTCCCCCGCTGGCGGTGGCTGCGCGGGTGGCCTCGGGCGACCGTGACCAGTTGCTGCCGCAGGTGCGCAGCGACATCCGAATCGCGCTCGGGGCATTCGTCTCGATGATCGACCGGCTGCGACTCGTGCGCGACGAGCGGAATGTATCGGAATTGCTTGGCGCGATACTCGATGAAACGCAGTACCGGTCGTATTTGCAGCACAGCGACCCGTCGGACGCGGAGGCGCGCTGGGAGAACGTGCAGGAATTGCGCGCCGTTGCGACCCAGTACGAAGACTTGCAGGGCGAGCACTCGCTGGCCTCGTTCCTTGAAGAAGTGGCGCTGGTGGCCGACGTGGATGACCCGTCGGCGGGCGTGCCGGATGCGGTCACGCTGACGAGCCTGCATTCTGCTAAGGGGCTGGAGTACCCGGTGGTGTTCATGCCGGGGATGGAAGAAGGCGTCCTGCCGCACATGCGGGCACTGGACGATCCGGCGCAGATGGAGGAAGAGCGGCGCGTCTGCTACGTGGGTATGACACGAGCGCGTGAGCGGCTGTACCTGTTGCATGCGCTGCGCCGCTTTTACCAGGGCACCTACCGCAATCACGTCGGCTCGCGGTTTCTGATCGACCTGCCCGACATCAACCGCCTCACCATCGGCGGGTCGCGGCTGACTGCGCCGTCACCATACGCAGCACGCGAGCGCCGAGCCGCGCTGGCGGCGCGTGACGTGCCGATGACGGCGCCAGATGAACCTCGCTACGCACCGGGCGACCGGGTGCGACATGCGGCGTTTGGACGAGGCATCGTTGTCTCATGTGGCATCCGGGGCGACGACCAGGAGGTTGTGGTCGCGTTCGAGGGGGCAGGCGTGAAGAAATTGCTGCTATCACTCGCGCCGCTAGGGCCGGATTCACCGCTCGGCTAACGGCCACCCTCGAAGCGGCGCACGGCGGTATCGACCTGCCGGAGGACATCGGCGCGGGTGACCATGCCAACGAGGCGGCCGTCATCGAGCACGGGCAGTTGGCGGATGTCGCGGGTCTGCATCAGGCGCATTGCCTCGAATAGGCCGGTGTCTGGTGCGACGGTCACGACGCGATCCACCGGCACCATGATCGCGCCAACCGTGGTGTCGCCCCAGCGGAGGCGCGGCAGGCGGACGATATCAGAGAGCGTCAGCAGGCCGACGATAGTCTCGTGGCGCTGGACGAGGAAGGCGCGTTCGTTGCGGTCGGCGGTGCGGGAGTCGATGAGTTCTTTCACGCTGACTGCGGCGGGGATGGGGTTGGGGGGCGGAGCCATCAGTTCGCTGGTGGGGATGTCGCGCAGCATGAGTTCGGACATCAGCTCCCGGTACGAGCGCCGCGAGGTGCCGCGCAGATAGAAACCGATCACGAGGTACCAGATACCCGGCGCGTGCTCGAACCAGTAGAACCCAGCGAGACCACCGAGCATTAATCCCCACGCGACGACGGAGCCGCTCTGCCCAGCGACGCGCGTAGCGCGCAGAACGTTCCCGGTGGTGGCCCAGACGGCGGCGCGGAGTACCCGTCCGCCGTCGAGCGGGAAGCCTGGCAGCATGTTGAAAGCGGCCAGTACAAGGTTCGAGACGGCGAGGTAGCCGGACATGGTTCCGGCTGGGGTGCCCTGCAGGAAGTACCAGAGCACCGCAGCCAGGCCGCCGAGCAGCGCGGAGGTCAGCGGCCCAACGATGGCGACTCGGAACTCGGCGCTAGCTGAGCGCAACTCGGCGGAGAGGATCGCTGCTCCACCAAAGGCGAAGAGCGTGATTGCGGGCACGGGCAGGCCGTGGCGGATGGCGACGAGCGCGTGGGCGAGTTCATGGGCGACGACCGCGACGAAGAAGAGGATGACGGTAAGCGTGGCAAGCACCCAGCGCTGCACGAGCGGCCACTCTGTGTACTGCTGAAAGTAGCCACCATCTGCGATCGTCCAGACCAGCAATCCGAAGACTGCGGCCCACGACCAATGGGCGCGGATATCGACGCCGTAGATGCGGGCGAGCCGCAGGCTACCTGTGAGAAAGGACATGTAAGCAGCATATCCGGATGGACAGCGGGCTGTTGCGGTTGAGCCTAGGGGCTGCCTAACAGCGCGGCGAGGGCGGCATCGTCGAGGGCTTGGGCGACGAGTGTGCCAGCGCGCTCAGCCTTGGTCTGGCCGCTGAAGATGGAGCGGCCAAAGGCACCTTCGATGTCGCGGACGGTCTCGACGGTGCCTTCGGGGGCGACGAGTAGCGTGGTATCACGGCCGGCGGCGACGCGATCGAGGAGGTAGGGGCTGGGGTCGGCACCGCCGGTGAGGATGAGGCATTCGGTGTTGGTGCGGAGGGCCGCGAGGGCGATGTCGACGCGCTCGGCGCGTGTGACGACGGCCTTGCGGGGGAAGCGGTTGAAGTAGGGCACGTCCGAGTCATGCGAGATCGCGCCGATGACCACGTGCTCACAGATGGCATCGTCGCCGGCGATGGAGCGGGTAAGGACACGGGCTCGGCTGGCGGCGGTGAGGTCGCGCACGGTGGGGGCGGCGAGGAGACGATCCTCGGCGATGGCGCGCGGGCCGGGGTGGCGCTGGTGGTTCAGGATGAGGCTGGGGCCACTGCCGATCGTGGCGACCACGAGGACGCGCGCACCAAGGCCGGAGAGGCGACCGATGTCTGCACCGGGAGGAGCCTCAACGACGGCAACTGCGGGGCCGTCACGGAGGGCGGCGAGGGCGGACTCAGTAATGGGGGCGGAATCGGCCTCGGCGAAGGTGAGGGCGGTGAAGGCGTGCGCGTCGGCATCGGCGCGGTCGTCGCCTGCGAGGCGAGCGAGGCGGACGGTGTGGCCAGCGTAGGCGAGGCGGTGCGCGAGCCCGACGGCAACGGTGCTCGCCCCGACTCCACGCCCACTTCCGGTGACGACAATCAGTGGCATCTCGACGCCCATCCTACCGTGCATGGCTCGGGAGGGAACGTACTACGCGGAGAGCGGTCGCGCGAGTCTTGGGGATCTACGGAAAGGAGGGTGAAGTGGTGCCGAGAGCCAGACTTGAACTGGCGACACCGCGATTTTCAGTCGCCTCCGGTCAGTCCATATCCGTTCACTGGCATTCGCAAATCCTTTACCCATAAGGGTTTGCGTCCGCAGTGGTTCGCGCCACTTCGTGCCAATTCGTGCCGCGTTGCTACATCGGTTGCTACATTTTGGTTGTGAATACTGGGGATCGGGAATCAGGTTTTTGTTTAGTTATCTGCTCTTGCACAGGGGTGTTTATTGCACTGGCCACGTCTGTCTGGGCGTGGCCGGCGGTTGGGTAGTGCGTGCCCGACGTGCTCGTCTGCGATATTGGCACCCCGGAGCAACAAATGGCTCCGGGGTGCTGGGTGTGTGTGGCTAGGGCGTGCTGCGTACGAGCAGGACGGGAGTCATTGGTGCGAATTCCTTTGGGAAGCTGCGCACGAAGGCGTCCCGTAAGGTAGCCGGACCACCGGGGATGAGTACGGAGAACGTTCCGTTGGCATCCTGTACCCATGCACCAGAGGCGCCGGCCTGGCGCACCGCCGCTTCGAGCTGGTCCACGCTGCCGCCGTTGAACACGACCAGTGTGAGGTAACCGGCGCCGAAGCTTGGTGCAGTGATGAACGTCCCGGTGGTCGCAGGTGCGGTCGGCACAGTCACAGCGAACAGCGTGAAGTGCAGGACCTCCGCACTCACCGTCACCGAGCCGTCCGCGTGCGCCTGTACCTTGCTCGGCACCACGACCCACTCCGTGCCCGACCAGTAGCGCAGCTGCAGGTCTGCTACAGCGATGCCTGACACCGCCGCTGCCGGCAGCGTGATCGCGATCGTCGCGGGTTTGATGAAGTTGTCGGTGATCGGCTGCTGCGAGGCGTTCAGTACCTGCGCGGAGGCGGCAGCGAAGATCCGTCCACTGGGGAGCGGGGCTGCAGAGCTAAGCTCACGCAGCGAATCCACTGATTGCAGCACGACCGATGCGCCCCCGGGGACTGCTCCTGCCGGGACGGTGATCCTGCCGGTCGAGCCGTATTCTTCGCCGCCCTTGGTCGTGGTGTTCACGACATTGCCGGTCACGACGGTGCTGTCGCTGGCATTGATCGCAGCGCTGCTCGGGGCAAGCGTGTGGACCACACGCAACCCATCCAGCGTCACCGTATAGACCGTGGGCGTCACGAGGCTCGAGCAGCAGTTTGTAACAGCGGCAGCGGCAGCGGGGGCAATGTAGGTCGCTGCGAACAAGGTGAAGTGAGAGGCCAACGCGGTGACGGTCATCGAGCCGTCAGCTTCCAACACGCTAGTTGAAGAGACGGTCGACCATTCCGTTCCCGACCAGAACTTCATGCTCATGTTAGTGGGCGTCGCACCCGTCGGCACCGAGTTAGCGGGCACCGTCACCACAATGGAGACGGCCGAGTTGAAGTTTGTGGTGACCTCGTTGCCGTCTGTGTCGAGAGCCTGTGCTGACACTGCAGTCAGCAGCGTGCCAATGGATGTAGGAGCAGTCAGAGCCACCTCTGCAAGCGATGCGACCGGTTCGACGACGATTCTGTCGGCAGTGGGGATCGCTCCGATCGGCACCGTGACTCTGACCGTGGCCGACCGGTCCTCCTGCCCGTTCCGCTGCCTGCTGGCGGTCGTGGTCTCGAGCGTCGTGGGGGCGGCATTGGAATGTATGGCCTCTTGCGGATCGAGAATCGTGATGGTGGATTCGCGTTGTCGGTTGGCCCGCGTGTTCAGATCGTAGTAGCGGTACAGATTGCGGCCACTCCCTACCTGATTATCTGTATTGGTCACGAAAACCGTAGCGAGTCCAGTAATGCCGACTGGCATTCTGATGCTGATGCGCGTGGCACTCAAGCGGACGACGTTGGTGGCGTCTCTGAGACCTACTCGCACCGTGGGATTAGCACTGAAATCAGTCCCGGTGATGATGACGGGGTTGCCGCCAGCCCTCCCCCCACTGATCACATTGAGGGAGATCACCCTCGGACCACTGATGTACGTGAATACACCGGTTCCAGTCCCGGATCCGCTAGCGTCAGTATTCGTGACAACGACGTCGACGAGCCCGGCCTCACGGGCAGGAGTCGTCGCCGTTATCGTGGTGGCATTCACAATGGCGACACCTGTCGCAGTCACTCCTCCGAACGTGACTGATGCGCCAGCAGAGAAGCCAGTCCCAGTAATGGTGACTGCGGCGCCTCCAATAACGCGTCCTGAATTTGCTGCAACTGAAGTGACGGTGGGCGAAGCGACATACGTGAACAGGTTGCTGCCGACTCCCCAACTGCCAGCGACGTTAGCCACGGAGATACCAACTGTCCCTGCCGCGTTGGCCGGGGCTGTTGCGGTGAGCGTCGTACTGTTCAAAACGTTCACATTTGTGGCGAGCACGGTGCCAAAGCGGACTGTAGCGCCGGTCACAAATCCGGCGCCCCGAATTTCAACTTGACGGCCACCCGCAGTCCCGCCATTGCCGGGAGTCACCGCGGTAATTGCTCCGAGACTCGCATAGGTAAATGCCCCGACTGTGGTCTTGCTAATTACTTCTCCCGCAAGGTTGAAACGGACAGCAACGTCTACAGGCCCCTCTGCATGGGGAGGAGTCGTGATGCGCCAGCCACAAGGCTGGCCGCATCGTTGCGCGCCATTGGTGCCGAGAGTGCCGTCGAAGGTGATCCCCTGGTTCCAATCGAACGCAGTTCCATCGTCGCCCCCAGGTCCCATTCCTCCGGTTGTGATTGCGACGTCAACAACGGTACCGCCAGCGGGAAGCCCACTATTGGGAGTGAGCACAAGAGTACCCGGCAGCATCCCCGCATCTGAATACTGGAAGCAATACGCCACCCCGGCCTGCGGATTGCACAATCCTATTTCGGAGATGCTGCGCCCAAAGCCGTAAGTTGAGGTTTCCCCGTCCGGGTTCGTGACATACACCGATACAAAAGCCGTGTAATCAACGGCCGGTGTCGTAACACGAAGCTTGGTCGAGTTGATGAAAACCGCGTTAGTCCCGAACGTGATCACTTGGTTCGGGTTGTTATGCGATCGCCCGAAACTGACTCTTGCTCCGTTTTGGAAGTCTTTCCCGGTGATCTCAATGAGCCGGCCGCCGCCATTCCATCCAGCACGCGTGCCCGCCCCGATGGCCGTACCGAACTCTCCCGTAATGGACTGGAGGTCTATCAACGTAGGCGGAGGCAGTCCTTCGAATACTCCCAAAACCAAACCGCAACCCGGGTGACTAAGCGCCCCTAACGTACCGTCACTAGACAGGGCAACTTCTCCGGCGGCTTGACCGCTCGAGCAGCCAATATCCGCTGTAGTGAGGGAAGTAGTTACCCAACTGTAGCCACCGTTATATGAAAATCGAGCTCGCGCTACCCCACCGAATTCGGGGGTCGCAAGGATCTTTCCTCCCGGCGCCGTGGCGATCCTAGTCGTGTCGATGCTTGCGTTGCAGTCCCTGTCACAAGCGAAGACATTGGTGATTGCAGTCGGAAATGAGCTTGACCCCGCTGAGAATGTAGGCCTGCCGTACGCGTATTCGCCGTCTACCGACACTTCGAACGCTCTGCCCTCCCAGGCAGTGAAGGTTGTGCCACCATCGAGGGAGTACCACCGCGAATTATCCCAAGCCGAGACTGCGATCTTCTGGCCATCGCTCGAAACTGAAACGCTGTCGTATCTTTGATCATTTGCAGCCGCGCCAGGGAAACGGGCATTCGGCAACTTAGACCAAGTCGTGCCGCCGTTAGCTGAGTAATAGATGCCCTTGCCGCCGTCTCTTGAGGGATGGCCAACGGCAGCCCATAGCTTGGTCCCGTCAGCGCTCATGGCGATGTCGCTGTAGAGCAGTCGGTTGTTCGCGAATCCCGCGTTTGCCCGACTCCAGGTCGTGCCGCCGTCAGAAGACACCCAGATCGAGCCAACGGAACAGCACTGATGAGTCACTGATTCCCGAAGAAACAGCTTCTGTCCATCCGCGCTCGCGACGAGTTCTGCCCACCACCCGCTATGTTGATCGTCTCCTTGGCCGTCCGGTGCAATCGGTCCATTCAGGTTTGTCCAAGTCAGACCGCGATCAAGTGATCGGTGAATCAGGCCTGCTTGTCCGGGTACACCCGATGCCGCCACGGTAATGATCGGCGTCGTAGCGTTGTTTGCTTGACTGATAGCGACGGCCTTAACCGCAGCACCGGCCACGAATCTCTCAACTCGCGACCACGTACCTCCCGAAGCTCTGACGGCGGTGACTGTGAACAGTCCTGCGCCAGTTCCGACCTGGCCATCTGGGTTGGTAACTACGACGTTCTTAACGCCTGCGGTGTTCGCAATCGTAATGGCGGTGAGCGTTGTGGCATTCACACGTTGGACGTTTGTCGCTGCAGCGCCACCGATCACTACCGTCGGTGTACTTGAGAATCCGGTGCCCGTGATCGTGATATGAGTTCGACTAGTGCTTGGCCCATTGTTGGGCAAGATCGAGGTCACGCTAGGAGCGGCATCCACAGCTTCCGCCGGGGTGACGGGAGACAGAAACAGGCTTGTAAGCGCAGTCGCGAATAACAAGACGATAACTGCCGCGAGCCGACGCATCTGTGATTGTAACTTTCATGCTCGATAGCCAACGTTTGATTAAATAATAGGGCCCAACTCGTTCGGTGCCACGTCCGAAGAGCGAGGCTGACTATAAAACTCGTGATGATCTTACTATTCATCGCACCTACAACTTTCATGTTTCATCCTTGAGTAACGGGCCACTAAGTGGAAGGCGCTCGCGGTCGCCATACTGCTTGAGAGCGGTATTGCGCATCGCAAACGGTGCGCAGCGAATTGGCTGCCTCTGCAAAGCCCCGGCCGCGTCCTGAGCTGGCGTGCGGACTGCTAGACTCCGCCCATCGCACGACCGGATCCGCGATGGCGGCGCGCACATGCTCGTAACCGATGCCCAGGTCCACATGTACGCGGCAGAGACGCCGGCTCGGCCGTGGCCGCACGAGGGCCGAGGTGCGCCGCCGGCGAAGCACGCCCGCAGCTTCACCGCCGAGGAGATGCTGGGTGCGATGGAGGCGGTCGGCGTCGACCGTGCCGTGATCGTCCCGCCCGTGTGGGCGGGCGAGGAGCACAACAACGCGCATGCGCTGGCGGCGGCCGAGCGCTACCCCGGCCGCTTCGCGGTGTTCGGACGCCTCGACCCGTACGACCCCACGAGCCCGGAGCGGCTCGAGCACTGGCTCGAGACGCCGCACATGCTCGGCATCCGCATGAGCGGCCGCTGGAACACGACCCCGACGATCGCCGTCGACGCGTTCGCTGACCCGGCACTCGAGTGGTACTGGACGGCGTGCGAACGCCTCGGCATCCCGCTGATGCTGCTCACCTCGCAGCACGTCGCGAAGCTCGCGCCGATCGCGGCGCGGCACCCGAACCTGAACCTGATTGTCGACCACCTCTCGGCGGTGCTCGGCGGCACGCACACGGTCGCCGAATCGTTCGCCGCGATCGACGACCTTGTCGAGCTCGCGCGGTACCCGCAGGTCACGGTGAAGGTCGGGAACGGGCCCAACCAGTCGTGCGAGGCGTACCCATTCACCGATGTGCATCCGTACCTGCGTCGCCTGTACGACGCCTTCGGCGCGCAGCGGCTGATGTGGGAAGCCGACATCACCCAGCTGACGAAGAACACCTACGCAGAGTGTGTGCGGCTCTGGCAGGAGGGGCTGCCGTTCCTGACGGCCGACGACAAAGACTGGATCCTCGGGCGCACCGCCGCCGAGGTGCTGCGCTGGCCTGAGCCCGTCTGACGCGCGCGGCGATCTGAGGTTTCGGCGGCTCTACACAAGAAATCCGATGTTGCGG
>CAMDNW010000013.1 GCA_945903275.1 Thermoflexus hugenholtzii JAD2
GCTTCGGTGGAGAACAACTCCTTCCAGATCGAGGCGGCGTAGCCGTCTGGGACTTCCATGAACTTCACCCACATCTGCGTCTCCCTCGCCTACCAGCGCATCAGGTTGATGCGGTCGAGGTCGACCGTCTCGCGGCGGCGGTAGACGAGAACAGCCATCGCGAGCGCGACGGCGGCCTCGGCGGCAGCAACCGTAAGGATGAACACGACGAAGACATGGCCCGCGAGCGGAGCAGCCGGATTGCCCTCGCTCGCGATGCCGAAGGACGAGCCAAAGCGTGAGAAGGCGAGGAACGCAAGGTTCACCGCATTCAGCATCAACTCGATTCCCATCAGCACAGCGATCGCGTTGCGCTTGGAGAGCGCGACGGCAATACCGATGCCGAAGATCATGCCCGAGACGACCAGATAGTGCGGCAGCGTGAGCGCAAGATCCTGTGCGCTGGACGGCATTAGGCTTCGTCCTCTCGCACGAGTGCGACCGCGCCGACGAAGGCGGCGAGCAGCAGCACGGAGGCAAGTTCGAACGCGAGTAGGTAGTCGCCGAGCAGCGCGGCGCCGATGGTGCGGACAGTGCCCGCAAACGACTGCACGTGCAGCGTCTCGACATCGAGCACGGGCCACACGGTAGCCATCGCGACAAAAACGAAGAGGGCGGCGAAGCCGAGGCCAATGAGCAGACCGCCGGGCGCGAAGAGGGAGTTCGCGTTGTCGCGCGAGGCGTGCGGTGTGAGCATGACGGCGAACACTAACAGTACCGGGATCGCACCGGCGTAAATAAGGATCTGTGCCATCGCGATGAAGTCGGCGGACAGCGTGATGAAGAGACCGGACATACCGAGGAAGGCGAGGACGAGCGCCAGCACCGCATGCAGCAGATTGCGGACGAGGAAGACGAGCAACGCCGCGCCGACTGTCAAACCAGCGAGCGCGTAAAAACCAATGATGACGCCGATGGAATCCATTTACCGCGTCCGCATCTCTTCGGCGGCGCGGAGACCACCCATCTGCTTCGCCATCGTGGGCTTCAGTACCTGTTCACGCTCGGGCCGGTAGCCGAGGAATGTCGCCCAAGCGCGCACTATGAAGATGGTGAACGCAAGGTTCGCCGCGCCGACCAGCGAGAGTTCGACGAAGTCGGGGAAGTGCATGTACCGCATCGCGGTTACCTCGATGGCGACCAGCAGCACCTGGAGCAATGAGATGGGAATGAGGTACTTCCAGGCGAAGGACATCAATTGGTCGAGGCGGAAGCGGGGGAGTGTGCCCCGAAGCCAGACGAGCACAAAATAACCACCGAAGGCCTTTGCAGCAAAGATCAGGTAGGGCGGAATCCACGTCTCCAGACCGAAGAGCGACCAGCCGCCGAGGAAAAACGCGGCGACGAATGCGCCGACCGCAACCGCGTTGCCGAGTTCGACCGCATAGAAGAGACCGAACTTCATTCCGGAATACTCGGTGTGGAAGCCCGCGACAATCTCGGATTCGGCCTCGGCGATGTCGTTGGGGGTGCGGTTCAATTCGGCGGTGGATGAGAAGAAAAAGGTGAACAAGGCCAATGGCATCAACATGCCGAGCCAAACGTGGTGGTCGACCTGCCACTGCACGATGGTGGAGAGCTGCATCGAGCCAGTCATCAGCACGACCATCAACAGCGCGAGGCTCAGGGGAATCTCGTAGGAGATCATCATCGCCACGGTTCGCATCGCGCCGAGCAGTGCGTAGTGGTTATTCGATGCCCATCCAGCCATGAAAATGGCGAGTGTGGCGGTCGACGAGATGGCGATGAGATAAATCACCCCGACGTTGGTATCGAGGTAGTTCATGTTCGGCGCCCACGGAACGACCGCCCAGACGAGCAGGCCGGGGATGAACACCAGTACCGGCGGCAGATAGAACATGAAGCGGTCAGCCCCGATGGGAATGAGCACTTCTTTCTGAATGAGTTTGAGAGCGTCGGCGACCGGCTGGAGCAGGCCGAAGGGGCCGACGCGATTGGGGCCCTTGCGCACTTGGATGCGGCCGATGAGGCGACGTTCCACCCAGACGAGGATTAGCAGCAAGAGACCGAAGAAAGTCAGGATGCCGGTAGCGCCGAGGAGCGCGCCGGTGATGTACGAGATCCATTGGTCGCCTAGGAAGGCGCTCAGGGCGGCGGGCTGGCCCGCGTTCACCTCGTTCAGCCACTCGCGCAGGTGCGCCATGCCCAGACCGAGGTCACGGAAGTCGTACCAGTGGCCATCGAGCATGCCGCTGACCACGACGTAGGCGATGCCGATGCTGGCCGCACCGAAGAGCACGAGCACGATACCGAGCGTCACGGCTAGTCGAGGTGACGTCACGCGCACACGTACGCGGATCGGGTCAAGGGCCGCGCTCATCGGTCGATCTCCCCGACGACAATATCGGTCGAACCGAGCGTCACGATGGCGTCCGGCAACGAGGCACCGACTGCCATCTGCCGGAGCAGGGAAAGGTTGATCAGTGAGGGAGCGCGGATGTGGAAGCGGTACGGAGCGGGGCCACCGTCCGAGACCACGTAGAAGCCCAGTTCGCCTCGGGGACCTTCGACGCGGGCGTAGGCTTCGCCCGGTTCGGGGCGGAGGGCAAGCGGGATTTCGGTCTTGTGCGGGCCGGAGGGGAGGTCCTCGAGCGCCTGCCGGATGATGCGCACAGACTGGCGCATCTCTTCGAGGCGCACCATGAAGCGGTCGTAGCAGTCGCCGACGTGACCGACCGGGATATCGAAGTCGAAGCGGTCGTAGGAGCAGTACGGCTCGGCCTTACGGAGATCCCATGGGACGCCAGAGGCGCGAAGCATGGGGCCGGTGATCGAGCCGTTGATAGCATCGGCAGCGGAGAGCACTCCGACGTTGCGGGTGCGGGCGAGCAGGATCTCGTTATCGACAAGGAGTTCGGTGTACTCATCGATGCGATCCGGAAGTTCGTCGATGAGCGCGTTCACCGCAGGGTAGAACTCATTGGGCGGGTCGAACGCGACGCCGCCGATACGCATGTAGTTCGTCGTCAGACGGGCACCGCACGTCATCTCAAAGAGGTCGAGGATCTTCTCGCGCTCACGGAACATATACATGAGCGGGGTCGACCAAGCACCGGCGTCGTTGATGAAGGTGCCGTTACCCATCGAGTGGCTGGCTATGCGCTGCAATTCGGCGAAGATCACGCGCAAGTAGGAGGCGCGCTCGGGCACCTCGACGCCAGCGAGGCGCTCGGCGGCGAGGCAGTAGCCGAGGTTGTTGGACATGGCCGCGAGGTAGTCGGTGCGGTCGGTGAACGGGATGTTCTGGGTGTAGGTGCGCTCCTCGGCGAGTTTCTCCATCGAGCGATGGAGGTAGCCGATCACCATATCGATGTCTTGTATGCGCTCGCCGTCCATGACAACACGCAGGCGAAACACGCCGTGCGTGGAGGGGTGCTGCGGCCCGATGTTGAGGACGTACGGTTCGTTGGCGGTGGTCATCGTTCCTGCTTCCCTGTCTCGAAGGGGAAGTGCGGAAGACCAGGGTGATGATCCACGATCTGGAGGAAGTCCTTGCGGAGCGGGAAAGCGGGGTAGCCCTCCCAGAGGAACATCCGGCGCAGATCGGGGTGACCGTCGAAGTGGATACCCATCAGGTCGTAGACCTCGCGCTCCTGCAGGAGTGCGCCAGTGTAGACCGGAAAGCAGGACTGCACCGAGGCAGCCTCGTGGTCGGTCAGGCGCGCCTTCACCACGATCTGGTGGTTCTGGTCGAGCGACTGGAGGTGGTAGACGATCTCGAAATGGTCGTAGCGGTCGACGCCACAGAGGTTGCTCAACTGGGCGGCGTCCATCTCGGCATCGTCGTGAAGCCAGCGCATGACATCGACGACGCGACCGGGTTGGATTTCGACCCACTCGTCCGTCGCGACGGTGACAGCACCGGGCACGGCAGCGCTGAGGAGACGGGCGACCTCGTGGCCATCGAGTTGGCGTGGCCCGCGCGGCACAGTTAGCGCCACTCCAGCGCACCGCGCCGCCAAGCGTAGGCGAGGCCAAAGGCGAGAATACCGATGAACAGTGAGGCCTTCAGGATAGCCTGCCAGGCGAGTTCGGCGTGGACGACGGCCCACGGGTAGAGGAAGACCACTTCCACATCGAAGATGACGAAGCCGAGGGCGAAGAGGTAGTAGCGGGCATTGAACTGGCCCCATGACGTGCCTTCGCTCTCGACACCGCACTCATATGTCGCGTCCTTGATGGGGTCGTGGTTTTCGGGCCGGATCCTAAGTTTGTAGAAAGCGTAGGACGCAGCGAGCGGGAGCGCAGGGAACAGCAACGCGAAGGCGAGCAACACGCCTACACGCCCAAACTGCTCAGGAATCACGGGGCTGCCCCCTCATCAGGCGTCCCAAGTCCGGCTGCCGGAAATGGTTGTAGCACGGCCCCTAATGGGGAGCAATTGTGCAGGTGTGTTGGCGGACAGGATGAGACAGCGCGTTCAGGAGGCTGGGGCGTCCGCGCCGTCCCATGACTCACGGCGGACTTCCATCTGCTCGAAGTCATAGCCATCACGGCGGACGTGGCGGGTGCGCTGGAAGCCAGCGCGGGCGAAGGCAGTCTGCGCGCGGTAGTTCCACGAGAGTGTATGCAGATACACCCGCCGGATATCTTTCTCAGTGAACAGGTAGCGGAGCATGACGCGGCAGGTGTCTGTACCGAAGCCTTTTGACCAGTAGTCGCGATCACCAATCGTGATACCCAGTTCCGCCTCGCCGAGCATGGAGTCGTAGCCGTAGTACATGACGTTGCCGATGTGCTTGCCGGTGGCCGCGTCCTCGATGCCGAAGGTGCGTCGGTAAGATGACGGATAGTTCAGGTCGTCGGTGAGGGTGGCGAAGAAGTTCTTGAACGGCATGGTCATGGGGCGGGCTGCGTCATACTCAGCGAGTTCGGGGTCTTTGCGCCACTCATAGTCGCGCTCGGCATCTTCGCTGATCTTCTCGCGCAGGCGGACGAGTTGACCGGTGGCGATGACACGCGGGGCAGTCGAAGTCACGCACCAGCCTCCCGGAGATCGGCGAGTCCTCTGCGCCGGACAAGTAGTTCGGCTGCCTTTTCCACTATATTACGCTCGTTCGCGTAGGACAGGCGACCTGCGGCCTCGTGGATATCGACCCAATCAACGACATCATACTCGTGGTCGTGATCGGCGATATCGCCGCCAATGGGGCGCATCAGGAAGTGATGGACGACTTTTTGTACGAGGATGTTCTCTGAGTGGATGCCGTAGCGGTAACGGATCGCGCCGATCTCGGTTTCAATCTCCACCAGCAGACCGGTCTCCTCGGTGACTTCGCGGAGCGCGGTCTGTTGGACGCTCTCTCCTGCCTCGGGCGTCCCCTTGGGCAGCGCCCAGAGTCCGTGCGCCGGACGGGCCACGAGGACGACCTCGGTATGACCGTCTCGCTTGCGGTAGACGACTCCGCCGGCGGACATGGCGTGACGGATGACTTTGCCGCTGACAGCAGCGTTGATTGACCGGCCACGCGACCGCGAGCCGCGCAGGTTCGGCGCGGCCGCCTCCGCCAACAGAGGCATAGTTATGTCTTTTTGATCAGAATCACTCACGTTCTGCGTCTTCGCCCGGATCGAGCGCCAAGAGGCGTGCTTCAGCGAGGGCGTGGCGGGCAGCCTCGGCGAGGTGTTCCTCGCGGCCCAGCAGGCCGACTAGGACGGCCTCCGCTGCCTCGCCGGCGATCTCACCGAGGGCGCGGATGGCGGCCACCTGCACTTCCTCATCGGTGTCATCGACGAGCAAGGCGAGTGGCTCGACAGCACTGTCCAGCAGTAGCTGCCCTGCTGAGGTAGCAGCGGCGGCGCGGGTTTCTGCGTCATCGTCATCGAAGTTGTGGATGAGGATGGGGAGCCAGTCATCGGAGGCGTTACGGCCCATCGCACGGATAGTGGCGAGGCGGAGCCGCGAGGTGCCCGACTCGTAGTGCTCGGCGATCATCTCGGCGACCCATTCCTCTGAGGAGGCGCCGAGTGCCTCCAAGGCACGGGCGCGAACCTCGTCCTCCTCGGTAGAATCGTCGAGGGCGTTGCGGAGGGACTCGGACAGATGCTCGGCGGCGTCCTCGGTCAGCAGGCCGAACTCCATGGAGAGGACGAACTGGCCGAGCGCGCCAGCAGCTTCGGCGCGGACGTTGGATTCGGCATCACCTCGCAACACGCCGGTAAGGAGCTGCATGACGTCTTCGCGCTCCTGCTCCCAGAGGCCGCGGATAGCGAGGATCCGGGTGGCGGCGTCCGGGTCGTAAAGCGCAGTCAGGTGGGCGCGGTCGAAATCGAGGGTCGAATCCTCGTCGGCAAGGCGCTGGAACGAGGCGAGCACCTCACGTCGACGGGGGGCGCTGACGCGGGGCCACATGGCGAGCAACGCGGTTGCCGTCTCGTTATCAGCGCTGGAAAGAGCGGGCAGGTCGTTGTAGGGGACTGACTGGCTCTCATCGACGATGGCGTCGATGACCTCAGCGGGAGTCAGTGTGGAGCCTTCGTCCTCGATGCCTTCATCGTCCACGATGTTGCGATCGGACTCCCCGAGATCGTCGAATCCCCCTGCGCCGCCGCCACTGTTGATGTCGTCGGAATGGGGCATGAAACGAGTGTAACGCGGGGCTGCCCTAAGGGCCTACGGCGGGCGGCGGGTAGTCGGCAGGGGATGGCGCTCGGGCTTGGGGTCGCGGTGTAAGAGCGCCTCGACGACGACCTGAGGGGCGATGCTCTCATACATGATGCCGTGCAGGCCTTCAGTGATGGGTAGTTCAACGCCGAGGCTGCGAGCGAGGCCGAGTGCGGCAGGGGTCGTGGCAGCACCCTCCGCGGTCTCACCGATCTCGGCGAGGGCGGCATCGAGTGTGTAGCCGCGCCCGAGAAGTTCACCGAGGCGGCGGTTGCGGGAGAGGATGCTGTAGGCCGTGGCGATGAGGTCGCCGATGCCCGCGAGGCCTTGGAAAGTGAGCGGGTCGGCACCGGCGGCGACACCGAGGCGGCTCATCTCAGCCAGACCCCGGGTGAGCACGGCGGCCTTCGCGTTGTCGCCGTAGCCGAGAGCGTCCACGAGGCCACCAGTGATGGCGAAGATGTTCTTCAAGGAGCCGCCAAGTTCGACGCCGACGATGTCATCGCTGGTATAGACGCGGAAGGCGCTGCTGTGGAACGCGCTGCGAAGCGCGTCGAGATCGGCATTGGCAGAGGCTATGACGGTGGTGCCGGGGAGGCCAGCGGCGACCTCGCGGGACAGATTGGGTCCGGAGAGGGTCGCGGTCGGGCGGCCGGGGAGTGCGTCCGCAAGGATTTCGGACATACGAAAGCCGGTGGCGATCTCGATGCCTTTGCTGGCGCTCAGAACGGTGCTGTCGGCTGGGACGTACGAGGCGACCGCCTGCACGTTTGTGCGCATGGTCTGGGCGGGCGGCGCGAGGCAGACAAGGTCAGCCTCGCGCAACGCAGCGGTATCGGCGGTCACATGCATCGACTCGGGAAAGATAGCGCCGGGGAGACGAATGACATGCTCACGGGCGGCCTCGAGGCGGGCCGCCTCCTCGGGCGTGCGGGCGAGCAGGGTGACGGGGAGACCGTTGCGGGCGAGGAGCACCGCGAGGGTAGTGCCCCAGGCGGTCGAGCCGACCACGGCCGCTTGGCGGAAGGTCACGCGCTGTGTGGGGCGCGAGGAGTACCGCCCTGCCCAAGTTTCGGCTCCGTGCCGGCCAGCAACCGCTTGAGATTCGCGAGATGGTTGAACTCAACTGACGCGGTGACGGCGACGCCGAAGATGAGGTACTGCGGCTCAAGCCAGCCGGCGTAGACGGACGCGATCATCGCGACCAGACCGAGAGGAACGCCGACCATCGACATCACGGAGACGTAGCGCGTAATCGTGAGGAATACCAGACCAGAGCCCATTGCAATGAGGGCCGCGAGCGGGGCTATCGCGAAGAACGCGCCGAACGAGGTTGCCACGCCGCGGCCTCCCCGGAAGCCGGCAAAGACAGGCCAAGTGTGACCGAGGACAGCACCAAGACCGCCGAAGGTCGCGGCCCACGGATCGTCGAAGAGCAAGCGACCGATGAGGACTGGGGCGATGCCCTTACCGATATCGACCGCGACGACAAAGATCGCCGCGGGAAGACCCACGGTACGGAGTGTGTTGGTAAAGCCAGTCTTGCCAGAGCCGTACTCGCGAATATCGATGCCGCGTGCAAGGCGGCCGACGAGCAGGCCGGGCTGGAGCGAGCCGAGCAAATAGCCGACCGCCAGCACAGCCAGCGTAATCACGCTGACCGTTCCCCGCGTTCCGCGAGTTCTCGATCTTCTGACCGCTTACGGAAATGCATGCGAATCGCCGTCCCCTCGAAGCCGAATGCGGCACGGATGCGGTTCTCCAAGTATCGACGATACGAGAAATGGAGCAGTTCCGGGTCGTTCACAAAGAAGACGAAGGTCGGCGGGGCGATTTCCGCCTGTGTGACATACATGACCTTCAGGCGCTTGCCGCGCACGGCGGAGGGGCCGTGATCGGAGACCGCGCGCTGGATGACGGTATTGAGTTCCGAGGTTTGGACACGGCGGCGGCGGACCTGATCGATGTGCACCGCGAGTTCCAGTAGATCGGGGATGCCTTCGCCCATCAGTGCGGAGGTGAACTGGACGGGCGCCCACGAGACAAACTGGTAGTGAGGGTCGAGCCGCCTCGCGAAGCCGTACCGATCGGCACGGTTTTCCGCCAAATCCCATTTGTTGACGACGAGGATCAGGCCTTTGCCTGCATCGGTGACCGTACCGGCAATGTGGGTGTCCTGAGCGACGGTCGCCTCGCCTTGATCGATGACCAAGAAGACCACGTCCGCGCGAGAGATGGCGTGCTCTGCCTGCTGGACGGAGTGCCGCTCCACACCACGCTCGATCTTGCCGGCGCGGCGGATGCCGGCGGTGTCCACCAATAGCATGGGGTTGCCTTCGAAATCGAATGGAGTGTCGATGGCGTCTCGGGTGGTGCCCGGCACGTCGGAGACGATGGTGCGCGACTGGCCGAGAATCGCGTTGACAAGCGAGGATTTCCCCACGTTCGGGCGGCCAACGACGGCAATGCGCAGGCGCTCCTCGATTTCCGGCGGCGCGACCGGCGGGATGATGTTGAGGATGTCATCCAGGAGATCGCCGATGCCTTGGCCGTGGTAGGCAGAGATAGAGACCGGTTCACCGAGGCCGAGCGAGTACATATCAACCTCGTTGCGGAAGGCACCACGGCGGTCTGCCTTGTTGGCGACGAGCAGTACGGGACGCGTAGAGCGGCGGAGCAGATCGACGATAGCCTCGTCAGCCGCGGTGACGCCCTCGGCGGCGTCGACGACGAAGAGCACGACATCGGCCTCGGTAATTGCATAGAGCACTTGCTCACGGATGAGAGCCGAGAACGGGTCAACTTCGGGGCCCTCGACGCCGCCGGTGTCCACCACACGGATATAGCGGCCACGCCACTCGGTGTAGCCATAGAGGCGGTCGCGGGTGGTGCCGGCGACTTCCTCGACCAGCGCGCGGCGGGTACGGGTGATGCGGTTGAACAGCGCGGACTTCCCGACGTTCGGGCGGCCAACAATGGCGACCAGCGGCGCGAGCTCTACTGCTTCGGGCGTGTCATCAAGCGTCATGATCTAGATACGATAACGGAGACAGTGGCGGGCTGCACTTCCCGTAGGGTCACACCGTCAGGCAGCGTCACCGCTACACGCACTTCGGTGACGCCAGGATTGAGATTCGAGCCATTGACCGTGGCCCGCACCACGCCAGCGGGGAGCGCGTTCAGGCGGGGTATTGGCCCTTCGATGAACACAGCGACGCTGCCAGATGAGACCCGCGCGGTGAGCCCCGCGCGCAGATTCACGACCTCGGGAGCGATGTTCAGGGTCACGGAGCCGGGCACCACCACGATCGTCACCTCGACCACCGCCGATGGCACCGTAGCGACCATGCCCACGGGAGGCGTGATGCGGATGGTCGCCCGCAGATCCGCCTGCTGGCCGCTCACGTCCACGCGGGGCAACCGGAGCGTATCGAGGGACTGGAGGACATCGATAGCACCTTCGACACGCACTAATTGGGGGGTCACACGCACGCCAGCCACGCGGTAGCCCGGCGCGGGTTGGCCACCGAGTTCGACTTCCAGCGGCAGGGTCCTTGTAAGTACGTCCTGGCGGACGGCGATCGCGACACGCGCAGTTGCTGGGCGCACGGCTATGCCGCGGATCTCACCACCGCCCTCGGCGACTGGAGTGAGCGCGACGACCTGGTCGAGGCCGACCGTGAGGCCGGTCACGTTGACCGTAGCCGCTGCCTCGCTCACGAGGCCAACGAGGGACTTGGGGCCGGAGACATCCACGCTGCTACGGTCAGGGATGGTGCTACCGAGGTCGTAGCCGCGTGGCAGCGTACCGACGATACGCGGCACGACACGCACACTCTTGGTCTGCAGTTCCTCGAGGTTCACCGTAACCGACGGTGGCACTGTTTCTAGTACGCGCACTTGGGTGATGCCGACGACCTCGACACGTACTGGCACCTGATGCTGGCGCGCCTCAAGGCCATTCAAGTCCACGAAGGCGCGAAAATTATCGGCGGTGAGACCGTTCCATCGCTCAATAGGGGCCGAGACACGGATCTGCAAGGAGGGCAATGCGTTCGCAACAGCAAGTTGCGGTGCGGTATTCGCCGCTTCGAGAGAGATGGGAGCGGAAACGAGGTCGATGCGGGTCGGGTTCTCCTCGGCGGTGACCACCAGCCAGAGGGCGCAGCCGATAAGTAATGAAGTCAGAGCGAGCCCCGGTGTACGACGCACGTGGACGAGCGTAGGAGCCAGCATGCTCAACGCGAAGCGCAACGCGGCCATGAGCCGCGGCGAGCCGTCCATCAAGACACCCGGCGTTCAGCGGCACGCTCCGGAGAAGACATGAGATTGGCCACATCGGCATCGAGGGCGAATACACGGAGCAGTTGGCGCATGAGACGGTGCTCGTCGAGGCCGGTCATCATGTGGCCCGCAGAGGCGAGGGCGATCTCACCTCGTTCCTCGGAGACGACGACGACGAACGCATCGGTGCGTTCGGTAATGCCGATGGCGGCGCGGTGACGCATACCGTACTCGGACGGCATGTCAGAGTCGGACAGGGGCAGCGTGCAACCGGCGGCGATGACGCGGCCGAGACGGATCACCACTGCACCGTCATGCAGCGGCGTGTTGATGGCGAAGATGCTGCCGATCAGCTCTACGGACAGTTCGGCGTCCAGCGGGATGCCGGTGTCGATCACTTCGCGCAGGCCAGTATCATGCTCCAAGACAATCAGGGCGCCGCGTTGTTGGAGCGCCAGCCGACCGGCCGCGCGCGCGACGATTTCGATGGCGTGTACCTGCTCCTCGCGCTGTGGGGCGGGGCGGAAGCCGGTACGGCCGAGGCGTTCGAGCGCGCGGCGAATCTCGTTCTGGAAGACGACCGCGGCGCCGATGACGAGACCCGTGACCGAGTTTCGCAGCAGCCAGTTCACCACCCGCAAGTCGAAGGCTTGACTCAGCAGGAAGGCACTTACAAGGACGAGCGCTGCGCCTCTGAGGACGGTCATGGCGGTGGTGCCGCGGATGAGCAGGAGCACCCAGTAGACAGAGAGCGACACCACCATGATGTCAATCACCGCTGGCAGGCTGAGACGCGCGAGCGTGTCGCGGAGCGCGGTTTGGAAGTCTGGCATGGGGCGCCTTTCGCCGGGCTTACGCCGCGGGGCGTGCCATGAGGAGCAACAAGACCGCCTGTTGCGTGTGTACGCGATTCTCAGCTTGGTCGAACACGACGGAGCGGGATGACTCGATCACGTCATCGGTGATCTCTTCGCCTCGGTGGGCGGGGAGGTCATGCATCACCAGCGCATCCGAGGGCGCCGACGCCATGAGTGCTGCATCGACACGATAGGCGGCAAAGGCCTCGAGCCGACCGGCGAGCAGGTGCTCCTCGCCCATCGAGGCCCAGACATCCGTGTAGACGGCCTGCGCGTCGCGGACAGCCTCGTGCGGGTCGAGCAGTTGGCGGACGGTGCCGCCGCCACCAAGGCCCGCTGCGGCCTCGATTACGTCCGCAGGGAGACCATAGGTGTCGGGCGAAGCGCAGGTGAAGTGCATTCCCGCGAGCACGGAGGCATAGGCGAGCGAGATGGCGACGTTGTTGCCTTCGCCGACATAGGTCAGCCGCAAGCCTCGGAGGGCGCCGCAGCGCTCGCGAAGCGTCAAGAGGTCGGCGAGCGCCTGACAAGGGTGCTCGCCGTCGCTGAGTGCGTTGATGACGGGCACCGAGGCCCAGTGGGCTAGTGCGGTCATAGTGTCGTGCTTGAAGGTACGGGAGGCTATGCCGTCCACCATGCGCGAGAGGACGCGGGCGACGTCTTTGGCCGGCTCGCGGCGATCCAAGCCGACTTCGGCGTCGTGCAGGTAGAGAGCGCGACCACCGAGGCGAGCCATCGCGACCTCGAACGAGACACGAGTGCGGAGCGAGGGCTTCTCAAAGAGCAACGCGAGAGTCTGTCCCGCGAGCACCGGACCGCTGCCGTCGCGCTTGATGGCGAGCGCCGCCTCGAGCGAGCGAGACAGCTCATCGGGCGACAGATCCAGCATGGAAGTGAAGTCGCGGCCGTACACGCTCGATACCCCGTAAGTAATCAGTCACCGAATTGGGGGTTCAGTATAAACAATTACCGGAGTGTGGATAGGGAGAGACGGTTCAACCATTGAACATCGACTGACGTTCGCCTCACGGCGAGAGCGAGGCGGGCTGCATGCTGTTGACGTTGGTACCCGAGGTGTCCGACGCTCACCCACGGAGTCTAGCATTCGCTGCATCCCGCTGTGACCTCGGCCAGCAGCGCTTGAATCGCTGGCGCCGACGCCGTGAGGGCATTCAGGAGAGGCAACGGTGTCGCCAGCTTGTCGCCATGTCCCATGGGATAGGACGTGCTCGGGCGGGACGAGAACGTCTGTGCAGGTAGCATTGTGAAACTGAGCGGGTCCTGCCGGTACCGCGCATGAGTACACGGAATGAGTGCTATCGAACTCCAGGGGCGCAGCAACGGTGACGAGGTGATCGCATGAACTCACGAGAACGCACTGGTGGCCGGGCAGCAGATGCGCTGCGCGGCGTGACCATAGAACCGGGCGTGCTGAGGCACGCGGAGGGGTCCGCGCTGATCACGACCGGCGACACGCGGGTGCTTTGCGCCGCCAGCGTGGAACCGGGCGTGCCACCGTTCCTGCGCGGTACCGGCTCCGGCTGGATCACCGCCGAATACGGAATGCTGCCGCGCTCGACGCACACGCGATCCGACCGTGAGGCGGTGCGCGGACGGCAGGGCGGACGCACGCAGGAGATCCAGCGGCTAATCGGGCGCTCACTGCGGGCGGCGGCGGATCTCGACCGGATGGGGGAGCACACGATCACGCTCGACTGTGACGTGCTCCAAGCTGACGGGGGGACGCGGACGGCCTCGATCACCGGGTGCTGGGTGGCGCTGGCGATGGCGATTGACTGGATGCAGCAGACGGGGCGGTTGCCGACGCAGCCGCTGAAGACGCAGGTCGCGGCCACCTCCGTCGGGATGATCGGCGGGCAGATGCTGCTCGACCTCGATTACCCGGAGGACTCAGCGGCGGGCGTCGACTTCAACGTCGTGATGCTCGGTACGGGGCAGCTGGTCGAGGTGCAGGGCACGGCGGAAGGCGAGCCGTTCACGCGGCGGCAGATGGATGGCCTCGTTGACCTCGCGGAGGCGGGCATCCGCGAGTTGTTCGCGACGCAGCGGGAGGCGCTGAACGGCTGGCGCTTGGCAGTGCGGGCCTAAGCTCAAGAGACGTACTCACCGAGGAACCGGCCGCCGAGCACGTGGACGTGTGCGTGCTCTTGCGACTGCATCCCGTCGGGACCGGAGTTCGAGAGCACACGGAAGCCTCGGGGACAGTGCTCGCGGCCCAGTGCGTTGGCCACACGGCCGACCTCCCCCATGTCGTCCCAGAGTTCGGTCTGGGTTATGTGGCGCTTGGGGATCACGAGCAGCATCACCGGCACCCAGTGCAGGCGATTACGAAACGCGATGACATCGCCTGACTCATAGAGAATGTCAGCCGGCTCTTCGCGGCGAATGATCTGGCAGAACACGCAGTAGCGCTGCATCTGGGGAGCGGGTACCTTCCGAACGCGGGCGCGAGGGTGGTGCGGCAGTCTACGGACGCCGCCGTACGACCGTCAAAACCATGTACCGACCCCTGCCACGCTTCGGAGGCGCTGTGACCGTTATCGAACCGTTTCGCGGACTGCGATACGACCCTGCGCGCGTGGACGGCTCCGATGTGATCGCGCCGCCGTACGACGTGGTGAGTGCAGACGATGTCGCCGCGCTGCTCGGACAGTCGCTCTACAACATCGCGCACATTGAGTCGGTGCCGGGTGAGGGAGACGCGAAGTACGAGGCGGCGGCCTCGGCGCTGCGCGCGTGGGAGGACGATGGCGTGCTGCGGCGCGATGATGCGCCCGCGTATTACGCATATGAGCAGCGGTTCGCGGTACCGGGGGAATCCCGGCAGGCGATACGGCGCGTGTTCTTCACGCGAATGCACATCTCGTCTCGCGAGGCGGGCATCGTGCGGCCACATGAGGCGACATTGTCGGCGGCAAAGGAAGACCGGCTGCGACTGCTGAAAGCGACGCACACTAATGTCAGCCCGATCTTCGCGATGTTTTCCGACCCGGATCACAGCGCAGCGATGATCCTCAACACAGCCACGCAGAAGCCGCCGGCGTTCGAGGCACGCGACGGACGCGGCGACGAGCACCGGCTCTGGGTAATCGACAACCCAGCAGACATCGAAGGGCTTACGAGTGCGGTGGCGGCTGCGCCGGTGACGATCGCGGACGGGCACCACCGCTACGAGACTGCGTTGAATTTCCTGCGTGAGCGGGAAGCGGCCGGCGGAGCGACAGAGGCAGAGCGAAGCCTGCTGACTGGCCTCGTACCGCAAGAAGACCCGGGACTGATCATCCTGCCGATTCACCGGCTCATCCGCGCCTCAGCGATTCCCGCCGACTTCGCGGCGCGCCTCGAAACGCTGTATGCGATTGAGGATGTTGGGGCCGCGACCGAGGCGGCGGCGAGCATCGATGGGTTGTTGCACCGGCTACGGAGCGCCGATCCAACAGTACCGACGTTCGGACTGTTGGGGCTCATACCGGGACGAATGCATCTGCTGACCGCGCAGATGCCACATGTGATGGAGGCGATGCCCAAACGGCTGTCAGCGGCCTCAAAAGCGATCGATGTGCTGGTGCTCAACGACACGGTACTGGAGCCGATACTCGGGCTGGATGTGGCGGCGCGCGCGGCCGGCGAGCACATCGGTTTCACCGAAGACGCGCACAAGGCGTGGCACGCGATTAATAGGAACGAGTATCACCTCGCGTTCCTCGTGCGGAACGTGCAGCCGGAGCAGGTGGTGGCAATCGCCGACGAGGGCGAGTTGATGCCGCAGAAGTCGACGTTCTACTACCCGAAGCTGGCCACGGGGATGGTGCTCAACCCGTTGGACTAGACAGCTCGTTACGAGAAGTCGATCTGCCTCGCGCTGAAGACGTTGTCGAGCGCGGACAGTTCGGCGAGTTCCGCGGTGGTCATCGGGCGGTTCACACCGAGCACCATCAACGCACGGTCGGCAGAGCCGGAGGCCACGGACATGTAGGAGATGTTCACGCCGCGCTCGCCGAGCATGGAGCCGACATGGCCGATCATGCCGGGGCGGTCGACGTTCTCCACCATGAGGGCGTAGGGAGCAGCGCCGGGGACGATATCGACGGTGTAGTCGTCGATGCCGACGACGCGCACGCCGCTGGGCGTGTGCGTGGCAGCGACGGTGCGGACACCGTCGGGCCTCGGAATCTGTACGACCACGAGGTTTGCATACGGCTCGCGGGCGGGGCCGCCCTCGTGCTCGATTTTGATACCGTGCTGCTCGGCGAGTTGGTCGGCATTGACCGCAGTGACCTTGGCATCGCTGGAGCGGGCGAGCAGGCCGGAGATCACCGCCGTGCGCAGCGGGCGCATTTCGCGGGTGCCGATCTCACCGAGCAGTTCAAGGCGGACACGCTCGACCGCGCCGGGCGCAAGTTGCGCTGCGAGACTGGCAGCGAGTTCGGCGGCGGCAAGGTAGGGACCGATGACTGCCATCGCCTCTGGGTCGACGAGCGGGGCATTCACAGCGAAGCGGGCGGACTTGCCCGCGAGGACATCGAGCACCTGCTCGGCAACGTCGATGGCGGCGCGATCCTGTGCCTCGATGGTGGAGGCAGCAAGGTGGGGGGTCACGACAATCTTTTCGGAAGTGGTGAGGATGTTACCGACGGCCGGCTCCTCACTGAAGACATCTATGCCAGCGCCGGCGACCTGGCCGGATTGGACGGCGTCGAAGAGCGCCTGCTCATCGATCAGGGCACCACGGGCGGCATTGATAATGCGGATGCCCTTCTTCGCTTTGGCGAGGCGCTCCGCGTTGATGAGGTTTCGTGTGCCCTCGTGCAAGACAGCATGCAGTGTGACGAAGTCGGATTCGGCGAGAACGCCATCGAGATCCATCATCTCGACGCCGAGGGCAGCGGCGCGTTCTGGCGAGACGTATGGGTCGAAGGCGACGATGCGCATCTGGAAGGCTCGGGCGCGGTTGGCGACCTCGGTACCGATACGGCCGAGGCCGACGACACCGAGAGTCTTCCCGGCAAGTTCGATGCCCATGTACTTATTGCGATCCCAGCGGCCAGCCTGCAATGAGGCGTGACCCTGGGGGAGGTTGCGAGCGAGTGCGAGCATCAGGCCAAAGGCGTGCTCGGCAGTCGAGAGCGTGTTCGCGAGGGGGGCGTTCACAACGATGATGCCGCGAAACGTAGCCGCAGCAACATCGATGTTGTCGACGCCGACGCCGGCGCGGGCAATGACTTCAAGGTGTCCGGCGGCATCAATGACGCGGGCAGTGACCTGGGTAGCGCTACGCACCACGAGGGCATCGATGTCGGCGACCGCCTCGCAGAGCTGGTCTTCGGTGAGCCCGGTGCGCACCTCGACATCGTGGACGCGGGAGAGCATTTCGATGCCTTCCTTGGCGAGTGTGTCGGCGATCAAGACGCGTGCCATTGCGATGTCCTTCGGAAATCTTGTGAACACAGAACCGGCGCGCCAGTGGCGCGCCGGTCATTAATCCTGCCGTGACGCTACGCGCGCGCCGGAGCCTTGTATTCGAGCCGCTGGAGCGTCTGCTCCACCGCCTTCAGACCAGCCTCGACATCCTCATCGGTGCAATAGCCGAGGTGGCCAAAGCGGAAGATCTTGCTGGCGAGCGGGCCCTGGCCGCCGGCAAGCACCGTCTTGAACTCGGTGCGGGCAATTTTGCGCAGGTTGGCGACATCGATGCCCTCGGGACAGAGGACCGCGGTCACGGTGTCGGACCGGAAACCCTCGCGCGAGAAGAGCTGAAGGCCCATCGCCTGCATACCCTGCCGGACGCGCTCACCGTGGCGATGGTGGCGGGCGTAGACGTTCTCGATGCCCTCAGACTTGATGAGTTCGAGCGCCTTGTCCATCTGGAAGAAAAGCGAGACGGCGGGCGTCCACGGCGTCTGACCACGGGCTGCACTGTCCTGCGCGCGCTTGAGGTCAAGGTAGAAGCGCGGAGTGGTCGTGCGCTTCTGCACTTCCCACGACTCCTCGCTCATGCTCACGAAGGCAAGGCCGGGGGCGACCATCCAGCCCTTCTGCGAGCCGGAGAGCACCACGTCCAGTTTCCAGTTATCGACCTCGACCGGGATCGAGGAGAGCGACGAGATGGCGTCCACGATCAGGAAGCGGCCAGCGCCTTTTACAGCGGCGGCGATGTCCTTCAGCGGGTTGGTCGTGCCGGTGGAGGTCTCGTTGTGCGTGACGAGCACTGTGCGAATCTGCGGGTTGGCCTTGAGGGCTTCCTCGATGCGGTTAGGGTCGGCGGGCTCGCCAGCCTCGAAAGCCAGTTCGGTGGGGCGGGCACCGTACACCTCGGTCAGTTCGAGGAAGCGCTTGCCGAACTCGCCGATGGTGCAAACAAGCACCGGCTCGTCCGGCGAGAGGTGGTTGACAACGGCAGCCTCCATCGCGCCCGAGCCGGACGTGGTGAGGATGACGAGGTCGTTCGTGGTTTGGAAGATGTCCCGGACGCCGGTGGTGACTCGCTCCATCATCGCGGCGAACTCGGGGCCGCGGTGGTCGATCATCTCGGCAGCACCAGCCTGTGCCACCTCGTCAGGGACGGGTGTCGGGCCGGGAATACGCAGGTTCACGATGGCTCCTTCGTGCGGGCAGTTCCGCCAGACAAGTGGTTCGTCTGAAGTGACAAGATCCTACGAGGCGGCTTCCGATACGGTCAACGAAATCCAGCCGGATTCACCCCTACAATCGAAGGGTTGGCGAAGTTTCGCGCGAATCGGAGCAGATCACGGACGAGCGTACGCTAGAAGTGCTGGAGTTCCCGGCGGTTCTTGACCAGCTGGCACGGCTGACCGCGTTCTCCGCGGGCCGGGAGCGGGCGCTTGCCCTGCGCCCTGTCTCCGACCGAGAGGCGGCGACTCACCGCCAACGCGAGACTGCCGAGGCCATCAATCTTGACCGCCTAGGCGTCAGTGTGCCGCTTGGCGGCACCCATGACGTGCGCCAGCGTGCCCGTGCGGCGTCACGAGGCCAAATGCTGACGCCGGCGGAATTATTGGAAGTAGCCGCCACAGCCCGGGCAGGCGACCGAGTACATCGCACCCTAGCGCGTGTGGCCGTTGAGCATCCGGTGCTCGCGGACGTAGCCGAAGGCATCGCCGACCTGAGTGCCGTGTGGACGCTGATCGAGCACGCCATCGACGACCGCGGCGAGGTAGCAGACAGCGCGAGCAGCGAACTCGCCTCGATCCGCCGCGACCAAACGGTGGCGCACGACCGGCTCCAGCAGCGGGTGCAGGTATTGATGCGCTCCGCCGATGTCCGCGCGGCGCTGCAAGAACCGCTCGTCACGCTCCGCGACGGCCGCTATGTTTTCCCGGTGCGTTCCGAGGCCCGCGGGGCGCTGCCCGGCATCGTGCACGACACATCGGCATCGGGCGCGACTGTCTACGTGGAGCCAATGGCGATCGTCGACCTTGGCAATCGGTGGCGAGAACTGCAGTTGCAGGAGCGCCACGAGATTGAGCGCATCCTACGCGAGCTGTCGGACGCGGTCGGTGCGGTCGCGGACGACCTGGTGGCGTGTGTCGAGCGGCTAGCAGTGGTCGATGTCGCGTTCGCGAAGGCACAACTCGCGAGGATGTGGCGCGCGACCGACCTCGCACGCATCGGCGATGAAGCGACATGGCTGTTGGAAGCGCCCGCGACGCTACGCCTCGTAGGGGCGCGCCACCCACTGCTCTCCGGGGAGGTAGTGCCGATCTCGCTTGAAGCAGGCGGCGAGATGCAGGCGTTGTTGATCACCGGCCCGAACACCGGCGGCAAGACCGTGGCGCTGAAAACGGCGGGACTGCTGTGCCTGATGGCGCTTGCGGGCTTGCCGATCCCAGCTGCTGAGGGGACGCGAATCCCCGCCTACGACGCGGTATTCGCTGACATTGGCGACGAGCAGTCGATTGCGCAATCGCTCTCCACGTTCTCCGGGCATATCACAGCGATCATCGACATCATCGAACGAGCGGATGCGCGGTCGCTGGTGTTGTTCGACGAACTCGGTGCGGGCACCGATCCCACGGAGGGGGCGGCGCTAGCCATCGCGATCGTCGAACGGCTGCGCCAGCGAGATGTGACGGTGATCGCGACGACGCATCACAGCGAGTTGAAGGTGTACGCGCACCGCACGCCGGGCGTGATGAACGCCTCGGTTGAGTTCGACATCGAGACGCTGTCGCCGACGTACCGGCTGACGCTGGGGTTGCCCGGCCAGTCGAACGCGCTCGCGATCGCTTCGCGGCTTGGGATGCCTTCGGATGTCGTCGATGCGGCAAGGGCAGGGCTGTCGAGCGAACAGCGCGCCCTCGAAACCGTGCTAGCTGACTTGCGCACGCAACTCACCTCCGCTGAAGAACGCGCGACCGATGCCGCTGCTGCTCGCGACGCGGCGGAAACGCTCCGTGCGGAACTCGAAACACAGGTGGCTGCACTGGCGGCGGAGTCGGCGGCGCTGCGCACCGAGGCACGGCGACAAGTACGTGCCGAAGTGCGCGAAACAGAACGACTGGTGCAGCGCACACGCCGGGGTGTCGAGGCGGCGCGGCTGGAGCAGGTCTCGGCTGACCTCGAACGGGCGCGGCAGGCAGTGGCCGCATTACCAACCGAGCCGGAGCCTCCGCCGGTGTTCGTCGGCCCAGCGGGGCCGATTGTGGTGCTGACCGGGCATCAAGTGTGGCTGCGCGGGATTGCCTCATCAGGCGAGGCGCTCACGGCACCCGATGCGGCGGGCGAGTTCGAATTGCAGTTGGGGCCACTGCGGACACGAGTACGGCTGCATCAGGTCGAGCGAACCGCGCCGCCGGGGGCCGAGCCACCACCTCGACCCACCTTCACGCCGGGGTTGTTCCCCGCGGATGTGCCAGACGAAATCGAAGTGCGCGGCCAGACGCTGCTGGAGGCGCTGCCGAAGGTGGAGCAGTTCCTCGACCAAGCCGCGCGGTCAGGCAAGAGCCGAGTGTTCCTGATCCACGGTAAAGGCACTGGGATTATGCGTCGTGCGGTGCGCGACATCCTCGATAAGCACCCATTGGTGACTCGTTATGAAACTGCCGCCCGACAAGATGGGGGTGAAGGCGTGACAGTCGCCTTCTTAGCAGGCACCCAGTAACCGGAACCGCTGCCTAATCTGGCTTTACCCGTTCTTTACTTGACCCAACTCCCTGAAACAGATCCACCGCGAGTGTGAGAATCGCGGTGGCGGTTCTAGGCTCTAGGACGGCTCACAACGGCGTCGGATGCTGGCCATGACGCGTGGCCCTGACCCCGAGGACGAAGCCACCGCCTTAGAACGCGACGCCGCCGCCACATCGCGCACATCGCCGCCCACACCGGCGGCGCCGCCTACTACTCCTCGGGAAACAAGGCCGCTCGCGAGGCCGAGTAAGCAGTCTCGTTCGTGCGGGTCGCACAGATCACGGTCGCGAGCCAGAGCTTGCTGACCTAGGCGCTAGCGTTCGTCCGTGGCGAGATGCCGCTGATCGTTCAGCATGACGATTACCGGTCGGCCCGAGACCTGCTCGACCACTCCGATGCCGCAGTTGCCGGTATAGAGCGCTGCGTGGTGGTGCAACGGCAATCCGCACAGATGCTCGACGATCGCGCCGAGTGTCCCTGCGTGCAGCACGCAGATCGCAACGTCTGAGGCATGCCGCACCGCGAGCTCCTCGAACAAAGTGGCGACGCGCAGGCGGAACGCCTCCATGCCTTCCTCGCCAGGGACGCGACCAACGCCCCAGTCCGTGTCGGACAGTCCCCAGCGAGCGACAGCGTCATCCCAACGCATCCCCTGTGCCTCGCCAAAGCAGTATTCGCGGAAGCCGGGAGTCTCGATAGCATCAAGGCCAAGTGCGGCGGCCAACGGCGCTACGGTCTGCCATGCGCGGCTTAGGGGACTCGCGTAGAGCGTGCTCGCAGGCACGCTCGAGAGACGACGGGCGGCGGCGGCGGCTTGCGCGTGGCCACGTGCGGTGAGCGGATAGTCGTGCCAGCCCTGAATCATGCGGAGGATGTTCCCCTCCGACTCACCGTGTCGAAGCAAGATAAGCGTCATGGCCGGGCGGTGGCCGGCGCGTCGACACCTTGTGTGAGCAACCCGAGAAACGAGTCGAGCACGCGTGCCGTTGCGCCGAAGATGAGGTGCCCTTCGAACCTGTAGGACCACGCACGGCGACCGGAAGCATCGATGGTTTCTTGACGTGACACCGGGGAGAGCAGGTACGAAACCGGCACTTCCAAGAGTTTCGCGACCTCGATCACCGATGTGCGAAACGGGTAGACACCGGGAGCGGTGATGGCGCCTACGTACGGTGCCATCACGAAGTTCGTACGAGTCGTGAAGTCATCAATCCGCCCGAAAACCTCGATGTGCTCGGGGGGGACGCCAATCTCTTCGTGTGTCTCACGCAGCGCGGTTGTTAGCAGCGAGTCGTCACGTGGGTCACGCGCGCCGCCGGGCAGGCTGATCTCGCCCTTGTGGTGCTCGACTTCCATACTCCGAACTTGGAACAGTAGATGCTCTTGGCCGTCGCGCTCGTAGAGCAACAGCAGGACTGCCGCAGGGATCAGACCGGGTGAGGCGTTCAACCTCGGCTCATAAGCGGAGATCAGAGCACGTATGGTGTCTCGCATGTCGAGCCTCGTGCAACGGGAGAATGGTGGGCCCGCCAGGATTCGAACCTGGGACCGAGCGGTTATGAGCCGCCTGCTCTAGGCCGCTGAGCTACAGGCCCGTTCCGAGGGAGTATACGGCGACCTCGGTCAGGCGGCTGCCTGAGTCCACACTGTGCGCTTAGATTGCTGCAAAACAGCCTCAAGCAGGGCACGCCAGCCTTGAAGACTACCCGGTTTCTCGAATGCTGCAGGCGCGCCACTGACGAGTGCAGCGCGCCGGTCTTCATCGGTGAGCGCCGTCGACAACAGCACAAGACACAGGTTAGCGAGTGCGGCCAGCAGTGCGATTCCGACATGGCCATCTAGGCGTCGGTCGACGAACACGATGGCACTGCGCGGCGCCTCGACGAGGCGTTCCACGAGCACACGAGGGGTTGTCATCACCTCAACGTACGCGGCCGGGGCACTTGTGAGACCACTACACAGGCGATGATCGTATGATCGACATCATCGCTGACGATGACGACGGCCAATGCGGCAGCCACCGAGCGCTCGCGATTTGTGCGAGTGGGAACGCCATTGTCAGGCTGCGCGCGCCACAGTGTAGAAACCCGCCTTGCTGCGCTAAGAGTACTTCTGCGATCGTGAGCGCAACCGCAGAAGTGCCCGCGTACTGCTGAAGCGAGGTCAACAGCCCGCGCACCGGACTCTTGCCGCGAGCCACTCAGCAACTCGTGACACACTAGCCGCGTAGGGGGGAATGCGGCAGAAGCGAAACCCCGCATGAGGCACAGCGGGAGTTGTGGATCATGGTTGATCGCAGTGTCGTCCGGCAAGCCTCCACCTTTGGGTTATGCGAAAGGGCCGAGGCGCTCTCCGCCAATGATGTGCAGATGCATATGCGGCACTGCTTGCCCGGCGTTCTGTCCATGGTTCATGACGAGCCGATAACCGTCTTCAGCCAGACCGAGATCAGCAGCCACTTTCGAGGCCACAACCAACATCCGACCGAGCCAGTCTGCGTCGGCACTTGTTATGTCTGCTGGACCGATGCGCTCCCGTTTCGGGATCACAATGACATGTGTTGGCGCGGCTGGCGCAATGTCGCGGATCGCGATGAATTCATCGTCCTCGTATAAGCGGGTGCTTGGGATTTCGCCACGCAGGATCTTAGCGAAGACATTGTCGTCTTCGTATTCAGGCATTAAGGCCCCTCGCTATCCGGCCGCCAGCAGTAGCCGCCGCAGACCGCGCAACACGAACGTGCCACCGCGCTCCGGTGCTCCTTCCAGCCGCAGCGAAGGAAAGCGCCGCAGTAGCGCCCCGAACGCAACACTCGCCTCGAGGCGAGCTAGCGGGGCTCCAAGGCAGAAGTGGGGTCCGAGGCCGAAGGACAGATGCGCATTGTCCTCTCGGCGCACATCGAAACTGTCCGGTTTACTGAAGCGGGCGGGGTCGCGGTTCGCCGCCCCGATCAGCACCAGTATCCCGGCACCCTTCGGAACGCGGATATCACCGAAATCGGTGTGTTGCATCGTGAACCTCACGACAGCCTGGACGGGGCTGTCGTAGCGCAGTATCTCCTCGACCGCATCGGCGACAAGGGTTTCGTCCGCACGGATGGCTGCCAACTGCTCTGGGTGTTCGAGCAGCGCGAGCATCCCGTTACCAATTAAATGGGTTGTCGTCTCGTGACCAGCAACAAGAAGCACCGTGCAGAATGCCAGCAGTTCGTCGCGAGTGAGGCGGCTGCCTTCTTCCTCGGCCTGGACGAGAGCGGTGATCAGGTCTTCACGAGGCGCTCGGCGGCGTTCCTCGATGAAGCAGGTGAGGTAATCGGTCAGTTCAGTCATCGCGGCCTTCACGTCCTCGATGACTGCAGGTGAGGGAAACAGGTTGGTCGTGGAGGCGATAGCGTTAGACCAGCCCCTGAATAGTGGGCGGTCTTCAGGAGGGACGCCGAGGAGTTCCGCGATCACGATGATCGGCAACGCCTGCGTGAACGACTGCACAAGGTCGAATGGGACACTGTCGTTGATGTCGCGGAGGAGCGACTCGCTGATCTCCTCGATGTGCGGTCCGAGGCCCTCGACGACCCGCGGCGTGAAGGCGCGGCTGACGATACTACGCAGCCGCGTGTGCACCGGCGCGTCGGAGTTGAGCACCGTCGATACGAGGCCGAGCGGGAGTTCGCGCCGCTGCTGTTGGATGGCGCGGGCAACTTCATTCTCCGCGTTCAGCGGGGAGCTCGAGAACTGCTGAGGGGTGCGGAGCACGCGGTCACAGTCGGAATAGGCGGTCAGCACCCACGCATGGAGAGTTGGCGAGTAATGCACCGGCTCTGAGGCACGGAGAGATGAATAGGCCCGATAGGGACTGGTGAGGAAGGATGGGAGGAACGGGTTAAAGACAGGTGGCATCGGGACTGATCGTACTGCGATTGTTGTTTGCCGGGATGCCGAAACTCGCCATAAGATCTCTTCATTCCATGACAGATGTGAAATCCAATGCCGCAAACGCTTCGATGCTCCGTTACCAGCGCCCACCAACCGGGCGCTGGTGGCGACTAATACCGCTCGCGCTGACTGTGGTGGGCCTCTGGCTGCGATGGCGGTGGCTACGTGTCCAGCGGTGGCGGGCCGGGTCTGACCTGCCTGAGGCGACTCACGAATTCCACCTGCATGCCGCTAGGACCATGGTGAGGCGTGCCATCCGCCAGCAGGGGCTGATCATCAAGACCTGCCAATTCCTCGGGTCGCGGGCAGACATCCTCATGGAGGAGTACGTCGAAACGCTCTCATTGCTGCATGACGCCGTGCCGCCTCGACCTTGGCGGCAGATGCGGCAGCTCGTGGAGCGTGAGCTGGGGGGGCGTGTCGAAGATCTGTATGCGGCTTTTAACACCACGGCGGTCGCGGCCGCGTCGCTCGCGCAGGTATATCGCGCGCGGATGCACGACGGCACTGATGTCGCGGTGAAGGTGCAGTACCCGGGCGTCGAGGGTATCGTGCAGGCTGACCTCAAGAACATTCGGCTGCTCGCCAATATGTGGGCGCGCCTCGAAACAGTGATCGACTTTCGTGTCGTAGTCGACGAGATGGAGCGGAACGCTCCTGAAGAAGTCGACTTTGTACATGAAGGGCACGCAGCCGAAGAGATTGCGGGCATCCTCGCCAGTCGCGACGACGTGGTGGTGCCGCGCATCTACTGGGAGCGCTCGGCGCGGCGCGTGCTGACGATGGACTACCTAGACGGCATCAAGATCACTGATCTCGAAGCGCTCCATGCTGCCGCCTACGACACCGCGCAGGTCGCGCAATCGCTTATCGACATCTACAACGTGATGGTGTTAAGGCACGGCATGTTCCACGCCGACCCGCATCCCGGAAACCTTTTTGTACTGCCACCGATAATGCCAGGGGGAGTAGCGCGCATCGGCTTGATCGACTTTGGCCTGACCAAGCGGCTGCCTGAGGCGTTCCGCGTACAGGTGGTGGTGCTGACCAGCGCGATCGTCGCGCAGCACCGCGAAGACGTGCAGCGCGCGATGGAAGGCATGGGCTTCCGTACTCGCTACGAGGATGAGGAGACCTACTACGCCCTCGGCGAGGCGTTCCTAGGGGACGTGCTGCGCTCAGGCAAGGCGTACGCCGACCAGCAACTGTTCGCGGACGTGAACCTGCGCCTCGGGCGGGTGCTGCGATCCAATCCGCTGGTACAGGTGCCCGGCGACGTGATCCTGATCGCCCGAGTGATGGGCCTGCTCTCCGGTATCGGCCGCACGCTGGACTCGAAGACGGACATCCTTGAGGCGCTGGTGCCCTACTTAGAGGAAGAGACCGCAGGCGAGCCCACCGGCTAACACACCAGGAGGCCGCCATGCACTTCGACGCCACCATCGTTGAGGCTTATCTCGCATCGTTACCTGCCGATCGCCGTGAGACCATCGGAACCGTACGCACCTGTGGGTATTACCCCGGGCGGAGGCTGAAGGTGTAGATCAGTTCGCCGTCGGGGAGGGCACCGCCTGTGGAGAGCACCTCGAAGCCACAGGCGCGGTAGAAGCCGGCGGATTCTTCCAAGGTGTCGCCGAAGATGGTGGCATGTGGGTAGCGCACACAGAGCCACTCGATGAGTGCGCTACCGATGCCGCCACTACGCGCGGAGGGCCAGACGGCCATGTCGTGCAGCATCACACCGTTGCGGTGCGTTGGCTCGAAGCCGAGGACGGCTAGCAGGTCGCCGTCGCGTTTTAAGCCCCATAGTTCGAGGTGTTCTGAGTCGAAGTAGGCGGTCGCTACATCGCGGACACGGGCAAGAGCATCTTCGGGGGTGCGGTGAATCTGCGCCATGGCGAGCATCGAGACAACACGCTCCTCGTGCTCACAGCCACGTAAGGAGACGACAGCGTCCATACGGCTGCGACGACCGCCTACCCGCGCTGCTCGATGGGGACGTACTGGAGATCCATCGGGCCGACATACTGGGTCAACGGACGGATCAGCACGTTGTTTTCCAATTGCTCCACGACCTGCACCGTCCAGCCGGGGACTCGACCGCAGGCGAAGATCGGCACGAATAAGTCGGGCGGGAAGCCGTTGAGGTAGTAGATCACGCCCGCGTAGAAATCGACGTTCACGTGGATGCCTCGGCGTGCATAGGGGGTCATCGCCTCCACGACCGCCTCGAGGATGGCGTACCACTGGGGTTCTTCGCGCTCTTGGCTGAGTTGCTTCACGCGCTCGCGCAGGTGACGGGCGCGGGGATCCTCGACTTTGTAGACGCGGTGGCCGAAGCCCATGACGGGCTTGTCCTGTTCGCGCAGCACTTTCACGTAGTCGGCGGCCTTCGCAGAATCCTCGATCTCCATCGCCATCTGCATCACGTTCTCGGCCGCACCGCCATGCGATGGGCCGGAGAGCGCGCCGATGGCGCCGGTGATCGCGGCGTGCAGATTGGCCTGCGTCCCGGCGATCACGCGCGCGGTGAACGCCGAGGCGTTCGGGCCGTGTTCAGCATGGAGGATGAAATCCACGTCCATCAGGCGGGCGGTATCGGCGCTCGGCTCTTCGCCGGTGAGCATGTAGAGAAAGTTGGCGGCGTGCGAAAGCGTCTTGCTTGGCGCGACGGGGGTGCGGCCGTTGCGGAGCGCCTCGTGTGTCATGACGATGGTCGCGGCCTGCGAGGTGAGCCGGATGCCTTTGCGGATGGTCGCCTCGGTCGAGTTGTCGGCGACCTCGGGGTCGTAGGCGGAGAGCGCGGACATCACCGTGCGAAGCACGTCCATCGGGTGGGCGTCCTGTACGGCGCGAATGACGTCGATGATACCTGCGGGGATTTCGCGTGCGGCCTTCAGGTCGGCATCGAGCACCGCCAGTTGCGCGCGCGTCGGCAGTTCGCCATAGAGCAGTAGGTAGACGGTCTCCTCGAACGTTGAGCGCTCCGCGAGGTCGTGGATATCGTAGCCACGATAGAGCAATTGCCCTTCACGGCCATCGATGAAGGAGGTCTTGGTGCGGTCGAAGTAGACCCCGTTCAGGCCACGGTGGATCTGGATTGCGGCATCGGTCGTTGTCATGATGTGCTCCTCAGCGCTTCATGCGCTGGTCTATTGTGACATGGGCGGTGTCCCCACGTGTGCGGGGTATCCCGAGGCAGGCGGACGGCCGTGGACGTCAGTCTTCCAGCGTGGACGTGTCGCCCTCGGGCAGCCCGAGTTCCCTCGCCTTGAGCAGCCGCCGCATGATCTTGCCGGAGCGCGTCTTCGGCAGCGTCGGCAGGAAATCGATCTCCCGAGGGGCGACGCCGGGGCCGAGACGGGCGCGGGCGTGGCCGATCAACTCGCGACGGAGCGCCTCGGTCGGCTCGTAGCCATCCTTGAGCGAGACGAAGGCCTTCACGATCTCCATCGCCACCGGGTCGGGCTTGCCGATCACGCCAGCCTCGGCGACCGCCGGATGCTCAATGAGTGCGCTTTCGACCTCGAACGGGCCAACGAGGTGGCCGGCGGTGTTGATCACATCGTCGTCGCGGCCGATGAACCAGAAGTAGCCGTCAGCGTCGCGCTTGGCACGGTCGCCGGTGATGTACCACTCGCCTTTGAAGCGCGAGTCGTAGCGTTCCTTGTCGTTCCAGTACGTGCGCATCATCGAGGGCCAGGGGTGCTTCACCGCAAGCTGGCCCTCACGCATCGGTTCGGTGATCTCGTGAAACTCGTCGTCGATGATCGCCGCTTCGATGCCCGGGAACGGCTTGCCCATCGAGCCGGGGCGAATCGGCAGGCATGGGTAGTTCGCGATCATGATCGCGCCGGTCTCCGTCTGCCACCAGTTGTCGTGGAACGCAAGGCCGAACGCCTCCTGCCCCCAGATCACGCCCTCGGGGTTCAATGGTTCACCGACCGACATACAGTAGCGCAGCGATGAGGTGTCGAAGCGCTGCGGAATCGCCGTGCCTGCCTTCATCAGCATGCGGATCGCCGTCGGGGCGGTGTACCAGACCGTGACCTTGTGCCGCTGGATGATCTCGAACCATTTCGCCGAACCGAAACCACCCTCGTAAATCACCTGCGTCACGCCGTTCGACCAAGGCGCGAAGATACCGTACGAGGTGCCGGTGACCCAGCCGGGGTCGGCGGTACACCAGTAGATGTCATCGGGATGCAGGTCGAGCACGTACTTGCCGGTGGCGTAGTGGCCGGTGACTGCCTCGTGCACATGCGCCGCGCCCTTCGGCAGACCTGTGGTGCCGGAGGTGAAGTGCATGATCGACCAGTCCTCGGAGCCGGTGCGTTCGATGGCGAACTCGTCCGATGAGGCCGCCATCAATTGCTGGTAATCGAGGTTCTGCCCAGCGACCGGGTCGCCGTTGCGGTCGATCACCATTACCCACTTGATGGAGGGGCAAGCGTCGCGGATCGCCTCGATTTTCGGCAGCAGGCGCAGTGTGGTGACGATGCCGATGCCGTCGGCGCGACGGACGCGCTCGGCGACCGGGACGGGGCCGAAGGCGGAGAAGAGCGGGGCGGCGATAGCGCCGGTCTTCAGCGTGCCGAAAATAGCAAAATACAACTCGGGAATACGGTCGGCGAAGAAGAAGACGCGATCAGCCTTCTGGACGCCAAGGCCTTTCAGCACGCCCGCAAAGCGGTTGGATTGCTTGCGCATGCCCTCGAACGTATAGCGCTCAATAGATCCGTCGGTGGCCTCCCAGATCATCGCGTCCTTATCGCGGCTCGCGCCTAGCGCGTGGCGGTCGATGCACTCGTAGGCCTGGTTCACAAGGCCGTCCGGGCGGGCGAGTTCGGCGCGGATAGCGTCCCACGACCATGAGCCGCAGAGCGCCTCATAGTCCGGCATGTTGGGTGTCACCGGGAGGTTGGCGACATCTTTCTCGATTGCGGCGTAGTCCATGACCATCGATACCTCCAAAGGCCAGCAGGCGAGTGAGCGGCTCGAGTATAGCGCTGGGCCTCAGATTTCCACGCGAGGTCAGGGGAGCAGCATCTTTTCGGAAACTTTGAGACTATTTTCCTCAAGTTTCCACACAAGGTTGCCGATAATCACCACGGGAGACCTCATGCGTGCGGGCGCAGTATGGTTTTCGTTGCTGAGGGCGGCGAGGAGCCGGCGACGTCCGACGAATATTTGCTCATGAACGCCCGCACACGAATGGCGCTTGCCGAGCGCCTGACGGTGGCCCGCACGCCCTTGCGCAGACTGCTGGGCCTGCTCGACCGCGAGGCTCTATTGAGGCAAGAGCATGCGCTTCCTGCACGAGACCACTGCACCGTCGTCACATCGAGCGACTGCTCGCCTCTCCGTCGGTTTGCTGTTCCTCGACCGTGAAAGCCGCGTGCTGCACATCTTTGTATCGCTCTCGCCGTTCGATGCGAACGAGTGCACGGTGCATAGCGGTGTCGAACTGCCTGCCGGTACGTTCGCGCGCCTCGAAACGCAGCCAGGGGACATGATCGAGATGTACCGGCGGCCCGCCGACCCAGTTGAGGACGACGTGGAGCCGAGTCCGCATAGCGGGCGCTCAGACTTACTGGGTCGCGTCGCGATGCCACTCAACGCGCGAGAGCAGGCCTTCGTGCTGCGCAACTCCTTCACGATGCCAGTATCCGGGGAGTCCGCTTGCAGTGTCGCTTCGTGCTCGCCAATCAGTCCGTCACCGATACCGACAACGCCGTCGAGATCAGATGCCGCCACAGCGCATCGACATCGAGGCCACCGCGTTGGAGGTTCACGAAAGCGTGCCGCCCATGGCGCCGGTCACGATGCGCCTCGTGGCACCCAGGCCGATGCGCACGACTGCTTGCCTGCTAATCGCACCCACAATCGTGGCGAGGGAATAGCCGAGTTCACCGCGCGGAGCACCGCCGCTATCAGGCCCGGGTTGCCTTCGACGACCTGGGAAATCTCGGACATCCTGCTTTGGTCGTCCGTCAGCAGGCAAGGGCGCGCGCACGAGGAACCGGCAGTGTAGGCAGTTCGAAGTCGCTGTTCACTACGGTAGTTATCTGCAGAACTGCGGCAGCTCGCGAGGGCTGACTCGCTCAGTCCGACCGCCGCGGCGAGGTGATTGCGAGCAACATCGCGCCCCATCCGAACCCGACGACTTCCGCGAGGATCAACCCCGGCCACGGTGAGAGTCCCGTGACCCACCAATAAACGAACGCTGTCAGCGCAGCGACGCAACTGGTCGCTACCAGTGCTGCCAGGAATTCCTCGAGTTCGTGCGGCATACCCATGACACCTCAAGGATACGTTGTGCTGGGGTCTTCGCCGAGTACCGTTTGACCTAGCAATGCGACTCGGCATCATCTGCTGACGATACTCAGTCGCAACGGAAGAGCCTTATATTCACATCGATCGCTCGCCGGTGGTTCGTCAGGGCCGCCCTCACCGCTTTGCTCGGCACCGGGATCGCCATCGCCACGACCGCTTGTGGCGCGGTAGGCGTGGGTGACAATGGGCGTCTCAAGGTCGTGGCGATACCACCCAGATCGGCGCGCTAGCCCGCGAGGTCGGGGCGACCGCATCAACCTTGTGACGCTGTTCGCGGCTGACGTTGATCCGCACCACTTCGAGCCGAAGGCGGCCGATGTCCGCAAGCTCAGCGATGCAGCGGTTGTCCTCCGGAATGGCATCCACCTCGACGAATTCCTCGACAAGATGATTGAGAGCAACAGCACCGCAGTGCCCGTGACCGTCACCGAGGGCATCACACTGCACGCGCCGACGGACGGCGACGATCACGACGACGAAGATCCGCACGTCTGGCATGACCCGATGAACGCGAAGGTGATGGTAGATAACATCGCGAAGGCGCTGAGCGCAGTGGATGCCGCCAACGCCTCGACATACGCGCAGAACGCCATGACCGACAAGGAGAAACTCGATGCCACCGACACGCAGATCAAGCAACTGATCGACTCAATCCCGCCGGCCAACCGTAAGATCGTCACCAACCATGACGCATTCGGCTACTTCATTCGCCGCTACAACCTCACGTATGTCGGCGCCATCCTCTCCACCTCGACGCAGGGCGAGGTGTCGGGAAAGACCTGGCCGCCCTGCAAACGCTGATCAAGGCGGAAGGCATGAAGGCGATTTTCGCCGAGAGCTCGATCGACGCAAAAATGGCGAAGCGGATCGCCGATGACACGAACGTGAAGGTAGTCGACAATCTCTACAGCGACTCGCTTGGTAAGCAGGGGTCGGGCGCGGACACAGTTGACGGCATGCTACTGGCCAACGTCCGTACGATTGCGGAGGCGCTCCGCTAACGTTTGCGGCACAATGACGCGCATGACGAACGACACCAAGATCGACCGCATCCTCGAAGTGCTCATAGGGCGCAACGCCGTTGCGCGCTCACTCGGCGTCCAGATCGAGTCCGCAGAGGCGGGCCGCGTCACGATCGCCATGCCCGTGCGCGAGGACATGGTGAACTCGGCGGGGACGTGCCACGGCGGCTATATCTTCTTGCTAGGCGACCAGACTGCCGGGTGGACATGCATGACGGGCAACGAACAGGCCGTCACGACATCGGCGCACGTAACCTATACGGGGCCTGCAAAGCAGGGCGACGTGTTGGTGGCGGAGGGACAGGAACTCACGCGCACGCGGCGCAGTGGCACTTACGACGTGCGTATCGCGACGCGCGAGGGCAGACTCGTGGCACTGGTGCGGTGCCAGTTCGCGATTGTGGGACCAGAGATCCTGACGGACTGAGGCGTCTGCAGCGGCAGGCCGGATTTGAACCGGCGACCCTCTGCTTGGGAAGCATTATCCCACATGCGCTGTGCGACGGATGACTGCTTCGCGACAGCGGTGGCCGTGCCGGCCCAGAGCCGCGAAACGTCACTACTTCGCGCCGGCGACCTGAAGCTGCTCGCGCAGGCGATCCTTCAACACAGGGCCGAGCGTCTTGGCCTTCGTCACGCCGTCGGGGCCGATGAAGAACGTCGCTGGAAGACTCCGGGCACCGTATGCCCCCTGCACCACACCTCGGTCGTCGAAGACGATCGGGAATGTGATACGCAGCCGCTGCGCGAAGGCGATCGCGTCGTCGCGAGAGTCGACCGAGGTGGTGTTCACCCCGACGAAAAGCACCTCGCTGCTGCGGTCGCGGTAGGCCGTCTCGAAGTCGGGCATCTCTTCGCGGCAGGGCGCGCACCAAGTCGCCCAGAAGTTCACGACCACGACCTTGCCGCGCGCCTCTGAGAGTCGGAATCGCTTGCCGTCGCTCGTCTCCAACGTGAAGTCGGGTGCGGGCTGGCCAACGACGGCCTCACCCCGGTCGGCGGCGACAACGACATTCGCCTCGGCGCTGCGGGGCGCGGCAGCCTCGCGTGCGGCGATCTGCTCGCGGACGAAGAGCAGACCAATCACGCCGACGATCAGCGCGGTGGCGCTATAGCGCAGCAGGCGGCGGTTAGTGGTTTCCGGCATGTTTGAGGCGGCTCCTTCCATTTCGAGGATACGACCTCGGCATGGTTGTGGCTCATCACACCGGGGTATTCATTAGCATCGTTATGAATGTAATGTTGCCGTAGCATGACTACTTCCCCCGCCGTCCGACCGCAGGGCTTGGCGCTGCTCACGGAGTCCCGCCAGATCGTGGTGGTTGCGCTCCCGGTAGCGCTATACGTCGTTGCGCTGACACTCGGCACTTCGTTCGCGACGTTCTTCGCGGTCGGGACGACGGTCGGGTTCACGCTACAGCGCTCGCGGCTCTGCTTCGTTTCCGCGTTCCGTGATCTGATCCTGCTCCACCAGGGCCGCACGCTGAAGGCCCTGCTAGTTGGCCTAGCGGTCGGTAGCGTTGGCTTCGCGATGGTGATGAGCACGATCGTCGGCGACCCGAGCACCGGGCGTATGCCCGACGACGCGCATATCCTGCCGCTTGGCATCACTACGGTGCTGGGCGGGGTGCTGTTCGGCGTCGGCATGGTTCTGGCGGGTGGGTGTGTCACCGGCTCGCTGTACCGTATGGGTGAAGGATACGTTGGCTCCTGGGTAGCGATGGGCGGCGTTCTCCTCGGTCTGTATGCGCTGAACCGCACGTGGAACTGGTGGTGGGAGGTCACGATCTCGACCTCGCCGCGTGTCTGGTTCCCGACGAGCCTTGGCTATGGGGTATCGCTGGTGCTGACCGCCGTGCTGCTGGCGCTCTCGTACCTCGCCACACTGTGGTGGGAGCGACGGCAGCCGGCGGGCATCCCGATCCCGATCCGCCGCGCGCTGCCTGCTCCCCCGGCGAGTGTCGCCGACGATGTGCGCGTCGCGCTGCGTGGCGTGTTCCGCCGCGAGTGGCCCGCGGTGGTCGGCGCCGTCGTCATCTCCGTGCTCAACATCCTGCTCTTCATCCGCTATCGCCCATTGGGTGTCGTCGGCGAGATCTCCCGCTGGGCGAACGATCTCGGTTCGCTCGCTGGGGTGCCAGTCGGCGTGCTTGAGGGCCTCGACAGCCTCGCAGGTTGCGCCGCCGCGCTCGCCGAAGGCGCTTCATGGTTCACGGACGGCTTCATGCTCAATTTCGGCATCGTCGTCGGGGCGTTCACGGGGGCAGTGCTGGCGCGGGAGTTCCGGCTGCGCATCCCTCGGCAGCCCCAGCGATACGTGCAGTCTCTGGGCGGCGGCATGGTGATGGGCTACGGCGCGGGGCTAGGTCTCGGCTGTACCTTCGGCGCGTTCTACTCAGCGATTCCGTCACTCGCGTTGAACGGTTGGGTTTACGGCCTCGCGATGGCAGCTGGTGCGGTCATCGGCGCTCGGATCATTCGGCGGCTCATGTGAACGAGGTGGAGCCGACGGTGACAGAGATCGCGCTCGGTGCTCAGCCGCTGCCCGCGATACTCGATGCAATAGAGGACGCGATCGTCCGTGCGGCTGGTGGCGAGGTGCTGGAACTAACGACCGAGCACGACGTGGTAGTAAAGTATGTACTTCCGACGGCAGCGATGCGCAGCGTGCGTGCCGCTTTCCGCAAGGACGGCGAGTCCGGCTGGAGACTGACGCTGCGTCCGCGCAGCTTGCCGAAGAGCGAGCAGTAGACGCCAAGGACACGAGGCGAGAACCGAGGAGATACAATGATCGAGACGCAGGACGTGCCGTTGCTGGATGTGCGCGGCGAAATCTGTCCGTACCCGATGCTGCGTACCAACAAGGAGTTGGACGAGGTGCAGCCAGGGGTTCTCGCGCTGGACGTGTTGACGGATCACCCGCCTGCGCTGTCCACGATTCCGCCGGAAGCAATGAAGCGCGGCTACGGCTGTGAGATCGACGAGGTCCGCGATGGCGAGTGGGTCATTCGCCTGTTCAAGGATCAGTAGGCACAGAGTCTCATCGGCTGCGATGCACCGTGCGAGCAACTGCGAAATAAAGAGGGGGGAGCTTAAGTGGCATTCTTGTGGACGCCTCGTTTGGATGTGTTAGTGGTCACGCTGATCGCGGCGACGACGATAGCGTGTGGCACGCAGGCGAAGCCAGCGGGCGACGCGCCGAAGGCCGCAGCAACCGCCGCAGCGACCGCCACGGCGACCGCCACGGCGAAGCCCGCGGGCGCCGTGCTGAAGCCGAACCCCGACCGCGCAGTGAGCGTGGATTGGCTCGCGGGCAAGCTTAACGACCCGGCCGTTGTGCCGGTCGATCTGCGAACCAAGGAGAAGTACGACGCGGGTCACATCCCCGGCGCCGTGCTGCTAGCGTCGGCGGCATTCAGCCAGAAGACCGGTGACGTCAGCGACTTGGCGCCGGCGGCGCAGGTCGCTGAGGCGCTGAGCAAAATCGGCGTGAAGCCGACGGACGCTATCGTTTTCTACGACGACGGCGGCAGCCTGTCTGCGACGCGCGCTCTGTGGGGCCTCGACGTCTACGGTCATAAGGACTCACGCGTGCTGAACGGCACGTGGACCTCGTGGGAAGCCGCGAAGAAGCCGGTGACGAAGGACGTTCCCACGCGTGCGTCGACGCAGTACGCGTTCAGCGGCGCGCCGAACACCTCGATCGTGGTGACGTTCGACCAGATGGCGAAGGCAGTCGGTGACCCATCGAAGATCGTGTGTGACTCGCGCACTGCCGACGAGTACACGGGCCGTGATCTGCGCGCGCCAGCGAAGAGCGGCGGCCACGTCCCCGGTGCGCTCAACCTCGCCTACAACGACGCGGTGGCGAAGACCGGCGAGTTCCTCCCGGTCTCGGAGCTGAAGAAGCTCTACGACAACGCCGGTATCAAGGCGCAGGACAACCAGACGATCTTCACATACTGCCAGTCTGGCGTCAGAGCGGCGCACGCTTGGTTCGTGCTGAAGTACCTCATCGGCTATGAGAAGGTGGCGGTATACGACGGCTCCTGGGAGGAGTACGGCGGGCGTACCGACACGAAGATCGAGAGCAGCCGCAGCTAGCCTTTGAGGTGATGCAACGCACGAAGGCCCCGTCGCCGGGGCCTTCGTGGTATTCCGGGTGGGTGATGCACAATGCTCGACAGTTTGTCTCGGTGGTGGCCCTGCTCGCGTGCGCGGCGCTGACGGCGTCGTGCGCCCGCGCTGGCACGCTGGAGCGCGGCGCCGAGTTGCGTGTGACATGGGTACTACCGCGCGAGTTCCCGGCACAGGTCTCGATGCACCGCATCACCTCGGGCGGTGAACCGCCGCTGCTGCGGACGTACGAGCGTGGCGTGTCTCCGGACCTCGGCGCGCCGATCGAAAACGGGGTGCTGCGCGTCGAGCTAGACCGCTCAGAGACGCTGCTGGTCGTGGTGCGCAACCCGCTCGACCGGCCTGTGCGCTTCTGGATAGCTCCGCATCTGCCCGTGCCGCACTCGGCGGAATCGGCGCTGATGATCCGCTGCCTCTGCACCGGGGAGACGTATGAGGTCCCGGCGGGAGGAACCTGGGTACGTGCGGTGCAGATCGGAATCCGGCGTCGGCAGGCGGTGGAGCGCATGACCGTGGCACACGTCGTGACGCTGGGCGAAGCACCGACCATGGACTCTTATTCGGGTGCTTCGCGTTAGTCAACGATCGGGGTGATCATCTCGTCGCATACCCAAGCTCAAGGGCCAAATCTGGGCATTGCTCCTTACAAGGCTTTTCGACTACGAGTGACCGCTGAAAACTGCAGTAAATCGACCCGAGTTGCTACACGTACAGGCGCCGTAAGTAGTCTGCGGTAAAGGGGGCAGATGCAGATGCAGATCCAGAGTCCCGTACCCCGTCCGTCATGAACGCCGCCACGCGCTTGTTGACCAGAGTGCCCAGAGGACGAAGACGGGCTGAAAGAAGAGACGAATCGCGCGCGCCTCGTCCGTATTGAGGCCGAATGCGTCAGTCCCATTCTGGAACTGAGAAATGTTCCCTGGAAAGATCGCCACAAAGAAGAGCGCCGTCACCATTCCCACCTGTGCGCGGAATCTCCACAGGGTGAGCAGCGCGACCCCCAGAAGGATCTCAGCAACCCCCGAGATGACCACAACAACGTCAGGATTCAGTGGGAGCCATGGGGGAACCTGTGCCTGAAACTCAAGTCGGCTTAAGGTGAGATGGCTGATCCCGACAGATAAAAGAAGCGCTCCGAGTACAGCCTGGCTAACCCCTTTGATCCATGTGATCCGACTTGCACTCACGAGCTTCTTTGTTACCTCTTCAAAACATTCTTGACAAATACCTGACCTGCCCCCGGCATTCATACCATCTGGAGAGTTAGAGTTTCGTCCGCTGAGCAGCGGTGCTCCCACCGGACCTCTGGTGTCGGGAAGCGGTAGCCGAGCGATTGGAGCGGGGGACGAGTCTCGAACTCGCGACCTGCTGCTTGGAAGGCAGCCGCTCTACCAACTGAGCTACCCCCGCTCAGGGAAGCCCATTCATTCAACGGTACGCATCACATCGCGTCAAACCCTGACCGAGAGAGGCGGTACGATAGTTTCTAGGAGCACGCGCATATGCCCGACCAGTACGTCGCCACCGATTCACGCACCGGCCTACAGGTCACGGTCACGGGAGCCTTCCCCGAGGATCCCGAAGACCGCGTTCGCATTGCGCGCACCTGCACACTGTTCACCCGCCTGATGGCCACCATTCTTGCGATGGAGGAGCAGACTCCGCGCCGCCAGGGCTTCCGCGCGATTGAGACGCAACTCGAGGTCGCGGAGGCATTGATGCGCGGCGACCCCGAAGAAGTGCAGCGCCTCGTGCGCGAGACGATGACCCAGATGGGCGTCTCGGAAGAAGATCTGCACATGCTTGAGGAGCAGTTGAAGAAACACCTTGAGAACCTCGGCGGCGACACGGGCCACCCCGGATTGGATCCGCCGCCGCGCGCGTGATGACCGCAGGACGTTTATTCGTTTGTAATGCTCATCGTTTAGACAGATGGCGACCATTCCTTTCCACAGGATTGAGGTAGCCATGCCCGTGCCAACCGAGTTCAGGTTCATCGGTGGCCCCGCAGGCCCGTGGCGGATCACCCACATGAGTGCGGTATGCAGCGAAGGCTTGCCGTCAGCGGAGCGACTCGCGGTGCTCGATGGCGCAAGCTTGGTCGGGGAACCGGCGGAGATTGCGTGGACCCTGCGAGGGGTCACGAGCAACGAGCGCCACGTGACGAAGGTCAAGCACGACTCGCTGATAGCGCGCTAGGAAGGTTTCGGCAGGCAGCACGCCAGCGAAGCCGTGCTGATTCTGATCCGCAAGACGGACGCGTGGTGCACGCTTTCGCAGGACGAACGGCGGGGGATCCTCGAAGCAAGTTCGGCGCACATCGTGATGGGCCTCGAGTACCTGCCCGCCATCGCACGCCGCCTCGTTTGTGAGTTCCACGGTGCAGGATTGAGCGACGAAGCGAACAGGCGTACTATTTCCAGTCGATTCTCTCTGCTTGCCCGATCGAGGTGACCGTGCCCCAGGATCGCATCGTTGTGACCGGCGCGCGCGAACACAACCTGAAGAACGTGAGTGTTGAGATTCCGCGCGACCGGCTGGTGGTGATTACCGGCGTTTCCGGCTCCGGCAAGTCATCACTGGCCTTCGACACGATCTATGCCGAGGGGCAGCGACGCTATGTCGAGTCGCTTTCGGCATATGCGCGCCAGTTCCTCGGCCTGATGGAGAAGCCCGACGTCGACCATATCGAAGGCCTCTCGCCCGCGATCTCGATCGATCAGAAGGGCGTATCGAAGAACCCGCGTTCGACCGTCGCCACCGTCACAGAGATTTACGATTACTTGCGCCTGCTCTTCGCGCGCGTCGGCGTGCCGCACTGCATCCATTGCGGCGCGGTAATCGCGAGGCAGACCGTGCAGCAGATCGTGGACACGGTGCTTTTGGAGCCGCCGGGAACGCGCGCGCTGCTGCTCGCGCCGTTGATCCGCCACCGCCGCGGCGAGCATCGCGAGGTAATCGACTCCGTACGGCGCGCGGGCTTCGTGCGTGTGCGCGTCGATGGCGTCGTGCGTGAGATCGAGGAGCAGGCGACCCTCGAACGCAACAAGTGGCACGACATCGATGTAGTCGTCGACCGCCTCGTGATCCCCGAGCTGCACGACGAGGATGCTGTCAACTCGCGGCAGCGCATCTCGGAATCGGTGGAGCAGGCACTCAAATTGGGAGAGGGCGTGATGCTGTTCGCACCGGAAGGCCGCGAAGAGCAGACGTTCAGCGAACGCTTCGCGTGCCCCAACCAGGATCACCCTCCGTACTCGGTGCCCGAGATCGAGCCTCGCAACTTCTCGTTTAACAGTCCTCACGGCGCCTGTCCGGCCTGTACCGGCTTGGGCGTGCAGATGGAACTCGACGAGGCGCTGGTCGCACCCAACCGCAAGCTCTCGATCAACGAGGGGGGTCTGGTCCCGTATCAGCGCATGAGTAACGCACTCACCTGGTACAAGCGCCGCCTGGCCGCGCTGGCCGAGGCGTTCAACTACACACTTGACACCCCACTGCAGGAACTCACTGAGCAGCAGTGGGAGATCCTGATGCGCGGCACTGGCGACGAGACGATCGATGTCGATTACCAGACGCGCAGCGGACGCATGCGCCAGTTCAAGATTTCGTGGGAGGGAGTGCTCACCAACCTCCAGCGCCGTTACAAGGAGACCGACTCCGAGTGGGTACGTGGCGATATCGAGCGCTACATGGTCAGCGTCGGTTGCCCCGCCTGCGGTGGGGCGCGCCTGAAGCCGGAGGTGCAGGCTGTCACCGTCGATGGCAAGTCGATCGTGGATGTTGCGCGCTCCTCGGTGCTGGAGGCGCAGGAGTGGGCCGCGCGGTTGCGGAGTGACGCAACGCCGTTCTCAGAGCGTGATCGCCAGATCGCACGGCAGATCTTGCAGGAGATCGCGGGCCGCCTCGACTTCCTGCGCGATGTGGGTCTCGACTACCTCACACTCGACCGCGGCTCCGCGACGCTCTCCGGCGGCGAGGGCCAGCGCATTCGCCTGGCCACGCAGATCGGATCGGCTTTGATGGGCGTGCTCTACGTCTGCGACGAGCCTTCCATTGGACTCCATCCCATCGACAACGAGCGGCTGATCCGCACCCTCGAACGGCTGCGCGACCTTGGCAACACCGTACTTGTGGTCGAACACGACGAGGCGATGATGCGCGCCGCTGACTGGCTGATCGACCTCGGGCCCGGAGCAGGCGAGCACGGCGGGCAGATCATCGCGACGGGCACACCGGCACAAGTGATCAAGAACAAGAACTCCATCACTGGCGCCTACCTTTCAGGAAGGCGCTCGATTCCCATCCCTGCCGTGCGCCGAGCGGGCAGCGGTGAGGCGCTCGTCATCCGAGGGGCGACGGAGCACAATCTGAAGCGTCTTGATGTCCGCTTCCCGCTCGGGACGTTCATTGGCGTGACCGGCGTCTCCGGCTCCGGTAAATCCACGCTCGTGAACGCGATCCTCTCGAAGCGGCTGGCGTTTGAACTGCATGGCGCGCGTGAGCGTCCCGGCGCACACGAAGGCCTCGAGGGCCTCATGCACATCGACAAGGTCGTGCGGATCGACCAGTCCCCAATCGGGCGCACACCGCGCTCGAACCCGGCGACGTACACGGGGCTGTTCACCACGATCCGTGACTTATTCGCACAGGTGCCGGAGTCACGCGCGCGCGGCTACGGGCCGGGGCGCTTCTCATTCAACGTGAAGGGCGGGCGATGTGAGGCGTGTACGGGCGACGGGTACATCAACATTGAGATGCAGTTCCTGCCGGACGTGACGGTGCCCTGCGAGGTGTGCCACGGCGGGCGCTACAACCGCGAGGCACTCGAGATCGCATTCCGGAGCAGGAACATCGCGGAAGTCCTCGGAATGACCGTGACGGAGGCGCTGGAGTTCTTCGACGCCATCCCCGCCGCGCGGCGCAAGTTACAGACGCTGCACGACGTGGGCCTCGGCTACATCCGCCTCGGGCAGCCAGCCACCACCATGTCTGGCGGCGAGGCACAGCGCGTGAAACTCGCGACGGAGCTCGCCAAGCGCGCTACGGGCCGCACCGTGTACATTCTCGACGAACCGACTACCGGCCTCTCGTTCTCGGATACCGAAGCGTTGCTGAAGGTGCTGCAGGCACTCGTCGACGGCGGTAACACCGTCATCGTGATCGAACACAACCTCGACGTCATCAAGAGCGCTGACTGGCTCATTGACCTCGGCCCCGCGGGTGGCGAGCGCGGTGGCTATCTACTGGCTGAGGGCACGCCGGAAGACCTCGCGGGCATCGAGGTATCGGCGACGGGGCGGTTTTTGCAGGGGATACTGGACATGAAGGCAACGGCTGCGGCTCCGCGGCGCTCCTCCAAGAAGGTAATGATGGCGAGTTAGCTCACCAGTCAAACTCAACGCGACCGCAGATACCGCACCACAAGGACAAGAATCGCACTGACCGTGGCATAGTTCGCAGCAGCGCGCACCCATCGGACTCCGCCTTCGAACTGTGACAGCGAAATCGTCGCTGCCGTGAAAACCACGATTACCAAAGCCGTGACGAAGCGGTCGTGCGTGAGCGTGCCGCGCAGCGCAGCGGCGAAAGAACTTCGCGCGCGGTAGTACGTGGACAGGGTGTGGGAGACGAGGACGAGGCCAAGCGGTACTAGTGCGAGCAACGCGCAGAGATGGGCGAGTACAAATGGGAGACGCCATGCATCCATACGCAGCGCGAGCATTATTGCCGTGCCGGCAAGGGTGCCGAGGGCAACGGTGCCCGCGCCCCGAAACCACGCATCGGCGAACCAGAGTGTCTTGCTGTTCGATGTCTTTGTTGTCATGCATGGATGGGACGACGCAATCTCCGTGCGTGCAAGGTCACGCGCGGTGTAGGCTTCGCGGATGCCGACCCTCCAATTCGTCAACGAAGACGCGCGGATCGTTGCGCTTGCCGTCGCGTACCACCTCGGCCGCCCCGGCTCTGAGACTGATCCGGACACGCTGAAACGTCACTCGATTGGTCTCGCCTCCGTCGACGCGATGCTCACGCCCTTCCTCGGTCAGGCGCGCATCGACCTCGACCTGACGCCCTACCAGATACATCGACTCGACGAGGCGCTGCTCGGCGTCACGAATGAACTCAAGGCGTACGAAATGGCCGAGCGGCGCTCGACCGTCCTTGGCTTTGGCGACCGTCTGAGCGGCTTGTTCCCGGAACTTGCGGCAGGCAGCGCCGAGGATGCCTCGGCGCTCGATCTCGTTGAGCGGGTCGTGATGCTACGCCGGCGGCTCACTTCCTCGGTTCGCGAGGCCAACGCTAGCCTCCAAGCGGAATGTGACGCCGCAGCGGAGGCGGCAGCCGCCGCGAAGCAGGCACGCCGGTGGTGGCAGTTCTGGCGCTAGCAGTGCTGAATATAGCCAGCATCGCCGAAGATAGGATCATGCGGGTGATATACATGGCTTGCCCGTTCTGTACAGGTTCACCTAGAATCCTCGCGTCCCGAGAGTAAGGAAGGATCCACCCGTGACGTATGTGATCACCCAGCCCTGCATCGACGTCATGGACAAGTCGTGCGTCGACGTTTGCCCCGTGGACTGCATCCACTATGAAGAGGGTACCGACCGCAAGCTGTACATCGACCCGGACGAGTGCATCGACTGCGGCGCCTGCGAGCCGGCCTGCCCGGTTTCGGCCATCTTTGCCGAGGACGATGTACCCACAGACCAGTCGATTTACACCGAGATTGACGTGCTCTGGTTCAAGGATAAGGCCGCCGCGCGTGCCAAGGTGCCCGCGTAGCCTCTCTCCGCATATACACAAAGCGGGCGCCCAGTGGGCGCCCGCTTTGTGTATATGCTCGGCGGGTGTCTAGCCTTTCGGCGTGAGCGCATCGATGCGCTCGTTCAGTGCGGCTACGAGGCCGCCGACTGGCACACGAATCTGCGCCATTGAGTCGCGCTCGCGGATCGTGACCTCGTGATCGTCGATGGTCTCGAAGTCGACGGTGACGCACAACGGCGTTCCGATCTCGTCCTGCCGGCGGTAGCGGCGACCGATGGACTGGGCGTCGTCATATTGCGTGCGGAAGTGTGGCCGGAGCGCGCCGTACACCTCGCGGGCAGTCGGTAAGAGCCGCTCGTTGCGGGAGAGCGGGAGCACCGCGACGGTCACGGGGGCAATCGAGGGAGCGAGGCGCAGCAATACCCGCTTCTCACCTTCGGCGTCGGTTTCCTCGTCGTATGCCTCGCAGAGCAACGCAAACATCAGGCGATCCACACCGACGGCAGGCTCAATGACGTGTGGGACGATGTGCTCGTTCTTCTCTTGGTCGAAGTAGGACAGCCCATGCCCGGAGCCTGTGGCGTGCGCCCGCAGGTCGAAGTCGCCTCGATGCGCGATGCCCTCAAGTTCGCCCCAACCCCACGGGAACTGGAACTCGACGTCCGAGGTGGCCTGCGAGTAGTGGGCGAGTTCTTCCTTCGCGTGGTCGCGCAGGCGCAGATGCTCCGGGTTAAAGCCGAGCGTCTGGTACCAGGCCAGGCGCTCCTGTTTCCAATAGGTGTGCCATTCGAGCGACGAAGCAGGCTCGCAGAAGAACTCCATCTCCATCTGCTCAAACTCGCGCGTGCGGAAGATGAACTGCCCGGGCGTAATCTCGTTGCGGAACGATTTGCCGATCTGCGCGATGCCGAAGGGCAGCCGCCGCCGCATGGTGGTCTGCACGTTCTCAAAGTTCACAAACATGCCCTGAGCGGTCTCGGGGCGTAGGTAGGCGGTGGACGCATCCTCTTGTACCGGCCCAACGAAGGTGCGGAAGAGCAGGTTGAACTGGCGCTCCTCCGTGAACCGGCCAACTGTCTTACAAACAGGGCAAGTGTTGTTCTCGACATGGTCGGCGCGCACACGCGATTGGCACTCGAGACAGTCGATGAGCGGATCAGTGAAGCCAGCGACATGTCCAGAGGCGCGCCAAACCGCGGGATTCGTGATGATGGCCGCCTCGATGCCTACAACGTCATCGCGGGACTGCACCATGCGGCGCCACCACGAGTCGCGGATATTGCGCTTCATTTCGACGCCGAGCGGTCCGTAGTCGTAGGTCGAGGCGAACCCGCCGTAGATTTCGGCGGAGGGGAACGCGAAGCCCCGCCGCTTGGCTAGCGAAGCCAGTGTTTCGAGGTCGGCTTTCATGTGCTCGCCTTCGGTGCAGGCGCGATACACGCGCGGCAGGTCAGAGTCAGCCGAGCCTAGCATCCACCTTTGCGTGATACCATCCCGCCCGTCACACCCCAACCCTAGGGAGCGTCATCATCGAGCGAATCGAGGCGGCTACCTCGATCACTGGCCGGCGACGCGTCACCGTCAGAGCAGCGCCAAGACGAGCGATCACCTGTGCGTCGTACTGTTGGCCCGTGCCGCGCTCGATAATCGCCATTGCCTCGTCAGATGTGAATGCGGCACGCTACGGCCGTTCCGCGCAAAGGGCCAGAACGAGTCGGCGACGGCCAGGATGCGCGCAGCGAGCGGTAGTTCCGTAACAGTGAGTTCTTCTGGGTAGCCGCGCCCAGCGGGACGCTCGTGGTGCGCCATTATCCAATGCGCAATCAGGTCGATGTGCCGCACCGGCTGAAGTTGTATGCCCGGCCGCTCATGCACGCCCACGAAGCCAAGGGTGGCGACAGGCGAGGTCATTCTGGCGTGCTGAACCACGTTGAACCCTCCCCGATCTGTGCCGGGATCATCGGCACACATGGCGGAGGCAACAGACCAGAGGAAATATCGCTAATCAGCAGAGGAGGAAGAAGTATCCTGTACGGGCCGGTCGAAGTACTCCTTATAGGGGTCTTCGTATTCGGAGTCCGCGAAGGCCTTCGGATTCGCTTCCTTCTCGAGCTGGTACTTTTTTTCTTCGACGTGGTACCGGAACGTGTAGTCGGCATCGATGCGCTCGGCAGGGTCTTCGCCAGCCAGCGTGCGCTCGGCCAGTTCTTCCCAGTTCGTCCCGAGCGACTCGTCCCATTCCTTACCCTGCTGCTTCGCCCAGTGGTAGAAAGCGGAGGGGTCGTTCCCCAGCAGTCGTGAGGCCTCGTGTACGTGGTCGACATTATCGAGACGCTGCAAGAGTGAGCGGTTCCGGGAGAAGGTGGACATCACTCGGGTCAGGCTCTTCCCTCTGCACTGCGGGCAGATAGCCTCTTTCGAGGCAGCCGCACTCACAGAGCGGAAGAACACGTCCACTCGCTTCTGGCAGTCGCCACAGTTGTACTGATAGATCGGCATGAACGTCAGTGTAATCAGTCTCGCCAACCGATTCCAGATGCCCTAAACCTCGATTGCGTTCGGGGCAGGCGTAATACGCGGCGTCGGCAGCGGTGATATCAATGGCAACGAGGTCGATGCGTTGGTGCTCAGGAAGCTCTGGGTGGATCGGCGACGTACGGCCAGCCGCAGCTGTTTGGCTCCTGTGAGGGCCTCAACGGCCTCGCCGGTGGCACGAGAGCGGTGGAGTTTCACCTCGACGAACACCAGCGTGTCGCCATCGATTGTGGTGAAGTCGATCTCGCGTTCGCGCCCATGGATATTGGCTGCAATCGCCTCGTGACCGTGGGCGGTGAGATAAGCGGCGGCAAGCCGCTCGCCGGATTGGCCAAGACGCTGACGTGGTGGGGCCGGTCACGAGGCCAACGCGCGGGCGCGAGCAGCCTCGAAGACTGGCGTCCACGTCAGCCGATGTAACGTGGTGGGGCCGAGACGCAGCAAGGCAGCTTTATGTTCGGGGGTTCCGTAGCCTTTGTTCCCGGCGAAGCCGAAGCCAGGGAATTCGACATCGAACCGCTCCATCAGCGCATCGCGCGCCACTTTCGCCACGATGCTCGCCGCGGCGACCGACATACATAGGGCGTCGCCGCCGGTCACCGCCTGCTGTGGTAACCCGGCATCGACTACCTCGCGACCATCGACGATCAAGGCATCCGGTGGTTCGTGCAGTGCGAGTACGGCCTGGCGCATGGCGAGGCGTGTTGCCCACACGATGCCTAGTTGATCGACGACCTGCGGTGAGACAAACCCGAGCCCCCAATCCGCATGGTCGCGAATGGAGGCGGACAACTCTTCGCGAGCGGGAGCACCGAGTAGTTTCGAGTCACGCAGGCGGGACAGCCACATCGCGCGGGAGTCCGGCAGCACGACAGCGCCTGCCACCACGGGGCCGGCGAGCGGGCCACGGCCGACCTCGTCGACACCAGCGACGCGAGCCATCCCAGCGCGCCAGAGCGCGCGTTCGACTCGCCAAGTTGGAGGGACGGCAATCACGCACGGATGCTATGTCTACCGAAAGCGCCTAGGCAAGCGATCAATTGTCACAACAACGGTAGTGGCAGGCGGTTTCGCAGCCAGATCTAGACAAAGTACCGACAGTCGGAGCGATGTCCGGTGCTACACTGGCTATTGTGGGGAGTGTGACGCACGCAACGATAAACAGTCTCCCAGAATGGAAACTGACGGCTTATGAACGCACGCTGGGTCCGTAACTCGTTCATCTATCTGGTGATCCTCGGGGGCATCGCCCTTTTGGTGGTGATGTTCTTCCGCCCACCTGCCGGGTCGCGTGACGTGGCGATTTCGCAGGTTATCGCGGACGCCCGCGACGGCAATGTTGAGAAGATCACCGTCGACGAAGACAACCTGCTCGTGAAGCTCCGCGGTGAGCAGGCTGAGGTGCGATCCCGCAAGGAAAGCTCCTCTGCCATGGCGGACATGCTTCGCGAGAACGGTATCACCGTGGGTTCTGGCCGCGGCCAAGTAGAAGTCGTGGTGAAGTCCCCGAGCCAGTTCGGAAGCCTATTCGGACTGCTGTTCAACTTCCTGCCGCTGATCATCTTTGGTGCGATCCTCATCTTCATGATGCGGCAGGCACAAGGGACAAACTCCCAAGCGATGTCGTTCGGCCGTAGCCGCGCACGTTTGTTCACTGGTCAGAAACCGACCGTGACGTTTATGGACGTGGCGGGACAGGACGAAGCTAAGCAGGAACTCGCAGAAGTCGTTGAGTTCCTCAAGTATCCCGAAAAGTTCGCGGCACTCGGCGCGCGGATCCCGCACGGTGTGCTGCTCATCGGCCCTCCTGGTACCGGCAAGACAATGCTGGCACGGGCCGTCTCGGGTGAAGCTGGCGTGCCATTCTTCTCAATTTCCGGTTCGGAGTTTGTCGAAATGTTCGTCGGCGTAGGCGCGAGCCGCGTCCGCGACCTGTTCGACCAAGCGAAGCGCAACGCGCCTGCAATTGTGTTCGTCGACGAGATCGACGCGGTTGGTCGCCAGCGAGGCGCTGGCCTAGGTGGTTCGCACGACGAGCGGGAGCAGACGCTGAACCAGATTCTGGTGGAGATGGACGGCTTCGACACCAACTCGAATGTCATCGTGATCGCGGCGACGAACCGCCCGGACATTCTTGACCCCGCGCTGATGCGCCCAGGCCGGTTCGACCGGCAGGTGACGCTGGATCTCCCCGACGTGAAGGGCCGCCGTGCGGTGCTGGATGTCCACGTGAAGGGCAAACCGCTGGAACCGGAAATCAAGCTCGAAACCGTCGCAAAGCAGACGCCCGGCTTCTCTGGCGCAGACCTCGCGAACCTCGTCAACGAGGCGGCGATCCTTGCCGCGCGGCGGAACAAGAAGCGCATCGGCATGGCCGAGATGAACGAGGCAGTCGACCGCGTGATCGCAGGCCCGGAACGCAAATCACGTGTCATCACGCCGCAAGAAAAAAAGATCATCGCCTACCACGAGGCGGGGCACGCCATCGTTGGACACTTCCAGCCAAAAGCTGACCCGGTGTTCAAGGTCACGATTGTGGCGCGTGGCATGGCCGGCGGCTATACGCGCTCACTGCCAGCAGACGACCGCAGATTACAAGATCGCTCTTACTATGAAGCGATGATGGCTCAGGCCCTTGGTGGACACGTGGCAGAAGAGATGATCTTCGGCGAGCCGACCACCGGCGCGCACGACGACATTGGCAAGGTCACGAACATCGCTCGTGAAATGGTCACGCAGTGGGGCATGAGTGAGCGCCTTGGGCCTCGGACGTTCGGGCGTCGCGAGTCAATGGTGTTCCTCGGGCGCGACATCGCTGAGCAGCGCAACTATTCAGAGCGCACTGCCGAGGAGATCGATGAGGAAGTGCGCCGGATCATCGATGCGGCACACATCCACTGCCGTCAGGTGATGGCTGCGCACCGCGACAAGCTCGAAGAACTGGCGACCGTGCTCATCGAGGTCGAAACCCTAGAAGGCGACACTCTCACGCGCATTCTGGGCCCGGCAGAGGGCAAAATCATGCCTGGCAATGAGCCGACGGATGTCAGCGCACCTCCGCCACCCACGCCAGCAGCAGATGGTGACAAGGATGAAGAGCGACCGCAGGGCCGCCCAGGCCTCGCATGGGGACAGCAGTCGAACGCGGCTCCGCCAGTGGAGTAGCAACCGGCTTCAGAGATCAGTCAGTGAAGGGGCCGTCTGGCCCCTTCACTGTGTCAGCCAGTCAGCCTCCCTGATGTGGTGGTGGCAGATCCTCGGAGGCGGATTCGGGCACTGTCGGCGCAGCATTCGCAGCATCCAGCCGGTCGGCCTCAGTGCGTTGCAAGGTGCGGGTACGATCGATTTCGCGGCGAACAAATAACACCCACACGACGGCTACGGTGAAGAATCCGATCCGCAGAGCCGGGTGCTCATTCAGGCGGCCATCCTCGGTGAGCATCGCCCGACCAAGGATGGCCCCGGCACTCATGTACACGACGTTGCTGAGGACAGCCCCGAAAACGTCGAGCGGAAGCCATATCCGCAAAGGCATCCGCATAGTGCCCGCGCCGAAGGGGCCGAGTGTCCGAGTCACGCTGTTGAAGTGATAGAAAGGGGTCAGCCATTTCGCACGACCGCTCATCAGGGCTTCCCCTAGGCTCAGCGCCGTCCGGAAGCGAGTCGTACGAAGGTACTGCCCGCCCCAGCGGCCCAAACCGTAGGAGAACACATCTCCTAGGATGGTACCGACATTCGCCACCATGAACAGGAAGAGCAACGACTCTCCTTCCTCGCGGGCATAGGCACCCGCGAGGAAGATCATCACGATGCCTGGAACGAAGACGCCGAGACCAACGGTGGCCTCGGTCAGCGCAGCGGCAAATACGATGATCGCGCCGTACTGAGCAAACAGCGCGTTGAGGAGCAAGAACAGGTAGTCCGCTACCCAATTCACAAAATAATAAGGCGCTATGATGATATCGATGAAGTGCAGCGACCGATCCTCTCACCGACGTCTAGATTCGGGGGCCTGCGGCGTTGACCGTCCAAATCACGCACCCTACACTCGGATCGCAGCATACCGAGAGGTTATATATGTACGCCATCATCCGCACCGGCGGGAAGCAGTATCGCGTGCGTGAAGGTGACGAGATACTCGTCGAACGCCTCACCGACGCCGACGGCAGCAGTGTCGACTTCGAGGCGCTGCTCGTGGAGCGTGACGGGATAGTGTCCGTGGGGGCACCGACGGTCGCAGGCGCCTCAGTTTCAGCCGAGATTGCTGGACAGGCCCGGGCGCGCAAGGTCATCTCATTCAAGTACAAGAATAAGACTCGCCGCCGCCAGACCATCGGCCATCGGCAAGAGCAGACCCGCCTGAAGATCACCTCGATCACAGGCGGCTAGGGAGACAGCGATGGCTCACAAGAAATCCGGCGGTTCTAGCAAGAACGGGCGCGACTCAAACGCGCAACGGCTTGGCGTCAAACACTACGACGGCGAAGTGCTGACCGCAGGTTCAATTATCATTCGCCAGCGCGGCACACGCTTCCACGCCGGCGAGAACGTCGGCGTCGGCAAAGACTACACGCTCTGGGCACGGGTGGAGGGGTCGGTCAAATTCAGCCCCTACGCCAAGGGCCGCCGCAAGCAGGTTTCGATTATCCCCGCTGAGGTCGTCTAGCCCACCCGCCGGACGCAGGAGTCTTTTCATGAAGTCTGGAATTCACCCCGAATACGTCGAATCCATCGTTCGTTGCCTTTGTGGCAAGGAATGGCGCACCCGCTCGACCAAGACGGAAATGCGCGTCGATGTCTGCTCGAGCTGCCACCCGTACTTCACGGGTGAGCAGCGGATCGTGGACACCGCAGGGCGCGTGGAGCGGTTCCGCCGCCGGTACGCAAAGAAGGAAGAGGCATAGCCTCCCTGCAACGACACCTCAACAAGGGCGGCCAGTGGCCGCCTCCTTGTTTTATTGACCCTCGTGCCACAGGCGAGAGGCCAGTAGGCTGAACCGGATGCCTTCACCTTCGACATATGGTGGCCAAGCGGTGATCGAAGGCGTCATGATCCGCGGGGCGCGAGCGATGGCGATTGCCGTCCGTCGCCCTGACGGCTCGATTGCCCTCACCAGCGAACACCTTGGCAGCATCTACACGGGCACGGTGCGGCGCGTGCCGTTGCTTCGGGGCATCATCGTGCTCTGGGAAACCCTCGTACTCGGCATGAAAGCACTCACCTGGTCTGCAGCGATGGCAGCAGACGAAGTGGACGAGCACGGCGAAGCTAAGTCGATGGGACTCGCCGGCTGGCTCGGTGTCATCGTATCGATGACCTTTGGCGTGGGGCTGTTCTTCCTCGTGCCGGTGCTCGGGACGACATGGCTCACGCCGTACTTGCCGGGGTTTGTGGTCGTGCTTATCGAGGGACTAGTGCGCCTTGTGCTCTTGGTCGGTTACATCTGGCTCATCAGCCGCTCCGAAGACATCCAGCGCGTCTTCCAGTATCACGGCGCGGAACACATGACGATCCATGCATTTGAGCAGGGGCGTGAACTGACCGTTCAGGCAATCCGCCGCTTCGCGAAAGAGCATCCGCGATGCGGGACATCATTCCTGCTGACCGTGGGAATCGTCGCGATCTTTGTGTTCGCACTGCTTGGCGACCCGCCGTTGTGGTGGCGGCTCACCTCGCGGGTGGTGCTCGTCCCGGTGATCGCCGCAATCGCGTATGAGACGATCCGGTTCGCGAGCTTCCATCAGCACTTGCCAATCGTCCGGTGGTTGTTCGCGGGCAACATTGCATTGCAGTACCTGACTACTCGTGTTCCCGACGACGAGCAGATACAGGTGGCAATTGCCTCGCTGGAACGCGCGGTGGCCGAGGACAGACGGGCAAGCGCCGTCTAGTTGTGGGTCTCAGGACGCACGGGGCGTATTGGTACGCCGCGTTCAGCGAGATACGCTTTGATGGAACCCACGCTATAGGTGCCAAAATGGAAGATCGAAGCGGCCAAAACGGCATCCGCCCCACCATCTGTGAGCGCGTCGTAGAGGTGCTCGGGGCTGCCTGCCCCACCTGAGGCAATAACCGGCACTTCAACGGCCTGCGCGACAGCACGGAGCAGTGGCAGGTCGTAGCCGCGCCGGTGGCCGTCCGTGTCCATTGAGGTCACCAGCAGCTCGCCAGCGCCCTGTTGGACGGTCTCACGGGCCCACTCGATAACATCGCGGCCAGTGGGGGTGCGGCCACCGTGGACGAATACCTCCCAACGCGGTGCGTCCGGTGTGGTACCGGATACACGCTTGGCGTCGATAGCCACCGTGATGCACTGGGAGCCAAAGCGGTACGCGCCTTCGGCGATCAGTTCGGGGCGCTCGACGGCGGCCGTGTTCACAGACACTTTGTCTGCGCCGACCTCGAGCATCATGCGCATGTCTTGAGTGGTGCGGATACCGCCGCCGACGGTGAGCGGGATAAAGACTTGGTCGGCAGTCCGGGCGATCATGTCATAGACGCTCGTCCGGCCATCACTGGATGCTGTGATATCGAGGAACACGAGTTCGTCGGCACCGCCCGCGTCATAGGCGGCTGCGAGTTCCACCGGATCACCCGCATCACGCAACGCGACGAACGAGATGCCTTTCACAACGCGACCGTTATCGACATCGAAACAGGGGATGATGCGCTTGGTCAACATGCGACAATCGCCTCGCGAAGATTGATGTCGCCGGTATAGAGCGCCCTCCCCACGATTGCACCTTCGACACCACATTCGGCAAGCAGCCGCAGGTCATCGAGCGTTGAGACGCCACCTGCAGCCACGACTGCCATCGGTGTCTCGGAGACGAGGCGCCGGTACACCTCGAAGTTGGGGGAGCCGACGACGCCATCGCGGCTGATATCGGTGAAGACGATGCGTGAGAGGCCAAGCGCCGCAAGTTCCTGAATAAACTCGATCGCGTCCAGATCGGTCGCCTCGGTCCAGCCCTGGAGGCTGACTCGCCCGTCACGAGCGTCGACGGAGACGATGAGGTGGCCGCCAGCTTCGGCAATCGCTGTTTGGAGGAATGCGCGGTCTTTCACCGCCGCAGTACCCAGGACGACGCGGTCGAGGTGAGCCGCGAGCATCGTGCGTAACGCGGCGAGATCGCGGATACCGCCGCCGGTCTGCACCGGGCACGGCACTCCGCCGGCGATGGCGCGGACTATGGCGTCATTGACCGGCCTACCGTCACGAGCGCCATCGAGGTCGACGACGTGGATTCGCGTAGCGCCCTGCTCGACCCAACGTGCCGCAGCGACAAGCGGGTCAGCCTCGAACACCGTCTCACGCGCGTAGTCGCCCTGGGCGAGGCGGACGCAGCGGCCACCTCGGATGTCGATTGCGGGTATCACTTGCATACTTGCTATGCTGCCGTCGTGCTCGGCGCGATGGAGCCGCGCTCACGAGCGAGGCGCAGGAAGTTGGCATAGAGGCGCAGCCCATCCGTGCCAGACTTCTCGGGATGGAACTGCGTCGCGATCAGGTTGTCGCGCGCCACGACGGCAGGAAACTGCACGCGGTTGTACTCGGTCTCACCGAGTACGACCGCATCGGCAGCCGGTAGTGCGTAGTACGAGTGGACGAAGTAGAAGTACGAGTCAGCTTCGATATCCTCGAACACTGGGTGCGACGAGCGGAGACGAACCGTGTTCCAGCCCATGTGCGGGACTGTCAGTCCCGCAGGAAAGCGCACAATGCGGCCCGGCAGCACGCCGAGGCACTCGTGCTCTCCGCCCTCCTCGGAAAGGTCAAACAGGGCTTGCATGCCCATGCAGACGCCGAGGAACGGGCGTCCGGATGCCACATAGTCACGAATCGGCTCGATAAGACCACCGGAGCGCAGGTTCGCCATCGTGTCGGCTGCGGCACCCACTCCGGGGACAATCACGGCACGGGCGGCCTCGAGAGCGCGAGGGTCGGCAGTGACTCGCGCCTCGACGCCAGCGTGGGCGACGGCGCGCACGACGCTGCGGAGGTTGCCCGCCCCGTAATCGACGATCACCACATCTGGCATGACTGCCCCTTACCGTCACCTGAACCATGCGGCACAACGATTCTAGCAAGGAACCGCCGGTATACTCGGCGGGACATGACGAACGTGGACAATCAGCGAGACCTCGAACAGGCTCACCTGCGCGTCGAGGAATTGCGTAGCCAGATTCGGCACCACGACTACCAGTATTATGTCTTAACTCAGCCAGAGGTTGGCGACTCGGAATACGATCAAACCTTCCGGGAACTCGTCGACCTCGAAGCTCACTTTCCGGAACTGATTGAGCCTGACTCGCCGACCCAGCGGGTCGCCGGAGAGGTCTCGCCTGCCTTCGGCGCTGTCGAGCATCGCGAGCCGATGCTGTCCCTCGGGAACGTCTTCAACGCCGATGAACTGCGCGCCTGGCACACGCGCGTTGCACGGTTGATCGAACGCGATGATTTCGCGCTGGTGTGCGAGCCAAAGATCGACGGTCTCGCGATCTCAGTGATCTACCGGGACGGCCGCTTTCAGGTCGGCGCCACTCGCGGTGATGGACTGCGCGGTGAAGACATCACCGCCAACATGCGCACGCTCCGATCCGTTCCGCTGACCCTCACTGTTGAACAACCTCCCGACGCATGCGAAGTGCGAGGTGAGGTTTACATGACCAAAACAGAGTTCGCGCGGCTTAACCGTGAACGTGCGGAAGCGGGCGAATCGCTCTACATGAACCCGCGCAACACCGCTGCCGGCTCATTGCGGCAACTGGACTCGTCGGTGACAGCGTCGCGACGCCTCGAACTACTCGCTTACCACTTCGGATGGATAGAGGGGGGGCAACGCGCGCCGACGCACTGGGAGGCGCTCCAATGGCTACGGAGCGCGGGATTCGCTGTGA
>CAMDNW010000014.1 GCA_945903275.1 Thermoflexus hugenholtzii JAD2
CGGCCAGCCAACGGCTTCACGTCATTGTGAATGGCGTGGTGTCGGCCGGTGAACCGGTCGCGAGAAACAGTGGTGGGAGCGGTTGCGAACGATCGTGCAGCCGGCCGACCCACAAACATTCTGGATGTGACGCTATGTCGCGGATACCAGCCCAGTGAAAGCCTCGGCGATGAGTGCAAAGATCCTCGTTGCCGACGACGAGCCAAACATTGTCCGATTACTCCGGCTCTACCTGCATAACGAAGGCTTCGATGTTGTCGCCGCTGCCGATGGCAGGCAGGCGCTTGAACGCTTCGCCACGGAAGCTCCCGACCTGATCCTGCTCGACCTGATGATGCCACAACTGTCCGGTCTGGAAGTCTGCACGGAGATTCGCAAGAAGTCCGATGTGCCGGTGATCATGATCACTGCGCGCTCGGACGATGTCGACAAGATCGTCGGACTGGAGGTGGGCGCTGACGACTATGTGACAAAACCGTTCAACCCGCGCGAAGTCGTAGCGCGCGTGAAGGCTGCCTTACGCCGGCGGAACTGGGATCGCGAGTCGGGTAACAATGATGAAACACCGCCAGCCACGGTGGCCGTAGGCAACGTCACGCTCGATCCGGCGAGCCGCGATGTGACCGTCGCGGGGACACGGATCCGGCTGCGTCAGCGCGAGTTTGACCTGCTGGAGGCATTCCTGCGCTATCCGAACGTGGTGCTGGATCGCGAGCGGCTGTTGCGGATGGTGTGGGGACAGGAATACGACGGCGACACGCGCACCATCGATGTCCACGTAGCGTGGTTGCGCGACAAGTTGCGCGAGTCCGACGCGAAGATTGAGACGGTCTGGGGCATCGGCTACAAACTCGTGCCCGCGAGTAGTAATGCTTAGCCTCCGGGCGCGGCTGCTCGCCAGTTTCGGCCTCGTGATCGCGCTGAGCCTGTCAGCCGCCGGGTTCGTCTCGGTCTGGCTGCTGCGCGATGAACAAGCCGTCTCGGCGGAAAAGCGGATCGGCCGCCTTGTGGAGCCGCTATCGCGACGGTTGTTGCAACTCCAGTTGATCGGCGCGCCACCAGAGCGCGTGGCCGAGGAGATGGCAGCGTATGCGCGGTTTTACGAGGTGCGCGTGCTTCTGGTGGACAACGCACAACTGGTCACGCTCGACACCAATCTCCGCGATCCGCTGGTTGGTCAGCAACTCGAACCGCCGACCGGACGGCCAGTAGGCACCGGACCAACCGAAGCGTTCACTTCATCCCGAGTACAACAGCGCGGACAAGACTTAATCCTCTTCGCGCCGATTTCACGGCAATCCGGCGCACCAGCCGGATGGCCGTTCCAGATTCAGGACGTGAAACTGGTCGTGGCAGTGCCGTCCGGGGACGTAACGGCGGCATGGGCGAAGCTCATCCCCCGGCTGATGGTCGGCGGCGGATTTGCCGCAACAGCTGGGGTCATTGTCGCCACACTACTCGCGCGCCGGATCACGAAGCCGATCGTGCAGATGACTCACGCCTCACGAGCGATGGCACAAGGCGACTTCAATCAGCGGATCGATGTACATGGCGAAGACGAGGTTGCAACGCTCGGACGAGCATTCAACGACATGGCCCAGCAAATCGACCGGTCGCGCCATGCGATGCGCCAGCTCGTCGCTGATGTGTCGCATGACCTGAAGACGCCGCTCACCTCGATCCAGGGGTACACACAGGCGATGCTCGACGGGGTGCTTAAGGACGAGCAGGAACAGACGCGCGCGGCGGAGATCGTGCACGAAGAGGCTGAGCGCATGCGCGCGCTTGTCGAAGATCTACTCTACCTCTCGCAGATCGAGGCAGGCCAGTTGCCGTTGACTATTGAGCCACTCGACCTCGATAGAGCAGTTGCCGCCGCCGCCCAGCGATTCCGCTATCAGGCAGAAGCAGCCGGGGTCACCATTCGTCTCACGACCGACGGCGCGCCGGTGCTCGGCGACGAACGCAGGATCGAGCAGATCCTTGCCAACCTGCTCGACAACGCCATTCGCTATGCGCCATCTGGATCGGAAGTGCTGCTCCGCACGGCGCGCGTTCTAGGTGCAGCGCTCATTGAGGTACACAACGGTGGCGAGCCGATTCCGGAGGCCGACCAGCCGTACCTCTTCGACCGCTTCTACCAAGTGGATCGAGCCCGCTCCCGCGGCGTGCAAGTCCACAGCGGCCTTGGGCTGGCGATCGTGCGCGAACTGGTGCAGGCACATCACGGGGCGGTCTCGGTACAGTCCACGCCCGATGCGGGAACCGTATTCACGGTGCAACTGCCACTTGCGCCGGGCGCGGCACAATCAGCCGGACGACCGGAATCTGCGCGGGCGCCCTCGGGCGCTCGCGCTACGACCTAGTTCAGCCGCGTCATGACAATATAACGATGCCCACTATTCACGATAGTGCGTCATCCAGAACTCGTAGGCGTCCTGCAAAGCGAGCCACGATGCCTCGACCACATCGGTCGAGGCACCAACGGTGCGCCAGAAGTGGACTCCATCTGTGGATTCGACGAGCACACGCACGGCCGCATCCGCGCCACCGCCCGGATTGATGATGCGCACCTTGTAGTCGCGCAGCGCGACGCGTTCGAGGCCAGGATAGGCCTCGGCGAGCGCGCGGCGGACGGCGGCGTCAAGGGCGGAGACGGGGCCGTTACCGTCGGCGGCGGTCTGGGTGACGCGCTCGCCCGCGCGCACCTTCACCATAGCCTCAGCTTGCATCTCGTTCTCGCTGTTGTATCCTTCGGCACCGGGATGACGGCGACGTTCCACGATCAGGAAGTCTTCCAAACCAAAGGGTGCGACGTAGCCATCGAGTAACCGGCGGACGAGCAGTTCAAAAGACGCCTCGGCGGACTCGTACTGGAAGCCGCGATTTTCCTGCTCCTTCACGCGTTCGAGGATGTCGCGGGCCTGTGCATCGGTCAGTTCGATACCGGTGCCCTGCTCGCGCAATTTCGTGATCACGTTGCGACGACCGGAAAGCTCGGAGACGAGTACGCGCTCGGTGTTCCCTACCGCGAGCGGGTCGATGTGCGTGTACGAACCGGGCATCTTTGAAATCGCCGCCGCGTGCAGCCCGGCCTTGTGCGCGAACGCACTAGTACCGACATAGGGTTGGTGCGGGTTCTGAGCGAGGTTGGCGAGTTCTGAGGCGAAATGCGACAGGTCAGTGAGCCTAGTCAGTTGCTCGTCGGAAACGACATCAAGCCCCAGTTTCAGTTTCAGGTTCGCGATCACCGACAGGATGTTGGCGTTGCCGCAGCGCTCGCCCCAGCCGTTCAGACAGGCCTGCACCTGATTCGCGCCAGCCTGCACGGCGACGATGCTATTTGCGACCGCCATATCCGCATCATTGTGGGTGTGGATGCCGATGATGCACGGCACCGCCTCGGCGGCGGCGGCGACGGCGCGGGCGATGTGGTCGGGCATCGAGCCGCCGTTGGTATCGCAGAGCGCCACGGTGCTGGCGCCGGCGTTGGCAGCGGCACGTAGGGTAGCGATAGCGTAGGCGGGATCTTCGCGGTAGCCATCGAAAAAGTGCTCGGCATCGAAGACGACCTCCCGACCGCGGTCCGTAAGGAAGCGGACTGAGTCCGAGATCATGGCAAGATTCTCTTCTTCGCTTGTCTCCAGCACGTCACGCACTTGCGAGGCGGACGACTTGCCGACCAGCGTGACGACGGGCGTCTCAGCCTGATAGACGGCCAGGATCGCCGGGTCGGTGGCCGCATCGCCACCGGCACGCCTCGTGGAGCCGAAAGCGGCGAGGCGCGCGTGCTTGAGGTGCAAGCCGCGGACACGCTGGAAGAACTCCGCATCCGTAACGTTGGAGGCGGGGTAGCCGCCTTCGATGTAGTCGACGCCGAGGTCGTCGAGTTTCTGGACGATGCTCAAACGATCTTCGAGCGAAAGCGACAGGCCTTCCATACCGAGGCCATCACGAAGAGTGGTGTCGTATAGGCGTACAGTGCGCGGTGAGTTCAGGTCAATTTTCATTGTGGTGTCCACTTCCTGGCCGCCGGGCGCCCGAAGCGCACGACATGCTCTCTGGCCCTCGCCGGGGCCGAATACATCGAACCCGTGTAAGGAATGTGATCAGGAGCGGCCGATAATGGGCGTCGCCGGTCGCGAAGACCGGACGACGTGCACCGCTTTCATGTGAGGAAGTATCGAGATTGTCACGAGCTCGATTCTAGAGGCAGGCGGTGCAGCCTCGCAAACTGGGAATACCCTCACTCGCCGCCTGCCCAAAATGGCTATCCGAGGCGGTCGAGGATCGCCTCGGCCATCTCGCGGGTGGAGAGGGCTTGTTCGCCGGGCTTGGTTATGTCGGCGGTGCGCATGCCGTCGTCGATGGCCTTGGTGACGGCGGCTTCGAGCGCCTGTGCCTCGGTCTCCAGGCCAAGCGAGTAGCGGAGCAGCAGCGCAGTGCAGCGGAGCATGCCGATGGGGTTGGCGATGCCCTTGCCCGCGATGTCCGGCGCGGAGCCATGGATCGGCTCGTACATACCGAGACCGGTGCCGTCGGGGCGCAGGGCGCCGAGCGAGGCTGACGGGAGCATGCCGAGGGAGCCAGCGAGCATCGATGCCTCATCCGTAAGAATGTCGCCGAAGAGATTCTCGGTGATGATCACATCGAAGGTGGCGGGGCGGCGGATTAGATGCATAGCCATCGCGTCGACGAGCACGTTCTCGAACTCGACATCGGCGTACTCGGGGCGCACCTCCGTCACGACCTCGCGCCAGAGCCGCGAGGAGGCCAGCACGTTGGCCTTGTCCACGTGCGTGACCTTACCCTTGCGCTTCCGCGCGAGCTGGAAGCCTAGGTGCGCCACGCGTGCCACTTCATCCTCGGTGTAGTACATGGAGTCGACCGCAGCGCGCTTGCCGTCTGCGGTAGTACTAGGGCCTTGCGGTTTGCCGAAGTAGACACCACCCGTGAGTTCGCGGATCACGATGATGTCGACGCCACGCAGCGTCTCCGGCTTAATCGTCGTGTTGTCGATCAGCGCCTCATCGACCTTCACCGGGCGGATGTTCGCCCACAGGCCGAGGCCCGCACGGAATGCGAGCAGGCCACGCTCCGGGCGATCGGTTGCGCGGGGGTCATCCCATTTGGGGCCGCCGACGGCGCCCCAGAGCACTGCGTCGGACTGCTTGGCGGCATCGAGAGTCTCGGGCTTCAGTGAAGTGCCAAAGGTATCGATGGCGATGCCGCCGACGAGGTCTTCCTGGAACTCGAAGGTGTGACCAAACTTCTTGCCGATCGCCTCGAGGGCGCGGACGCCCTCGGCGGTAACTTCGGGGCCGATGCCGTCGCCGGCGAGCACCATGATCTTGTAGTTGCCCATGACTGGCCCCCTCGGCTACGGACTAGGCGCCCGGCTTAAACACCATGAGTGCGATGAACACGATGACCATAAGCGATAGAACGTGGGTGGTGATCATCACCTTCATGTCGGCAACGGCAGCGATGAGCGCCGGACTCTCCTCGCGACCAGCGGCGTTCTCGGATACAGCGAGCGCGTGCAGCTTGGTCTCGGCGGGGCCGAGGATCGCAGCGGAGAGGGCCATCGAGAGGATCCAGACGAGGTACGTCACGCTGACCCAGGGAGCACCGAAACTCTGACCAGTCACTGAGACCAGCCAGCTGCCCGTTATGATCGTGATCAGCGCTCCGGTGATGGTGAGCATTGGAACACGCGACCCGGCGTTCGCGAGAGCCAGGATGGCCGTGGTGCTTCGGGAGCGCCGCATCCCAGCGAGCGTGACTTCGCCGAGCCCTGCACCCGCGGCAATCATGAACGAGCCGAGGATATGGAAGAACAGCAGTATCTGGATCGTGGTCACTGGCGAACCCTTCCTGGCGGGTGGCGTGCCTCGGGATACTACGGCCCCGTTGGCGGGCGTTCCAGCGCGGCTCGTGCGCGGGCGGCGAGTTTAACGCGACCCGCGCGTAGTTCCGCCGCGTCATTGGTCTCCACACCGAACTGGACGGAGAAGAGTGGCACGACCGCTATGTAGAAGGCGACGCGCCGCCGCAGACCCGGATCGTCACGCACAACCGATGGCCCTGCGTAATAGCGGAGCACGCGTTCCATGAATGACGACGAGAACATATTGAGCAGACCCGCGAAATCGAGTGCCGGATCGGCAACCATTGAGGCCTCCCAATCGATTACGCCTGACAACGAACCGTCCGAACGCAGGCGCACATGCTCTGGGCCGAGGTCACCGTGCACGAAGACGCTCGGTGTGCCTCGCGTGGCGCCATCTGCGAGGAAGCGAGCGTAGACGGCATCGACCCAGTGCGCGCTCAGCGCTGAGAGATGCGGACGGGTGGCAGCGAGCATTGGGAGGTATTGATCTGCCCAAAGTTCGCGTCTGGGGACACCGGCAACTTCGGCGCGCTCGGGCGGGAACGAGTGCAGCGCGCTGAGGAAGACTGCAAGTTGCTGCGCTAGACGGTCGCGCGATTGGCGGGGTCGTGCGCCGGCCTTCGACGCAACGCCGTCGACGTACTCATGGGCGGTAGCGAGCAACGCACCGCCGGGTGCGCGGAGCGCGCGCATGCCCCGGGGAACGAAAGGCACCTCGGCGGCGATGAGCGGTAAGAGGCGGGTCTCCATGTCGAGGCTAGGGATGTTCGCGGCGGCTTTCGGGATGCGTACGACGATGTCACGCACACGCAACGCGGTCACACACCAGCCTGCACCGAGGACGGAAGCGGCATCGATATCGCGGACGGTCAGATGCGGAAACTCCGCACGGAGGGCCGCGCGGAGTTCCGGTGTGAGCAGCGAAGGAGCAGCGGTAATCACGCCTTTGCGGACGCCTCGTTCTTCAGCGTGAGCGGAAGCAGCGGCGAGCGGCTCTCCTCGAAGATCGCGATGTCGTCGTCGTACTGCATAGTGAGGCCGATGTCGTCGAGGCCGTTCATTAGACATTGGCGGACGAACGGGTCGATGTCGAAGTGACGCTGCCACTCGGTGCCGGCAACGGATACGGTCTGGCTCTCCAGGCTGACAACGATCTGGCCAGCAGGAAGTTCCTCAGCGCGCGCCATGAGGTAGTCAACATCCGACTGCGGGAGCACTACGCAGAGAAGGCCGATCTTCGCGCAGTTGTTGCGGAAGATATCGCCGAAGGACGGGGCAATGATTGACTTCACGCCCATGTCCTCGAGACCCCAGGGCGCGTGCTCACGAGACGAGCCGCAGCCGAAGTTCTGCTGCGCGAGCATGATCGGCGCGCCATAGTACTGCGGCTGGTTGGTTACAAAATCGGGGTCTTTCTTCCAGTCGTAGAAGGTGAACGGGCCGAAGCCAGAACGCTCGATGCGCTTCAGAAACTGCTTGGGCATGATCTGGTCGGTATCGACATCCGCGCGGTTGAGCGGGATCGCGTTGCCTACGATGTTGTGTACTGGCTCCATCTTTGCTGCTCCTTCTTCCGGACTTACTTGCCGACGATGTCGCGGATGTCCACGAAGTGGCCAGCGATAGCGGCCGCAGCCGCCATCTCCGGGCTGACGAGATGCGTCCGTCCGCCCGCACCCTGACGACCCTCAAAGTTGCGGTTCGAGGTCGAGGCGCAGCGCTCACCGGGCAAGAGGATGTCCGGGTTCATGCCGAGGCACATCGAGCAGCCCGCGTCGCGCCACTCGAAGCCGGCGTCCTTGAAAATCTGGTCGAGGCCCTCGCGCTCGGCCTGCTGTTTGATGAGTCCAGAGCCGGGCACGACCATCGCGCTCACGGTGGAGGCGACGCGCTTGCCCTGCACGACCTTGGCAGCGGCGCGGAGATCCTCGATGCGCGAATTCGTACAGGAACCAAGGAAGACGCGGTTAATGGTTATGTCCTGAATCTTGGTGCCGGCAGTGAGGCCCATGTAGACCAGCGAGCGGGCAGCCGTCTCGCGGGCGGAGGGGGACACGGCCTCATCGGGGTCGGGGACCATGCCGCTGACCGGAACGCTCTGGGCCGGGGTGGTGCCCCAGGTTACGTGCGGCTCGATGGTGTTGCCGTCGAGTTCGACATACTTGTCGAACGTCGCACTCTCATCGGTGGGGAGGGTCTTCCAGTACGCAACGGCCTTCTCCCAGTCTTCGCCCTGTGGCGCGTAGGGACGGCCCTTCACGTAGTCGAAGGTGGTCTGGTCGGGGGCAATGAGGCCAGCACGAGCGCCCGCCTCGATGGACATGTTGCACATGGTCATGCGGCCCTCCATCGAGAGGGCGCGTATTACGTCGCCTCGGTACTCGATGACGTGGCCGATGCCGCCGTCGACACCGATCTTGCGGATGATGGCGAGGATTACGTCTTTGGCGGTCACGCCGACGCCAAGCGTCCCGTTCACCTCAACGGACATGGTCTTGGGGCGGGCCTGCATGAGGGACTGCGTGGCGAGGACGTGCTCGACCTCGGAAGTACCGATGCCGAACGCGAGCGCGCCGAACGCGCCGTGGGTCGAAGTGTGCGAGTCACCGCAGACAATGACCATGCCTGGCTGAGTCATGCCCTGCTCGGGGCCGATGATGTGCACGATGCCCTGGCGCAGGTCGAACATGTCGTAGAACGGGATGCCGAACTGGTTGCAGTTGTCGCGCAGAGTATCGATCTGCTTCTGTGAGGTCGGATCTGGGTTCGGTAGTTCGCGGCCGATCGTCGGGATATTGTGGTCGACCGTCGAGAACGTGAGATCGGGTCGGCGCACCGTGCGACCGGCGATGCGGAGCGACTCAAACGCCTGCGGCGACGTGACCTCGTGGACGAGGTGCATGTCGATATAGAGCAAGTCAGGCTGGCCAGTTTGCTGGCGAACGAGGTGCTGCTCCCAGATTTTCTCGGACAATGTTTGTGGACTCATGCGTTCCCCCCCGATGATCTGATTAGCAATTTATTTCAAGTGAAGCAAATTGCTTGTCTAAGTGAACATTTTTTCGCACCACCACTGACCGATTGTGGCTTGAGATGGCGCTCGTAGATTTACGTATATTCACGCATATTTACATAGATTTTGCTGGCTCGCGGGATGTAACCGCGTTCAGGTGACGGTTCAGCGCATGGAGGTAGGCGCGCGCGCTGGCCACGAGGATGTCGGTATCCGCGGCGCGGCCAGTGTATACGCCTCCGTCTGCCTCGATGCGAATGGTGACTTCACCCTGGGCGTCGATGCCCTCGGTGACGGATTTGACCGAAAACTCGGTCAGTTCGTTCTGGACGCCCATGACGCGATTGATGGCTTGGTAGATGGCGTCGACCGGGCCGGAGCCGATAGCGGCGTCCGAGTGCAGGGCGCCATCGGGGCCGATGAGGCGGACGGTGGCGGTGGGCGACGCGTGGTCACCCGCCGAGACCTGCACGAGGTCGAGCGTCCACTGCTCGGCGATGTGCACCGAGGTCTGTTCGGAGAGGATGGCCTCCAGGTCGCGGTCGTCCACTTCGTCGCGGCGGTCGGCGACATCCTTGAAGGCCTCGAAAACGCGCTCGAACTCCTCGGCGGAGAGCGAGACGCCTAGGTCATCGAGACGGGAGCGCAGACCGTGGCGGCCGGAGACCTTGGTGAGCACGATGGTGCCGCCAGCGGGAATGCCGATGTCGGCGGGGTTCATGATCTCGTAGGTCTCGCGCATCTTCAGAACGCCGTCCTGATGGATGCCCGAGGAGTGGCGGAAGGCGTTCTTGCCGACGATCGCCTTGTTGGACTGCGTCGCTATGCCGGAGACGCGCTCGACGAGGCGGCTGAGGCCGTACAACTCGCGCGTATTCACATCGGTGTGCACGCCCATGAAGTCCGGGCGGGTGCGGATGGCCATGATCACTTCCTCGATGGAAGCGTTACCAGCGCGCTCGCCGATGCCGTTGATAGTGCCCTCGACTTGCCGCGCGCCATTGAGCACGCCAGCCAGCGAGTTCGCCACGGCCATGCCGAGGTCGTTGTGGCAGTGGATCGAGATGCGGGCTTTGTGGATGTTCGAGACGCGCTCGCTCACCTGCTTGATGAGGTTGCCGAACTCCGCGGGAATCGCGTAGCCGACGGTGTCCGGAATGTTCACCGTAGTCGCGCCTTCTGCGATGGCAGCCTCAACCACCTGGAAGATGAACTCGGGGTCGGATCGGGAGGCATCCATGGGGGAGAACTCAACGTCTGATGTGTACTTCGCAGCGTGCGAGACGGTCGCGCGCACCATCTCGATCACGTCTTCCTTGTTCTTACGCAGCTGGTGCGCCATGTGCATGTCACTGGTGGAGATGAAGACGTGGATACGCGGCGTCTCCGCGTGACGGACGGCCTGCCAACAGGCGTCGATGTCGCCGATGGCGGCGCGGGCAAGGCCGGCGATCACCGGGCCTTTGATCTCGCGGGCGATCAGCGACACGGCTTCAAGATCGCCGGGGGACGAGACCGGGAAGCCGGCCTCGATGATGTCCACGTTCAGGCGTTGGAGGTGGCGGGCCACTTCCAGTTTGTCCTCGATGGTGAAGCCGACACCGGCGGACTGTTCGCCGTCGCGCAGGGTGGTATCGAAGATGTAGACCTTGTCGCTCATTGCTGTTCCCTCGTCATATTGTCCTCGGTAGTGACGCCGTGGAGCCCTCCCAGCCGCCAGTTCGCGGCGGAGGGCCGACGAAGGGCGAGGGTGGGGGCGAGGTAGGCGAGCGGACCGAAGGTAAGCTGGGATACGAGCCGCAGCACCCAGTTGGTGACGGCTGCGCGCACGCGGGCTCCGCCGTACAGGCGTACGGAGCGAGCCTCGGGCACCATGCGGAAGAAGTCTTCGGTCAACGCGTTCCTGCTCTGCGCTAGTCGCTCACGTAGGGGAGCTTGCCTTCCGGCAGTCTTCCGGATTCCATGTGGAAACGTTCGATCGCCTCCGGCTCGTCCTCATGGACAGCAGTGGTGCCCGTGCCGCGCAACATGGCGACACGGCCGGTGCGGACGAGTTCGAGAATGCCGTAGGGTCGGAGGTTCACGAGGAACGCGTCCATCCGATCCTGCTCGGCGGCGATCTCCACCATCAGGTGATCAGGAGAGACATCGACGATGTGCGCCCGGAAGATCTCGATCAGGTCGCGCACTTCGTGGCGCTGGGTAGTGGCGCAGCGCACTTTGATCAGTGCGAGTTCGCGGACGACAGCCTCGGCGTTAGTCATGTCTTCGACGCGGATGACATCGATCAACTTGTCGAGTTGCTTCTCGACTTGATCGGCGATGCCTTCGGCGCCATCGACGACGATGGTCATGCGCGAGATACCAACTTCCTCGGTCGTGCCGACGGCGAGGGAGTCGATGTTGAAGCCGCGGCGGCGGAACAGTGAGGCGACGCGATTGAGGACGCCAGGGCGGTCTTCAACCAGGGCAACGACGGTGTGCTTCATGGGGTGACCTCATAGATGGATCTTGGCATCGATGCCCGCTCGCCCTTCGAAAGGCTCAGGGTGAGCGGTAAGCAGGTCTCTCGCCGATTGATTGAGACGCTGTTCATCGGTTCACGCCTTGCTGCTCGCGGGGAGCTTCGACGGTTTCGCGGAGTGAGGCGCCGGCGGGGACCATCGGCCAGACATTGCCTTCGGCCTCGACCTGGAAGTCGAGGAGCACGGGGCCATTATGGGAGTTGGCAGCACGGATGGCGTCATCGACGGCTTCCTTCTCCGTGACGCGAATACCGAGGATGCCGTAGGCCTCGGCGATCTTCATGAAGTCGGGCTGGGACATGGCGACGGAGACGTAGTTGTCCTTGTAGAACAACTCTTGCCACTGGCGAACCATGCCGAGATAGCCGTTGTTCATGATGGCCATCTTCACGGGCAGGTGCTCGTCCACCATTGTGGCGAGTTCCTGGAACGTCATCTGGAAGCCACCGTCACCGCAGATCGACCAGACCGTCGCGTCCGGGCAGGCGACCTGCGCGCCCATCGCTGCAGGCACCTCGAAGCCCATCGTGCCGAGGCCGCCGGAGGTGATGAGCTGGTGCGGGTGGGTGAACTTCATGTGCTGCGCGGCCCACATCTGGTGTTGGCCCACGCCGGTGACGATCACGAGGTCTTCATCGTTGATCTGCGAGATGCGGTTCACCACGTATTGCACAGATATCTCTGGGCCGGACGGGATCTGCATCGAATACGCGTGCTCGGCGCGGAGGTCATCGATCCAGCGCACCCATTCGACGTGCGTGTTCTGTTTCACAGCGGGGGTGAGTACCTGTAGCACGCGCTTCGCATCGCCGAGGACAGGCGCGTGCGTAGTGATGTTCTTGCCATGTTCTGCGGCGTCGATGTCGATGTGGACGATCTTCGCGGTGGGGTTGAAGTCTGCGAAGCGGCCGAGGGCGCGGTCATCCATGCGGTTGCCGATGCCGATGATGACATCCGCGTTCGACGCGGCGTGGTTGGCCTCGTAGGAGCCGTGCATCCCCAACATGCCGTAGGCGAGCGCGTGGTCGCCGCGGATGGAGCCGAGGCCGAGCAGCGTGTTCAGCACGGGCGTGCCGGTCTTCTCGGCGAAGGCGCGGAGTTCATCGGAGGCGTTGCTGAGGATGACGCCGTGGCCGGCGATGATCAGCGGGCGCTCGGCGGCATCGATGATGTCCGCAGCGCGGGCGATCATGTCGGGGTCGATGCGCGGGTTCGCCGCGTAGCCGCGCACCTTGACCTCGGTAGGCCATTCGAACTCAGCTTCCTCCTGGAAGACATCCTTGGGGATGTCGATGTGGACGGGGCCGGGGCGTCCGGACTGCGCGATGAAGGCAGCCTCGGCGAAGGTGTAGGCGAGGTCTTGTGCGCGCATGACGAGGTAGTTGTGCTTCACGATGGGGGTCGTGATACCGGTGATGTCGGCTTCCTGGAAGCCGTCCTTACCGAGCAGGTTGCGCGAAACATTGCCGGTGACGAAGAGGGTGGGCACCGAGTCCATCATCGCGGTGGTAATGGCGGTGACGAGGTTGGTCGCACCGGGGCCGGAGGTGGCCAGCGCGCAGCCGAGGCGGCCGGAGGCGCGAGCGTAGCCGTCCGCAGCGTGGCCGCCGCCCTGCTCGTGCCGGACGAGGATGTGGCGCACCTCGGGATGCGCTGGGAAGCGGTCGTACAAGGGGAGTACCACTCCTCCGGGGTAGCCGAAGACGGTGTCGATCCCCACCTTCTTGAGGCATTCGAGAACAATGTCGGCACCGCTCATTTTCATCGGGTGGCTCCCTCTCGGCCGGTCAGTTGGCTAGTCACTGGGTGGACACGAAAACGACCCGCATGGGCGGGTCGTGACAGGCGACGCGGGCGGCCGGGGCCGCATGCGTCGCCTAGGTAAGTACGAGTACGACGATGAGGCCCTGCCCGGCGATGCGGGCGGCCGGGGAAGTGTGTCCTGCAGCAATCGTGATGTTCATTGCGTATACATTATTGCGGAGGGCGGGGAGCGGCGTCAACCGGTGGCGTAGACGCTGGTGTCAGGTACGCGCCGGACCAGGCGAACCAGTAAGCCTGACGCCAGGGGACGGCGGCGAGAGTCTTGCGAGTGGCGTGGTGGACGAGGGCCTGCTCGCGCATATCCCAGCGCTCGCCATGCTCATCGATGGCGACGAGGTCGACGCCGGTGCCTTCGAGGCGCTGGAACTGCACACCATCGGCTTTGTAGGCACCAATGGCGAGGCCACGACCTTCAGAAAGGACGACGATGTCCTGCGTACCGAGACGGTCGTGAATGACGCGGCGGCTTTCAGCCTCGGAGACGAGGTAGGCGCGAAAGGCACCGCCGGCGGCGACGCCGAAGACCGGCTCTCTAGGCTGGTAACGGCCGTCGAGGGGCGCAACGGGGTAGAGCGGAGCAGCGGAGGCGGCCACATCGACGGTGGCGGCACCGGCGGCGTAGTCACGGACGACGCCAGTGGCTGTATCGACGACGGTGGTGTCGGGGTGCCTCGCGAGCCAGTCCTGCCAAGTGGTCGTGAAGGCGGGGAGCCAGGTGAGGGAGGTGCGCGGCTCGCCGATGCTCTCACCCGTCAGCGCGTCCCACAGCCTCGACTCCTGCGCGTCGAAGAGGAGTGTGCGGGAGTGGAGTGCGAGGCCAGCGGTACCGAAGTCGAGTGCGCGGCCGCCCACGCGGCGGTCGAATGCGACCGCGCCGCCGCAGGGGAGGCAATGGGAGAGGACAACCGGCACGCCGCCGAGGGTGTCGTTGACGAGGCCGTGCCAGGCGACGATGCGCTGCGGGTACGCGCGGGCCTGCTCATTAGCGACGATGCCGTAGACGACATCGGTAGCAGCGAGAAACTGCGAGGCCCGGCCGCTGACGGGGCGGGGGGTGACGAGAGGCCTCGACGCGTTGGGCTGAACGCCGATCCAGTGGATGAGCGGGAGGGCCGCGCCAAGGCGCTCCGTGAGGAGCACGTCGTACTTCGGTTGCTGGGTACTTGCTGCCGTGAGCGCGAGCAAGCGAGCCTTCCATGCGGCGTAGCCGGGTGGGGGAGGGGTGGGGTGGTGGGCAAGCCATTCACGCCAAGCACGGGGGCTGCTGACGCTCGCGCCGGTCAGCCTCGTGAGGGCGGCGTCGACGGGGACACGCCAGCCGAGTTCGAGGGCGATGAGGTCGACGAGCGGGGCGGTGAAGCGGCGATCGCCGGAGCGGCCCATCTCCTCGATGGCGAGGAGAGCGTCCTGCTGGGGCGGCAGGCAGGCGGGCGCAAGGGCGGGATCCGCGAGCCAGCAGACGGTGCGGCGAAGGAGCGCCTCGGCCTGTGCGGCGGGCAGGGTGACGTTCGTTACGGGCGGGGGCGTCGAGGTTGCTGTCGCGGCCAGCGGCGTGGGAGTGAGCTGGCCGCGAGGGGTGGCGATGCAGGCCGAGGCGAGGAGCGCGGAGGCGAGGAGCAAGGCGGCGCGTACGCCTCGGTGCACAGTGTGCTACCTCGGGCCGTACTTCGCGACGGTGAGGCGGCGGGCGACCTTCGCGAGGGGGGCGAGGGTGTGGGCGAGGGGGCCGGTGGACTGCACGATGGCGTCGTAGCCCTTGCCGCCGGAAATGGCGCCGCACATCGCGCGCCAGACACGGCCGGAGTGCTGTGCAGCCCAGACGAACGGTGCGGGGTAGGCGTGGAAGACCTCCATGAGGCCGCGCGAGGCCACGAGGTCAGGGATGACCTCGCGTTCGAGGGCGAGTTGGTAGCCACGCATGTCGGGCGTGACGCCTCGGAGGTAGTCGGAGGCGGGAGAGGAGACGGCGAGGCCGGAGGCGACGGCGGCGGTGATGCCCTCGCCGGAGAGCGGGTCGACGAGGCCGGCGGCGTCACCAATGAGGGCGACACCGCGGGCGGTGAGCACGACACCGGCGCGAAGCATCGGGAGATTGTGGCCGCGAACAGCATCGAGATCATCGGGGTTCCAGCCGTAGGAGCGGGTGTAGGCATCAAGCGCAGCGCGGAGGCGGGGGCCGGCAACGTGCTTCCAGCCGCCGACGCCGACGTTGATGTGGTCGCCTTTGGGGAAGAGCCAGCCGTAGCCTCCGGGCATCAGGCCGAGGCTGAGGGCGACGCGCCCATGCAGCCACTGCGGGATGCCGTCGGGGAAGCGCAGATTGCCTTCGAGGGCGACGGCGGCATCGGCGGGGTGCTCGAAGCCGAGGAAGGTGCCGACGACGCCATTCGCGCCGTCGGCACCGATCAGGGCGCGGGCGGTGTGCGTATCGCCGTTGGCAGCACGCACCTCGAAGGCGCCATCGGCACGCTCGGTGATGGCGCGGACGGCGTGAGCGTCGCGGAACTCGACGCCTGCTTCCTGCGCGCGCTCGACGAGGAAGGCATCGAGGCGACGACGCTGCGTCATGTAGGTGAGCGGCGCATGCGCCTCACGAGTCACGACGGGGGCATTGGGGGCGCTGAGGATCGCGCCGGTGACGACGTGCTCAACGACGTGGGTGATGTCGAAGGGGAAGAGGGCAGCGCAGCGGACAGTGACGCCGCCACCGCAGGGCTTGTCGCGAGGGAACGAGGCGCGGTCGAGCAGGAGCACGGAATGACCTCGCGACGCGATCTCGCGCGCAGCGGTGGAGCCGGCCGGGCCGGCACCGATGACGATAGCCTCGTACTCAGTCATGCCTCGATGGTACGGGAGAGAGCGGTTGGGGTCAGGCGAGGGCGAGGAGGATGGCGACGAAGATGACGACCTGCACGGCGACGGCGGCACCGAGGACAAGATAGCCGGCCATGCGGTCCCAGGCATGGGCGAGGACGCCGAGGGCGAGGTTGACGGTCAGCAGGAGCGTGGCAGTCCCGGGGAGTTCGAGGATGGCCTCGCGGGCGGTGACGGTGATGACAGCGGACTGCGAGGTGTGGGGCCAGGGTAGCGTGAGGGCGGGAGGGAGGCCAGGGTAGCGGACGGCGATCTGCGCCCAGACGAGGGCGCAGGCGACAACAGCCCCGACGGCCAGCCAGCGCGCCCACGGGTCGACGAGCACGGTCTGGAAGAGCGGGCCGGCGCGCTCGACGCGGTGCGTGATGGCGGCGGTGGGGCCGAGGTCCTGCCGGGTCTGCACCTCCTGCGCGAAGGCGGCGGGGTCCTCGACGGAGATGGCGTAGGCGCGCTCGTTGGTGACGACATAGAGCAGTTGCTCGGCGGCCTGATGGGTGGAGTAGAAGAGCACGGAGCCGATGCGAGCGACCTCGGCACTGCCGATGTAGTGACCCCACCACGAGATGCCGCGGACATGCGGGACACCAACCGATGAGCCGGGGACGAGGCGTTCGATGGCGTGGAGGGGGATTACCTGACGGATAGAGCCCCACGCGATCACGAGGCCGTTGCGATCGAGGGAGTAGGCGAGCGTAGCGAGGGCGTATGTCCATGAGGCGAAGACCACCGCAAGCATGAGGCTGGCGACGCCACCGGCGTAGGCGAAGAAGCCGAGCAGCCCGCCTTGGCCGCTGATGCCTGCGTTCAAGAGGAGGAAGGCGACACCGACAGACCACATCACGAGGATGCTGCCGACGATGAGGCCGAGCGCGCGAGGTGGCTGACAATACAAACCGCAGACCTTCGAGGTAGGGAGTGCCGCGCCTCGATCTTACCTCGTAGCAGGCTTATCGCGTGGCGAGGGGCGTGCTGGGCGGGACGGCGGAGGGTGTGTAGACGGGCGTCAACCACTGCATGTAGCGCGGGTTCCGGCCGGTGATGGCATCGAAGTAGGTGCGCTGCAGGAGCGTGCTGATCGGGCCGGGCTTGCCTTCGGCGACGGGGACGCGATCCACGGAGAGCACGGGGGTGACGTGCGCGGCGGTGCCGGTCATGAAGATCTCGTCGGCGATGTAGAGCTCGGTGCGGTCGACGGAGCGCGCTTCCACCTCGTAGCCGAGGTCGCGGGCAACGGCGAAGACGGTCTCCATGGTGATGCCTTCGAGCACGTTGTCGGCGGGAGGCGGGGTGATCAATTTGCCGTTGCGGATGATCACGATGTTCTCGCCTGAGCCTTCTGAGACGTGGCCGTCCTGGTTGAGCAGGATCGCCTCGTCGAAACCGTTGAGTTGCGCCTCGGTCTTGGCGAGGGAGTTGTTCACGTAGAGGCCATTCACCTTGGCGCGGGCGGGGATCATGTTGTCATCGACGCGCCGCCACGAGGAAACGCAGCAGGTGATGCCGGCCTCGGAGTCGAGGTAGTTGCCGAGGGGTATGGCGAAAAAGAGCACGTCATCTGCGACGTTGTGAACGCGCGGGCCGATGACGGTGTCCGACTTGTAGGCGATCGGGCGGATATAGACATCCTCACGGAAGTCGGCGCGGTGAACGAGGTTGGAGACGATCTCGGCGAGTTGCTCATCGGTGTACGAGATGCCAATGCGAAGAATCTTTGCGTTCTGGCGCAGCCGGCGCATGTGGTCGGCGAGGCGAAAGAGGTAGAGCTGGCCCTGATCGGCGTTCCAGTTGCCACGGACGCCCTCGAACACGGCGGTGCCGTACATGAAGGCATGAGTGTTGATCGGAATCTTGGCGTCCTCCAGCGGGAGGTAGTTGCCATTGAGGAAGGCCATGGGGGTCGGCATTGCGTGGCTCCTCTGCCGTAGGTGACGGGAACGCCTCGATGGCGAGTGTCAGCGAGGATAGGGCGCTTCGGCAGGGGCAGGCAAGCCATGTACTCGGGTACAGCACGAGCGCATGTCCGCCGGAATCGAGCGGGACGAGGCTGTCGAGCAGGCCGGAGTTGGGGGTTTGACCGGTCGCCACGAAGGCTGCCGCGACATCAAGGTCGTGGACAGTCTTGGCACGGACATTGCGCACGGTGAGTGCGGTAAAGGCAGCATCGCCATTGATGCGCTCGACAACGGTGTCCCAGAGAAACTGGATGTTCGCGGCGTTGCGGGCGCGCTGCTGGAGGATGGCAAAAGCGCGCAACGTATCGCGGCGGTGGATGACGGTGGAGGCGAAGCGGGCAGCGAACAGAGCCTCATCGAGCGCGGCGTCACCACCACCGACGACCGCGACGGGGACACCCTTGAAGAAGGCGGCATCGCAGGTGGCGCAATACGAGACATCTTTGCCGACGAGTTCCGGCTCGCCGGGGACGCGGAGTTTGTTCGGCTCCGCGCCCGCGGTGACGATCACGGCGTTCGCACGCGCCTCGCCCGCCTCGGTGGTGAGGACGAAATAGGGGCATCGTGGCAGAGCGCAGTGACCTCGGCTGTGCGCATCTCGGCGCCGAAGCGCACAGCATGGCGAGCGCGAGGTCGAGGCCGTTCACGCCATCGGGGAAGCCGGGATATTTCTCGACGACTTCGGTGGTCGCAATCTGGCCGCCTATGACGCCACGCTCGAAGACAACGGGGCGCCGCAACGCGCGGGCGGCGTAGAGCGCGGCCGAGAAACCAACGAGACCACCGCCGATGATGGCGATTCGACGACCTCGGTGCCGGTGCTATGTGGTGCGGTCATGGCGCGGGAACCTCGACATATCGATGGGGAAACGCAACACGGCGGGCGCGAGCCCGCCGTGTTGTTGCTGTGCTGAGAGGGGCAGTCGCTAGAGGACGGCCTCGATGCGCTTCTGGAGGTCGCTCTTGGGGCGGAAGCCAATGATCTGGCCAGCGACCTCGCCACCCTTGAAGACGAGGAGGGTGGGGATGGAGCGGATGCCGTACTTCATGGCGACCTGCGGGTTCTCGTCCGTGTTGAGTTTGACGAACTTCACGCGACCGTCGTACTCGCCAGCGAGTTCCTCGACGATAGGGGCGACCATGCGGCAGGGGCCGCACCAGGGCGCCCAGAAGTCGACAAGCACCGGAGTGTCGTTGTTGATGACGTCCGTCTCAAAGGTGGCGTCGGACGTGTCAGAGGGGTGAACCATCAGTGCGTATCCTTTCAGGAAGTCGCGCTATTCAAACACACTCGCGCGACGTTGACAGGGCTGCGCCCCATCAAATAGCATCGTATATACCGGGGTGGGGTATGTCAACCCGCGAGGAGTCATCAGTGCCAGACATGGCGTCGCCAGAACAGTTGCGAGCACGGCTCAGCCGCATTGAGGGCCAGATCCGCGGCATCGCAAAGATGCTGGAGAGCGACCGCCAGTGCGAGGATGTGGTGACGCAGTTGATGGCCGTGCGATCGGGCATCGACACGGTGGGGGCACTGATCCTCGACCTACATATGTGTGCGTGTGTAGACAAGGCAGACCCGGGGAATCGCGTGGAGTCGCTGCGCGACTCGATGCGGATGTGGTGGCGATTTGCGCCGGGAGCGGCGGGCTTTGGTGGCGTGGGGCCAGACGGTGAGTTGCCACCTGCGGTGTTGCCGCCGGGAGCGTCGGCACAGTAGCCGGATTACCCGGACTTCCACAACTCGTTTCATGCCGGCAGAAATCTGCCGGCATTTTGTTAGGCCTCGGTGGCACCTGTGCGCAGATGCGTGGTGCTCTCGGCGAGGGCAGGCAGCATGCCGCGCTCGATCGCCGTTGCGGCGGTGCGGACGGCGCTCTCGATGGCGCGAGCATCGGAGCGGCCGTGGGCGACGAAGACCGCGCCATCGATGCCGAGGAGCGGTACCGCACCATAGCGGCGGTAGTCGCTGCGGTCGGCGATGGCGCGCAGCGAGGGACGCAGCAGCCACGCGCCGAGGCGATCGCGCAGCGAGCCGCTGGCGAGATGACGCAACTCGCCGAACAGGACATCTATCACGCCTTCGGCGGTCTTGAGTACGACGTTGCCGGTGAAGCCGTCGGTGACGACGACATCGGCGCGATGGGCGAAGACATCGCGGCCCTCGACATTGCCGATGAAGCGGAGGCCGGAGGTGGCGAGTACAGCGTGCACCTCGATGGCGAGGTGAGTGCCCTTGGTTGGCTCTTCGCCGATGTTCAGCAGGCCAACGGTCGGCTCGGCTACACCCATCACGGCGCGCATGTAGGCGACACCGAGGTGCGCGAACTGGGCGAGGTGCGTGAGTCGCACCTCGGCGTTTGCGCCGCCGTCGAGGAGCAGCGCGGGGCCGTTGGGCAGCGGCAGCAGAACGCCGAGGGCGGGGCGCTCGATGCCGCGCAGGCGGCCGAGCGAGAGCAGCGCGATAGCGAAGACAGCGCCGGTGTTGCCAGCGGAGACGAACGCCTCGGCTTCGCCAGTCTTGACGAGTTGGACGCCAACATAGATCGAGGAGTCGTGGCGCGTACGGGCCTCGAGTGCGGCGTGCTCGCCCATCTCGATGGCATCAGCGGCGTGCACGATGCGGAGGCCGGAGGGCGCGCCGCCGAAGCGAGTGAGCAGCGGCGTGAGTACGGCCTCGTCACCGACGAGGGCGACCTCGATGCCGTTGCGGGCGGCGGCGATGGCGCCTTCGACGACCGCCTGTGGGGCTCGGTCGCCACCCATCGCATCGAGAGCGATGACGGTCACTGCGCGTGCTCGAAGGTCGCGACGAGGCGGTCGGCACCGTCGGTAACGGGCGAGAGTTCGTAGTCGCCATAGATGGCGACCATATCGAGTCCCGCGAGGCGTCCGGCGAGTTCGAGTTCGCCGGCGGTGATGAGACGGAGCAAGAACTCGTGGCTAACGCGGCGGAGGCCGCCGTCGGGCGGCTGTACGTCATAGTGGAAGGTCACATACCGGACGCCCTCAGCGGGACGCGGTTCGACGGCGACGAGTTTGGTCACGTGGCCGCCCTCCCATGCGCGGGTCCAGTGCGCGACGAGGGGCTGCGGACCTGGTTCTAGGTCTTCGGGACGGGGGTTCTCGATATCGATGATGGCGATGCCGCCGAGAGCGAGGTGGCGCTTCACGGTGGCCATCGCGTCGGCGACATCACGGGCGGTCTCCATGTGCTGCATGGTGCCGAAGGGGACAAGAACGGTGGCGAACTTGCGGCGGACGCGGAACGTGCGGAGATCAGCCTCGACGAACGTGAGGGGGAGACCGTCGCTCTGTGCGCGGGCGACATCGAGCATACCGGAGCTGAGGTCAACGCCGGTCACGGTGAGGCCAGCGCGGGCGAGGGGGAGGGCGATGCGGCCAGTGCCGCAGCCGAGTTCGAGGACGGGGCCATCCTGCCGGATGGCGAGTTCGCGGTACATCGTGACGTCGTCGTCGACGCCTTCGAGGTCAAGGTCGTAGAAGGGGGCGCTGAGCGCCCAGAGGTCATCGGTATCCGTCATAGCGGCATCGTACCCTCGGGATACGGGAGAGCAACCGTACCGTTGACTGCCCCGCTTGCGGCGAGCAGCATCCGGGCATGGTTGATGTGACTGCGGTAGCGCGGTGGAAGAGCCTGATCCGGGACGTGCCGGACTTTCCGCAGCCGGGGATTCTGTTCCGGGACATCACGCCGCTGTTGCATGACCCGAATGCGCTGCGCGAGGTGAATGCCGGGCTGGCGGAGTGTCGCGGGGTTCGCGTTCTGCATCGAACTGACGGCGCTCGGCGGGCGAGAGCGGCTGGGTGGGCGTCCGGTGATGGCGCTGATCGAGTTCTGAGGCGAGTACGCTCGACGGCCGCGCAGGGACGGACAATCCTGCTGACCACGCACGATATGGCGGAAGCGGAGTCGGTATGCAACCGCGTCGCGCTGATCGACCACGGACGCGTGATCGCGCATGAGACGCCGCGGACGCTGAGCCAATTGATCGCGCAGTCCGAACGCGTCAAGTTCGAAGGCGGCTCGGAGGAGACTGTAACGGTGCGGAACCTGCCCGCGGTCACCGGCGTGGAGATGCTGTCCGGCGGCGGGCGGCGGGCGGCGGGCGGCGGGCGGCGCGTGGAGATGTCGGATGGCGAGGCAATAGACCCGGTATTGCAGACGCGGGTAGAGTCCAAGGTGACATCGCTGCGGGCATCCCGGCCAAGCCTCGAAGACGTATAGGTGCACCTGATGGGACAGCGGGGTGGGTAGCCCACGCGGGTGCCCCCGGCGGCAGCGGCCACTACGATAGCGCCATGAATGTCACGCATATAGGCGCATATGCCGAGATCGCGATGATCGGCGGGTCGGGCTTCTACAGCCTGCCGGGACTGACGGAGATCGAGCGGGTAGCGGTGACGACGCCGCTTGGCGAGCCGAGCGCGGAGATCGCGATCGGGACGCTGCATGGGCGGCGCGTGGCATTCCTCGCGCGACACGGGATGGCGCACCATATCCTGCCGTCGGAGTTGCCGGCACGGGCGAACATCTGGGCGTTGAAGTCGCTTGGGGTAAGCCGGGTACTGGCGATTGCGGCAGTCGGATCGTTGCAGCCGCAATACGAACCGATGCATGCGGTGATCCCTGACCAGATGATTGACCGGACACACGGGCGCGCCTCGACATTCTTTGGGGACGGGGTAGTAGCGCACATCTCATTCGGCGAGCCGTACTGCGGGGAGACGAACGCCTCGCTAGCGCTAGCAGCCGAGACGGCGGGCGTGGTGACGCACCGGGGCGGAACGCTGGTGGTGACGGACGGGCCAGCATTCTCGACACGAGCGGAATCGCAGATGTACCGGGCGCGGGGCGGAGCGGAGCGGTGATCGGGATGACTTCGCTACCCGAGGCGAAACTGGCACGCGAGGCGGAGCTTTGCTACGACAGCGTCTGCTTTGTCACCGATTACGACAGCTGGCACGAGACCGAACACGATGTTACAGACGCAATCGTAGTCGAGCGGATGGCGCAGAACACCGCCCACGGTGCGGCGATCATCAGCGGCGTGGTGCAGGCGATCCCGGCGGCGTGTAGTTGCACGTGCGGGCAGGCGCTCGCCTCGGCGTTCCTGACGTATCGTGAGGTCGTGCCGACCGAGACACGGCGGCGGCTGGCATCGCTGCTGGAGCCGTACTGGTGGCCGACGCCATGAGCGATACGGCGATGGGGCCGTTCGCGGGCGAGCTGCCTCGATTCCGCATCACAGCGACGAACGACCGGCACGCGCTGGACGCGGCGATGTCCGAGGATCGGGCATACTCGGCGTATGCGCTGGCGCACCTTGAGTACGGACTGTTCGAGCAGGCGGAGTTCTGGGTGGCAGAGGGACAGTGCGGCCACGGGGTGCTGATGCACGCCGGTGGGCACATGGGGCGGGCGCTGTTCGCGGCGGGCGACCCGGCGGCGCTCGACGCCATGCTTTCGCTGCATCCGGGGCCGCTCACGACCTACCTCGCCACAGCCGCGCCGGAGCACCTGCCGGTGTTGGAGCGGTATTACTCCCTGTCAGGAACGCTGGAGATGCAGCGGATGGCGGTCACGGCGGCCGGTTTCACGCCTGTGGAGGGCGAGGTACGACGGCTACACCGGGAGGACACGCGGGCGCTGAACATGCTGTATTCGACAGAGGGCGCACCTACGGGCTATTCGGGCGAAACTATCGAGCAGGGCGTCTACTTCAGCGCGTACGAGGCGGGTCGGCTGGCCTCAGTGGCTGGGACGCACGTCGTCTCGCCGAACGCCGGGGTCGCGGTGGTCGGGAACGTGTTCACGCACCCGGCGTTCAGAGGTGCAGGACTGGCGGAGCGGGTAACCTCGGCAGTGACAGCCGAACTGTTCGACCGCTACGGGTGCCCGCTGGTGGCGCTGACGGTGAACCCGGAAAACGCCCCGGCAGTACATGCCTACCGGCGGCTCGGGTACGAGCTGGGCGCTAAGGTGATTGAGGCGCGTTTGCGCCGCCGCGATGTGATCGGCCTAGGCCCGGCGCTGCGGCGGTGGATGGCGAGGCGTGCAGGTCACGCCGACGGAGTCGAGGAAGCATCGGGCGAGACGCCCGGCGGAAGGGATACACATTGACGACATCGAATGCCGCGGGGCACGTCGCCAATCCGGCGCAGGCCGCCGAGGGCGTACGCAGGATCGAATGGGCGGCGCGGGAGATGCCGGTGTTGCGGCAGATCCGAGAGCGCTTCGCCGCCACGAAGCCGCTGGCAGGCATCCGTGTGTCAGCGTGCCTGCACGTCACGTCAGAGACAGCGAACCTGATGCTCGCACTGCGCGACGGCGGGGCGGACGTGCGACTGGCGGCCTCGAACCCGCTGTCGACGCAGGACGAGGTGGCGGCGGCGCTGGCGTACGAGTACGGCATCCCGACGTTCGCCATCAAAGGCGAGGACTCGGCGACGTACTTCCAGCACCTCAACTCGGTGGTGGAGCACGCACCGCAGGTAACGATGGACGACGGTGCTGACCTGGTGGCACTGCTGCACACCGAGCGACGTGACCTGCTGGCCGGAGTGCAGGCAGGCACGGAAGAGACCACGACCGGCGTGGTGCGGCTGCGCGCCCTGCACGCCGAGGGGAAGCTCGGGTATCCGATCATCGCGGTGAACGAGGCGGACACAAAGCACTTCTTCGACAACCGCTACGGCACCGGCCAGTCGACGCTAGACGGCATCACGCGCGCGACAAACATCCTGCTCGCGGGCAAAACCATGGTGGTCTGCGGCTACGGCTGGTGCGGCAAGGGCGTGGCGAGCCGGGCACGCGGCATGGGCGCGCAGGTGATCGTGACCGAGGTGCAGCCGGTGCGGGCGCTGGAAGCGGTAATGGACGGCTTCCGCGTGATGCCGATCATCGAAGCGGCGCGCATGGGCGACATGTTCGTAACGGTGACGGGCGACGTGAATGTCATCGACACTCCGTCATTCGACGTGATGAAGTCAGGCGCGGTGCTGGCCAACTCTGGGCACTTCGACGCGGAGATCAACCTGAACGCGCTGGTCGGGATGACCGAGGCGCGGCGATCGTTACGGCCAATGGTCGAGGAGTTCACGCTGCGCGACGGCCGGAAGATCGTGATCCTAGCCGAAGGGCGCCTCGTGAACCTCGGCGCGGCTGAGGGGCACCCGGCGTCGGTGATGGACATGTCGTTCGCGAACCAAGCGCTGTGCTCAGAGCACCTCGCGCTGACGCCGGGGCTGGCACCCGGGGTCTACGACGTGCCTCGGCACATCGACGAGGATGTGGCGCGGTTGAAGCTGGAAGCGATGGGCGTCAGCATCGACACGCTGACCGAGGAACAGCGACACTACCTGACCTCGTGGGAACTGGGCACGCAGTAGCACTCAGCGCGAGCAGGCGCAGCAGGCAGCAGGGGGAACCGATGACTACAACCTTCATCAGCAGCGCGTCGATGATGCTGACCAGCGAATCAGTGACTGAAGGGCACCCGGACAAACTGTGCGATCAGGTCTCTGATGCGGTGCTGGACGCGATGCTCGCGCAGGATCCGATGTCGCGCGTCGCGTGTGAGTCCACGGTGACGACCGGATTCGTGTCGATCCTAGGTGAGATTACGACGAACGCGTATGTCGACCTGCAAGAGGTCGTGCGACGGACAGTGCGGGAGATCGGGTACTCCTCGTCGGCAGTCGGATTCGACTGGGAGACGTGCGGAGTACTGTCTTCGATCAAGGAACAGTCGGGCGACATCGCACAGGGCGTGAACAAGTCGTACGAGGCGCGGATGGCGCTGAACGAAGTCGAGCAGTACGACATGGTGGGCGCGGGCGACCAGGGGATGATGATCGGATTCGCGTGCACGGAGACCGACGAGTACATGCCGCTGACGCTGGTGCTGGCGCACCGGCTGGTGCGGCGGCTGGCCGAACTGCGAAAAGACGGGACGCTGAAGTACCTGCGCCCGGACGGCAAGTCACAGGTGACTGTCGAGTACGCATACGGCGTGCCGAAGCGCATCGAGGCGGTCGTGGTGTCGACGCAACACGAGCCCGAGGTGAGCGAAGAGACGATCCGGCGCGACGTGGAGCAGTTGATCATCCGGAACGTCTGCCCGGCGGAACTGCTGGTGGATACGAAGATCTTCGTGAATCCGACGGGACGCTTCGTTCAGGGCGGGCCAGCCTCGGATGCTGGCCTGACGGGGCGCAAGATCATCGTGGACACGTACGGCGGGATTGCGCGGCACGGCGGCGGGGCGTTCAGCGGCAAAGACCCGACAAAGGTCGACCGCTCGGGCGCGTACGCAGCGCGGCACATGGCGAAGAACCTTGTGGCAGCGGGCCTCGCGGAGCGGCTTGAGGTGCAGGTGTCATACGCGATTGGCGTGGCGCACCCGACTTCGATAGGCATCGAGACGTTCGGGACGGCGAAGATCGACGAGGCGGAGATCGATCGGCTAGCGCGGAAGCACTTCGACATGCGGCCGGCGGCGATCATCGACCGGCTGGACCTGCGGCGGCCGATCTACCGGCAGACGGCGGCGTACGGCCACTTCGGCCGCAACGACCTCGATTTGCCGTGGGAGCGCCTAGACAAAGTCGATGTATTGCGAGCCGAGGCGGGCCTGCCGGCGATACGCGCGCTCGGGGCCTAACCGCCGCGCGGGAAGATCTACTGAACGCTTCCTTGTCGGCCGAGGCGAAACGCGCCTACGATCTCGCGCATGCGTGCAATCGTGCTGGTAGGGGGTGAGGGAACGCGGCTCCAGCCGTTGACACTGTGCACGCTCAAACAGTTCGTACCCATCCTCAACCGGTCGCTGCTGGAGCATCTTTTGCTTCACCTCCGCTCACATGGTGTCCTCGACATTACGCTGGCGATGACGAGACACAGCCAGCAGGTCGAAGAGGTGTTTGGCGACGGCGCGTCACTGGGGATGCGTATTGAGTACGTGTATGAAGAGATACCGCTCGGCTCCGGCGGTGCGATCGCCTGCGCCGCAGCCGAATGGACGGAGCCGTTCCTCGTTTGCAACGGCGACCTGCTGACGAGCCTAGATGTCACGGCATTCATTGCTGCCCATCAGGCAAAGGAGGCAGTGCTTTCGATCTCACTTCATGAGGTAGAAGACCCGTCACCGTTCGGGGTGGTGGTGCTGGGCGAGGGCGACCGCATCGTGCGGTTCGTGGAGAAGCCACCGCGTGAGACCGCGCCGTCACGGATGATCAACGCGGGCACCTGGCTGTTTGACCCGGCACTGCTGGACGAGATGGACGGGACGCAGTTCAACCGTGTTGAGGACGTGCTGTTCCCGAGCATCGCGAACGCGGGGCGGCCGATGTACGGCTTTATGCACCGGGGATTCTGGCTCGATGTCGGTAATCCCGATGTCTATCTGTATGCCAACCTTGCCCTGTTGCAGGGCGAGTATCCGGAGCGGCTACCAGCCGGCTGGCCCGCGAATGGACTTGCCACAGCTGAGGCACGGGTGGACGCCGGTGCACAGCTCGACGCGCCGGTGCTGCTCGGGGCAGGGACGGTCGTTGAGGCTGACGCGACGGTGCGCGGGCCGGTCGTGATCGGAAGCGGGTGCGTGATCGGCGCGGGAGCGACGGTCACTAGGTCGGTGTTGTGGGACGATGTCACCGTCGAAGCAGACGCGTCAGTGTCTGACTCGATTCTCGCCAACGGCGTGCACATCGGGGCAGGGGCGCGCGTCGAGGGCGCAGTGTTCGGGCAGGGCGCCTCGGTAGGCGCGGGTAGTGTCGTGCCGCCGGGTACGCGCGTCGCGCCAGACACGCAGTGGATACCGGAATGAGCCGGCGCATACGCACGGCACAGGAGCACGCGGACATGACGCAGTGATGACGACCGGACAGGCCACCATCAACCTCGATGACCCGATGATATATGCGCGGCTCGATACACAGGACATGGCTGGATACATCGCAGGGCTGCCTACGCAGTGCCGTCAGGCGTGGGACGCGGGGCAACGGTGGCCGCTGCCAGCGGGACTGCGCCGCCCCAGCCGGATCGTGGTGCTGGGGATGGGCGGTTCGGCGATAGGCGCGGAGGTCGTCACCACGCTCGCATCGCGACTCAGCCCGATTCCGATGCAGGTCGTGCGCGGTTACACCGCGCCGCCGGTCGATGCCGACACACTGGTAATCGCCTCATCGTGGTCGGGCGACACCGAAGAGACGCTCGAAGCGTTTCAACAGACGCTCGGCACGGGCGGGATGCGTCTGGCGATCACGGCGGGGGGCCGCCTTGGACGGCTGGGTCCGGAGATGGGGTACGAGACGTTCACCTACGAGTTCGCGGGGCAGCCGCGGGCGGCGATCGGGTGGGGCGTCTTCGCACTCCTCGCGATCTTGCAGCGGATCGGGGCGATCCCGTTCGAGAGCGGGGCAGCCGAGGCAGCCTGCACGGAGTTAGCACAGTGCGCGACGGACTGGGGCATCGACGTGCCTACCGAGCAGAACGCGGCGAAGCAGATCGCACAACGGCTGCACGAACGCATCCCTGTGATCTTCGGCGCGGATATCCTCGAAGTCGCGGCGCGGCGCTGGGCCGGGCAGATGTCCGAGAACGCGAAGCAGTGGGCGATGTTCGCCACCCTACCGGAGCTCGACCACAACCTGATCGTGGGGTTTCCGGGGCCGGACGTGACTCGGGATGCCGTTTATGTGGTGCAACTCGACAGCATGGCCGTCCACGAACGGACGCGGCTGCGGATTGCGCTGACCGGGGAAGAGTTAGACCGCAACGGCGTATCGCACGACGAACTGCTGATTGGGGGCACCGAGCCCTTGGATACGATCATGCGGGCGTGCTACCTGAGCGACTGGGTCTCGCTATACCTAGCAATGTTGAGCGGTGCTGACCCGACGGCGGTCGGCGCCGTCAGCCGGCTGAAGGATGCGCTGACGAAACACCAGCGGTAACGGCGAGCGCTCAGCGATGCACATACACAAGAGGGCGGCTGTACAGCCGCCCTCTTGTGTATGTGCAGAGACCGATATGACTTAGCGCTTAGTGAACTGCGGGGCCTTGCGGGCGCGCTTGAGTCCGAACTTCTTGCGTTCCTTCTCGCGCGGGTCGCGGGTGAGAAGGCCGTTGGCGCGGAGCGGGCGGCGGTGCAGCTCGTCAGCGACGACGAGGGCACGAGCGATGCCGAGGCGGATGGCGCCGGTCCAGCCGGAGGTGCCGCCACCACCGACTTTGACCTGCACGTTGAACCGGCGTCCGGTCTCGGTGACGGTCAGGGGGCGGAGCAAGTCCTGCCGCGATGACGCGCGGACGATGACCGCGTCGAGCGGCGAGCCGTTCACGACGACTGTCCCGGTGCCGGGATAGAGCCGCACGCGCGCCACCGCCGACTTTCGGCGGCCGAGCCCGTAGTAATAGTGTTCTGTCGTCATCGCGTACTCGCTCTGCTATTCGGCGGGCTGCTGTGCGGGGCGCTGGGGCTTGCCGGTACCGGCATTGACCTGCGCCTCGTGCGGGTGGGTGGGTCCTGAGTAGACCTTGAGGTGGCGGAACAGTTCACGGCCAAGGGTGGTGCTGGGGAGCATCCCCTTCACGGCCTTCTCGACGACGCGGCGCGGGTCGCGCAGTAGTTGCTCCTGTAGGGTGCGCTCGTGGAGCCCGCCCGGGTAACCGGAGTGGCGGTAGTAGATCTTCTGGATCGGCTTGTTCCCACCAGTGATCGCGATCTCTTTCGCGTTCACTATGATGACGAAGTCGCCCATGGGGAGGTGCGGCTCATAGGTGGGCTTGTGCTTGCCCATCAAGAGTTGGGCAGCCTCAGAAGCAAGGCGGCCCAACGGGCGGCCTTTCGCGTCGAGGACGTGCCAGGCACGATCCATGCTGCCGCTATGCAGCCGGTATGTCTTCATCGTTGTCATGCCAGTCCACCATCCCCTGTGCGTAGCTCACGGCTTCCAGCGTCAGTCCCTGCGGCGGAGCCGACGGCCCCGCACTCGATGGCGGCCCTGAGCGCAGCCGCGCGAACTCGTCCGGCGTCAGCCGCCCCAGTCCCACGTCCCGCAGCGCCCCGGCGATACGCCGTACCTGATGCGGCAGGAACGACTCCCCCTCCAGCGTGAGCGCGAGGCGATGCGCCCCACAGCGCCGGACGGCAGATGACTGTAGCGTGCGGACGGGTGAGCGTCCTGTTTCCAGCGGGCCGGCGAAAGCCGACCAGTCGCATGGCGTGAGCGGCAGCAGCGCGGCGGCCTGCGCCATTGATGCCTCGTCCAGCGGATCGTCGATCTGCCAGGCGTACGGGTTCAGCGGCGACCGCGACCGGCCATCCTGCATACGATAGACGTAACGCCGCGATTGGGCGTCGCGCCGCACGTCGAAGTCCGGCGATACCGCGCAGACTGCGCGCACCGCGACGTCCGGCGGCAGAAAGTGATTCAACGCCTCGCGCACCCGCAGCGGCGAGTGCGCCGTCGCGGTGTCCAGCGTCACTACCTGACCACGCGCGTGGACTCCCGAGTCCGTCCGGCCCGCAAACTTCATCCGCTGCTGCTCGCCGATAAAGGCTTGCAGCGCCGCCTCGAGGATGTCCTGCACCGTGCGCAGCCGTGGTTGCGACTGCGAGCCAGCGAAGGCCGCCCCGTCGTACTCGACGAGGAGCGCGATCCGTCGCAACACGGGCGCGGCGGACATTAGACGAGTTCAAGCTGTGCCATCATCGCGCCGTCACCGAGACGGGGGCCGATCTTCACCACGCGGGTGTAGCCACCGGGGCGCGCCGAGTACTTGGGCGCGATTTCGGCGAAGAGGCGGTCGACGACATCTGGCTCATAGACGAAGGTGAGCGCCTGTCGGCGGGCGTGGACGGTGCCGCGCTTGCCGAGGGTGATCATCTTCTCCACGAGCGGGCGCACTTCCTTGGCGCGAGCCTCGGTGGTGCGGATCGAGTCGTGCTTGAGCACCTGCGTGGTGAGGTTGCGGAAGAGCGCGATGCGCTGATCCGTGGCCATGTCGAACTTGCGGCCGGATACCTGATGACGCATGGCTACTCTTCCTCGTCCTCTTCATCCTCATCGTCGAGGTCAGACGGGGCGGCACCAGCCTGACGCAGCGCCTGGATGAGCGCCGCGCCGAGGGAGCCGACCTCCTCAGCAGATTCGCGGCCATCTTCGGGCTGCGAGCCGCCGAGCGTCTTGGAGCCGACAGACGAAGCGCCAGCCATACCGCCCAGCTCCAGGCCATCGGAGAGCACCGCAGCACGACGCGAGTCGATGCGCGGGGCCGGGAAGCCCCTAGACACGAGTTTGTCGCGGAGTTCCTCGTACGATTTTTCGCCGAAGTTCCGCAGGGCGAGCAGTTCCTCTTCGGAACGCTCCATGATTGCGCCGACCGTGGTGAGGCCAGAACGCTTGAGGCAGTTGTAGGCACGCACTGAAAGGTCGAGTTCCTCGATGGGCGTGTCGTAGCCATCGAAGCCGCCAGTGGGCTCCTGCATGCTGATGGTCATCCCGGTGTCGGGGCGGCCGAGGCGCTGGAAGCCGAGCAGCTGGTCGCGGACGATCTCCGAAGCGAGCGAGACAGCCATCGGGCCGCTCACTGTGCCGTCAGTCCAGATCTCGAGTTCCAGGCTGTCGAAGTCCGTGTCCTGGCCGACACGCGTGTGCGAGACCTTGTAGTTCACGCGACGTACTGGGGTGAAGAGCGCGTCAACCGGGATTACGCCGATCGGCAGGCCCTCGCTGACGGTCGCCGGGAGGTAGCCTCGGCCAGTCTCGACGTTGATGTCGCAGACGAGCGAGGCGTCCTTGTGGTCGAGCGTCGCCAGTTTCAGTTCGGGGTTCACGACCTCGTAGTCGGCCGTGGACTGGATGTCGCCGGCGGTGACGATGCCTTCGCCGGACGCCTCCAAGAAGAGTTTGGCTGGCCGGTCCGAGTACGCGCGGAGGCGGACTTCCTTCAGGTTCAGCAAGAACTCGGTGACGTCTTCCTGCATGTGCGGGATCGTCGAGAACTCGTGCTCGACGCCATCCAGACGCACCGAGGTGATCGCGGCGCCCGGAAGCGACGAAAGCATGACCCGGCGCAGGGAGTTGCCTATAGTCTGGCCAAAGCCCGATTCGAGCGGCTCCGCGACAATGCGCGCGTAGTCGCCTTCCTCAGCCTCGACACGGATTTCTGGAATGTGCAAATCAGCCAACACGCACCTCGCAGGGTGAACACGGCCACCGGCATGCGCCGGCGGACCGGCAAATTACCGTGAGTAGTACTCGACAATCGCGTTCGGGTTGAAGTGGGCCTCGTAGTCACCGGGGCCTGGCTCGGCGACCATACGGCCGCTCATTGCCTCTCGATCGACTTCCACCCAACCGGGGTTGTCGCGCGCGAGGATTTCTTCCTTCACGATCTTCGCATACTCAGACCGCTTGCCGCGATCCGTGAACGCGATCTGCACGCCGACCCGCATCCGGGCGCTCGGCACGTCGAGTTTCTTGCCATCGACAGCGACGAGGCCGTGCGCCACCAACTGGCGCGCCTGGGCGCGCGTGCTGGCAAAGCCCATGCGGAACACTACGTTGTCCAGCCGCTCCTCAAGCCGGCGCATCAGCAGCTCGCCGGTCACACCGGGGCGGCGCGATGCCCAGTCGTAGTAGTCGCGGAACTGGCTTTCCATGATGCCGTAGGCGAACCGCACCTTTTGCTTCTCAATCAGTTGCAGACCGCGGTCAGACACCTTGCGGCGGCGTAGCGAACGCGGGCCCGGCGGCGTGGGCCGCTTGATGATCGCGCACTTCACTGTACCGCAGAGCGACACACCGTAGCGGCGGCACTTCCGGCACTTGGGACCTGTATATCGAGCCATACGACCTCGCTCTTACTACGGACTATTGACGCGGCCGGCGGCGAGGCCGACAGCCGTTATGCGGGATGGGGGTGACATCGCGGATGGAGAGCACGCGGACGCCAGCGGACTGGAGCGCGCGCACTGCCGCCTCGCGGCCAGCACCGGGGCCTTTCACGAACACCTCGACCTCGCGGAGGCCGTGCTCGACGGCGCGCTGCGCGGCGCCTTCAGCAGCGATCTGCGCGGCGTAGGGCGTGCTCTTGCGCGAGCCCTTAAAGCCGGCGGTGCCGCCGCTGCCCCATGACAGCACGTTTCCGTTGGGATCCGTAAGCGTGATGATCGTGTTGTTGAACGTCGACGAGACGTAGGCCCGTCCGCGCGGAACGGATTTACGTTCGCGACGCCGGGTTGTGGTCCGCCGGGTGGCTGCTCGGCCCATCCGTTCCTCCTACTTCCGCGGGGCCCGGCGCTTGCCGGACACAGTCCGGCGCACGCCACGGCGGGTGCGAGCGTTAGTTTTGGTGCGCTGACCGCGCACGGGGAGACCCCTGCGGTGCCGGTAGCCACGGTAGCAGTTGATCTCGATGAGGCGCTGAATGTTCTGGCGCACCTCGCGGCGGAGGTCACCCTCGACGACGTGGTCGCCTTCGATAACCGCGCGCAACCGCGCGACCTCATCGTCGGTCAAGTCGCGCACCTTGGTGGCGGGGTCGACCTTGGTCTGTTCGAGGATGCGAACAGCCATAGGGCGCCCGATGCCGTAGATGTACGGCAGCGAGAACAGCACTTGCTTCTCATTGGGAATATCGACGCCAGCGATGCGTGCCATATGGCGACTCCTAACCCTGCCGCTGCTTATGACGCGGGACGATGCAGATCACCCGCAACCGGCCGTGCCGACGGATGATCTGGCAGCGCTCGCAGCGCTTTTTGATTGAGGCGGATACCTTCATGCCTGCGTCCTCACTAGGCCTACCGGAACCGATACGTAATACGCCCGCGCGTCAGGTCGTACGGACTCAACTCCACCAGAACGCGGTCGCCGAGCAGGATGCGGATATAATGCATCTTCATCCGCCCGGAGACGTGGGCCAGAACGTGGTGCCCGTTGGCGAGTTCGACATCGAACATCGCGTTGGGCATGGCGTCCTTGATCACGCCTTCGACCTCGATGACCTCTTTCTTTGTTTTCGCCCGGGGGCGCCGCTCCTGTGTCATACATGCTCACCCGCTAGCGAATGCGGGTGAGCACCTCCGGTCCGTCGTCGGTAATGGCGATCGTCTCCTCGAAGTGGGCCGAGAGACTGCCGTCGCGCATGCGAACGGTCCAGCGGTCGGCCATCTCCTCGGTGGTCTTGTTGCCAAGCGCGAACATCGGCTCCAGCGCCAGCACCATACCCACCTTGAGGCGGTAGCCAACGCCAGGCTTGCCGAAGTTCTGGATGTGCGGCGGCTCATGCATCTCACGGCCGACGCCGTGCCCGCCGTACTCCTCGATAATGCCGTAGTCGGCGCGCTCGCCCCAGGCACCGATGGCTGCCGAGATGTCGCCCAGGTAGTTGCCCGCGCGGGCCTGATCGATGCCAGCCCAGAGGGAGGCCTCGGTCACGCGCAGGAGTTCTTCAGCCTCGGCGGTGGTCTTGCCGACGGCGCTGGTGAAGGCGGCGTCGGAAACCCAGCCTCGGTAGGTGACGCCGAGGTCAACGCTGACAATGTCACCTTCGTGGAGCGGGCGATCACCGGGGATGCCGTGGACGAGTTCATCATTCACGGAGAAGCAGATCGCGCCGGGGTACGGCGGCCGCCCGCCCGGACCGTAGCCGACAAACGTCGGTTCAGCGTCGCGCTTCTTGATCTCTGACTTGGCGATGCGATCCAGTTCGCGACCGGTCAGTCCGGGCGCGATCGCCTCGCGCAAGATGGCGCGAACCTCTGCGTTGAGGCGGCCTGCCTCGCGCATGAGGGCGATTTCGTCCTTCGACTTAATAACTACGGTCGCTACCGGCATCTGATCAGTGTACGCCTTTCGCCCATTACCCGGCCGTGACGGTCTCAAGCTCACGGAGGAGCCGGCCAGTCACGTCCGATGGATCGCCGGTGCCGTCGACCGGCCGCAGCTTACCTTGCTTCTGGTAGAAGTCCGCCAGTTGTTCTGTCCACGAGCGGTTCGTGGACAGGCGCGTGGCAACGGTCTCGGGGCGGTCGTCGGCGCGCTGGATGAGCGCGGCACTGCACTTGTCGCATTTACCGGACTGCTGCGGAGGGCTGCTCAGTTCGTGGTAGATGGCACCACAACTCGGGCAGTTCCAGCGCCCGGTGAGACGAGCCATCAGCAAGTCTTCTGGCACCTGGATGTAGAGGGCGCCATCGATCTTGCGGCTCTGGCCCTCGAGGGCACGGTCGAGCGCCTCCGCCTGCGGGATGGTGCGGGGGAAGCCGTCGAGCATGATGCCCTCGGCGGCGTCGGGCTTCGCGATGCGGTCGAGCAACATGCTGATGGTGACCTCGTCGGGCACCAGTTCGCCTCGGGACATGTACTCCTGCGCGCGCTTACCGAGGCCGGTGCCTTCGGCGGCGGCAGCGCGGAAAAGGTCGCCGGTCGAGATGTGCAGCAGGCCAAGGCGTTGCGCGAGCAGTTGCGCCTGCGTGCCCTTACCAGCACCCGGGAGGCCGAGCAGAATGAGTTGCATTACGAGATAAACCCTTCGTAATTGCGCATCATCATCTGGGCCTCGACCTGCCGCATGGTGTCGAGGACAACGCCGACGATTATCAGCAGGCCGGCGGCGCTGATCTGCACCGCCTGCACACCCGTGAGCGCGGTCGCGAAGTACGGAATCACAGACACTAGGCCCAAGAAGATCGCACCACCCCACGTGATGCGAATGAGCACCCGCATCACGTACTCCTGCGTGGGACGTCCCGGACGGATACCGGGAATGAACCCGCCCTGCCGCTGGAGGTTCTCGGCGAGGTTTTGCTGCTGGAACACGACGAGCGTGTAGAAGAAGGAGAACATCATCACGAGCAGAAACACGAACAGCCAGTAGATTGGCGCGGCTGGCGACAGCACACGGGCGATGAACTCCGACGCGGTGCGAATCCAAGCGACATCAACGGTCTGCGCCATGAACTGGAAGAACACCGGCGGGAAAATCATGATCGAGAAGGCGAAGATCAAAGGCACCATGCCCGCCGAGTTCACGCGCAACGGAATGTGCGTCTGACCCTGCTGGCGGTACATCCGGCCGCCTCGAATAGTCGAGCGGGCGTACTGCACGGGGATGCGGCGCTGCGCTTCCTGCACCCAGACGATGGACGCGACCAGCACGATGGCGATGAGCGCGAGCAGCACGAAGCCAGAGATCGCCACGCTGGTGCCGGTCAGCAGGCCGCCGCCGAGCAATGAGGGCATACCGGCGACGATGCCGGCGAAGATCAGCAGTGAGATGCCGTTGCCGATCCCCTGCTCCGTGATCAACTCACCCAGCCAGACGAGGAACATGGTTCCCGCGACCATCGAGAAGATCGAAGCTACGGTAATCAGCGCCTCACCGGCCCCGAAGCCGATCTCGCTGATGCCGCCGAGTTGCTGGATGAGGAGCAACTGCGCGTATGCCTGCACCGCGGCGAGAGGCACCGTCATCCAGTGAGTGATGATCTGGACGCGTTGGCGGCCCGACTCACCTTCCTGCGAGAGGGCTTGCAGGCGCGGAATCAACGGCACGGCGAGCTGCATGATGATCGAGGCTGTGATGTACGGATAGACGCCAAGCGCCGCCACCGACAGGTTGCGAAGCGCACCGCCGGAAAAGATGTTCAGGAAGCCGAGGATCGCGTTGTTATCGAACGTCTCGCGGAGCCGTTCGGTATCGACGTTCGGCAGCGGGATGTGCGCCACGAAGCGGAAGATAATCAGCATCGCCACCATGAAGAGCACCTTGCGGCGCACTTCCGGCTGTGCGAAGGCTTCGTAGCCTGCCTGAAGCAGTTGCGGACGCCGCGACGGCTGCTGACTGGTGGTCACGCGGAGCTACTCCTGCCCCGCCGTCGCCGACTGCTGCTGCTGCTTGCGGCGATGAATGCGGTTCCGGATATGCACCTGGACCGGCGCGGTCTCCTCGAAAGAGCCACCAGCGTCGGTGATCGCGGTCTTGGCGGCATCGGACAGCCGCGGCGCGATGATGGTCAGCGCGTGCTCAAGCGTGCCATAGGCCAGCACCTTGAACGGCGCACCAGGGGCATCAATGAGGCCAACCGCCGCGAGAGCGGGGCCGTCGACCGACGAGCCAGCGGGGAAGCGGCGACCGAGTTCACCGACGTTGACTGCCTGGAACTCGACTCGTGCGAAGTTGCGGAAACCGCGCTTGTGGCCCAACCGCCGGATGAGCGGCATCTGGCCGCCTTCGAAGCCGGGGCGAACCGTGTTGCGGGCGTTCTGACCCTTGCGGCCACGGCCACCATAGGTGCCCTGACCGGACGCTTGACCACGCCCGACACGCTTCTTCGCGTGACGGGCGCCATCGGACTGACGGATCGTGTGCTGTTCCACTACTCGACTTCTTCCACCGTCACCAGATGACGGACCTTGCGGGCCATGCCGCGAATGGTGCGATTGTCCTCGTGCTCGACGGTCTCGTGCATACGGTGCAGACCCAGCGCGCGGACGGTACGCTTCTGGTCATCGGCATAGCCGATGGATGACTTTGTCCAGGTGATGCGCAGTTTGCTCATCAGGAGGCTCCCACCATCGCGCGGCGAGCCGCGACGACTTCGGCCGGATGCCGCAAGCCCTTGAGGCCTTCAAGCGTCGCGCGCACCACGTTCACTGGGTTGCTTGAACCGAGCGACTTGGTCAGTACGTCCTTGACGCCCGCCGCCTCCATCACCGCGCGCACCGCGCCACCAGCGATGAGGCCAGTACCAGCGGACGCGGGACGCATCACGACCTGCGACGCCTTGTATCGCGAGACCGTGTCGTGTGCGATCGTGCCCTCACGCATGGGCACCTGAATCATTGAGCGGCGCGCGATCACGCCACCCTTGCGGATGGCCTCCGGCACTTCGTTGGCGCGGCCCATGCCGAAGCCGACCCGGCCAGCACCATCACCGACTACGACGATCGCGGTGAAGGAGAAGCGACGCCCGCCCTTCACCACCTTGGCGACGCGGTTGATGAACACGACCTTCTCAATAAAGTCGCTGCCCCCATCGTCATCGCGACGGCGATCCCGGCGCGGACCTCGGTCGCGGTCGCCACCACGCTGTTGCACCATCAGAACACCAGCCCTTCTTCGCGGGCCGCTTCGGCCAGAGCCTTCACCCGGCCGGCGTAGGCGAACCCGCCGCGGTCGAATACGACCGCATCGAGGCCTGCCTTACGCGCACGCTGCGCGAGCAGCGCGCCCACCTTGCGGGCACGCTCGGTCTTGGTTCCATCGTCGCCGCGCAACACCACCTCGAGATCCGAAGCCTGCGCGAGCGTGCAGCCAGCACGGTCATCAATGACCTGCGCGTAGATATGCTGCGCGGAGCGGAACACCGCCAGCCGCGGGCGCTCGGAGGTGCCGGCCACCTTCTTGCGGAGCCGCGTGTGACGGCGAATACGTGAGGCTCGCATCGATTCGACAGCCATCGTCGTCCTACCGTCCGGTCTTCCCGGCCTTGCGCCGGACCACTTCGCCCTGGTAGCGGATGCCCTTGCCTCGGTACGGCTCGGGCGGTCGCTGCTTCCGGATGAGCGCGGCCTGCTGGCCAACTACTTGCTTATCAATGCCGACCACGTGCAGACGAGTCGGCGTCTCTACCTCGAACACTGCACCAGCGAGCGGCTGCATTTCGACGGGGTGTGAGTAGCCGACGTTGAGCAGGAGATTCTGGCCTCGGAGCTCGGCGCGGTAGCCAGTACCTTGGATTTCGAGCGACTTACGGAAGCCGGCCGAGACGCCAGTGATCATGTTCGCCAGCAGCGCACGCGTCAGGCCGTGCAATGCACGGTGCGAGGGTGCGTTGGACGGACGGGTCACGACGACGACGCCCTCATCGAGCGTGGCCGAGATCGACGGGTGAATATCGTGTTCGAGAAAGCCTCGCGGCCCCTGGACACGGGCGTGTTGTCCGTCGAGCGTCACCTGGACGCCATCGGGAACGGGAATCGGGAGCCTGCCTACGCGCGACATCGTCGACTCCTACCAGACGTAACAGATCACTTCGCCGCCGACTTTTTCACGCCAAGCCTCTTGACCTGACATGACGCCGAGCGAAGTGCTCATGATCGCGACCCCGAGGCCACCGTAGACCCTCGGAATCTCACCTTTGTTCACGTACACACGCAGGCCCGGGCGGGAGACGCGGCGGATACCCGCCAGCGTCGCCTTGCGGTCCTGGCGGTAGTTCAGTCTGAGGCGCAGATAGTGCCTGGCGCCCTCGGACTCTTCGGTGTACCCGCCGATGTAGCCCTCGCGTTGCAGCACATCGGCAACGGAACGCTTCACATTGGAGGCGGGGACGCGCACGGACTCATGCCGCGCGTTGACCGCGTTCCGGATACGGGTGCACATGTCTGCCAGCGGGTCCGACATACTCATGCTGTCACAGCCTACCTTCCGCCTGTGTTTCGGCTAGCGATCGCCGACTACCAGGAGGACTTCTTCACGCCCGGGAGTTTGCCTTGGTTTGCGAGGGACCGGAAGCAGATCCGGCACATGCCGAACTGCCGCATGAACCCGCGCGGACGGCCACACGGACGGTCACCCCACATCACTGTGCAGCGACTCCGGGTGCGCTCCTTGTATTTGCGCAACCGCGTCGATTTGACGATCTGCGACATTTTCGCCATGCGGGCTCCCGTATTCCTAGCTACTTGGTAAACGGCATGCCGAGTAACTCGAGCAGCCGCTTACCTTCTTCGTCGGTGCGCGCGGTGGTGATCACATTGATCTGCATCCCGCGCACCCGCTCGACCTGATCGAACGTCACTTCTGGAAAGATAATTTGCTCCGTCAGGCCAAGCGCGTAGTTACCGCGCCCGTCGAACGCATTCGCCGACACGCCGCGAAAGTCGCGCACCCGAGGGAGTGCGACATTCATTAGGCGGTCAAGAAACTCCCACATCCGGTCGCCCCGCAGCGTCATCGAGACACCAATAGGGTTGCCCTCGCGCAGTTTGAAGTTCGAAATGGCTTTCTTGGCGCGGTTCACGACCGGGCGCTGACCGGTAATCGCTTGGAGATCGGTGCTTGCCGACTCCACCGCACGGCCGTTGGTCAGCGCCTCGCCGAGGCCGATGTTCACACTGACCTTCGTCAGCGTGGGCACCTGCATCGGGTTCTGGTATCCAAACTCGCGCTTCAGCACATCGACGATCTCGTCGCGGTAGCGCTGCTTCAGTGTTGGCAGAAGCGTCGCAGTCGTCATCAGTCGATCGCCTCTCTGCACGCCTTGCAAACGCGCACCTTGCGGCCATCTTCGAGGTGCTTGAAGCCGACCCGCACCGCCTTGGTGCAGGACGGACAGACTACCTGCACGTTGGACACGTGCAACGGCGCCTCAATCTCGACGATCGCCGAGCTCTCGGTCATCGTGCGCTGGCGGCGGTGCCGCTTCGCGATATTGAGACCGGCTACCACGACGCGCTGCTCCTTGACGAGCACCGAACGCACCTGGCCGCGCTTGCCGCGATCCTTGCCCGTGTTGATCTCCACGGTGTCATCACGCTTCACCCGGGCAGCCATTACAGCACCTCCGGGGCGAGCGAGACGATGCGCATGAACTCCCGGTCGCGCAGTTCACGCGCGACGGGGCCGAAGATGCGGGTGCCTCGAGGGTTGCCAGCTTTATCGGCCAACAGCACTGCGGCGTTCTCATCGAACTTGATGGAGGAGCCGTCAGCTCGCGAAATGGAGTGCGCAGTGCGCACGACCACGGCGCGGACGACTTCGCCCTTCTTCACATTGCTGTTCGGTTGGGCTTCTTTGACGCTGGCGATGATCGTGTCGCCAACACCGGCGTAGCGGCGGCGTGAGCCGCCGAGCACACGGATGCAGAGCAACTCGCGCGCGCCTGTGTTGTCGGCGACCTTCAGCCGGCTTTGCTGCTGGATCATGCCTGTGCCTGCTCCCCGCCAGCAGGTGCTGCTGGCGACTCGCTGCCGCTTTCAGCGGCATGTGCCGCGGATCGCTGCATCTCCGTCACGAGCGTTGCGTCGATCGATGTCGCTGCGACATCGGCGACCTGGCGCTCGACGATGACCTCGACGAGCCGCCAACGCTTGGTCTTGCTGATTGGCCGACATTCCTCGATACGCACGAGGTCGCCGAGCGTCGCGGTGTTTTCCGGGTCGTGCACGGGGTAACGCTTGGTCGTCCGGATGACCTTGTGGTACAGCCGGTGTGGCGCCGCGCGCGCAATCGACACGATGATCGTCTGGTCGCCCTTGTCGGACACGACAGTACCGACGCGCGACTTACGATTGACAGGCCGTGCCTCGACCATCGGTTACCCCTCGTTCCCCGCGCCGCCTGCGGCCGTGAGGATCGCCCGTTCCCGGACGAGTGTCTTCAAGCGCGCAATGTGCTTCTTTGCTTTCCGCACCTGCGAGACATCCGCAAGCTGACGCGTGGCGGATTGGAAGCGCAGGTTGAACAGAGCCTGATGCGCGGACTCCAAATCCGCGTTCAGTTCTGCTTCTGTGCGAGCCCGCAGATCGCGGTTTTCCTGAGCCGTCACTGGATTGTCTCCTCGCGCCCGATGACCTTTGTGTCCACCGGCAGCTTGTGGTGCGCGCGGCGGAACGCCTCGCGTACAGCTACCTCGGTCACACCGGCCACCTCAAACATCACGCGGCCACGCTTCACGACCGCGACCCAGTGGTCAGGCGGTCCCTTGCCCTTGCCCATGCGCGTCTCGACGGGCTTCTTGGTCACCGGCTTGTCGGGGAAGATGCGAATCCACACCTTGCCGCCGCGCCGCAGCGACCCTGTGATCGCGCGCCGCGCCGACTCGATCTGACGCGAATCCACCCATGCCGTTGTCTGCGCCTGCAGGCCCCACTCGCCAAAGGCGACTGAGTTGCCCGTATGCGCAGCACCGGCCCGGCGGCCGCGATGCTGTTTGCGGTACTTGACGCGCCGCGGCATCAGCATGGCGCTACTCCGTCACTTCCGCGCCAGCGATTGCCAGCGGGTTATCGTTGGGGCCGATGTCGCCCTTGTAGATCCAGCACTTCACGCCGATCTGGCCGAAGGTGGTGTGCGCCTCCTGCAGGCCGTAGTCGATATCGGCGCGCAGCGTGTGCAACGGCACGCGGCCCTGCATCTCGGCCTCGGAGCGGGACATTTCGGAGCCGCCGAGGCGGCCGGAGATGCGCACGCGGCAGCCGAGCGCGCCGCGCTGCATGGTGCGCTGCACGGCCTGCTTCATGGCGCGGCGGAAGGCGACGCGGCGCTCCAGCTGGTCAGCAACGGAACGGGCGACCAGTTGAGCGTCGAGTTCGGGGACGCGAATCTCCTCGATGTTCAGGCGCACGCGGCGCTCGGTCGCACGCTCCAGTGAACCGCGAAGGTTCTCCACGTTCTGCCCACCGCGCCCGATGACGATGCCAGGCTTGGCCGTGCGCACCGTCAGGTTCAACTGATTCGCGTTGCGGTCGATCATGATTCCGGAGATCCCGGCGTCCGGGAGCAACTTCATCACGAGGCGACGCAGGCGCATGTCTTCCTGAACCAGCGTTGCGTATTCACGCTCGCTGAACCACTTGGACTGCCAGTCTTTCGTTATGCCGACGCGGAACCCGTAGGGGTGTACTTTGCGCCCCATTAGAAGCCCTCGTTCCCCTCAACCACGATTTCGATGTGTGCGCTGCGCTTCAGCACTTGTGTGGCCCGGCCACGCGACCGCGCCCGGAAGCGCTTCAGCGTGCGGGCGTCGTCCGCCACCGCCCGTTTCACCGTGAGGCGATCCGGGTTGAGGTTGTAGTTGTTCTCCGCGTTCGCGACGGCGGACTTCACAGCTTTGAGCACGATCTTCGCGCAAGGCTGCTGCAAGAACTCGAGCACCGAGACCGCCTGCTGCACCGGCAGCCCACGAATCTGGGCGAGCACGAGCCGCACCTTGCGCGGCGAGATCGGCTGGTCATTGGCGACTGCGCGCGCTTCCATCAGCGAGACCTCGATGTCGTCTCGGACTTGCCGCGGTGACCGCGGAACGTCCGGGTGAATGCGAACTCGCCGAGCTTGTGCCCGACCATGTTCTCGGTGCAGAACACCGGGACGTGCCGCCGGCCGTCGTGCACCGCGATCGTGAGGCCCACGAACTCGGGCATGATGGTCGATGCGCGCGACCAGGTGCGGATTGCCTGCTTGTTGCCGGACCGCTGCACAGCCTCGACTTTTTGCATGAGGCTGGCCTCGATGAACGGGCCCTTCTTCGTGCTTCGCGACATGGCGCGTTACCTCCGGCCCTTGCTGCGGCGGCGCTGGATCATGCCGTCAGTGCGCTTGTTGTTGCGCGTGCGATACCCGAGCGCCGGCTTACCCCACGGTGTCTTAGGGCCGGGCATACCGATGGATGCCTTACCTTCACCACCACCGTGCGGGTGGTCAACGGGGTTCATCACCGAACCACGCACCTGCGGGCGGCGACCGCGATGCCGCGTGCGCCCCGCCTTACCGAGCTTGAGGAGCGCGTGCTCGACATTGCCGACGCTACCGACGGTTGCCAGGCATTCATCCGAGACGTAGCGCATTTCGCCAGAAGGCAGCCGCAACAGTGCGCGACCGTTCTCCTTCGCCATCAACTGGATACTCGTACCAGCGGCGCGGCCCATCTGGGCGCCTCGACCCGGCTGCAGCTCGACGTTGTGCACGGTCGTACCAAGCGGGAGCGCCGAGAGCGGAAGCGTGTTGCCAGAGACGATCGGCACATCCGGGCCGGCCGCGACGACCTGACCGACGGAGGAGCCCAACGGAGCCACGATGTAGCGCTTGTCGCCATCGACGTAGTGGACAAGCGCGATACGGGCGCTGCGCCCGGGATCGTACTCAATCGCCGCGACCTTGCCGGGCACACCGGTCTTGTCACGGCGAAAGTCGATGATGCGAATCTTGCGCTTCGCGCCACCGCCACGGTGACGGATGGTGATGCTGCCGCTGTTGCTGCGGCCGGCGCGCTGCTTCTTGGGGAGGAGCAGGCTCTTCTCCGGTGTGCGCTTCGTAATCTCCTCAAAGGAGAATCCGGTGGCGCCACGGCGGCCGGGGGAGGTAGGACGGAATACGCGTACCGGCATCGCTAAATCCCCTCGAAGACCTGGATTTGCTCGCCGGGTTGCAGCGTCACGATGGCCTTCTTCCAAGAGGCCTGCGTGCCACGCGAGGTGCCCGTGCGCTTGGTCTTGCCCCGGACGTGCATGGTGTTCACTTCGACCACATGCACGTTGAACGCCATTTCGACCGCTGTGGCGATCTGCGGTTTGTTCGCGCCGAGCGCGACCTCGAAGACATACTTGCCCACCGCACTGAGCATGGTGGACTTCTCAGTCACCAGCGGGCGGCGAAGCACCTCGTACGGATGAATGGCTTTCGGCATCGCTTACGCCTCCACCGCGACGGCAGCACGACGAGTCGTCGCGCGCTCGCCGCCCCATAGGGCCTCGATGCGGCGGATGCCGTCGACGGTCAGCACCATGGTCTGGTGCGAGAGCATGTCACCGACGTTCAGCGTGTCGGCTGGCAGCAACCGGATACCATCGAGGTTGCGCGCCGAGAGGTGCGCATTGCGATCCGGCGCGCCGGTCACGATCAGCGCCGAGCGCTCCACGCCTAGGTTCTTCAGCAAGCCCACGACCGCCTTGGCGGACGGCTCGGCGATGCCGAGGCCATCGACGACGAGCAACCGCTGGTCAGCGGCGCGCGACGAGAGCACCGATCGGATCGCCAGCCGGCGCATCATCTTGGGCAACTTCTGCACGTACGAGTGCGGGATCGGCCCGAACACGACTCCACCGCCCCGCCGCAAGGGAGAGCGAATCGAGCCCTGGCGGGAGGTACCGCCGCCCTTCTGGCGGCGCGTCTTGCGAGTGGAGCCGCGGACTTCGCCGCGGGTCTTGGTCTTGGCGGAGCCAGCACGGCGCGAGGCGAGCTGTGCGAGCAACGCCTGATGCACGACCGCGGAGTTCGGCTCGATGCCGAAAATGGCATCATCAACATCGATCTGGTTGAGGCTCGCGCCGGCACTGCTGCGCACGTCGAGTTTCATGCCTGCGCCTCGCTTTCGGTGCTCGCATCGCCCTCGGCGGCAGCCGCCTCGGCGTCCTCGGTCACGGTCGCGTCCTCAGCCGACATTTCCGGCTCGATGTCTTCGATCTCGTCATCGATAGCCGCCGACGGCAGCACCGGCGGCGCGTAAGTCTTCAGCGCGGGGCGGCGACCGCGGGTCACGGTCACCACGTGGTCGACGGCACCAGGAACAGAACCCTCAATGAAGAGCAGGTTCCGCGTGGGGTCAGTCAGCACCACAAGCACGTTCTGTACGGTCATGTTCCGGGCACCCATGTGGCCGGCCATCTTCTGGCCCTTCCACACCTTGCCGGGCGTGGTGCCAGAGCCGACGGAGCCGGGTGCGCGATGCCGGTCAGACTGACCGTGGGTCTTAGGTCCGCCGTGGAAGCCCCAACGCTTCACACCACCGGCCCAGCCGCGGCCTTTGGATACACCAGCGACGTCGACGTACTCACCGGGGGTGAAGGCATCGACGGTCACGGTCTGGCCGCGCGTCAACGTCTCCCCTTCGAGCGGGAACTCACGCAGCACGGTCAGCGTCTCATCGATTCCAGCACGGCGCAGGTGGCCTCGCTCCGGGCGGTTGATGCGCTTGCGCTTGCCGGTGAAGCCGAGCTGGACAGCCTCGTAGCCATCACGCTCAGTCGTGCGGACATCGGTGACCCGGTTGGGGCCGACCTCGATTACTGTCACGGCGCGCACACGGCCAGCGCCATCGTAGAGGCGCATCATGCCGACTTTGCGTCCGATCATCCCGTTGACCATCTCAGTACCTATTGTCCCTAGCCTGCGGCGCTTAGAGCTTGATCTCGATGTCGACGCCCGACGGCAATTGCAGCCGCATGAGCGTGTCCACCGTGCGCGATGTCGGTTCGAAGATGTCGATCAGGCGCTTGTGCGTCCGCGTCTCGAACTGGTCTCGCGAGTCTTTATCGATGAACGGTGAGCGAACCACCGTGTACTTGCGGATGCGGGTCGGCAGCGGCACTGGGCCGGCCACAGCCGCACCAGTGCGCTCCGCCGCTTCGACGATCTGCTGAGCAGAGCGGTCGAGCACGCGATGGTCATAGGCTTTCAGCCTGATCCGAATACGCTGCCGTGCAACCATCGATCCGCTCGCTTCCCTGTCGTACTTCGCTCTACTCGATGTGGCTGGTTAGGCAGTAATTTCGGTAATAACGCCAGCGCCGACGGTGCGTCCGCCCTCGCGGATGGCGAAGCGTAGGCCCGCTTCCACCGCCACTGGCGTAATCAGTTCGATGCTCACGGTCACGTTATCCCCGGGCATCACCATCTCGGT
>CAMDNW010000015.1 GCA_945903275.1 Thermoflexus hugenholtzii JAD2
CGACTTCACGGCGCAGGACGTGGCGTGGAACATCGAGCGGAGTGGCGGACTCTACGCGGATCGTGAGAAGACCCCGCTGGCGGCGTATCAGCGCGCATCGCTGGCTGTAGGACTGGTGAAAGCGGAGGCGGTCGATCCGCTCACGGTCAAGGTCACGCTCTCCAAGCCGAATAGCGCGTTCTTCAACGGGCAGGTCGAGAACCGCGTCCCAATGATGCCTCGCGAGATGGTGGACATCGGCTTCCTTGACCCGATGAAGATGGGAGGCGTGGGCGCGTGGGAGATCACGAGTTGGAACAAAGCGACGAGCGCTACGTTCAAGAAGCACTCGCAATACTTCCGCCCGAACGAGCCGTACTTCGATAACGTGGAAATTATGGTTGTGCCGGACGAGGCGGCGCTCCAGGCGGCGTTCATATCCGGACAGACGCAGTTCCTCGCGACGCCGACCCCGGATGCGATCTCAGTGATTCGGAAGTCGAAGCCGGACGCCAACCTGTATGCGAAAGTGGATAGCAACTGGCAACACTTCCGGTTGCAGGTACAGGCGTTCAAGCCGTTCACTGATTTCCGCGTGCGCAAGGGGATCTTTCTTGCGATGGATGTGGCGGACATGGCGAACGGGTACTACGGCGACGGCTGGGCGTACCAGACGCTGTTGAGCCCGGGATTCCCGGAGGCGTGGCACCCGGACAAAGTGAAGTTGCTTCCGGGCTTCAACCCTGCGACGAAAGAGAAAGACATCGCTGAGGGACGGAAGATGCTGGAGGCCGCTGGATATCCGCTGGGCAAAGGCATTGAGTTCGAGATGCGTGCGGCGGCGGCAACGGGGGTCAGCTTCGAGAACGGGGTCCGATTCCAGGCGCAGATGGCGCGCGCGTTCCCCGAGATGAAGATAATCAATAAGCCCTTCGGCCCGGGCGAACTCGCCGTTCCTCAATCCAAGGGTGAGTTCCAGATGATCCCATACACCATCACCTGCGTACCAGACCCTGTGCTCGAAATGATCTCCCAGTACCACAGCAAGGGCAGCCGCAACTACGGTCGCTTCTCCGATGCCGGCTATGACACCCTCGCCGACAAGGCCCTCGTCGAACTCAACCGCGACGCACGCACTGCGTTGCTCGATGAGGCACAGCGGCGGTGGTTCGATGAGTGGATGGCGCAGTACGTGTTGTACGCGCAGCCTAGCAAACACATGATGCAGGCGAACATTGGTGGGTACGACGAGACGTGGGGCTTCTGGTTCGTGTATGGGACGAACTCGAAGATCCACCGCTGGTGGTACACCGACAAGTAACGCGACGGCTGCTGCTGGTGAGCGGCGTAGAATGTTGTAAAGCCTCCGCCGGGACGCACCCGGCGGAGGCTGTTCTGTTTCGGCGGGGGCCTCGTCATGAGGCAAGCCTGCGAGTGTGGAGGGAACGTCGGCCGCTGGTGCAGCGGCACGACTGATTCGCTTCCACCCACATATTACTGTGAGCCTACGCTCGCAAGGCGCCCGGATGGCCCACCGTGTTTTTCTCCGCCCCACGGCTTCGCTCGTGTTCGAAGCCCCCGTGACCATCTTCGGCGCCGGTCGCTTCGTATTGTCTTATTCGATGTGTTGCGATGTGGGGGTATCTTCGGGGGTGGGGCGCTGGCGGGGCAGGTTCAGGGTTCGAGGCAGGCGATGATGGCTTCGATGACGCGCTTAGTTTCGGAGGGGTCGGCGACTTGGATGGCGGTGGCGCCGGCCTGTTTGGCGGGATAGTCGTTGCCGCCGGGGAAGATGGCGTCGCCGATGAATATCATGTTGGCGATGGGGATGTTGAGGATGTCGCGGAGTTTTTGGATGCCGTAGGCCTTGTCGATGCCGGGCTTGGTGACGTCGATGGAGGTGGTGCCGCCGGAGCGGACGGAGAAGCCGGCGAGAGGGGTGGCGAGGATCTTCTGGATGCGGAGGCGTTTCTTGAAGTCGGGATCCCAGTCGCGTTTGGCCTCGAGAGGGGCGCGTTGGCCGAGGGCGGACCAGGTGACCTGGCTGCCTCGGTCTTCGATCTGTTCGCCCCAGACCTGGGAGGCGGTGTAGCCGGCTTCGGCGACAGCGGCGGCGAGGGATTGGGTGATGTGGGTTTTTTCGGCGGGGGTGAGGTCTTCGGAGTACTGGGTGCGCCATGTGCCGCTGTCGTAGCGAAGGAATTTGGTGCCACAGGTGGGGAGCATGGAGAGGCCTCGAAGGCTGTCGTTGAGGGGGAGATAGGTGAGGATTTGGGCCTCGAACTGTGGCCAGTCGCCGCCGGAGATGACGGCGACCTGTGCGACGCGGAGGAGGCTGGTGAGGAGGGCGGCCATTTCGGAATCGATGGCGGATTTGCTTTCGGCGAGGGTGCCGTCGAGATCGAAGACGATGAGTTGTTTGGTCATTGGGGGGCGCCTCGATTGGGTTCTAGTGCTTCGTTGAAGATTGAGGTGGCGTCGATGACGGCCTGGTCTTCTTTTGCGTGCGGACTTGCGTTGAGCAGCAGGCTCTGACGGCGGGCCTCGGCGGCGAACTCGGGAGTGCGGAGATCGGGAACCCATATTTCGATGTGGCGTGTGCCTTGTTGTTTCATGCGTGCGCGGTACGTGCGGGTGTGGTCGCGCGATGTTGCTGGGATAGGTGGCTGCGGCATGTGTGTGTCCGTGCGTGTGTGTGTGGGGGGTAGGATCGCATTCTCGGGTGTTCCCGGACAGCGTGTGTATGGGTGAGGTTGAGGGGTTGAGGGGCACCTCGGGGACAGGCTCACCCCGGCGGGGGGGAGATGGGGGGTGAGGTGGCGGCCTCGGTGAGGGTGTCGCGGAGGGCGGTGAGGCGGGCGCGGGCGGTGGCGAGGCGTTCTTCTTCTTTGGCGACGATGGGGGCGGGGGCGCGGGCTTTGAATTGATCGTCGCCGAGTTTGGTTTCGAGGCGGGAGACTTCGAGTGCAGCCTCGGTAATTTGTTTGGTGAGGCGGGCGCGTTCGGCGTTGAGGTCGACGGCGCCGGCGAGGGAGACGAAGACGGCGCCGATGTTGGATGGGGGGGTGCGCGGGACGATATCGGCGCCGGTGGGGGCGGCGGCGCGATCGGCGGAGATGGTAAGCGGGCGCACGCGGGCGAGTTGTTCGATGGCTGGCTGGAGGTCTTGTGCGGTCTGGTCAATGTCGGCGACGCCATCGGCGACGATGTGTGCGGCGAGCCAGCGGCCGGCGTCGACGCGCTTCTCGGCGCGTGCGTTACGAATCTCGCGAATCCAGTCGCGGACGGCATCGATGTGCGCTTCGGCGATGGGGTCTTCGCCGCGCATGTTCGAGGCGGCGGTGGGGTAGGCGGCCACGATCAGCGCGGGCGATCCGCCGGATACGGATGGGCAGGTGGTGATGAGGCGTTGCCAGATTTCCTCGGTGACATACGGCATGCACGGGTGCAGCAGCCGCAGCGTCTGATCGACGACATGCACGAGCACGGGCATAGGCGAGCGGTCGCCGCCACGGATGCGGATCTTGGCGAACTCGACGTACCAGTCGGCGAAGTCTTCCCAGAAGAAGTCTCGAACTTGCCGGACGGCTTCACCTAGTTCGAATTTGGTGAGGAGATCGTTGGCTTGACGAGTGACCGCGGCAAGACGCGAGAGGATCCAGCGGTCTTCCATGCGCAGTGAGGCGCTGTCGTTCGAGAGGGCGAGGTCGTCGGCGGGTTCGACCATGGTGAGGACGAAGCGGGAGGCGTTCCAGAGTTTATTGGCGAAGTTGCGGCCAGCCTCTAGGCGCTGATCGGTGATGCGCTGATCGTTGCCGGGTGAGGTGGAGGAGATGAGAGCGTAGCGGAGGGCGTCTGTGCCGTAGGCCTCGATCTGCTGGACGGGGTCGACGACGTTGCCCTTGGACTTGGACATCTTTGCGCCGTCGGGGGCGCGGACGAGGCCGTGGAGGTAGACGGTCTCGAAGGGGACGACCCCTTTCACGGTGGGGACGTCTCGCATGTTGTAGAGCGAGAGCATGATCATGCGGGCGACCCAGAAAAAGATGATGTCGTAGCCGGTCTCCATCACCTGCGTGGGGTAGAACCGCGCGAGATCGGCGGCGGCTGCGTTGGGCCAGCCGAGGGTGGAGTGGGGCCAGAGGCCGGACGAGAACCATGTGTCGAGGGTGTCCTCATCCTGCCGCACGTTGGCGGCGCCGCACGAGGCGCAGGCCGTGGGGTCGAGCATCACGTCGTCACGCGCGGGGAGGGTCATGCCGCCGCAGGCATCGCAGTACCAGACAGGGATGCGGTGGCCCCACCAGATCTGGCGGGAGATCGTCCAGTCGCGGATGTTCTCCATCCAGTGCATGTAGGTGCGCTCGAAGCGCTGTGGGACGAACTGGATGCGGCGATCCGCGACGGCGCCGATGGCCTCGGCGGCGAGGTCGTACTGGCCGGGGTGTTCGGCGCGGACGCGCACGAACCACTGGTCGGAGAGGAGCGGTTCGACGATGGTGCCGGAGCGCTGGCAGTGGCCGATGGCGTGGGTGTATGGCTCGATGCGCTCGATGAGGCCGCGCGCCTCGAGGTCTTCGACGACGCGTGCGCGCGCCTCGAAGCGGTCGAGGCCGGCGTAGGCACCGGCGGCCGAGGTCATCTTGCCGTCGAAGCCGATGACGGTGTGTGTGTCGAGGTGGTGGCGCTGGCCGATCTCGAAGTCGATGGGGTCATGGCCGGGAGTGACCTTGAGCGCGCCGGAGCCGCCCTCGATGCTCACGGCGGCGTCGGCGATGACGGGGACGGTGCGGTCGCCGGTAGCGACGAGCACGCGGCGGCCGATGAGCGCGGCGTAGCGGGGGTCATCGGGATTCACGGCGATGGCCGAGTCGGCGGGGATGGTCTCGGGGCGAGTGGTGGCGATGACGATGTGTTCGCCGGTAGGTGCGTTGTTGTCATCGACGGTGGGGTAGCGGACGTACCAAAACGAGCCGGGCTCGTCCTCGTGCTCCACTTCGAGATCGGAGATGGCGGTGCCGCAGTCGGGGCACCAGTTCACGAGGCGCATGCCCCGGTAGATCAGGCCGTCCTCGTAGAGGCGGACGAAGGTGGCGCGGACGGCCTGCTGCGGCACGTCGTCCATGGTGAAGCGTTCGCGCGACCAGTCGGCGGATGCGCCGAGGCGGCGGTGCTGCCGGGATATCGCGCTACGAGTGCGGTGCACCCATTGCCAGACGCGGTCGAGAAAGGCGTCGCGGGTCATGTCGCGGCGCTCGATGCCCTCGCGGCGGAGTTCGCGCTCGACGACGTTCTGGACGGCGATGGCGGCGTGGTCGACGCCGGGGAGCCAGAGGGTGTCATCGCCGGACATGCGGTGCCAGCGGACGAGGAGATCCTCGACGGCGACGGTGAGGGCGTGGCCGAGGTGGAGTTCTCCAGTGACGTTGGGCGGCGGCATGATGATGGTGAAGGGGGTGCGGGAGACATTGGGCGTGGTGTCGGAGGCGGGGTGGAAGAAGCCCTGACGTTCCCACCACTCGTAGCGGGCCTGCTCAACCTGGGCGGGTTCGTAGGCGGTGGCCATCTCGGAGGGCGGGTGGGGGGCCTCGGTGGTCATGGCGCTGTCCCTATCTAAACGTATCGCACGTGCGTGCCCCGGCCGGTGGAGGTGAGGGCAACAAAACGCCCCGCCGGAGCGGGGCAGAGGCGGCTGGCAGCCTCAGACGTGAGGCGCTAGCCGCCGATGGGTACTGCTACGTGGGCTGGTACTTCGTTCACACCTCGATGGTAGGGCGGTGGGTGCTGGGGGGTCAATGTTAGTTGAGTTGCGTTGTGGAGGTGAAAGTTAGTATTCGCGATATTACTAGTTATTGAAATAGCAGATGGCAACTGGAGTAATTGATCATTCATGAACGCAGGTAGTTTCGCTGACTCCGCACCCGGCCGACTAGTTGCCAGCGGAACGGTGCTGGCTTTCGTTCCAGATCCGTTGCCCCGGCTGCTAGAACTTGACGCCGAGCTCGTCTACCGACTGGAAGAAGCATCCCGCGCCGTCGCCATGCTTGCGGGGGCCGGGGAGACGCTGCCGAATCCGCACCTGCTCATTCAACCGTTCCTCCGCCGGGAGGCAGTGCTCTCCTCGCGCATCGTGAACACGCAAGCCTCGGTCTCCGACGTGTATGTGTTTGAAGCGAGTGGGGAATCGCGTACACCGGACTCGCGCCAAAGCGTTAGGGGTGCACAATGGATTTCGCGGCGAACGGGCCGCGTGGGGGTGAGATGGTGCAAGCAGCCGAGTCCAGCAGTACGAAGCCAGCGCGCTTTCAGGCGCTGACGGCGCTTGCGGAGAGCGAGTTCCGATGGTTCATGGCGGGGAACATGGCGTTCTTCATGGCGATGCAGATGCAGTTTGTGCTGCGCGGGTATCTGGCGTTCGAGTTGACGCGGTCGGCGGGGTCGCTGGGGCTGATCGCGCTGGCGATGGGGATGCCGATGCTGATCGCTGCGCCGTTCGGTGGGGCAATCGCAGATCGGATGAATAAGCGGACGCTGCTGATCATTACTCAAAGCGGCGCGGCGATCGCGAGCGTGATGATTGCAGTGTTGATCATCGGCGGATGGATCGAGTTCTGGCATCTGCTGGTGGTGTCGCTGGTGACGGGAATGATCTTCTCGTTCAATATGCCGGCGCGGCAGGCGCTGGTGCCGCAGTTAGTGCCTCGGCACAAGTTGATGAATGCGATTTCGTTGCAGATGGGTGGGATGACGTTCACGCAGATCGCCTCGCCGGCCGTCGCGGGTCTGCTGATCGGGCCGTTTGGGGCAGGATGGGTATACGCGATGACGGCGGTGCTGTTCTGCATGGCGACGTATACGGAATTTCACCTGCCGAAGCACGGCATGACGGCGCAGGCGAACGCGGGGCCGATGCTGACGGATATGCGCGCGGGCTTCACGTACGTGTTCGGGCACCCGTTGATCCGGGTGCTGATGCTGACGGGTTTTCTGATGCCGCTGCTAGGGTTCCCGGTGCAGCAGTTGCTGCCGGTATTTGCGCGTGAGGTGTACGGGCGCGGGCCGGAGGTGCTGGGGATGCTGGCGGCGATGACCGGGGTGGGCGGGCTCGTGGGCGCAGCGATCTCGGCGAATATGGACAAGAAGCCGCGCAAGGGGCTGCTGCTGCTGGGTGGGGCGGCGCTGACGGGTGTCTCGCTGCTGGGGTTTGCGCTGGCGCCGAACCTAGCGGTGGCGATGCTAGGGCTCGCGCTGGCGGGGGTCGGACAGATGCTGTTCCAGGCGACGCATAGCGCAGTGATCCAGACGACGGTGGCGCCGGAGATCCGAGCGCGGGTGATGTCTTTGATGATGATGACGTTCGGGCTTATGCCGCTGGGGGTGTTACCGATCACGGCGGCGGCGGATACGTACGGTGCACCGAACGCGGTGGCGGTGGCAGCATGTTTGTTCCTGGCGACCATGGCGCTGGTGTTCATCTTTGTGCCAGGACTGCTGCGGTTGCGCATTGATGCGTTGAGCCGGGCGGAGTTGTCGCCGGTACGTGCGGCAGAGATGGTGGCTCAGGGGAAGATCACGCAGGCGGAGGCGGATCGGATGACGGGAGTGGGTGGGGGGCGGCCGGCGGCGGAGGCTGCGGGGCAGGCGGAGGCGGTGGAGACGCGGGGGTAGGTTCTCGCGCTGGTGGGGTGTCTTTCTCGTTGTTCAAGCGTTCGCTCGGCGAGGCGTACATCTCGGTCGAGCCGTTCCATCTGTTCCGGTATCGCGATGAGCAGGTGTGGAGATTCGAGACTCGGGCCTGACTGACGGCTTCGTTGCGATGATGCGTTCGATTGCCGACAAGCGTCTTACATGGAACGACCTGACCCCCAGTCCCTCTCCCCAAGAGGAGGGGGGAGCCAGAAGGTATGCGGGAGCAGATCGGAGGGGGCGGCGCTACGCCTCGACGAGGCCGAGGAGTTGGATGGGGTCATGGAGGGAGATTTTGCCGCCGGTTTCGATGTGGCAGCGGAGGCCGCCGTCGAAGCCGGCGAGGGCTTTGGTGAGGCCGGGGTGGGCGTTGAGTTGCTGGATGTAGCGGCAGGGGTCGCAGGGTCGGACGCCGGTGATGATGGCTTCGCCGATGCGGAAGCGGACGCCGACGAGGCCGTTGAGGCTGAGGCCGCGGGTGACGAGGTTGCGGCGGGCTTGATACGGCTGGATGCCGATGGCCTCGGCGACTTCGGATTCGAAGAGAGTGAGTTCCTGGTCGTGCCAACGGGGGTCGCTCCACTGGCCGGTGCCGAGGGCGTAACGGTCGCCGACGATGCCGAGGCCGGCGACGAGGATGACAGAGCCTTGCTGTTCCATGGGGGCGCCGGCGCTCGGAGACGTGTAGATACCGATGAGCGTGGCGTCCCCTGCGCTCTTGGCGGCCTGGGGGATGGTGGTGGCGCGGGGGGCGGGTTTGCGGGCGGGCATGGGTGGCTCCGTGATCCGTCTGGCTGCCTCTGTGCTGGTTGCTCGTGATTATGTCTGATTACGTGCGGTGCTGTGTGTCTTGACCGAGCACCCGGCGCGCGGCGATGTTATGTGTATCGTAGCGTCTCGATGGCGGGACGGCTGATGATCATAGGAGTTGCACGATGACGACTGCTTCCCCGGCCCGAATGTATCCGACGCTTTCAGCGGCGGTGTTTCCGCAGCAGACGCTGGTGCGGCACGCCGCGCTGGTGATTGCCTCGGCGTTGTTCATTGCGGTGTGTGCGCAGGTGAGCATTCGGCTGGCGGTGAGCCCGGTGCCGATCACGATGCAGCCGTTCGCGGTGTTGCTGGTGGGTGGGCTGCTGGGTATGCGCCTCGGGATGGCATCGGCGGCGCTGTATGTGGCACTGGGTGTGTTCGGGCTGCCGGTGTACGCGGGGCAGGTGGCGAAGGAGGGCTTTGCGCACGCGGGCAGCATCAGCTTCGGGTGGTCGATCTTGATGGGCGGATCGGGCGGCTACCTGATGGCGTACCCGTTTGTGACGGCGCTCGTTGGCTACCTCGCGGAGCGCGAGTGGGATCGGACGCCGGTGCGGCTGGCGGCGGCGATGCTGGCGGGCAATGTGCTGATCTACGTGTTCGGTTTGCCGTGGCTGTACATGTGGGCGGAGACGAACCCGGCGCTGTCCGGTGTGACGGACATGGATGTGGCGACGACACTGAAGTGGGGGTTGCTGCCGTTCATCCCCGGCGACCTAGCGAAGTTGGTGCTGGCTGCAGGGCTGGTGCCGTCCGGGTGGCAGTTGTTCCGCGTGTTTAAGGTGCGCAACGCGGAGACGCGCAAGTCCGCCCCAGCATCGATGCGGCTTGCGCCGCTGGGGATCGCGGCGGGGCTGGCGATGGCGGCCGCGCCGCTGCTGCCGTGGTCCGGTGGGGTGCTGCCGGTCATGTCGGTGTCGGGCGCGCTGGTGCTAGTCGCGGGCCTCGATGCGGCGACGTGCGCGATGCTGCGGGCGCGGAGGATGATCGGGCCGGTGATGTCGCAGATCTGGATGTTCGCGGCGGCGTCCGTGGGCGGACTGATTGCATTCGTGCATCTGGTGGAGTTCACGGCGATGGGCGAGTTGGCGCTGGCATCGTTCGGCCTCGGTGTGCCTGTGGCGGTGGTGTCGGCGCTGTTGCTTCTGGCGGTGTCAGCTTCGGAGAGTGGTGCGGAGTAACGACGTAGTGGTGATGAGGTACGCCTGGGGATGATGCATGACGAAGGCGGCCAGTCTGGCCGCCTTCGCGATCTGCGATGCGAGGGGGCGGACTAGCGGCGCTCGCGGGCTTCCGTGAGGCGGGCGGTCTTGCGGAGTTTGCGGATGCGGGCGGCTTCCTTCTTCTTGCGGAGGACGGAGGCCTTCTCGAAATACTGGTGCTTGCGGGCGTCGGCGAGGATGCCGTCCGCCATTACCTGCTTGTTGAAGCGTTTGAGGGCGGACTCCAACGACTCCATCTCACGAACCTGCACATCACTCATGCGGTTTGCTTCCACCTATCTGGTCACTCGTCCGGGGGCACCGGGCATCGCGGGAGAGCGGTGCGGTGCACGGGTAGCGTATTGGATAGACAACTATGTGTGCAGGCGGCCTCGATGTCTACCCCATCGGGCAGGGTTCCGCGCGGAAATGGGCTGAGCGATGAAGATCGGGATCAATCTGCTGAACTTTGGGCCGAGGGTCTCGGCGGCCTCGATTGGGCGGTAGGGGCAGGCGGTGGAGGTGCTGGGATACCACGGCATCTTTCTGTCGGACCATGTGGCGATCACGCCGTCGGTGGCGTCGCGGTACACGGAGCCGTTCTTCGACGCGCTGACGACGCTGGCGTTCCTGGCGCGGCAGACCGCCAACCTCGATGCGTTGAGCGGAGGGCAGTTGATCTTTGGCGTGGGGATTGGGAATGCGGTGGACAAGTTCGCGGCGCTGGGCGTGCCGCACCACTGGCACGGGGCGTGATCGGACGAGATGCTGGAGGCGATCACGGCACTGTGGACGGGCAATGGCGACGTTACGTACGCAGGCAGGCACATCGCGTTCGAACAGGTGGCGGCGATTCATCCGCAGCAGACGCCGCACCCGCCGATCTGGGTGGGCGGCAACAGCGAGAGCGCGCTGCGCCGTGCGGTGCGGTACGGCACAGCGTGGCATTCGATCAATCAGTCCATTGGCATGTTGCGCGATCGCTGGCTGCCCGCGCTGCGGGCGGAAGCCGAACGCGCGGGGAAGCCCACGCCGACATTTGCGCCGCGCATCCGGCTGCACATCACCGCGGAGGCGAACTTTGATGCCGCACGCGTGCCGGGGAGCGGATCGCTGGCACAGGTACACGACGACCTCGGTGGCCTCGAAGCGCTGGGGGCGGAGTACGTGGTGCTGAACTGGTACACGGGCGACCTCGATGCGACGCGTGAGCACGAGCGGGGGTTCGCGATGCTGGCGACGGTGGCGTACCGAGTGGTGGAGTTGGTGCGGGTGCGGGTGCGGTAGGGGGTGGGTTAGACGGGTAGCAACTCGAGTGCAGCGATATGACGCGGGCGCATCATTGCGAAGTGCCGACGATCGAGGGTGGCGAGTTTGGGTTCGTTGAGGCGTTCGGTGATGGCAAGGACGGCGGCATCGACGAAGCCGATGCCGCCGTCCGCGTAGCGGCCGGTGATTTCACGGATACGCGCATAGTCTTCAGCGAGCAGGTCTGTGATCTGGTATGCGCCAGCGGCGATGTCATCGAGGAGCGCGATCAGTACCCCGGAATGCATCCGCTGGCGGATCAGCCAATCAACTTCCATAAGTACTGGTGATGGCACGAGTAATTGTTCATTGCTGTTCCGGAGCAAGTCGAAGGAGGCTGCGTGGTCGCGGTCTGATCGATCCATCGCCGCATAGAGCGGTCCAGTATCAAGGATCAATGCCACGAGCGCGGTTCGAACTGCATATCAGCGCTCTCGCGGGCTGTGTCGGTGTAGCCGGATGCACCGATGCCGAGGCTGCGCGGCTTTGGCCGGACGCGTGTTGCCTTCTCCTCAGCTGCCTCACGCATGAACTCGGCGAGGGAGATGCCGCGCTCGGTGGCGAGGATGCGGAGGCGACGGTGCAGGTCTTCGGGGAGGGAGATAGTGGTGCGCTGTATGATGACATAATAGAACTATGCGCATCACTTATTACATTTTTGATTCACTGTCCGGCGGAAGCCTCAAGCGGCCTCGTGGGGTAGGATTGTGGCTCTCCCCCCTTCGATACTCGATCCCATGGCGATCGGCTAGGAGCGGCGGCGGTGCTCGATACGACCCGGTTTGGTGAGATGGCTGTATTCAGCGGGAATGCGCACCGCGCGTTTGCGGAGGCGGTCGGCCAGCATCTGGAGATACCGCTGGGCAACTGCGAGGTGATGGAGTTCTCGAACGAGAACATCTTTGTGCGGTTTCACGACAACATCCGCGAGCGGGATGTGTTTTTGATTCAGCCGATCGTGCCGCCGGTGAATACGCGGCTGATGGAGTTGCTGATCATGATCGATGCGGCGAAGCGCGCGAGTGCGGGCCGCATTACGGCGGTGATCCCGTACTACGCATATGGGCGGTCGGATAAGAAGGATCAGCCGCGGGTGCCGATCACGGCTCGGCTGGTGGCGAACTTCCTGGAAGTGGCCGGGGCGGATCGGGTGCTGACGGTCGACCTGCACGCTGGGCAGATTCAGGGCTTCTTCAATATCCCGCTGGATGAGCTGACGGCGTTCCCGCTGATCGCGGACTACTTCAAGAGCCAGAACCTGACGAACCCGGTGGTGGTGGCGACGGATGTGGGTGGGGCGAAGCGCGCGCAGAACGTGGCCGAGCGGCTGAAGACGGATATTGCGATCGTGGATAAGCGGCGGAGCGGGAATGATGAGAAGGCCGAGGCGGTGACGCTGATCGGCGATGTAAAAGGGCGCGATTGCATCATTGTGGATGATGAGGTGCTGACGGGCGGGACGGTCGCGTCGTGCATCGGGTTGTTGCGGGAGCGGGGGGCACGGTCGGTGCGGGTGGCGTGTGTGCATGCGCTGTTTGCGCCTCGTGCGTACCAAGTGCTGGACAACAAGGACACGGACGAGATGGTGTTCACGGACAGTGTGCCGTTGCCTGCGCCGTGGGGGACGGTGCCGTCACACTCGATTTCGATTGCGCCGCTGATCGGGGATGCGATTCAGCGGATCCACACTGGCGGGTCAGTGGGCGAACTGTTCCGTTAGCGCCATAGGAGCTTCTCGTCGCCGGAGGTGTGAGGCGTTGTCGGGGCGGGCGGGGGTAAACTAGAAGCACTATGGTTTCATTCCTTCGCAGGCTGATCGGTGACCCCAACGAACGTGCGCTGAACGAGCTGTGGCCGCTGGTGCGGCAGGCTGAGGCACTGGCGGATCGCATGAGCGTGCTGGACGAGGCTGGGCTGCGCGCGCTCACTGCGGAACTGCGGGAGCGGGTGCAGGCGGGCGCATCGCTCGATGACGTGGGAGCGGAAGGGCTGGCGGCGGCGCGAGAGGCGATCGCGCGCGTTTCGGGCGAGCGGGCGTATCCGGTGCAATTGCTGGGGGCTGTGGTGTTGCATCGCGGGGCGATTGCGGAGATGCGGACGGGCGAGGGTAAGACGCTGGTGGCGGCGCTGGCGCTGTACGTGAATGCGCTGGCCGGCGACGGGGCGCATTTGATCACCGTCAACGATTATCTGGCGCGGCGCGACGCGCAGTGGTACGGGCCAGCGCTGCACATGCTGGGGCTTTCGATTGGGGTGTTGCAGCACGAGTCGGCGTATCGCTTTACGACGGACGAGCAGCGCGGGTCGGAGCCGGGGATGGAGCATCTGGTCGCGGTGTCGCGGCACGAGGCGTACACGGCGGACATTACGTACGGGACGAACAACGAGTACGGATTCGACTACCTGCGGGACAACATGGCGGCCTCGCTCGTTGGCAAGGTTCAGCGGGAGCGGGTGTTCGCGATCGTGGACGAGGCGGACTCGGTGCTGATCGACGAGGCGCGGACGCCGCTGATCATCTCAGGGCCGCAGCAGGATGACCTGTCGATCTATCCGCGCTTCGCACGCCTCGTGCCGTCGTTGCGGCGGGAGATCGACTACACGGTGGACGAGCGGTCGCGGTCGGTGCGATTGACCGAGGCGGGGGTGGAAGCGCTGGAGCGCGGGCTGGGCCTCGAGAACATCTATTCGGAGAACAACTTCCGGCTAACGCGGTACATGGAAGCGGCGCTGCGGGCGCAGATCATTTACCAGCGTGACCGTGACTACGTAGTCGCGGACGGCGAAGTGGTGATCGTGGATGACTTCACCGGTCGGTTGATGGAGGGGCGGCGGTGGAGCGACGGGCTGCACCAGGCGGTCGAGGCGAAAGAGGGCGTGCCGATCCAGCAGGAGTCGGTGACGTACGCGACGATCACGCTGCAGAACTTTTTCCGCATGTACGACAAGTTGTCCGGCATGACAGGTACGGCGGCGACTGAGGCCGAAGAGCTGGCCGAAATTTACAAGTTAGAGGTGCTGACGATCCCGACGCACCGGCCGATGGTGCGCGAGGACAAGGCCGATCTGGTCTACCGAAACACCACCGGCAAGTTCAACGCGGTGATCGAGGACGTGAAAGAGCAGCATGCGAAGGGCCGGCCGGTGCTAGTAGGCACGGTGGCGATTGAGACATCGGAGCATCTGTCGGATCTGCTGCGGCGGCAGGGGATCGAGCACGAGGTGCTGAACGCGAAACAGCACGCGCGGGAGGCGAGCATCATCTCGCGTGCGGGCCTGCGGGGCGCGGTGACGATCGCGACGAATATGGCGGGACGCGGCACGGACATCAAGCTCGACCCGGGCGTCGCAAACCTGGGCGGGTTGCACATCATCGGAACAGAGCGACACGAGTCGCGGCGCATCGACAACCAATTGCGAGGTCGCGCGGGGCGGCAGGGCGATCCGGGTTCCTCGCGGTTCTACGTCTCGTTCGATGACGAGATCATGCGGCGGTTCGCGCCGGAGTGGTTGCCGGGGATCATGCAGAAGCTGGGGATGGACGACGATCAGCCGCTGGAATCCAAGATGGTGACGCGCGCGATTGAGACGGCGCAGCAGAAAGTCGAGGCGTACAACTTCGACATCCGCAAGCATCTGGTGCAGTACGACGACGTGATGAATACGCACCGCGATGTGATCTATACAGAGCGCGACAAGGTGCTGGCCGGCGAGAACATTAAAGACACCGTGTTGCAGATGATCGATGAGGAGTTGCAGGCGCTGGCGGAGGAGCACCTCGAAGAGGCCGTGCCGCCGGACTACGAGGCGTTCCACACGGCGGTGGACACGATGCTGGCGGCGAACGGCGAGTTGGGACTGGACGCGATCGTTGACCGAGCAATGGATGATATTTTGGACATGGCCGCGGAGATCGCGGAGCGGCGCTACGACCTAGTCGAGGCCGAGCAGGGTGAGGAGAGCCAGCGGCTGGTGGAGCGGCTGGTGCTGTTGCAGGTGATCGACCAGTTGTGGGTGCAGCACCTGACGGCGATGGAAGATATGCGGCAGGGTATTGGGCTGCGCGCGTACGCGAGCACCGACCCGCTGATCGCCTACAAGGGCGAGGCGCACGACATGTGGGGACAATTGCTCGCCAACATCCGGTCGATGGTGGCGCGGCAGATCATCCACGCGCGGCTGATGACCTCGCAGCCAGTGGCGCCGGTGATGCCGTTGCCATCGCAGTTGCGGGAGACGGGGCCGGGCGATCCGGACGCGGCGATCGGCGTGGGCGGGACGGCGGGCGCGGCGACGGCGACGCGGACGCAGCAGGCATCGGTGCGCAAAGTGGGGCGGAACGACCTGTGCCCGTGTGGATCGGGTCGCAAGTACAAGCGCTGTCACGGCCAGAACGGCTAGTCATGCCTCGTGCGCGCAGTGCGGCCGCGCAACCCGAGCCCGCGAAGGGTACGCCAGTACGCCCGGTGCGGGCGTCGCGCGCGAAGAAGGCGGCGACGGCTGAAGTACCCCCGGCGGAAATCGGCGGGGCGCTGGACGCGGCAGGCCCGCTTGATCCGGAAGCGGCAGTCGCGATCTTCCTCGAAACGCTGGATGCAGGGATGACGTGGTATCCGGCGCTGCTGTCAGTGGTGGCGCGGTGGACGGCGGCCTCGGAAGAGATCGATGGGATTACGCGGCAGTACCTGATCGGTGGCGAGGCGTTCGACTGGCTGCGGCTGGCGGAGCGGCTGGTGGAGGCGGCGGGCGAGCGCATCCCGGCGGCGGAGGCGGAGCGGCTGATCTTTCAGAACGAGCCGCCGGACGGGGCGGATGAAGAGGCGTTCGCGCGGGCGATCGGGCCGCAGAAGCATCGCGCGCACCTGAACTTTCAGTACGGGGTGGTGATCGAGGAGACGCTGCTGCTGGATGCGGAACTGGACCTGCACAAGGCGCGGGCGATCGATGGGATCCGCGGTGAGCCTCCGGATGTGGTGGCGTACGAGCGGGTGTACGGGAAGACGCTGCAGGAGTTGATGGCGCTGTACCGCTCGGAGACGGGCGCGCCGCTGGGGGACCGGGTGCGGCAGCCGGACTGGCAGGCGTTCACGTACTGGTGCAGCAAGTACCGGTTCCGGTTCGGGGAGCCGGCGCGAGTGGCGTCGGATACGCGGAAGGCGCTGGCGTTGTTGTCGCGATTGCATGCGGAGCGAGTGCGGCTGGTGGTGGTGCCGGAGGAGACACGGTACGTGGAGAGCGGGTTCGTGTACGGGGATGAGGACGGGGATGAGGACGGGGAGTAGGGGGACGGTTCGAAAGACGCACCTCGAAGATCGGAGCCGTTGCGTGGCCTCGGAATGGACGCCCGCGCATAGTGCGGGCGTCTGAGTTTCGCCTACTCTCCCACCCTGTGAGGGGGGTTTCACCCCTCGCCCCCACTCAGAGGCTTGCCGCCCCTGAGACCCCCGCACGGACGGTATAAGCGTGCCTCGTGGGGAGCGGGGGATTTCGGAGGTGGTTGTGTGGGTGCGCCTCGGGGTGAGGGTTAGCCCTCGATAGGAGTAGGAGTGGCGGCGCGCCAGAGGAGGTAGGCGGCGGTGGCGAGGGTGAGGACGGTGAGGGCGAGGCCGGCGAAGGCGAGGCGGAGGGAGATGTCGCCGACGACGCCGGCGATCATGCTGACGATGACGAAGACAAGTGATTCGCCGAAGGGGGCGATGGAGAGGACGGTGGCGCGGACCTGTGAGTCAGTGCGCGCGTTCACGTAAGCGCCGATGGCGGGCATGGTGATGGCGAGGCTGAGGGCGGTGAGGGCGAAGCCGGCGAAGGCGGTGACGTGGTTGATGGCGGCGAGGATGGCGAGGCCGGTGACGGCACCGGCGATGGCGAGCGCGAGGACGCGGTGCAGGCCGAGGCGGCGGGTGATGCGGTCGCTGCTGAGGCCGCCGAGGGCGCTGAGCAGGGGGACGGGGGCGCTGAGAACGCCGAAGAGGGCGAGCGGGACGTGGTGGGCGGCCATGAATGGTTGGCAGAGGAGGATGTAGGCGGGCATGGAGGCGCTGAGGGCGATCTGGAGGAGGAGGATGCCTCGGACGGGTGGGTTGTCGCGGACAGCGAGGAGGCCGGTGCGAAGGGTGGCGCGGTAGGGGCGGCGGGGGCCTTCGTTGCGGCGGTGCGGGGGTTCTTGAAGCAGGAGGAGGAGGGGGGCGGCGAGGGCGTAGGAGAGGGCGGTGGCGAGGACGGCGATCTGAAGGTTAGTGATGACGGCGAGGACGCCGCCAATGATGCCGCCGATGATGGTGCTGCTGATGTTGATGGCGGAGAAGAGGCCGAGGCGGCGGGTGTACTCGGCTTCGCGGTTGGCGGTCGTGAGGGCGTCGTAGAGGTAGGCCTCGGAGCTGCCGGAGCGGAAGGCGAGGCCGATGGCCCAGAGGACGTAGGAGAAGGCGAGGAGGGGGAAAGAGGAGGCGAAGCCGAAGATGATGAGGCCAAGGGCCTCGAAGGCGACGGCGGTGAGCATGGCGGCGCGGCGGCCGTAGCGGTCGGCGAATGTGCCGGAAGGGATTTCGGCGAGGAGTTTGACGCCCCAGAACATGCCTTCCATGAGGCCGACCTGGGCGAGGGTGAGGTGGCGGTAGTCGGTGAGGTAGACGACCCAGATGGCGAGGATAGGTGTGAGGTCACGGACGAAGGCGAAGGCGTTGAAGAGGCGGAGGTTGCGGTTGAGGGTGAAGGGGGCGGGCATTGAGGCACTGTATCGCCTCGATGGTCGGAGCCGCCGATGAGGGTGGGGATGTCGGAGGCCGGAGGCCGGAGGGCGGGGTCGCGTGTGTCTCGGTGGCTCCACTTGTGGTTCGACAGGCTCACCACGGTCAGAGGGTCGGGGTGGTGTGGCGCTTCGAGTGGGGTGGCGGGGGCACGTATATATAGGTGTAGGTGTGCGTGCGGTGGGGGGTGCGTGCGGCATTTCACGATTCGTTGACACTCACTCAGGGCGCTGTTACGGTCGGCTAATGCCGGTGCTGTGCGGGCTTTTTAGTGCGCCTGTGCGGTGTTTTGCGGGTTGGCGGCGTGCTGTGAAGGGCGCTGGCGACTAGTGAAGGTACGGGGCGTTGGACCACCTCGACCAGTTGTTTGGGACGTATGCGGCGGTCTTTGCGGCCACGATCGCTGGCTTCATTCTTGTCGTTACCGCGCTGATTGCTTCGCGATTGCTGGCACCGTTCTCGGTGGAGCGGAACAAGGGCACGTCGTACGAGTGCGGCATGTTGCCGTTGCGGCGGGCGCAGACCAGCATTGGGATGCGGTACTACCTGTACGCGATCCTGTTCATCATTTTCGATGTTGAAGCTGTGTTTATCTTCCCGTGGGCGCTCTCCTACGTGGAAGTGGGGCCGATGGCCTACTACGAGATGCTGGTGTTCATCGGCATTCTGGCGGCCGGGCTGGCCTACGCGTGGAAAAAGGGAGCACTGAAGTGGCAGTAGACACGACTCAGACCGAAGCGCCCGTTGTTCCTGGCGCGCCAGCCGCGCCCGAGGTTGCGCCGCTGTCGCCGCATGTGCCGACGGAGCACCCACTGGAGATTGAGCGGCTGCGGCCGGTGGAGTTGCACCCGGGTAAAGCGCTGTACCGCGTGGTGCTGCCGGGAGTGATCCAGGCACCGGCTGATTTGCTGATCGCGGCCTCGCGGAAGTCTAGCCTGTGGCCGATGACGTTCGGGCTGGCGTGCTGCGCGATTGAGATGATCGCGACGTACATGTCGCACTATGACCTCGATCGCTTCGGGATTGTGCCGTGGCCGTCGCCGCGTCAGTCGGACGTAATGATTGTGGCGGGGACGGTGACGAAGAAGATGGCTCCGGCGGTGAAGTTGCTGTACGAGCAGATGCCGAACCCGAAGTGGGTGATATCCATGGGCGCGTGCGCGACAAACGGCGGGCCGTACACGCGATACGACCGAGTGTTGCAGGGCGTGGACAAGATCATTCCGGTGGACGTGTACGTGCCGGGCTGCCCGCCGCGCCCCGAGGCACTGCTGGACGCGTTCATCGCGCTGCAAGAGAAGATCATGGAAGAGCGGGCGGCGACCGGCCGATGACTTCCGAAGACGCAGCAGCCGCGCCGCTGCAGTCATTCGACGGGACGATCTGGTCCGCTGTGGACAAGGCGTTGTCGGGGATATCGGCGCAGCCAGAGCGCGGCGTGCAGGACGTGATCGTGCACATCCCGCGCGACGAAGTGATTCGCGGATTGAGGGCGCTGAAGACGAACGCCGACATGGCATTTGATTACCTGCGATGCCTGACGTGCGTGGACAACGAGGGCGATGGCATGGACGTGGTGTACATGCTGTATTCGACCACGAAGGGGCACAACCTGACGGTGAAGGCGCACCTCGACGCGAACGACCTGCACCTGGATACCGCGACGACGGTGTGGCGGGCGGCGAACTGGTACGAGCGCGAAGTGATGGAGATGTTTGGGGTGCGGTTTCGTAATCATCCCGACCCACGCACACTGCTGATGCCGGAAGACCTGACGGATACCTTCCCGCTACGGAAAGATCACCCGCTGGCGGAGATTGAAGTGCTGCAAGGCGAAGGGATCGCTTGGGCGACGGAGGAATCAGTCTGATGACCTCGATGGCACCTGAGCAGGAATTCGAGACACAAGACCTCATGATCAACATGGGGCCGCAGCACCCGGCAACGCACGGCGTCTTCCGGATGGTGTTGCAAGTGGACGGAGAAGTAGTGCGGGACGTGGTCTCGCACATTGGGTACATGCACCGGGGCGGCGAGAAGTTGTCGGAGACGATGGACTTCCGCCAGGGCATCGGGTTCATGGATCGGACGGAGTACCTGGCGCAGTTCAACGCGGAACTGTCTTACGTGATGGCCGTTGAGAAGTTGATGGATATTGAAGTGCCGGAGCGGTCGCAGTGGATCCGGATGATCCTGTGCGAGTTGAACCGGCTGTCGAGCCACTTCATGTTCACGGGGGCTTTCGGCACGGATGTTGGCGTGTTCGGGACAGGGTTCACGTATGCGTTCCGGGAGCGCGAGAACATCCTCGATTTGTTCGAGGAGATCACGGGCGACCGGCTGATGTACGCATACTTCCGGCCGGGCGGGCTGGCGTGGGAAGTGACGGACAATTTTGTCGCGCGGGTGCGTGAGGTGCTGAACGTCTCGAAGCAGGGCATCAAGGACATGGATGGCCTGCTGACGGAGAACGAAATCTTCAAGGCGCGTACGCAAGGTATCGGGGTCATCTCGGCGGCGGATGCGATTGACTGGGGGTCGACGGGGCCGGTGTTGCGGGCGAGCGGCGTGCCGCTGGACCTGCGCCGGACCGAGCCGTACCTGAAGTACGCAGAAGTCGACTTCGATGTGCCTGTGGGTAAGGTTGGCGATGTGTACGACCGCTGGCTGGTGCGCATCGAAGAGATGCGTCAGTCGGTGCGGATCATCGAGCAGTGCCTGACGAAGTTGCAGCCGGGGCCGATCCTGCCGGAGCGGATGCCTCGCATGTTGCGGACGCCTCCGGGTGAGGTGTACCTGCGGACGGAAGCGCCGCGTGGGGAGTACGGCATCTACATGGTGTCGAAGGGCGGTAACCGGCCGCACCGGCTGAAGATACGGTCGGCGTGCTTTGCGAACCTCCAGGCGCTGCGCGACATGACGATCGGGTCATACGTCGCGGACGCGGTGGTGATTCTCGGGTCGCTCGACATCGTGCTGTGCGAGGTTGACCGATGACGTGGCCGTTGTTCGGCATGGACATGCCGGTGGTACTGGATCTGTTCATCAGGATGAACATCATCGTGATCCTGATGACCGTGATGGTCATGGGGCTGATCTATATCGAGCGGAAAGTGCTGGCACGCTTCCAGATGCGGCTGGGGCCGACGCGGACGGGGCCGATGGGCCTGCTCCAGTCGGTGGCGGACGCGCTGAAGCTGGTGGCGAAGGAAGACGTGCGGCCGACGAACGCCGACCCGTGGGTGTTCGAGCTGGCGCCGTACTTCGTGTTCGTGCCGATCTTCATCGGATTCGTGGTGGTGCCGTTTGCATCGGGGCTGGAAGTGCGGGTGCTCGACCTCGGATTGTTCTACCTGCTCGCGGCATCCTCGGTGAACTTGGTGGGGTGGGTGATGGCCGGGTGGGGTTCGGACAACCGCTACGCGATCATCGGCGGGCTGCGGTCGGTGGCTCAGTCGATTTCCTACGAGTTGCCGCTGGTGCTGTCGCTGCTCGCGGTGGCGATGGTGGCGGACAGCCTGAACCTGACGGAGATCGTGGCGGGCCAGGCGGGCGCGCCGAATATCCTGTGGCAGCCGATGGCGTTTCTGATCTTTTTCATCGCGATGATCGCGGAGTTGAACCGACCGCCGTTCGACATCCCGGTGGGCGAGTCGGAAGTGGTGGGCGGGCCGTTTGTCGAGTACAGCGGCATCCGCTGGTCAATGTTCTTCTTGGCGGAGTACGCCGCGCTATTCATCATGGCGTTGGTGGGGTCCGCGGTATTCCTCGGTGGGTGGGCGTGGCCATTCGGGGAGCAGTTGGGGCTGCCGTGGCAGATCGTGCTCACGACAGTGAAGACCTCGATGATGATCTTCGTGGTGTTCTGGGTACGGGTGACGGTGCCGCGAATGCGCATCGATCAGTTGATGGCCTTCGCGTGGAAGTTGCTGCTGCCGCTGTCGTTCGCGCAGATCCTCGTGAACGGCGCGGTGCTGGTGTACGAGTTGCCGAGCGGGCTAACACACGCGCTGCTCGCGGGCAGCGGCGTAGCGGGCGTGTTTATTATGATGTGGGTGATCAATCGGAGCGTAAGCCGGCCGCGACCGCGGCCCGTGCTGATCCCGCGCACTGACCAGACGTGGGAGGCGACCCGATGAAAGGCATCCTGAAGAGCATGAGCGTCACGCTGTCGACATTCATGCGGAAGCCGGTGACTCGGGAGTACCCCGAGACGCACAAGGAGTTGCCGGAGCGCGACCGGGCGTTCCCGGTTCTGCTGTGGGCCGAGGAAGACAAAGAGCCATTCTGCACCGGCTGTCACGCGTGCGAGCGCGCGTGCCCGGTGGAGTGCATGACGGTGCTGATGAAGGACAACCCAAACCACAAATCGGTGGGCGGGGATTCTTCGCGGCGCAAGATCATCGACAAGTTTTGGATCGACTACGGGCGGTGCATGCGATGCAATATCTGCGTTGAGGTGTGTAACTTCGACGCGATCTCGATGAACAACACGTGGGCTGGTCACGAGACATCCGTGTACGACCGCGCAGACCTAGTGATGGACCTGCCGATGCTGCTGGCGCAGTCGCGGTCGGGCGAGTTGAAGCCGTGGGTGGCGCCGTAGTGCTGAACCGACTGCCGCTCCCCGCACAACTCGACCGCACGGTCACGACCGGCGGCCTGCTGGCTGGCGCCATTGTGACGCCGCCGCTGATCGCGCTGATTGTGCTGCGCGTGCTGGGCAACATTTCGAGCGCGCAGATGGTGTGGTGGATGCTGGCAGGCGTGATTGTGGCGGGTGCGCTGGGCGCGGTGACGCTGCGGAACGTGGTGCATTCGGCGCTGGCGCTGATTGCCGCGGCGATGGGGCTGGCGGGGATGTTCCTGCTGCTGGCCTCGGAGTTCCTGGCGCTGGTGCAGGTGCTGGTATACGGCGGCGGGGTGGCGATCCTGCTGATGTTCGGTCTGATGCTCACGAACGCGACGGAAGACCCGGTGGTGATCGACGGATCGCAGAAGCCGTTTGCGGCGGGGGTGGGGCTCATTCTGGGCGTGGCGCTGACGGCGGCAATGCTGAGCGCGAACTGGGACGCGAGCATTAGCACGGTGGTGGACTTTCGGGACTTAGGGGCGCGACTGTATCGCGACTTTGGGGTGCCGTTTGAGGTGGCGTCGCTAGTGCTACTGGTGGCGCTGGTGGGCGCGGTGGCGATTTCGCGCCGGGACAATGATGACGACAACGACGCGGAGGCTGCCTCGTGATTCCGCTGGAGTACTACCTCGTGCTGTCGGGAATCCTGTTCGCGCTGGGGTTCTACGGCGTGCTGGCGCGGCGCAGTGCGATCCTGATCCTGATTGCGGTGGAGTTGATGCTGGCGGCAGTGTCGCTGAACTTCGTGGCGTTCGCGTCGTACATGGATGCGGAGTTGTTCACGGGGGTGATCTTCGCGATCTTCGTGATCACGATCGCGGCGGCGGAGGTAGGGCTGGCGCTGGGCATTGTGTTGCGGATCTTCCGCGAGCGCCGGTCGGCGAACGTGGACGAAGCGAGCAGTCTGAAGTGGTAACGACGGCGAGCGCGTGGCGGGTGGAGGCGGCCTGATGCCGATGGACCAGGCATGGTTGCTGATCGCCGTCCCGGCGGTGACGTTTGTGCTGGTGGCGCTGTTGAACCCGGTGCTGCCACGGCGCGGCGACTTGATTGTGGTGCTGGCGCTGGCCTCGGTGGTGTTGATGGGGCTGGGGATCATAGCGGACTTCACTGGGTACTTCCGGGGTGGACTGTTCACGCCAGAGGGCGCGAACGTGTTCGGGTTCGATTGGATTAACATCGGGCAGGGGTTGTTCGTCATACAGTTCGACACGTACGTGGACGGGATCACGGTGGTGATGATCTCGGTGGTGTCGATCGTGGCCTTGATGGTCGCGGTCTACTCGATGTCTTACATGCACGGAGAGCCGCGGTACGGGTGGTACTTCGCTTTGCTGTCGCTGTTCGCGACAGCGATGCTGGCGCTGGTGCTGTCGGGGAACCTGTTGCTGCTGTACTTCGCATGGGAAGGAGTGGGGCTCGCCTCGTTCCTGCTGATCGGTTTCTACTGGGAGCGGCAGTCCGCGGCGGAGGCGGCGAAGAAGGCGTTCATCACCACGCGCATAGGTGATGTGGGGCTGCTGATCGGCATCGTGCTGCTGTGGCGGCAGGCGGGGACATTCAATATCCAGGAGATCATCAACTTCGCTGAGGCTGGTGGCTTTAGCAACACTTACCTGACGGTGGCGATGCTGTTCCTGTTCGCCGGGGCGGTGGGTAAGAGTGCACAGTTCCCGCTGCACGTCTGGCTGCCGGACGCGATGGAAGGCCCGACGCCGGTGAGCGCGCTGATCCACGCGGCCACGATGGTGGTGGCAGGCGTGTACCTAGTTGCTCGCATGATGCCGGTATTCGACTTAGTGCCCGTGGCGCGCGACTACGTGCTGTACACGGGGTTAGTCACGGCGGTGATGGCGGCGACGCAGGGTCTCGTGACGAGCGACATCAAAAGGGTGCTGGCGTTCTCGACGGTGTCGCAACTGGGATTCATGTTTGTCGCGCTGGGCCTAGGCAATGTGACCGCGGCGATGTTCCACCTGTTCACGCACGCTTTCTTTAAGGCGCTGTTATTCCTTGGTTCCGGATCGGTGATTCACGCGACGCACCATCAGGAAGTCGATCAACTCGGCGGGTTGCGGCACAAGATGCCGATCACGACGGCGACGTTCATCATCGGCAGCATGGCGTTGGCGGGGGTGATCCCGCTGGCCGGGTTCTGGTCCAAGGACGAAATCCTGCACGCGGCGATGACCGATGGGCCGCTGCCGGTGTACCTGCTGCTGGCGGGGTCAGCTGTGCTGACGGCGATCTACACGACGCGACTGGTGCTGCTGACGTTCTTCGGCGAGCCAAAGGATCACCACGCCTACGAGCACGCGCACGAATCGCCAGCGCTGATCACGGGGCCGCTGGTCATTCTGGCGACGCTTGCGACGGTGTCCGGGTTCGTGGTGTTCTCCAGTGTAGGCCGTATGCTCGGGTTCCCGGGCGGTATAGGCGAGGTAGTGTTCACGCACGAGCCGCACGCGTTTGTGTTCGACATAGTGTTCGCGGGGACGGCGGTCGCCTCAGCGCTCGCGGGCATCGGCATCGGGATTGCGTACTGGAAGGGCGACGCGATGCGCGCGGTGCGCGCACGGCAGTGGGCGCCGGAACTGCACGCGCTGCTGGTGAACCGCTACTACTTGGATGACCTGTATCAGGCCGTCATCGACCGGGTGGTGCTGGGCCTCGGCAACGTGGTCGCGCTGTTCGATAAGCGCGTGGTGAACGAGTCGGGCGTCGATGGCGGCGCGCAGACGGTGTCGTGGTTCGGGATGCGGCTGAAGTTCCTGCAGACCGGACGGATTCCGAACTACGCGCTGGCGATGGCCGTCGGCGTCGTGGTGCTGGCCGTCATGGCGTTGCAGTCGGCATAAGAGGGGCAGTCACGTGACCGAGACCGACGGCTACATTCTGATTGCACTCTTTGCGCTGCCGCTCGGCGTGGCGCTGCTGCTGATGCTGCTGCCGTCGCGTGAGCGCAGCGCGCTGATGGCGATCACGGGGCTGTCGAGCTTGGTGCTGTTCGGATTGTCCGTGTACATCTTCGCGCGGTACGACTACACGAGCACCGAGCAGTTTCAGGGCGTGGTGGCGTGGACGTGGCTGGAGAACGTCGGTTTCTTGGGCGAGCGCGGCATCCAGTTCAAGGTAGGTCTCGATGGCATCGGTTCGGCGATGGTGCTGCTGACGGGCATCGTGATCCTGGCGGGGACGTGGGTGTCCTGGAAGATTCAGCGGCGGACGAAGGACTTCTTCATCCTGCTGTACGTGCTGGTAGGTGGGGTCTACGGCACCTTTGTGATGCTGGACATGTTCTTCTTCTTCCTAATGTACGAGACGTCATTGCTGCCGATGTACCTGCTGATCGCGGTGTGGGGCTCCACGCGGAAGCAGTACGGCGCGATGAAACTGATGATGATGCTGCTGGCGGCATCGATCCTGATCTTCACGGGCATCTTCGCCATCTTCACGGAGGCTGGCGTGGGGACGTTCGACATGGAGGTGCTGTACGCGGCGGAGTACAGCACGACGATGCAGAAGATCTTCTTCCCGATGATCGCACTGGGATGCGGGACGCTAGGGGGCATGTTCCCGTTCCACTCGTGGTCGCCGGACGGGCACGCGGCGGCTCCGACGGCCGTCTCGATGTTGCACGCGGGCGTGCTGATGAAGGTCGGCGCGTTTGGCATCATCCGCCTCGGGATCCAGGTGCTGCCGGAGGGCGCGGTGTACTGGGGGCCGGCGCTGATCACGGTCGGCATTGTGGCGGCACTGTACGGCGCGATCTCCGCGCTGCAGCAAACGGACATGAAGTTGATGTCGGGGTTCTCCTCGGTGTCGCATATGGGGTACGTGTTCGTGGGCCTCGGCACCATGAACGTGATTGGGATGACGGGCGCGGTGTTACAGATGTTCGCGCACGGGATCATGACGGCGCTGTTCTTCCTGCTGATCGGAGGGATTTACGACCAGGCGCACAACCGCGACATCACGAACTTCAGCGGAATGGCGAAGCAGATGCCGCTGTGGGCGATCTTCTTCATCATCGGCAGCCTCGCGTCGCTGGGCCTGCCGGGGCTGTCGGGCTTCATTGCGGAGTTGCACATCTTCGTGGGAGCGTTCCGGTCGTATCCGGTGGTGGGCGGCCTCGCGATCCTGACGGCGGCGATCACGACGACGTACCTGATCCGGATGGGCGCGCAAGTGTTCTTCGGCGAGTTGAGCCCGCGGTGGACGGGTCTGAAGGAACTGACGTGGATGGAGCGGGCGGGCGCGACGGTGCTGGTGCTCTCCATTCTGGCGCTAGGTCTGTGGCCCGCGCCGTGGATTGACCGGATCGCGACCACGCTGGCGCAGACCATCCCGGGGGTGTCGCTGTGAGCGACTTGAACTTCAACTATGCGCTGCTGCTGCCGGAGATCATCCTCGCGGCCACAGGCGGCATTGTCCTGCTGTCTGATGCGTTCCGCCGCGAGTTGAAGCTGGGGCGGAACATGCTGCCGTGGATCACGGTGGCGGGCGCGGTGCTGGCGACGCTGGCGAGCGTGGCGCAGGCGGGGATCGTTGAAGACTTCGCGGGCATCGTGCTGGTGGACGCGTTCACGACGTTCTTCCGGGTGCTGTTCGGGCTGACGCTGGCAGTGGTGGTGATCGGTTCGCACGAGTACGTCGCGAAGCAGATCCGTGGGCAGGGCGAGTTTTACACGATGCTGCTGTTCGCGACGGTGGGCGCGTCGTTTATGGCAATGTCGACGGAATTGATCACGGCGTACGTGGGCATTGAGTTGCTGTCGTTCTCGCTGTACGTAGCTGTGTCGCTGGCGAAGAGCGATCCACGTTCGGGCGAGGCGGGGCTGAAGTATGTGCTGCTGGGCGGACTGGCATCGGCGATTCTGCTGTACGGGCTGAGCTTGGTGTACGGCGCGGCGGGGTCTACGGACTACGCGACGATCGCGAAGAACCTGAGCGAGGGCCGGGATGGGATGCACGCGCCGTTGCTGATGGGGCTGACGATGGTGATCGCAGGCCTCGGCTTCAAGGCGTCGGCGGTGCCGTTCCACATGTGGACGCCGGACGCATACGAGGGCGCACCGCTGCCGGTGACGGCGGTGTTGTCGGCAACCTCGAAAGCAGCGGCGTTCGCGGTGTTGCTGCGGCTGTTTGGCGGGCCATTCCTGCCGGCGATCGCGGACTGGCAGGGGACGATCGCGTTTCTGGCGGTGCTGACGATGGTGGTGGGGAACCTGATCGCGATTCAGCAGCACAACATCAAGCGGCTGCTCGCGTACTCCTCGATTGGGCAGGTCGGGTTCATGCTGATGGCGATCGTAACGATCTCGGATGCGTCGACATCGGCGGTGCTGATGCATTTGGGCGGGTACCTGATCACGAACCTCGCAGTGTTCATGGGGGTGATCGCGTTCTACAACCAGACGGGGTCTGAGGAGATCGCGGACATGAAGGGGCTGGCGGAGACCAACCCGTTCCTGGCACTGGTGATCGCGGCGGGGTTGTTCTCGCTGGCAGGGATGCCGCTGCTGGCAGGGTTCACGACGAAGTTCATTCTGTTCCAGGCGGCGGCGTACGGCGGCTACCTATGGCTGGTGGGTGTGGCGGTGGTGGCAAGTACGGTGTCGCTCTACTACTACTTGATGGTGATCAAGCAGATCTATGTGATTCAGACGGACGGGTCGCTGTTGGATCCGCAGGCGCATGATGTGGTGGTGCCTCGATGGCGGCTGACGTGGACAGGGTACCTGACAACGGCGACGCTGCTGGTGGCGATGGTGGTGGTTGGATTGTGGGTTGCGCCACTGGCGCACGCGGCGGATAGCGCGGCAAAGGCACTGTTCGGGTAGACCTCACCGCCAATCTTTCTCCCTCGGAGAGCTTTGCCTCGAATCTAGTGCCTGCCCCAAAAGTCAGTCCGCTGCCCCAAAAGTCCCGCACGACTCAGCGATAGTCCTCGCGACCGCCTACAAATGCCAAGCTCGTGTCCACGCTGATGTTGGGCAATCGGCAAGGGCTCACGGTGCAGCATCCGAACCATCGGCCTTCGTGGGGGGTCTGTTTCAGGGGTTCAGGTCAGGAACGGACTCCAGGCGGGTGCTACCGCGCTAGCGTGGAAAGTATGTCAGTCCTTCAACAAGGCGACCGCCACGCGATTGCTGCCGGCCTGACGGTCGCGAACATCGCCAGCTCGTTCATCTCGCCGCTCAGACAGGCGCCCGAACGGCCGATCGTGATAACGCCGCACGCTCAGCCCTTCGTTACCGAATCGATGGTGAAGTCCCTCCGGGGGCTGCCGCTTCGGGATCATGTCGAAAGTGTTGGCATCGACGCCTACTGCGCCTTCGTCGTGGATCTCGACAACCAGGGGCACGTTTCTTTGTGGACGAAGCCGCCCGCGTCCCAGGCCGGCGAAGCGGATGATTACGACGGATTTATCGCGCGCATCGCCGCTCAGTACGCGGAGCGCGTTGCTGACCTCGAACGGCTGCCTGAGGCTGCAGGTCTCTCAGTGGCAGAGGCCCTCCAGCGGATTGCCGCTAAGTCGCTAGGGGCCTTGAACCAACTCAGTGATGCCGCGCTCGTAGCAGGGATACCCGGCGCCGACGAGATCGCGGCGATCTTGCCGGCCATCGAGGTCGAGGTGAACGGGCCTGAACCGGAGTAACGCGGTCCTGCAGGGATGAGACCGCCCGGCGGCGCTATCTCAGGTGGTGGACGGTGGTCATACCGTAGACGGGGGTGGGGATGCCTTCGAGGCGGGCTTTGAGTTGGAGGGCGAGGTATTTGGAGTAGTTGCGGGAGCCGGAGAGGTTGCCGCCGTGGAACCAGAGGTTGGGTTGGTGGGTGGGTTTCCACATGTTGCGGAGTTCGCCTTCCCATGGGCCGGGGTCGTACTGGGTGTTGGAGCCGAGGCCCCAGACTTTGCCCACTCGGTCAGCGACTTCTTTGGAGATTAGTTGTTCGGCCCATTGGATCATGTTGCCGTAGCCGGTTGCGTAGACGATGAGGTCTGCGGGAAGTTCTGTGCCGTCCGTGAGTACAACTGAGTGTGGGTTGATGCGGTCGATGGTAACGCGGGTGCGGAGTTTGATGTCACCGCTGATGACGAGTTCGGAGGCGCCGACGTCGATGTAGTAGCCGGAGCCGCGGCGCTGATATTTCATGCCTGCGCCAGTTTGGTCTTCGCCGAAGTCGAGGAGGAATCCGGCGGCTTCGAGACGTGCGTAGAAGTCTGCGTGTTGCGCGCGGGTGTCGTCGGTGGCTTGTTTGGCGGCGATGGGGGCAATGGCGTTGATGGATGAGGCGGCGATGAGGTCGGCGAGGTCTGTGGTGATGCCGGCGGCGACAGCAGCCTCGGAGTAGTTGCCGCCGGTGTTGGTGCGGTTTGCGCCAGCGGAGCGGGTGACGGTGGTGTGTGAGCGCTGGATCATGGTGACGGCGGCGGCGTCGTGTTCCCAGAGGTCGTGAGCGATGTCATGGGCGCTGTTGTTGGCGCCGAGGATGATGGCGTGTTTGCCTAAGTAGGGTGTGCCGGTGCGGAATTTGCTGGAGTGCATGAGGTCGCCGGCGAAGGTGTCTGCGCCGGGGATGCTGGGGATGTTGGGGAACCCGGACATGCCGGTGGCGAGGACGAGGTGGGTTGGGCGGAGGGTGTGTGGCTGGCCGTCGCGGGTGACCTGTACGCGCCATGTGTTGGTGGCTTCATCGTATTCGGCGTGGCGGGCTTCGGTGGAGGTCCAGTAGTTGAGTTCCATGATGTTGACGTACATCTGGAGCCAGTCGCCCATCTGGTCTTTGGGGGTATAGATGGGCCAATGGGCGGGGAAGGGGATGTAGGGCATGTGGTCGAACCAGACGGGGTCGTGGAGGGTGAGGGAGTCGTAGCGGTTGCGCCATGAGTCGCCGGCGTTCGGGTTGCGTTCGGCGACGATGGTGGGGATGTTGAGGCGGCGGAGGCGGGCGGCGAGGCCGATGCCACCCTGGCCGCCGCCGATGATGAGGACGTAGGGTTGTTCCGTGTAGCCGAGCGCGGCCTGTTCCTCTTGGCGGCGCTGGAGCCAGGTGACTCTGTTTTTGTGCGCGCCGTGGTCGACGCCCATGTCACGAGTGAAGCCCTGCTTTTCTTCATGGCCGGTGAGTTCCTGAAGGGCGGTGAAGAGTTGCCAGGCTTTGCCGTCGCGGAGGCGGAGGCGGCCTTTGCCGCGGCCGACGGCAGTGGTGAAGGTGAGCCATGCGTCGATGACGCCGTCCGAGGTGTGGGTGGGGTCGCCTTCGAGTTGCCAGTCAGTCGCGGCGGTGTCTGTGTTGCGGGATTCGAGCATGTGGCAGATGCGGTCGCGGCCTTCGAGGGTGGTGATGTTCCAGGTGAAGGCGACGAGGTCACGCCAGTAGGAGTCCTCGTGGAAGAGGGCGGCGGTGGCGTCTGTGTCGTTGCGGGCGAGGGCGGCGGCGAAGGCTTGGAGCCACTGGGTGGCCTCGATGGTGGTGGCGGTGGGTTGGGTGGTGGTCATGGCGGTGGCTCCGGTGGGCGCGTGGGACGCCTCGATGGGTGGGCCTCGATGTGGGGTGATGATAGCAAGAGTGAGGGGGAGGAGGAGGGGCGGTTAGCAGGGGTTCGTTAGAGGGTGCTGAGGTAGCGGCGGAGCTCGTAGGCGGAGACTTCGGTGCGGTAGAGAGACCATTCCTGGCGTTTGTTGGTGATGAGGGATTGGGCGATGTGTTCGCCGATGGTGTTGCGCATGAGTTGTGAGGGTTCGAAGGCGGCGATGGCTTCGCCGAGGCTGCTGGGGAGCATGGTGATGCCTCGTGCGGCGACTTCGTCGGCGGTGAGTTCGCGGATGTCGCGGTCGAGGGGGGCGGGGAGGGTGTATGCGCCTTCGATGCCGGCGAGGCCAGCGGCGAGGGTGGCGGCGAAGACGAGGTAGGGGTTGCAGGCGGCGTCGGGGACGCGGTATTCGATGCGGGCGGTTTCGGGGCGGTCGGCTTGGTGGGCGGGGACGCGGAGGAGGTCGGCGTGATTGCGGGTGGACCAGGTGGCGTGTGTGGGGGCCTCGAAGCCGGGGACGACGCGGCGGTAGGAGTTGACCCACTGGTTGGTGACGAGCATGAGTTCGGGGGCGTGGCGGAGGAGGCCGGCCATGAATTGCTCGCCGGTCTTGGAGAGGCCGGAGGCGGCGGCGGCGTCGGCGGCGAAGACGTTTTCTTCGCCCCGGAAGAGTGAGATCTGCAGGTGGAGGCCGGAGCCGTTGTAGTCGGTGCGGGGTTTGGGCATGAAGGTGGCGTATACGCCGTGGCGCATGGCGACTTCTTTGACGATGAGGCGGTAGGTCATAATGGAGTCGGCCATGGTGAGGGAGTCGGTGTAGCGGAGATCGATCTCGTGTTGCGATGGTGAGGCTTCGTGGTGGGAGAGGGCCACGGGGATGCCCATGTCTTCGAGGGTGAGGACGGTTTCGCGGCGGAGGTCTGAGCCGGAGTCGAGTGGGGTGAGGTCGAAGTATCCGCCGGAGTCGAGTGGTTCGGTGCCGTTCTGGTCTTTGAAGTAGAAGAATTCGATTTCGGGTGAGACGTAGCAGGTGAAGCCGGCGGCGGTGGCGCGGGCTATTTGCTGTTTGAGGATGTAGCGGGGGTCACCTTCAAAAGGTTGTCCGTTGGCGGTGACGATGTCGCAGAACATGCGGGCGACGGCGCGTTCGCGAGGGCGCCAAGGGAGGAGTTGAAAGGTGGCGGGGTCGGGCATGATGCGCATGTCGGCTTCGTCGGTGCGTGCGAAGCCTTCGATGCTTGCGCCGTCGAAGGTGATACCGTCGGCGAGGGCGTGTTCGAGTTCTTCGACGGTGATGGCGGCGGATTTGAGCATGCCGAGGATGTCTGTGAACCAGAGGCGGATGAATTTGACGTCATGCTCGCGGCAGGCGTTGAGGACGTGCTGCTGGGATTCGAGGTCAGGCATCATGCGTCTCCCTTGCGCGCGGCGCACGATGGCCGGAGGCAGCGTCGCCGCTGCGCGGCGGTTGGGTGCGGCCATCGCGCGCCGAGCGATGGTACCCGAACAGTGTTTCGTCCACCCTCTCTCCCTGTGTGTGGCAAAGCCCCGCGACCCCCGCGGATTGCGAAGCGCGCGCTCGCACAGGGCTAGCTGCCACGGCTCGCTCTGGGCGCGTCGCCCCAAGAGATCCTTCGGAAACGATGCGCCGAAGTGTTGCGTGTACCTCGACATTGGGGTGGGGTACGGCGGGCATTGGTGTGGGACCCTCGGGATTCTGGTGGTACAGCACGGCCCCGGGCGCGCCCGGGGCCGTGCTGTAGGGGCGTGGTCCTTAGACGCCGAAATACAGCTCGTACTCGTAGGGGGTGGGGCGGAGGCGGACTTCCTGAGCTTCGGAGCGCTTCATTTCGAGCCAGGTGTCGATGACATCTGGGGTGAAGACGCCGCCCTGGAGGAGGAAGTCGTGGTCCTTTTCGAGGGCGTCGAGGGCCTGGTCGAGGGAACCGGGGACGGTCGGGACTTTGGCAGCATCTTCGGGGGAGAGTTCGTAGATGTTGCGGTCGAGCGGGTCGCCGGGGTCGATCTGGTTCTGGATGCCGTCTAGGCCCGCCATGAGCATGGCGGAGAAGGCGATGTAGGGGTTGGCGGTGGCGTCCGCGGGGCGGAACTCGATGCGCTTGGCCTTGGCGGACATGGAGTAGGTGGGGATGCGGATGGAGGCGGAGCGGTTACGCATGGAGTAGGCGAGGTTGACGGGCGCCTCGTAGTGGGGGACGAGCCGCTTGTATGAGTTGGTGGTGGGGGCGGCGAAGGCGAGCACGGCGTGTGCGTGCTTGAGTAGGCCGCCGATGTACCAGCGTGCGATCTGGGAGAGGCCGGCGTAGCCGTTGCTGTCGTAGAAGGCGTTCTCGCCGTTCTTCCAGAGCGACTGGTGGGTGTGCATGCCGGTGCCGTTGTCGCCGTAGATGGGCTTGGGCATGAAGGTTGCGACTTTGCCTTCAGCGCGGGAGACGTTGCGGACGACGTACTTGTACCAGGAGGCGCGGTCGCCCTGCTGGGTGAGGGTGCCGAACTTCATGGCGAGTTCGTTCTGGCCGCCGGTGGCGACCTCGTGGTGGTGGACTTCCATTTCGATGCCGAGGCCTTCCATGGCATCGAAGAACTTGTTGCGGAGTTCGGTCATGGTGTCGAAGGGCGGTGAGGGGTTGTAGCCCTCTTTGGCGGGGATCTTGTAGGCGAGGTTGCCGCCCGGCTCTTCGCGGCCGGTGTTCCAGTGGGCTTCTTCAGAGTCTACGAAATAGTAGGCGCTGTTCTGGCCCTGCGAGAAGCGGACGTTGTCGAAGATGAAGAATTCGAGTTCGGGGCCGAAGTAGGCGGTGTCGGCGATGCCGGTGGTCTTGAGGTATTCCTCCGCCTTTTTGGCGATGCCGCGCGGGTCACGCGAGTAGCGCGAGCGGGTGAGGGGGTCGGTGACATCACAGATGAAGGAGATGGTGGGGGTCTGGAAGATAGGGTCGATGACGGCGGTGTCGATGTCGGGCATGAGGAGCATGTCCGACTCGTGGATTTGTTGGAAGCCACGGAGGCTGGAGCCGTCGAAGCCGGAGCCGTCGGCGAAGAGGTCGGCGTCGAGGCGGTGTCCGGGGAGGGTGAAGTGCTGCCAACGGCCGAGGAAGTCAGCTACCTTGAGGTCGATCCGGCGGACGTTGTTGGCCTTGGCGAGTTCGATGGCTTCTTGCAGTGTGGTCATGTGGTCTCTTCCCCTGTTTCCGTGGTATCCGCCTGTGGGACGCCCGCTGATCGCTCCTGATGATGCCGCTTCGTGTACGCCCGGGGTAGCCGAAGGCGGCGCGCCCGATTGTGTATCGATACGGTGTCATACGGGAAGGTATCGGGGCGGAGTTTCTCGTGGATTACCCGATTGTTACGAGCATGTTTCGTACCTTCCCTCCGGCCGCCTCTCCTGCCCACAGGAGAGGCGGCCGGAGGGAAGGTGGCATCACAGGAACGCCACGGAGAGCGTGGGAGGTGTTGTAGGGGAGTTACAGAATGCTGCGGGGGCGGAGGGGGTATCGCCGATATCGGGGGCAAGAGGCGAGTGTGCGTTCGCGCACATTCGCCTCTTGCCCCGAAGCAACCGTAGGGGTGGGGGCGTTACAGGAGCGCGACTGTGCCGGGCGTGGTGGGTGTGTGATGTGATGACGAGGGAGGCTGACTAGGGGGCTTCCTGGCCCGTGACGGGGATGCGGCTGCCGGTGGTTTCTTCGAGGAAGCGGTAGCCGACGTTGCGGACGGTTTCGATGAAGGATTCGTTGCGCTCGATTTTGGCGCGGATGCGGCGGATGTGGACGTCTACGGTGCGGGAGCCGCCGTAGTAGTCGTAGCCCCAGACGCGGTTGAGGAGGACTTCGCGGGTGAAGGGTTTGCCGGCATTGGTGGCGAGGAAGCGGAGGAGTTCGTACTCCTTGTAGGTGAGGTCGACGCTTTCGCCGTCGACGGCGACGGTGTAGCGCTCGAGGTCGATGGCGAGTCCGCTGCGGCGGATGACGTTACTTTCGTCGGCGCCTGTGCGTAGCCAGAGGGCGCGGTTGAGGCGGACGCGGAGTTCATCGGGGTCGACGGGTGGGACGAGGAAGTCGTCGATGCGGCCGCATGCGCTGATGAGAGTGAGGTGTTCGGGGGCGGCGATGAGGATGACGCCGACGCGGTCATGGATTTCCTGGTCGCGGAGGACGGCGGCGATTGCGCCGGGGGTGAGGCCGAGACGGAGGTCAAGGAAGAGGACGGCGGGCTGCCATTCGCGGACGGTGAGGAGTCCGGCTTCGAGGGTGCGTTCGGAGCGCGAGGAGTTGCCGTCGGCGCGTGCGGCGGCGGTGGCAATGGCGACCTGGTGAGGATCGTCGGAGATGATGAGGACGCGTTGCATGGTGGGAAGTGTAATGCGGGGTTTGGTGTGTGGGGGGTAACTGGGATGTTTCGGGTGGGGGATCTCACCCCCGTGGTTCACTGGGCCATCCGGAATGTTGGATGGCGGTACGGGATGCCTTGGGACGACGAGTGTGGTTGGGGGGTGGGCGGGGTGGGTGGGGCGCTGGTATGATTCCGTCCCGCCACCGGTATGAGCGTTGTACGCCTCGGGCCTGTTTACAGGACGAGGGCCGCCTCCGAGGGAGTCCCCAATGTTGGTGATTGAGACGACCGATCTCACGAAGATCTATCAGAACCGGTATATCGCCCTGAACGCGATGAATATGCGCGTGGAGAAGGGGATGGTGTACGGGCTCGTCGGGCCGAACGGGGCGGGGAAGTCGACGACGTTCCGGTCGTTGGTGGGGTTGCAGCGGCCGACGGCGGGGAGTGTGAAGGTGTTCGGCGAGGAGATGACGGCGGAGCGGTCTGATCTGCGCCGCCGGATCGGGTTCTTGCCCACGAACCCGTCGTTTCCGCCGAACCTGACGCCGATTTCGTACCTTGAGTTCATCGGGGCGTTGATGGGGTTGCCGAATGACCGGGCGAAGATTCGATTGGCGACGCTGTTGCAGGCGGTGGACTTGACCGGGTCGGCGTCGCAGCGGATCGGGAGGCTGTCGACCGGTATGGTAACGCGCCTTGGGATCGCGGCGGCGCTGATGGGCGATCCGGAGTTGTTGATCCTCGATGAGCCGACATCGGGGCTGGATCCGTCGGGGCGGAAGTCGACGATCGAGTTGATCCGCGAGTTGTCAGGGCGCGACCGGACGATTGTGATCTCGACGCACATTCTGGGCGATGTGGAGCGCGTGTGTACGGACGTGGGGATCATCTCGCAGGGGCGGCTAATCTATTCGGGGCCGATGACTGAGATGCGGCGGCTAGCGCGGCACGGGTCGATCACGGTGGAGATTGAGGGGAATGCGAACGCCTTCGAGCAGCAGATTCCGCTGCTTGACGAGGCGGGTGCGGTGAGATACGAGCGGGTGGGCACGGAGTTCCGGATGTCGTTCATGGGGACGGAGCCACTGCCGGTGTACATCCACCGGGTGCTGGATCTCATCGACCGGACGGGTGTGGATCTGCTGCACTTTAATACTGGTGACGACGAGATCGAAGAGGCGTTCCTGCGGCGGCTGGAAGAAGACCGGTCGCGCGGGTTCTTGCGGGCCTCGGCGTGGTCGGCGGCACAGCGGCTGGGGAGCGGGCCGGAGCACTCGATACTCGGCGAGCGGCAGGTGTCGGAAGTAGTGGTGGGAGAGGTTGTGGATGCAGGCGTTCCTCGTTCTTCTTAAATACGACATTGTGCAGATGGCGCGGTCATGGATCGTGCAGGTGTGGGTGGGACTGTTGGTGATCGCGGCGGGCTTTCTGGTGGGGGTCGCGGCGAGCAATACGGAGTCAGCTTCGGAGACGATGGCGCTGTACATGTATGCGATCTTCGCGCCGCTGTCGTGGTTGGCGGTGTCGATTTTTGCGGCGTCGGCGATCAGTGGCGAGGCTGAGGTGGTGGCGGACTCAATCCTGTCGAAGTCTGTGAACCGTACGGAGTATCTGTCGGCGAAGGTGGTGTCGCGCGTGGGCGTGACGCTGGTGGTGTATGTGCTGGTGGTGCTGCCGTTCGCGTATATGCTGTCGCAGTATACGGTGGCGGATACGACGGGACTGGGGATGACATCGGGATTGCTGATGGTGGGGGCGATGTTCGCGTTCCTCCCGGCGCTGGGGATTCTGTTGTCTACGGTGTTCCGGAATGTGCAGCTGGCGATCTTGGCGGTGATGGCGGCGGTGTTGTTCTCGGGGGCGCTGTTGCAGTTCCTGGGGCTGCCGTGGATGAGTACGACGGCGGTGCTGAATGGGTTGCCGGCGACGTTCCGGGGCGAGGTGTCGCTGGGGACGACGTTGCGGGTGGTGGTTGTGTTCTTGTCTTTGACGGCGGCGGCGATTGCTTCGTCGCTGTGGTTGTACCGGCAGAAGGATCTGTAGGCCGCTGTGGTGGTGTGCCGCGCGGGGCGCGGGATCGGAGGCGGAACCGGACGCCAGCCGCTGCGTGGCGGCGTCGGTGGGTGCTGCGCCGTTTGACTGGGCGAGGTATGTGCCGGGGGCGGGCTAGTCGCGGAAGCGTGCGGCGCAGAGGATGACCTCGACGAGGGCGGTGCAGAAGGTGGGGTCGAGGGGTTCGGCGGTGATGACGGTGCGGATGATGATGGGACCCATGAGCATCTGGGTGTAGAGACGCCAGTCGCCAGGGAGGATTTCCCCGCGGTCGGTGGCGCGTTTCCAGATGGTGGTGACGAGGGTAGTGCGCTGTTCAATAACGGACTGACGGAAGAGGACGGCGAGCGGTTCGTTGTGTGCGATCTCGCCGATCATGGCTGCGGCGAGGGTGACGAGGGCGCGTAGGTCGCCGTGGATCGTACCGGTGTCAGGGATGAGGTGTTCGCGGAGCAGGATGGCGTGTGGTGCCTCGGAGTCTAGGAGGCGGTGTAGTCGATGGTGTCGCGGTATCGGGCGGCGTGGTCTGCGCGGAGGTGGCGGATGCGTTCGGTGTGGGCGGTGGAGGTGAGTTCGGGGGTGAGCATGACGGTGGCGTCTTCGTTGTTGTTTGCGTAGTAGGCGCGGAGGTTGCCGACGCGGGTGAAGCCGAACTGTTCGTAGAGGGCGCGGGCGCGGGTGTTGGAGGCGCGGACTTCGAGGGCGATGGTGCGGAGTTCGGCTTCAATGGCAAGGCGGTAGACCTCGAAGAGGAGGCGGTGTGCGATGCCACGGCGTTGCATGGGTGGGTCGACGGCGAGGGTGACGAGGTGGAGTTGGTCAACGGTGTACCAGACGCCGGCGAAGCCGACGATGCGTTCTCGGGGGGCGCGGAGTCCGAGGAGGCGGAGGAGAGGGCCGAGCGGGTCTGGTTCGACGCGTTCGTGTTCGGGGGGCAGCTCGGTGCATTCGATGGCGACGATGTAGTGAGCGAGGCCGTTGTGGATTTCGCGTTCGAAGGGGGTGCTGGGGACGCGCGTGCCGTAGGCGTTGCGTTCGATGTGGCGGACGGCACCGAGGTCGGCGGTGGTCATGGGGCGGAGGGTGATGCGTTTGTTGTTGGGCATGGCGAGGGGAAGTGTACGACCTCGGTACTCTCCGCTCGCTTCTTCAACCACGTAGCTGACGCTGTGTGGTGCGCTCCGCAGTACGTTGAATTTTCGCATGCGTGTATTCCCGTTCGTGAGTGAGCGCCAAGCCTCTTCTTCGGTAGCAGGTCCGGCAGGATCGGTCGGTCTCATTGTGTGCGATTCCAGTCACGGCAGAAGGCTTTCGTGCGTGCTTCCGTACATGCAGTAGCGGAGGGCATTGTCTCCACGTATCCTCCCGCTCGGTGGTGGGTCTGAGAGCTGGGCTTAGCCGATGGGTGCTCGCGAGGCGGACGCCGAGGGTGATGGTGTGTGCGCCTCGGCGGGGTGAGGAATGCGCGGCGCCGGCGGCTGACGTGTACAAATACATGATGATTGGCGGCCGCCGGCGCGATACAGTAGTGGTGCAACTGGCCCACTAGGAGAGCGCAAGGAGCCATGAACAACCTCAAGACCGTCGCACTGTTGGCCGCGCTGAGCGGTCTGCTGATCGCTGTGGGCGGTGCCCTTGGCGGGATGCAGGGCGCATTCATGTTCTTTCTCATTTCAGCGGTGATGAACATCGGCGCCTACTGGTTCTCCGCGGACATTGTGCTGCGGACGGCTGGAGCGAAGGAGATCAAGCAGGAGGACGATCCGCAGCTGTTCGCGATGGTGGCGGACGTGGCGCAGCGATCCGGGATGCCGATGCCGCGCGTCTACATCATCGATTCGGCACAGCCGAACGCGTTCGCGACGGGGCGTAACCCGGAGCATGCGGCGGTGGCGGTGACGACGGGGATCCAGGCGCTGCTGACTGAGCGCGAGCTGCTCGGTGTGCTCGGCCATGAGATAGCGCACGTGAAGAACCGCGACATCCTGACGTCGACGGTGGTGGCGACGATCGCCTCGGCGATCACCACGCTGTCGTACATGGCGATGTGGTTCGGCGGGTCACGCGAGCGGGGCAATGGGGCAGCTGGGCTGCTGGCGATGATTATTGCGCCGATAGCGGCGACGATCATTCAGTTGTCGATTAGCCGGACGCGCGAGTACCAGGCGGATCGGGATGGCGCGCGCGTGGTGGGCGATCCGGAGGCGCTGGCCTCGGCGCTGGCGAAGATGCACATGGGGGCGCAGCGGACGCCGATGATGGTGCCGGAGTCGACGGCGCACCTGTACATCGTGAATCCGTTTAGCGGGCGGCAGCTGACAGGGCTGTTCAGTACGCACCCGCCGATCGAGGAGCGGATTGCACGGCTGCGGAGCATGCGGATCACGTGACCACATCCGTTGCCTAACGCCTTCGCCCGGAAGGGACAGGCTCGCCACGAGCGAGAAGTGGCACCCGCCACGAGCGGGATATGAGTGCGGTGATGTGCGGAGCCTTGGAAGTATCGCGAAGCAGGAACAAGACCGGACGAGCGCCCCGCCACGGGCGCTCGTCCGGTGTCTGTGGCGCGCGGTGCGCTAGGCGAGCGGTCGAGTGACCTAGAGGCGGGCGAGGGCGGTGGCTCCACCGTACGAGGGGGGGCAGATGCAGCGCAGTGCGGAGTGCCCGCACGCCGGTGCGCCTGAGGACGCCGTGCCTCGATCATCGGATTTGCAATTACTCGCCCCCGCGACTATCCGAAGTTTTTGGCGAGACCAAAATCGTTCTCGTGGTTACGTCTTTCGTAGGTAGACTCTCTGATGTGTCTATGCACCCTAGCCCAGCGACCGATTATCTCGACCTGCGCGCGCGCATGATGCCGGAGTTGCCAGACCACATGGCGGCGCATATCGACCGGGTGGTTGTGCTGGCGATGGCGCTGGCGAGGCGGCACGGCGCGGATGAGAGTCGCGCGGCGCTGATGGCGCAGGCGCATGATCTGGTGCGGGCGTGGAAGCGGCAGGACTGGCTGGCGGCAGCGGAGCAACACGGGCTGGAGTTGCTGCCACTGGAGCGCGCCGAGCCGGTGATGCTGCACGGGCCGATCGGGGCGCTGCTGCTGGAGGAGCGGGGACTGGTCGCGGACATCGAGGTGCTGGACGCAGTGCGGTATCACACGACGGGGCATCCGGCGTACTCGGTGGAGGCGTGGGCGATGTTTGTGGCGGACAAGGTGGAGCCGGACAAATTGCGGCGGCGGCCGGCGTTGCAGGTGGTGGCGGAAGCGGCAGAGCGTTCGCTGGAGGCGGGGGCGCTGGCATACCTGGACTTGATGGCGAGGGATGAGGAGTACGGGGCGCGGGTGAGCCATCCGCTCGCGGAGGAGACGCGTGAGTGGTTGCGGGAGTGGGTGGGGCGCCGGTAGGGGCGCTGGCGGCGCGTCATGCGGCGGCGGCTGTGCGCGCGGCGGCAGATCAGTTGGTGGTGTCGGCGCCGGGAGCTTCGGCGGCGGGCTGTGACTCATGGGCGCAGCGGCATGCGCTCAGCACGGCGGCTGTCGCCGCGGCGGGTAAGGGCGCCCTCGCTTCGCTCGGGCGAGGTGCTTCTCCCGCCCGGTGAGGTGTCACCCCTGGACCCCACTCAAGGCGACACGGGAACTTTCCTTCAAGAGCGCACAGCGGATCTACCGAGCATTCGTGATGCACTGCTGAGGCCCGACGCGTGCATCGGATGTGCAACGCGGGGCTGTGATCACGGCCACACGTTGTGAGGTGTGTGCGTATGTCTCGGGCTAGGCGGAGCCGACGACGGCTTCGACTTCGATTTCGATGTGTTGGTCGGGGGAGATGAGGCGGGCGACCTGGACCATGACGAGGGCGGGTTTGGCTGTGCCAAACTTTTCGTGGAGGGCGGATCCGATGGCTTCCCAACGGTCGATGTCTGTGCAGTAGACGCGGGCGGCGACGACATCATCGATGGTGGCTCCTGCCTCGGTGAGGGCGTCGGCGATGATGTTGAGGGCGACGCGGACCTCGTCGATGAGGTCGGTGGGGACGGTGCCGTCTGGGCGGGTGCCGGTGGTGCCGGAGACCCAGATGCGGTCGCCGACTTTGACCGCGCGGGAGTAACCGATCTTGTCTTCCCAGGGGCTACCGGAGGAGATGCGTTGGCGGGGCATGAGGCGGCGCTTTCTGTTAGGTGCGTGTGTAGTGATCAGTATCGACGGTCAGCAGGTTTGTGGTCAGTGGGTCGAGTTATGCGGTCGGGTCTACGTCCGGGATGCCGTCCGCGGTGAAGAGGGGTTGCTGGGGGGAGGGCGCGGCAAGCCTGGGTGGGGTGATGCCGAGGTGATCGTAGGCGAGGCGGGTGGCGACGCGGCCGCGGGGGGTGCGCTGGAGGAAGCCGATCTTGAGGAGGTGGGGTTCGTAGACATCCATGATGGTGTCGGCCTCCTCGGAGACGGAGGCGGCAAGGGTTTCGAGGCCGGCTGGGCCACCGTTGAAACGCTCGATGAGGATGCGGAGGAGTTCGCGATCCATGGCGTCGAGGCCGAGGGCGTCGATCTGGAGTTGGTCGAGGGCGGCTTGGGCGAGGGGGCCGGTGATGACGCCGTTGCCTTCGACCTGAGCGTAGTCGCGGAGACGGCGGAGGAGGCGGTTTGCGACGCGCGCGGTGCCTCGGGCGCGACGGGCGATCTCGCGGACGCCGTCTTCGTCGACCTCGACGTGGAGTACCTGCGAGGAGCGGCGGACGATCTGGGAGAGGGCGTGCTCGTCGTAGAAGTCGAGGCGGTAGGTACTGCCGAAGCGGTCGCGCATGGGTTGTGAAATGGCGGCGTAGCGGGTGGTGGCGCCGATGAGGGTGAAGCGGTTGAGTTTGAGGCGGACATCGCGGGCCTGGGGGCCGGTGCCGAGGATGATGTCCAGTGCGTAGTCCTCCATGGCGGGGTAGAGCATCTCCTCGACGACGCGGGGGAGGCGATGAACTTCGTCGATGAAGAGGATGTCGCCGGTCTGGAGGGTGGTGAGCATGGAGGCGAGGTCGCCGGTGCGCTCGATGGCGGGGCCGGCGGTGACGCGAATCTGCACGCCCATTTCGGCGGCGAGGATCATGGCGAGAGTGGTTTTGCCGAGGCCGGGTGGGCCGTAGATGAGGATGTGGTCGAGTGGGTCGTCGCGGCCCTGGGCGGCGGCGATGGAGATGCGGAGGCTGTCTTTGACGGCGTCCTGTCCGAAGTACTGGTCGAGGCGGCGGGGGCGGAGGGTGGGCTCGGCGGCGGCGTCCTCGGTGGTTTCGGCGGCGGTGGTGGGGCGGCGAGTGGTGTCGTCCATGTGCGTGAGTATAGCGAACGTGCGTTCTTAGGGGGCGCGGTGTGGGTGGTGGGCGGTGTACCTCGGACGGTGCGATACGGCATGGAGGCCCCGCTCGTGGTTCGACGGGCTCACCACGAGCGGGGAGTAGGTTGGTTCGTGTGCCTCGATCTTCGGATCGGGGTTAGGGGGCGAAGGTGAAGATAAGGAGTTCGCCGTCCTGGAAGACGTCGAAGGTGTTGACGATGGCGGGTGCGCGCGGGACGAAGGTGTCGAAGCGGAGGCGGCCGAGGTCGAGGCGGTAGATGGCGTGAGGTTCGCGGTTGGGGGTGAGCATGTAGGAGAAGCGGGCGGGGTAGAGGGCGGGGCCGCGGTAGCGGAAGACGGCAACGGGGGCGTTGGGGGCGGAGAGTTCGGTGAGAGTGGCGGTGGCGGCGTCGCGGGGGAGGAGGGTGCCGAGGCCGGTGAGCGCGCCGAGTTGGAGGGCGCCTGCGCCGACCTCGGAGTCGATGGCGGGAGGTGGCAGTTTGGCGGCGCGGGCGCGGAGTTGTGCAGCGATGGCAGGGGCGCTTGCGCCGGGGAAGGCCTCGACGATGAGTGCGGCGGCGGCGGCGGCGTGGGGCGCGGCGGCGCTGGTGCCGCCGAAGGCGGCGTCGGCACCGGTGGCGACGCCCGTGGGGGAGACGAGTTCGGGCTTCGGGCGGCCGTCAGTGGTGGGGCCCCGGGATGAGAAGCGTGCGAGTTGCTGGGGGAGCAGCGGGTTGGCCGCGCCGACGGTGAAGACACCGGGGTGATCCGCAGGTTCGGTGAGGGAGCCGGCGACGACGGGCACCTCGATGCCTTCGCCGCGGTCGGGGGTGCCGAGCATGAGCAGATCGACACGCTTCACCTGCGCGCCAGCGGTCTTGATGATGCGCGCGCGGTAGCGGCCGTCGAGGGTGGCGAGCACCTGCATGCCCTCGATGGGGTCGCTCTTGCAGGTCTGGATGGTGCGCGAGGCGCGGACGAGTGAGCCGTCGGGGCCGAAGAGTTCCACGTCGTAGTCGTTGCAGGATTCGCCCCAAGGGTCGTCCCAGCGGAGCGATACAAGGATGAGGTCGCCGGTGCGGTAGTTGCGGCCGTTGTCCTCGACGCCGCTGGTGAACTCGTGGATGGAGTTGTTGTTGCGGTCCGTGAAGGGGCCAGCCCAGTGCTGTTGCGCCCAGTTGCCGGCGGCGACGGACCAGAATGCGCCAGCAGCTACGCTACGCGAGACGATCTCATTGACGGGGCCGGCACCGTTGCCGGGGCCGTTGTGGACGAAGCCGATGGAGAACGAGACGACGGTGATGCCCTGGGCGATGGTGTAGTCGACGAGCGCGGAGAGTTCAGCGACGGTCTGGAAGTTGAGCAGATACAGCTGCGCGCCGGGAGCGATGTTGCTGACGATGCGTGCTGCGAGCGTGCCGTGGTCACTTTTTGCGGCGAGGTCGCCATCGGCGCGGAAGGAGCGCGTGCGGACGGCAGCGGGTAGGGATGTGCCGAGGTGCGCCTCGTACCCGGCGAAGCCGGTGTCGACGATGGCGACGCGGACGCCGTGACCGGTGAAACCGGCGGCGCGCCAGCGGTCGGCACCGATCAGTTCGGTGGCGGCCTGTGAGGGATGCAGCGGCTCCTCGATGAGGGCTGGGTATGCGGCGAGTGCGATGGGAAGGGCGTGGGGGGCGCGGCTAGCGAGGGGTACGGCGCTGTGCGATGCGAGATCGCGGGGCGCCTCGATGAGGAGGGCGTGCAAAAGCGCGGCGAGCGCAAGGAGCGTACCGGTGAGCGCCAATAGCCTGCGGTAGGTACGGCGTCGCATCGGGAGCCTTTGCCTATGAACGGCGGAAGCATGTCCGCAATGATGTTACCGCGCGTAGCGATAAAGCGGCGTCACAGCGGCGTGCTGTCCTGCGGGGTGTGTGCTGATGCAGGGATGTAGTGAGCCGCGACCTATACTCGATGCATGGCAGACGACCCACTTGTGGAGATTGAGCGGCGACCGATCACCGCGGCGGCGCGGATCCTGGCGGGCGGGCCGGTGGCGCTGGTGACCTCGTCGGATCGGGGGCGGATGAATGTCGCGCCTGTGGTGTGGCACACGCCGCTGTCCTCGACGCCAGCGCTGGTGGGGATCGCGTTAGAGCGGAGCCGGCACAGCGCGGAGATGATCTCGCATGCCGAGGAGTTCGCGCTGAACTTTCCCGCGCGGGCGCTGCTGCATCACGTGCAGTATTTGGGAGCGATGAGCGGGTCGCGTATCGACAAGATCGAGGCGACACAGTGGGAGACGTTCGAGGCGATCGAGGTCGATGCGCCGCTGCTCACGGGGTGTATTGCATGGGTGGAGTGCAAGGTGCAGCAGGTGGTGCCGGTGGGCGATCACCTGCTGTTCGTGGGGGTAGTGGTGTCTGTGCAGGTGCTGCCGCATGCGTTTGATGAGCGATGGCTGCTCAAGGATGCGGATGTGCGGCCGCTGCACTTTCTGGGCGAGCGGTACTACTCGGTGTTGGAGGGGGTAATGGAGGCGCGTGCGCCGGGGAATTCGGATGCGCCGGAGCGGGTGCTGGCGGATCGGTTGGTGGAGGAGTTGGAGTTGTCGCATGACGCGCAGGAACGGCGGGCGGAGCTGCTGGGCGAGCTCGCGCACGACGTGGCGTTGGGGAATGTGATCGATGTGTCGCAGGTGGGGATGGGGCCGGGGCCACTGTGGGCGCCGCCGCCGGGGCTGGCGTTGCCGCACGTCTCGGAGGGTGAGCGCGAGCGTTAACGGTCGCCTCGAAACGGGGCGCGAACAGCTGTGCCGTTGCGAGTAAGGACACTTTGCTTCGCTCGGCGGAGTGTTTCGCCAGCCGTTCACCGGGTCTGTTGTTCCCGGCCGACGCCCGGAAGGGTTCCCTGCCCCACTCAGGGCTACGCTGCGGGCCCCCCTGCGGAGCCCTCGGCGAAGCATCAGTTACGTGCTGCGACATCTGGGGCAAGTGACGACGGTCGAGGGGGAACGTGCGACGAAAGCGTGCGGGTGGTTTGTGGACTGGTTCGAGCCGGGTTAGGGGCGGACGGTGTCCTCGCGAGTGGAGGTGGGGTTAGCTGCCGGTGTTGCTGTGGCTGCCGGGGCTGCCGGGGCTGCCGGGGCTGCCGGTGTTGCTGTGGGTGTTGCTGTGGGTGTGGGTGTACCGGTTGCGCCGAGGTAACGGGCTGCGGTGACCACGCCGTCCTGTGTGGCGCG
>CAMDNW010000016.1 GCA_945903275.1 Thermoflexus hugenholtzii JAD2
GGCGAGCATCGAGTTAGCACGGCGAGCAGGCGTCGATCCATCGCGGCTGATCGTCGATCCGGGCTTCGGTTTCGGCTGGGAGCCGGAACAGAACCTCACGATGCTCGGCCGCGCCGGGGAACTGCGCGACCTCGGCCTGCCGATACTGCTGGGCACATCGCGGAAGTCGACTATCGGTGCCGTGCTCGGCAAGTCTGAGGCTGAACGCCTATGGGGCACCGCCGCAACGGTTGCGCTCGCCGTCCATGTCGGTACTGACATTGTGCGTGTACATGACGTGCGACAGATGGCTGGTGTGGTGCGGACAGTTGATGCCATTGCGCGACCGTGGCCTCCTCCCGAGCGCCGCGTATGGCTCGCGCTCGGCGGCAACCTGGGCGACCGGCTGGCGCAATTACGGGAAGCGCTCGATGCGCTCATGGCTGGCGGCGTCGGCATCGACCTCGTCTCGCGTGTCTACGAGACCCCGCCCTGGGGCGTCACCGACCAGCCTCGCTTCGCTAACATCGCCATCGCCGGTCACGCGATGCTTACCGCGCGCGATCTGCTCGCCCTCGCGAAGCGCATCGAGGCGGCAGCGGGCCGCAACTTCAGCGCGGCGCGCAACAGTGCTCGTCCCATCGACATCGATATCATTGCAATCGATGGTGAACAGGTCAGCGAATCAGACCTCGAAATCCCGCATGCCTCGATGCATGAGCGCGGCTTTGTGCTCGTGCCGCTGGCGGATGTCGCCCCGGACTGGCGGCACCCACGGCTACATCTGACGACGCGAGAACTACTGGCTGGTGTGGAAGTCTCGGGCATCGAGGCGATTGCGGACGTCGGGTGGTGGTCGCCACCTCGATCGTAGCGCGCCTACTCCTCGTCTGCTTCGTCCTCATCCCACCGCACGGCGGCCATTGTCCAGCCCACCCAGAATGCGAGACCCGAGAACAGCACGAGGCCGCCGAAGACGGGTAGCGCGAGCGCGGCGTAGGAACGCCTCGACGCGCCCACGAGGAACAGCAGCAACTGGAGGACAGATAGCGCCATCAGCGCCTGCCCAATCTGCCGTGACTGCTCTGGCTGCATCAGTGGCCGCTATGCCCGCCGCCACCGGCGGCCATTGAGGCGCGCATGGCGGGCGGGAGCAGATTGGGGATGCCGTCTTCAATTGGATAGAGCTCGTTGCAGGCGGCACAGGTAAGGTCGCCTGTGAGCACTTCATCGGCTTCGGCAGCCACGATGGTGAGCGTGAGCGGCCCCTTGCACATGGGGCAGGCGAGGATGTCCATCAAGTCTTGACGCATAGCAGCCTCCGATGGGCGATGATAGGGACGCGCGGAAGCCCGGCGCAAACCACGAATGCAAAGGCCACTATGAGCACTTCGACGACCGAACGCATCCCCTTGCAGCGCGCCGTCGCCGTGGTGACGCACGAATCGATTGTGGTGAAGCCCTCGCAGGCGCAAATGACGGGTGCGGCCCTCGAAATCGGCATCGCAGTCGGCGCGATAACGCTCATGGTGCTGTTGTTCGATGCCCTGCCGTTGCTGGTGCTGGTCGGGCTACTGCTACTGGCGATGATCCTCGGCCCGATCGGTGTGTTGGGACTCGTCTACGGGGTAATTGGCACGTCATTCGTGATGCAGCGCGATCAGCAGGCCGCACGCTGGCAGCAGGGATTCCTCGGTATGGGCATCGGTACCCATGAGGTCGTACCGTTCGGGCGCATCAGATACATCGAAGTCGTGAGCGATGAGGATCAGGTGCTCCCCGGGGGCGGGCAGCAAGACCTCATCCAGTGGGAAGTCCGTCTCATCAAGGATAACGACCGCAGTCTGACCGTAGGCACGGTGATCGCGGCCCGCCCGCTCGCCGATATCGGTGCGGAGCGCGCGAACCGCCTTGCCAGCGCCGTTGCCGAGATGAGTAGCGTCGAGGCTCACCTTGCCCCCGTACCCGAGCTGGAAACCGGTGACCTGCCTCTCGGTGCCGCACCGGAGCAACGGCGGCCCCGCCGTCGTTTCCGGCGGCTCTCCCGCCCGCTGCGGGAGGCAGATTGATGTAGGACGAAGGCCCGTTGGCACTGGAACTCATGCGTACCGAGCACGATCGCGTTGGTAGGCATCTCCAGCGACCCAACGCGCCCCTCCAATGACGTGGCGCAGTACCTCATCGTCGCCGGGTACGAGGTCTTCGGCCAGCCGGTCTACGAGCGGATCTAGGACGTACCGGTACACATCGACATCGAGGATGTCTTCCGCCGCCCCCAGTTCATCCCAGAGGTGGTCCCCGATGCCATTGAGTCTGGTACGGGAGCGGTATGGACTCGACTCGCACTCGTGCATGAGGAGGCTGCTGCCTCCGCGCGGTCAGCAGGCCTCAAAGTCGTGATGGATCGCTGCACGAAGATCGAGCACGCTCGGCTACTGCGCGAGGCGGGCTGAGGTCGCCCGGAACCCAAACAAGACACAGACAGACACGGTGCTACAATAGATTTCAACAGGGACGTTCCCGAAGGGTAGGGGCGGGTGATCCCAAGCCTGCGCGAGAAGTGCGGGATTTTCGGTGTCTATGCACCGGGTGAAGACGTAGCCAGGCTCACCTTCTTCGGACTCCATTCCCTCCAGCACCGCGGCCAGGAATCGGCCGGGATCGCGACCACCGACGGTGACTCCATCTCGATGTATGGCGACATGGGCCTCGTCTCCCAGATATTTGACGAGACGGTCCTCGAAGGCCTCCACGGCATTGCCGCCATCGGCCACACGCGATACTCGACGACCGGCTCCAGTACGGCCGAGAACACGCAGCCGCTGATCGTCACCGACACTGCCGACCACCGTCCGCTCCTCGACGGCCAACAGCGCCAATTGGCCCTCGCCCACAATGGCAATATCGTGAACGCGGACCTTCTGCGAGCGGATCTTGAGTCGCAGGGCGTGGTCTTCGAATCCACGACTGACTCCGAGGTCATCGCGCAACTAGTCGCCACCGCGCCCGGCGCGACGTGGGAAGAGCGGTTCGCGGTGATGATGCGTCGCGCCAATGGAGCCTACTCGCTGACCGTATTGACTCGCGATGCGCTGTTCGGCGTGCGCGACCCGAACGGCGTCCGGCCGCTCTGCATCGGCCGCCTCGACGGTGGCTACGTGCTTGCATCTGAGACGTGCGCGCTCGACCACCTCGGCGCGACCTTCGTGCGCGAGGTCGAGCCGGGCGAAGTGGTGCGGATCGACGCCAGCGGCATCACCTCGTGGCAGCCGGTCGAGCCGATGCGGCGTGCGCTCTGTCTCTTCGAGTACATCTACTTCGCCCGCCCTGACTCACGGATGCGCGGCGAACTGCTATATGAGGCGCGCATGCGCATGGGCGCGCAATTGTCGCGCGAGCACCCGGTCGATGCGGACGTGGTGATCGGTGTCCCCGACTCGGCCACCGCCGCGGCCATCGGCTACGCGCAGGCGGCGGGTATCCCCTATGTCGAGGCGATCGTGAAGAACCGCTACGTGGGTCGTACCTTCATCCAGCCTGACCAGCGCCTCCGTGAGCGCGGCGTGCAACTCAAGTACAACCCGCTGCCCGAGATGCTCCGCGGCAAGCGCGTCGTGGTGGTGGATGACTCAATCGTTCGGGGCACCACGACCCCACGCATCGTCACCATGCTCCGCGAGTCCGGGGCGCTCGAGGTGCATATGCGGATCACCTCGCCGCAAATCCAGCATCCGTGCTTCTACGGCGTGGATATGGCTACCAAAGGCGAACTGATCGGCGCGCACTTGAGCATCGAGGAGGTTCGCAAGCACATCGGCGCGGACAGCCTCGGCCACCTCTCGCTTGAAGGCACCGCCGCTGCCACCGGGCAATCCGAGGGTGCGCTCTGCACCGCATGTTTCAGCGGCCAGTATCCGCGGCCGGTGCCGCTCGAGTTCGATAAACTGTCGCTGGAGACCCGCCCCGCCGACCGTGATCCGGTCCCGGAGCCGGTCACCCCGCTTCCGCTCGTCCGGTAGGGCGGCTACGCTGGCTGAGCGGCGGCGGGCTCCCCTCCACGACCGCATCGAGGAACCGTCGCGAATGACCGCGTCCCCCGATCGTCCCCTCCGCTACGCCGATGCTGGCGTCGATATCGAAGCTGCCGACGCGACCGTCGCTCGTTACCGCGCGATCGCCGCGCGCACCATGCGTCCGGAAGTCCTCGGTGGCGTCGGCCCGTTCGCGGCGCTCTGGCACCTAGGCAGCGGCTATCGCGACCCCGTAATTGTGAGCAGCACTGACGGCGTAGGCACCAAACTGAAAATTGCCGCCGCCGCCAGCCGGTTCGACACCATCGGACAAGATCTCGTGAATCACTGCGTGAACGACATCTTCACGGCCGGTGCCGAGCCGTTGTTCTTTCTCGACTATCTTGCAACCGCTGATCTGACGCAGGATCAGCGCGTCGCGATCGTCGGCGGTATGGGGCTGGCCTGCGAGCAGCACGGCATGACGCTGATCGGCGGTGAGACCGCGGACATGCCCGATGTGTATGCGCCGGGCGATTTCGACATCGCAGGTTTTATCGTGGGCGCGGTCGAGCGCGCCGCAGTCATCGATGGCTCCCGTATCGCCCCCGGCGACGCACTGATCGCTCTGCCGTCGAACGGGTTGCACACCAACGGTTACTCACTTGTGCGCCAAGCGTTCGGCATCGGCAAAGGCCTCGATGCCGTCCGTGACCGCGCTATCCTCGATCGCGAGTACGAGGAACTGGGCGGGACGCTGGGTGATGCGTTGTTGGCGGTACATACCTCCTATTACGCGGCGCTGAAGCCCTTGCTGCCGAATGTGCATGGTATCGCGCACATCACCGGCGGCGGTATCCCCGGCAATCTGCCGCGTATCTTCGAGCCGCACATCGGGGCCGATCTCGATGCTGCGTCGTGGACGGTGCCGCCGCTATTCCAGTTGATACAGCGGGAAGGCAACGTGGAAGCCGCGGAGATGTTCCGTGCCTTTAACATGGGCGTGGGCATCATCGTTGCGGTGGCCGAGGCGGATGCCGAGGCGGTTCTCGCTGAGCTGCCGAATGGCTGGCGCATCGGGACAATCGTCGAGCGCCGCGACGGCGCGCCGCCGGTACGAGGCGTCCCCGGAACGTAGTGGGCTTCGAGGAGTGCAGGAGGAGACGGTCGTGCGGGCGATTCTGAGCGTGTACGACAAGACGGGCATTGCTGAGTTCGCGCGCGGGTTGCACGCGCTCGGATGGGAGTTGTTTTCCACAGGCGGCACCCAGAAGTCCATCGAGGACGCCGGTGTCCCGGTCGCCAGCATCACTAGCCTGACCGGCAGCCCGGAGATGCTCGGTGGTCGCGTCAAGACGCTGCACCCGAAGGTGCACGGCGGCATCCTCTACCGCCGCGATCACGATGGCGACACCGCTGAGACGCGGCAGTACGGCATCGAATCTATCGATATGGTCGTCAGTAACCTCTACCCGTTCGTCCAGACCGTGACTCGCGCGAATCCCCCGAGTCTCGCCGAGGCACTTGAGGAGATCGACATCGGTGGCCCCACGATGATCCGCTCGGCGGCGAAGAATCATCCATGGGTCATCCCGGTGATCGACCCTGCGGACTATCCATTGATCCTCGAAGCGCTAGGCGCGGGCGGCCTCGATGCTGCTCACCGCCGTGCGCTCGCCGCGAGAGCGTTCCAGCATGTCGCGCACTACGACACTGCGGTTGCCGAGTACCTGCGTGGCGAGGACGATTCGTTCCCTGAGGAGCTGACCGTCGGTCTCACGCGCGTCGGCGAGACGATGCGCTATGGCGAGAACCCTCACCAGCGCGGTGCGTTTTACCGCCTCGACTCTGTGCGCGTGCCGGTCGCAGGTATGGGCGGCTACGAGCAGCACCACGGCAAAGGCATGTCCTACACAAACTTTCTCGATGCCGACGCCGCATATAATCTCGTGCTCGACTGCGACCAGCCTGCCGTGGCGATCATCAAGCACACCAACCCCTGTTGTTTTGCAGTGGCCCGCGAAGGTGAGTCGCTGGCTGAACTGTATGAGCGAGCACTGAACCAGGGAGACGCCATCTCCGCTTACGGCGGCATCGTCGCCTGCAATCGCCCGCTCGATATGGGTCTCGCGACCGCGCTGCGCGACATCCTCAGCCCGGTTGCAGGCGTGCGCATGTTCTTCGAGATCGTGGTCGTCCCCGGTTTCGAGGCTGGCGCGCTCGAATATCTGAAGCGCAAATCGGCCGACCTGCGCATCATGAGCGCACCGGTCGGCGATCCCCACCGCGACCGTCTCGAACTACGGAGCGTGCGCGGCGGCGTGGTGGTGCAGGACGCGGACACGTCGCAGGAGTCTAGGTTCGAGGTGACCAGCCAGCGCCGCCCGAACGAACTGGAACTGGCTGACCTCGGAGTGGCCTGGACGATCTGCCGCCACGTGAAGTCGAACGCCATTGTGCTCGTGAAGGACGGTGTGATGGTCGGCATGGGTGCTGGCCAGCCCAACCGTGTCGAGAGCGCCCGGCTGGCCGTCAAATCCGCCGGTGAGCGCGCGCAGGGTGCCTCGATGGCCTCCGATGCCTTCTTCCCATTCCCCGACTCACTGGAGGTGGCTGCCGAGGCTGGCGTGACCGCAGCGGTGCACCCTGGCGGCTCGATCCGCGATGAGGACTCGATCAAGGCGGCGGATGAGCGCTCGATGGCCTTGGTGACCTCGGGCTTCCGCCACTTCCGCCACTAGGCCGGGTGTGTTCGGCAGAGGGCGGGTAACTGGCGCATCCGGTAGGATCGGCCCGTGGCAAGCGTCGATGTCGTCATACCCGTCTACAACGAAGAGCACGTGCTCGCGGATAGCGTGGCGCGTACGCTCGGCTTCCTCGATGCCCATCCTGAACACCAGTGGCGCATCGTAGTCGCCAATAACGCGTCTACCGACCGGACGCTCGAGGTTGCCAAGCGCCTCGAAGATGAGTATCCCGGACGAATTGCGGCGCTGCATGTCCCCGTGAAAGGCCGCGGGATCGCGCTCAGGGTGGCATGGCTGACCTCGCCCGCCGATGTCTGTATGTACATGGATGTCGATCTCTCGACCGACTTGGCCCACATCCCGGCGCTGATCGACCCATTGGCCGCCAACGAGGCCGATGTCGCCTATGGCACGCGCCTGCATCGGGATTCGGTGACGCAGCGCTCGTTCAAGCGCGAGTTCATCTCGCAGTCATACGTGTTCATCCTGCGGACACTGGCCGGCCTGAAGGTGACGGATGCCCAGTGCGGCTTTAAGGCGATCCGGCGTGACGCGGCACACGCCCTCGTGCCGCTCGTGAAGGACACGCGCTGGTTCTTCGACTCTGAACTGCTGCTGATCGCCCAGAAAAACGGCTACCGCCTGCGTGAAGTGCCGGTGAAATGGGACGAAGACCCTGATACCCGCGTGCATATCGTCCAGACGGCGATGGAAGATCTGCGGGGCATCTGGCGGCTGCGCGCTGGTGGCGTGCCGCGGGCCATGCGTGGTGCTGGCGAGAGTACGCGCGAGTTCCCGTAGGGGCCTGTTTTCTTGACGCTATGGGGGGTGCTGGCTAGTATCCCTCCGGTTTGTGAAAATGAGCACGGTAGCCACCGCGCTCGTGGGAGTGTGCCATGATCTTCGGCGAAGTCGGCGAGACGCTGGAACTGGTGGGGGTTGTCATCACCATCTTCGCCTCGCTCGCGATCATGGTCGCGTTCGGCTGGTTCTGGGAAACTTAGGTTGGAAACGAGCAGGGTCGCGACGTACGCGGCCGGGGGGTGTAACTGATGGCGACGAATGAGCGACCCGAGGCACACAGCCTCGGCGACCGCGTCTACGACGCCCTCTTCCACAACTACGTTTGGCGCTCGATATTCCGTAGCGGCTACCCCAACACCCCTCGGAACCAGATGTTGGTAGTGGCCACCAACGTCTTCCTGCACCTGCACCCGACACGGATTCACCGCACCCACGTAAAAATCACCCACACGTACTGTCTGGGTGGGCTGTCGTTCTTCCTGTTCCTAGGACTGACGATCACTGGTGTGCTGCTCATGTTCTATTACGTGCCCTCGGTCGAACGGGCGTATGAGGACATTCTCCGCTTGGAGACCGACGTGCGGTTCGGCATCCTGATGCGTAACCTGCACCGCTGGATGGCGCACGGAATGGTAATCACAGTACTAATGCACATGATGCGGGTGTTCTACATGGGGGCATACAAGCCGCCGCGTGAGTTCAATTGGGTGGTTGGCGTCGTGTTGCTAGTGCTGACGCTGCTGCTCTCGTTCACCGGCTACTTGCTCCCGTGGGATCAGCTCGCCTTCTGGGCCATCACAGTCGGCACGAACATGGTCGGTTCCGCTCCCATACTCGGTGAGCCCAACCGGTTCGCTCTGATCGGTGGCTTCGAGGTCGGACCAAACGCGCTGATCCGCTTCTACACGCTGCACGTGATCGGCCTGCCGCTGCTCGCGGCGACCTTCATGGCTGTGCATTTCTGGCGCATCCGCCGCGACGGCGGGTTGGCCAGGCCACTCTAGGCCCAGAGGAAAGGCGCCATGGTCACGAACGCACAAGAGAACGCAGTCTCGCCGGCTGTCCGCGCACGCGCGCGACGGGACCGCGACGAAGAATTGCTGGTCTGGCCAGACCTAGTGTTTATAGAGTTTATTTCTGCGGTCCTCTTCACCGTCACGTTGACGATGCTGTCGATCGCGATCAATGCGCCGCTCCTCGACCGTGCAAATCCTGCTGTCACGCCGAACCCGTCGAAGGCACCGTGGTACTTCCTAAACCTGCAAGAACTATTGCTTCACATGCACCCTGCACTTGCCGGCGTGATCGTGCCAACCGTTGCTCTGATCGCGCTGGGCGCTATCCCCTACTTCGATCAGTCCAACGAGGGACAGGGTGAATGGCTGTCGACGCCCAACGCTTGGAAGCTCACTTGGATCGGCTCCATCGTCGGTACAGTTGTTACGCTGCTGCTCGTGCTGTGGGATGGCAGCAAGCATGTCGTGCTGTGGGCGATGGTTACCGGCAACGCCGAGTCCGACTGGCCCAAGTTCTTGGACTGGACACGAGGAGCGCGCGCTCTGCAAGACAACTTGCCATGGCCGGAAGCGCTCCGGAACATCCCGCTCGGCTCCAAAGTGTTGCGTACTGATCTGCTCGGATTGCCACCGATCGATCTCAACGTTGATATCGCGGCTGTCATGGTCGAGCAATTAATCCCGACTGGACTGATGATCGGCTTGCCGGTTCTGCTGTCGCTCGTGCTGCACAAAACGGGTATTGCGCAGACTCGCCGCGACCACATGATCGCGCAGTTCGCGGGCTTCATCGCGGTGTTCGTCGTCTTGACACTGCTCGGTACCGCGTTCCGCGGTCAGGGCATGGAGCTGCTCTGGCCGTGGGAAGTCAAGCCGCCGGTATCCTGAGTCTGAACGAGCAAGGAGTGCGATCGTGACCAATCCACGCTCGACAAACGAAGCACCGGATATGGGCGGCTCCCCTGCGATGGGCGAGAGTGGCGATGCGTGGCGTCAAGCACTGGCAACCCGGCGCACCGTGCCTGCGTTAGCAAATGCGCCCGGTGCTCAAGCCTCGCGGCCGGACATCGAGGCATCGCGACGCACCTTTATTCGCGGCTCATTTCTGGGCGGTCTCGGCCTTGCTCTGCTCGGCTCTGTCGGCTTCCTGCTCGACTTCTTGTACCCACGCAACGTGCGAGGCTTCGGCGGCCCGGTGCCCGCCGGGAAAGTGGCTGACTATAAGAAAGGTGCTGACCCCAAGCACTTTCTCGACGGTCAGTTCTGGGTCGTTAACCTCGATGCTGAAGAATCTCGCACCGGTGGTTCCGGCGGCGGAGCTGGTCTAGTCGCGCTCTGGCACAAGTGTCCGCACCTTGGGTGCACGGTGCCGTGGCGGCCTGAATTCACGTACGAAGGTGACAAAGGTTGGTTCCGCTGCCCCTGCCACGGTTCGACGTATACCAAGTCAGGCATCCGGATCTACGGTCCGGCGCCGCGTTCGATGGATACCATGAAGATCGATGTGGATGGTTCAGGGAATGTGATCGTTCAGACGGGCCAGCGGACGCTCGGCGGTCCCGATAACCCGCAGCGCGGGATAAAGCCCCCCGGTCTACCGGCGTAACGTGAGCATCGTGCGTCGAGTGCGCCCATTCGGAATGGTAGGCCGATGAACACTAGCAAACAGGTCAACATCATGATCGGGTCGGTCTTCGCCGCTTTTGTGCTTTTTGTCGGGTACATGGGTTACGAGAGCACGCGTCAGGCACACGCCCGCGAGGAGATCACCGAGCGGGTAGCCGAGCGCGGCGCGCGTATCTACGTGAACAACTGCCGCACCTGCCACGGCCTTGAAGGCGAAGGGCACGTCGGGCCCCCGTTGAACACCAAGGCGTTTCTGCTGTTGCGCCCGGGCAACCGCTATGGCCTTGAGCCCACACCGCAGGGTGAATCCGACGCGGTGCAGGGGTTCCTGTTTAACACCCTTGCCTGTGGCCGCACGAACACGTTCATGCCGCTCTGGGCGCAGCGGTTCGGCGGCTCGTTGTCCGACACCCAGATCAGCCAGCTCGTCACATTGATCACCGAGGGCCGCTGGGACATCGTTCGCGAAATCGCGGTGGACCACGACCCAGAGATTTATGCTGACCAGCTTGTGCCGCCGCTGCCCAGTTCGGCCGAACTGGCGAAGCTGCCGCGGGGCGAGCAGCGCCGTCTTGCGGCGGAGCGTAATGCTCTCGTGGAGCACGAAGTTGTGGAGATGCGCGAGCAGATTGAGAACGGCTTGTACCCTGAGATTATCAAGAAGGGTCAGTCGGCGGCGCTGGTACAGGATCCGTCATCCCTCTCGATCACTGAGAAGAACTGTGGCCAGTTCAGTGCGGAGACCGCTGCAGATATACGCGGCCGCGACCCGCTGGCCGCAGCGCTGTCCGCACCCGCTGCGGGGGCGGCCCCGCCTGCCGCGAGCAGCGCGCCCGCCGCCCCTCCGGCGCCCGGGACCATCGTTGTCGATCTGCTCGACACTTTGAAGTTGAGTAGCGTCCCCACGTCAGCGCCAGCTGGTGCCGTGACCTTCCGTGCCGATAACAAGGGCGCGATCATCCACGAGCTCGCGGTCTATAAGACCGACCTTGCACCTGAAGCCATTCCGATTATGGCTGGCCGTGCCGATGAGGCTAGGGTGCAAGTCGTCGGCCGTACCAAGAACCTACCAGGCAAGCAGCGCGAGGATCTGCGGTACAACTTGCAGGCTGGAAAATATGTCTTGGTATGCAACATCCCGGCACACTATCAGTCCGGTATGCGTACGGCCTTTACCGTCGAGTAAGAATCGGGCAGACTCGGGCGGCGTCGTTCTGGCGCCGCCCGAGTAATATGCGGGGCCCCACTGGGGCGAAGGGGGAGACAGTGTCAGTAGTGACGGGTAAGCGTTACCGCTGCCCCAAGTGTGGAGCGGAATTCATCGCAACCAAGGGCGGCGACGGTGTGCTCCGGTGTGACACCGACACCGACATTGAGCAGGTCTAGGAGGCACGCACAATGGCTGTTGCACTCGGGAAGCGCTACAAGGAAGACTCAAGCGGGATTGAGTTGCTGTGCATCAAAGCCGGCGATTGCAACCTGAAGATTGACGGCAAGGGCATGGAGGAACTACAGCCAAAAGTGCTGCCGTCCGCCGACTAAGAACCGCAGCTCCTGTCTGCGGCAGATGTTTTAATCCCGCACAGTATGAAGAACCCCGGCTCAAGGCCGGGGTTCTGAGTTTTGGTCGTCCTCCAGTACCATGAATGCTCAGGAGGACGCCGTGCCCATTGTGCAGCAGATCCGCGACCAACTCCCCGAGGCCGTCCGCGCTGGCGATACCCGACAGCGAGACATCCTACGCCTGTTGATCGCCGCCTTCGATAACGTCCGCATCGCCGCCCGCCACGAACTGAGCGATGACGAGGCCATCACCACGCTCCAACGCGAAGCGAAGCAGCGCCGCGACTCCATCGAGCAGTATCGCGCCGGTGGCCGTGACGACCTCGTCCGCCACGAGCAGGACGAACTCGACTTCATCGTCGCCCTGCTCCCCGCCGAACTGAGTCCCGAGGAACTCACCGCGATGGTGAGTGCCGTGATCGCTGAGGTGGGTGCGGCTGGCCCCAAAGACATGGGCAAGGTCATGGGGTCACTCGTAAAGCGTGTCGCAGGCCGCGCGGACGGTGCGCAGGTGAGCGCACTGGTGCGGGAACAACTGGCGAACCTGACATGACCGCGGCGCGCAGTCCGCGCGATGCAGTAAGCCGCCCCGGGATGCCCCCGATCCTGCTCGGGATCCTCGCGGCGCTCGTGCTGGCCGTCGGCCTGTTCCCGTGGTTCCCCTTCGCGACCCGGCTCACCGAAGGCGGGCACGCGCCATGGACGCTCATCGCGCCTCGTGTCCTCTCGTTCGATTCCGTCGTCCGTACCGAGCAGGTGCGTACCGAGGCCGCTCAGGCTGTTCCCGATGTCTTGGTGCTCGACCCCGCCGTCCGCGACCGCGAACTCGCCGAACTCGACCGCCAGGTCGCGTTGATCGAGCAGTTCCGCACCGCCCCATCGTTGGTCGGCAGTGTGCGTGAATCCTCGATCCGCATTGCATCGCCTGCACTCTCGCCCGCCGCCGCGCAGACGTGGGCAGTGGCCCCGCCCGAGGAATTCGCGTTGATGACGGCCGAGGCCCGCGGTGCGCTGGGCCGCACCCTCTCCGGCGCGTTGCGCACCACCGACCTCGAGGCCGCACGAGGCCGCGCGACCGGCTTCCTTTCGCCTCAGTTGGCCGCGCCGCAAGCGCAGGCGATCAGTGCCTTGCTTGCTCCGCTTGTTGCGCCGACGCTCGTGACCGATCAGCAGCGTACGACGGCGCTCCGTGCCGAGGCGCGTCAGGGCCAGCCGCCAGTGCATGTCAGCCACGGGCGCGGCGACGTGCTTGTCACGGAGGGGCAGCCCCTCACCGCTGCCGATCTGGAATTGCTCCAAGTGGCTGGTCTGGCCAGTGGACGGATGCGGTTGGGTGAGATCGTCGCGGCCTTGCTGATGGCCGCTCTGATCGGAGTGGGAGTCGCGGGGTATGTGACAACGGTGCGTCCGATGGCGCTCCGCACCGCGGCGCGGCAGTTGCTCTATGTCGCACTGCTGGGCGTGACGGTGCTCGCCATCAAACTGCTGTTGCCATTGGCGCTCCCAGACCTCAACCGGCAGTTCCTCGCCTATGCGTTTCCCTTTGCGGCGGCACCCCTCATCGCGGCGGTGTTGCTCGACGCTGGCCCTGCGTTGATGCTCGCGCTGCTGCTGGCCACCGCGAGCGCGTTTGTGTCCTCCTACCTCCCGCTGACGCAGGGCGATGCCGTCGGCGGCTTGGACGCGGTGCGTACCGGGCTCGTCACCGCCGTGTCGTCTTGCGCGGCGCTGCTGCTCGCCGCCCGCGCTGAGCGCCCGCAGCGCTACCTGCTCGCGAGCGCCGCCGCCGCTGCGGCCACCGCGACTGTTCTCTTCGTGATCTGGTGCATTGATGCTGACCGTTCGCTGCGTGATCTGCAGTGGCTCGCGACGGCGGCAGTAGCCAACGGCGTGCTCACCGCAGGGATCTCGATGTCCGCGATCGCCTTGCTCAGCCGGCCATTCGGCATCGTGACCCGGGTGCAGTTGATGGAACTCACGCAGTTGAGCCAGCCGCTACTCCGCCGCCTACAGGACGAGGCGCCCGGCACCTTCCAGCACTCGGTCGTCGTCGGTAACCTCGCCGAGCGTGCCGCGGAGCGCATCGGCGCTGATCCATTGCTCGTGCGCATCGGCGCGTACTACCACGACGTCGGCAAACTCACCGCGCCGCCCTTCTTCATCGAGAACAGCGGTGAGACCAACCCGCACGACGCGCTTGACCCCCTCCAGAGCACCCGCGTGATCCTCGGCCACGTGACCGCCGGCGTGCAGATTGCGCGCGAAGCGGGGCTGCCCGAGGCGGTCGTCGCTTTCATCCCCCAGCACCACGGAACCCGCCTCGCGGTCTTCTTTTACCGCCGCGCCGCCGAGTCTGACCCCAACGTCGACCCCGAACGGTTCCGCTATCCCGGCCCAAGGCCCCAGTCGCGCGAGACCGCCCTCGTCATGCTCGCCGATGCCAGCGAGGCGGTCGTGCGTGCCAGCGCCGACCGCTCGCCCGACCGCATCCGCGAACTGGTCGAGACCGTGATCCGCGAGCGCGTCGAAGAAGGCCAGTTCGACGATTGCGAACTTTCGCTCCACGATCTCCGCGTAGTGGCGGACTCCTACGCGAGTGCGCTGAACGCCGTCTACCACCCTCGTGTCGAGTACCCCCAGCCCACCGCTCGCGAACTGGCGGGTCGCCGAGGCGTCCAGCGCATCGAGGCTGGCGACGCGCCCGAATCCCGTTGACCTACGCTACCGCAAACGACCGCAGCGTCCGGCCCGGTCGCTCGCGCACAAGACGATCCGTACAACGACAGCCCGTAACCATCGCCTCGATATACTGGCTGTATCCCCCGTCTGGAGGCCATGATGCGTGCGGCGGTAGTCGTCTTCCCCGGCACCTGGAGCGATGGCGACTGTATCTACGCGCTCGGCCGTGTGGGTGTCGAGGCGTACCGTGTCTGGCACCGTGAAGCCCCGGTGTTCGCACCCAATGACCTGGTTGTGCTGCCGGGCGGCTTCTCCTACGGCGACCACCTGCGATGCGGCGCGATCGCCCGTTTCTCGCCGGTGATGCAGTCCGTCCAGGCGCACGCCGCCGCTGGCGGCCTTGTGATCGGCATCTGCAACGGCTTCCAGATTCTCTGCGAGGCCGCGTTGCTTCCCGGCGTGCTCATGCGCAACGCCTCGCTACAGTTCCGTTGCATGCCCACCCATCTCGTCGCTGAGAATCACGCATCGCCGTTCACCCGCGGCATCGTGATTGGCCGCGTACTCGCCGTCCCCATCTCCCACGGCGAAGGCAACTACTTTGCCGACGCTACGACCCTCGACATGCTCGAAGCCACCGGCCGCGTCGCCTTCCGCTACGCGGACGCCGCGGGCCGCGTGAACTCCGAGGCCAACCCGAACGGCGCGCAGCGCAACATCGCCGGCATCCTCAACGAACGTGGCAACGTCCTCGGTATGATGCCCCACCCCGAACGCGCCTGTGATCCGCTCCTCGGCGGCGAGGACGGCAACGCGATATGGCAGTCGGTGCTCGGTGTGGTGACGGTTGGAGCATAATAAGCGCATGCAAACACGCGCCTCTACGCGGTCATTCTCGAATCTGGTGATGACGGCTGGATCACTTTTGAGGTTCCCGCGTTCCTAGGCTGCGTGACGCAGGGTCGCACCCGCGATGAAGCTTTGGCGAACGCGCGTGAGGCACTCGAACTGACAATCGAGTCCATGCTCGAACACGGCGAGTCCCTGCCGGACGAAGAACTTGAGGTCATCGAGGTCGCCGTCTAAGTGCCTGACCTGCCCGTCATCTCGGGCGATGATTTAGTCAGAGTACTCTGCACGTTTGGGTACAGCATCGAACGTACGCGCGGCAGCCACAGGCAGCTCGCGGCTCCGGGGCGGCGCTCGCTGACCGTACCGAGGCATCGTGAACTTGCTCCCTGCACGCTCCGCGCGCTCGTCCGCGACGCAGGCCTGACTGTCGAGGAGTTCTCCGCACTGCTCGATCCCTGACTCATTCTCGGCTCTGCTCGTAAATGTGCTCGCGTGACTTCGTGGGGTTCACACACCCGAGGGGGTCATTGTGGCAACGTCTCCCACCGACGACTCTGCAGTTCGTTTCGATGTGGACTATCCAGACGGAACGCAACCGGCTTACGGTTGCGTTCCGTCTGGATATGATCATCCCGATCCTGATCGTGCTCTCGTTGCTATCGCGCCCCGGATTCGGCTCGCCCGGGGATAGCGAGTCCGGTGACAACGGCATGCGGTTCGAGCGCAACGAGCGCCGCGGTATGAATGGCGACTCCGCTTCGCGCGCCGCGGTGGCTGGCGGCGGCATCCTTGTCGCGCCAACCCTGCTCATGCTGCTCATGCTGCTCATGCTGCTCATGCTGCTCATGCTGCTCATGCTGCTCATGCTGCTCGTTTGCCGCAAGTACCCGCGCTGGTGGTTCGACTGGAATCGTGAGATAACGCGCTTCAGCAGCCGGGTCACCGCCTACGGTGGACTGTTGCGTGATGAGTACCCTTCCACCGACGAAGAGCAGTCCGTCCACCTCGATGTGGATTACCCCGATGCCCAGCAACTGAACCGCTGGCTCCCGCTCGTGAAGTGGTTCCTCGCGATTCCGCACTACATTGTGCTGCTCTTTCTCGGGTTCGCTGTGGTACTCGTGACGATCTTCGCATGGTTCGCGATCCTGCTCACCGGCCGCTACACGCGAGGCTTGTTCGACTTCGTTGTCGGGGTTCAGCTCTGGGGACTGCGCGTGACCGGCTATGCGTTCCTGCTCGTTACCGACCGCTATCCGCCGTTTTCGATGCGGTAGGCTGGATCGAGGTGCGCTGGTACCCTACGAGACGTCACTCCCCGTCTGGCAGGAGTCACGCCTCGATGCCGGTCGACGACCGTACGCTCGCGCAGATCGCGCTCTCCCGCGCCGAGTACGATCGGCTGGTCGCCATGCTCGAACGCGAACCGACCGAGGTTGAACTGGGCATGGCCTCCGCCCTCTGGTCGGAGCACTGCGGCTACAAACACTCGAAGCCGCTCTTCCACCACTTCCCCACCACCGGCCCCCGCGTCCTCACCGAGGCGGGCGCGGAAAACGCCGGCGCCATCGATCTCGGCGACGGCTGGTGCGCCGTATTCAAGATGGAGTCCCACAACCACCCCAGTGCCATCGAACCCTATGAGGGTGCCGCGACCGGCGTTGGCGGCATCCTCCGCGACATCTTCGCGATGGGGATGCGCCCTGTGGCGCTGCTCGACTCGCTCCGCTTCGGCCCGCTCTCTGATGCGCACAACCGCCACCTCTTCCGCGGCGTCGTCGCGGGTATTGGCGGCTACGGCAACTGCATCGGCGTCCCCACCGTCGGCGGTGAGGTGCAACTGGCCCCCGAGTACAGCGGCAACCCGCTGGTCAACGCGATGTGCGTAGGCGTCGGCCGCGTTGAGCACCTGCTCTCGTCTGCCGCGCGCGGCGTTGGTAACCCACTTGTGCTCGTCGGCGCGGATACCGGCCGCGACGGTATCCACGGCGCGACCTTCGCTTCAGTGAGCCTTGACGCGGACTCGTCCGAGCGCCGCCCGGCTGTGCAGGTTGGCAACCCCTTCCTCGAAAAGTTACTGATGGAGGCCTGCGTCGAACTCGCCGAGCAGCACAAGGACTGGATCGAGGGCCTCCAGGATCTCGGAGCCGCCGGCCTCACCTCCAGTGCTGTCGAGTCTGCCCTCCGCGCCGGGACGGGTATCGATATCGATATTTCGCTTGTGCCCCGTCGCGAGCAAGGCATGACCGCGTATGAGGTAATGCTCTCCGAGTCGCAGGAACGCATGCTCGTCATCCCGAAGCGCGAACACCTCGAGGATGTCCTCGCGCTCTTCCACCGCTGGGAGATTCATGCCGACGTGATCGGCACAGTCACCGGCGACGGCATGGCTACCATCCGCGACGGTGCTGAGGTCGTCGGACGCGCCCCGATCGCCACCCTCACTGACGCCCCGCAGTACGTCGTCGAAGGCCGCCGCCCCGCCGGACTCGACGAGGCGCACGCGTTCGATCTCGCCGCCCTGACCGATCTCGAACCTGCCCGCGCCACGCAGGCGCTGCTCGATCTGCTCGCCTCCGAGAACATGGCGAGCCGCCGCTGGATCTTCCGACAGTATGACCATCAGGTGCTCAACAACACCGTCGTTCCGCCCGGTGGTGACGCGGCGGTGATCTGGCTGAAGGGCACGAATCGAGGCCTCGCCGTCGCGACTGACTGCAACGGCCGCTTCGTCGGTCTCGAACCGCGCATCGGTGCGCAGATCGCCGTCGCCGAGGCTGCCCGCAACGTGGTTGCCGTCGGTGGTACGCCAGTCGCCGTGACCGACTGCCTCAACTTCGGCAACCCTGAGCGTCCCGAGGTCGCCTACCAACTCGAGCAGTCGATCATCGGTCTCGCCGAGTCCTGCCGCGTGCTCGGTACGCCGGTCGTCTCCGGCAATGCCTCGCTCTACAACGAGACTCCCAACGGCGCTGTGCTGCCGACCCCGACTATCGGCATGTTGGGCATCGTCGCTGACGTGCGCCGCGCTCTCACCTGCGCGCCGCGCGCGGGCGACACGCTGCTTCTGCTCGGCGCGACCCTTGCGCAAGACGCCTTGACGCTTGCTGGGAGCGAATACCTCGCGACCGCGCACAACACCGTCGCTGGTCTTCCTCGCATCGACCTCGACTTCGAGGCACGCGTGCAGCGCATCGTGCTGGATGCCCACGCGCTAGGCCTGCTCACCGCCGCGCACGATTGCTCCGACGGCGGTCTCGCCGTCGCGCTGGCCGAATGCGCACTCGCCGGCAGCATTGGCATCGAGGCCGCAGGAGCCGTACTCGGTACACGCCTCGACGCCGCGCTCTTCGGCGAGGCGCAGTCCCGGTTCCTAGTTGCCACCCAAGACGCCGAGGCTGTCCGCACCCTCGCCCAGGCCGCTGCCGTGCCATGCGCCGTGCTCGGCCTCGCCACCGGCGACCGCCTCCGTCTTGGCCCCATCGATGCCGCCCTTGCCGACATCCGCGAGGCGCATGAGGGCGGCTTGGGGCGCATCCTCAGTGGTCTCTAGTCTCGATGCGCATCAAAACCCCGCGCCTCATCTTGCGCGACTTCGCCCCTAACGACGAACCAGCGATGTACGTGATCCTCCCTTTCTCGAGTTCTACGACGACGACCTTAATGCACCCGAGGCGACCAGCCGCCTCCACCGCATACTCCTTGATTACCAGCGGGAGGTGCCCAGCCGCCGCTTCCAGCTCGCCATCACGCTGCACGGCGGTGACATCCCGATCGGCACGCCGGCATCCGCCGCAAGCCCGACAACGACTTCGAGGCTGACATCGGCTACGAACTCGCCCTCGCACACTGGGGCCACGGTTACGCCCTTCTCAAAACTGGCAGGCAAAGGCACTCTTGGTGTCATCGAGAATGGGGTCTGCTCTTCGCTAATAAGAACGTTTGTTTGACAATGGCAGTATATGTGTTCTACTTGGAAATAGCATCGCCGCTTGCGGTAAAGGACTCGGCTCACCGGCAATTGCACGCTCGCTCTCAGCGCAGGTACCCTGTCACTCCGTTCACAGGCAATCCACGCTGAAGTCACACATCTCGCGTCACATCGTGGGGTCTTGGGACAAGCGCGTTGGTAAGTGGCGGTTGGGTCTGGTTGTGCACCGCATAGTAGGCGGCGTCCCGGCTCCGACACGCCGAAAGGGTAATCCGACGTGAAGGTGCTATTTCTGGAGACCGTGGAGGGTTCGGGCACTCGTGGTGAGGTGAAAACCGTAACCAATGGGTACGCCCGGAATTATCTCCTGCCGCGCGGCTATGCCGCACCGGCAACGCCGACCGTTCTCAAGCAGGCCGAAAGGCTTGTGGCTGAGGAAGAGGTTCGGCAGCAGTCTCTGGACGAGCAGGCTCAGCAACTCGTCGGCAAGTTGCAGGGCCACCCGCTCGTAATGGCTGTTCGCGTCGGAGAGCAGGGACGTCTGTACGGTTCTGTCACAAATGCTGACATCGCCGAGAAGGCTGGGGAGATTCTCGGCGAAGAACTGGACAGGCGTCGCGTACTGCTGCCCGAGGTGATCCGTCAGGTCGGGGTGTACTCCGTGTCGCTTCGGTTGTCACGTCACGTGACGACGGAAGTGCAGGTGGTTGTCGTGAATGCGGAAGCGCCGCAAGGCGTGGATGCTGCCGTCGCAGAGATGCTGGCTCCGCCAGCGCCTCTCGAAGACATCACTCAGGATCGCACCTCGTCTGCCGTAGGGATCACCGCTGACGCGTCGGAGCCGGGCCTATATGTTTCTGACGGGATGGCCGGCGATGACGACACTGATGCTGACGCCGATGAAAAGCCTGCCACCGAGTAATCCCACGGCGCGGAATCTCCGCGCCCCTGCGGCATGGTAACGACGGGCAGGCCGGCCCCACTCCGGCCTGAATCCCGCCCCGCACCCGGACTCCCGCCGCACGATGTCAGTGCCGAAGAGGCGGTCATCGCCGCCCTCCTGCTCGACGAGGATGCCTACGCGCGCGTCCTCCCGATCCTCCAGCCGCACGACTTCTTCCGTGAGCAGCACGCTTGGGCCTACGAGGCCTGCATGGCTCTTGCCGAACGCGGCGAGACGATCACCATCCCCACCCTCGCGCACGAGCTCGATCGCGCCGGTCACCTCGATGCGATGGGCGGCGAGCCTGCTATCGTCGAGATCGCTGGCCGCCACTTCTCCGCCACGGGCGTCGAGGCGCACGCGCGCATCGTCGTCCGCGACGCTCTCTACCGCCGCCTGATCCAAGCCGCCGGCCAGATTGCCCAGCTCGCCTATGAAGGCGGCCCCGATGCCTCCCGCGTGCTCGGCGCGGCCGAAGGCCTGTTGCTCGGCATCCGCAGCGCCGAGGCGTCCGGCGATTTCAAGCGTCTCCGCGACCTGCTCGATACGTTTCTGGAAGACCCTGGTGAGGGCGATGGTGCGATGGCGGTCGCCGTCCGTACCGGCTTCATGGATCTGGACCAACTCCTCGGCGGGTTCAAGCGCGGCGACTTGATCGTGCTCGCTGCCCGTACTGGTGTCGGCAAGTCGTCGCTGCTGCTGAACTTCGCGCGCAACGCCGCGGTCGGCCAGCACGGTACCGTCGCCTTCTTCGCCCTCGAGATGGCCGGTGAGCAACTTGCGATGCGCCTGCTCTCCTCCGAGGCCGATGTCGATTCGACGCGCCTCCGCCTTGGCATGCATACCGAGGCCGAAGAGGCGCGTATTATGCACGCTATCGGCACGCTCGCCGAGTCCAACATCTTCATCGACGACTCAGCGGTGCTCACCGTGCCCGAGATCCGCGCCAAGTGCCGCCGCCTTCAGACCGAGGTCGGTCTCGACCTCGTGATCGTTGACTACCTCCAGTTGCTGCACGGCGCTGGTCGTTCCGACACTCGCGCCAACGAAGTTGGCGCGATCACGCGCGCCTTGAAAGAACTCGCCCGCGAACTGCACGTTCCCGTGATCGCCGCCGCTCAACTCTCCCGCGCCGTCGAGACGCGTACCCCCCACATCCCGATGCTCTCCGACCTCCGAGAGTCCGGCTCCATCGAGCAGGACGCCGACATCGTGATGTTCATCTACCGCGAGGATGTCTACCTCACCCCCGAGGAGTGGCAGCAGCAGCATCCCGATGCCCCCGGCGGCCAGCACCCGAGCGGCCTGGCGCAGTTGATCGTCGCCAAGCACCGCAACGGGCCCACGGATACCGTCACCGTCCGCTTCCGCAACCGCACCGCCTCATTCCAGGATCTCGTGCTCCGCGAGCCTGAGTACTTCGGCTAGGCGCATCTCCATGCCCACCGAGTCATTCGCGGGCTTCGTCACTGGTGGCGTGGCGGTCACGCTGCCCGCGCAACTGTTCGCCGAGGTGGTCCCGGACATAGAGGATGAAGCCGAACTGCGCGTGACGCTCTACACGCTCTACGCGATCGGCCGCCAGCGTGGTGCGCTCCGTGCCGTCCGCCGTTCCGCGCTCGAACGCGAAGCGCCGCTCGTGCGCTCGCTCGCCCCATGCGGTGGCGTCGAAGTGCTCCCCGCCGCGCTCGATGCCGCAATCGAGCGCGGCACGTTGCTGATGTGCTCCCTGACTGACGGCGACACGCTCTATCTCGTGAACAACGAGGCTGGCCGCCGCGCGTTGCCGCGTATTAAATCGGGCGCACTCGAAGTCCCCGGCGGTGTAGCCATGGGCGCGGTGCCCGCCTCGGATCGCCCAGCCCGTGCGGCACAGGTGTACGAGCAGGAGATCGGTATGCTCTCGCCTGCGGTCGCCGAGGCGCTCGCTCGCGCTGTAGACCGCTGGCCCGAGGACTGGATCACCGAGGCGCTACGGCTCGCCGCCCAGCGCAACGCGCGCTCGTGGCGGTATGCCGAGGCAGTCCTTGAACGCTGGGAAACGGAGGGCAAAGACGATGGAACGACTGGAAGCGCTACTTCGCGCGCAGACCGCGATCGTGACCACGGGCCGTACGACCGCTTCATCCTCCGCTCGTAGCGAAGGCGCTGCGGCTCAGGAACGCGTCTGCCCCATCTGCGACGGGGCGCGCTTTGTGCGCGTGACCAGCGACCTCACCGATCCCAACTTCGGCCAGCCGCAGCCGTGCGGGTGCGTGCGCGACGAAGACGCACGCACCCGCCAGGATCGGCTGCTGCGCTACTCGCGCCTCGGCTCCCTTGAACGCTTCACCTTTGCCTCGCTTCTGCCCCGAGGCCGCTCTACAGTTACCGCGGCGCAGGAGCGCTATGCCCATGTCGTCGAGGCCGCTCACCGCTTCGCCGATCAGCCGGAAGGCTGGCTCGTGCTCACCGGCGTCCCCGGCTCCGGCAAGACGCATATCGCCGCTGCCATCGCCAACCGCGCGATCGAGCGAGGCGTCCCCGCGCTCTTCCTCTCCGTCGCCGACCTACTCGACCAGTTGCGCGCCTCGTATGCCGATGACGCTGAGGTGCCATACGAACAACTGCTGGAACAGATTCGCAACTCGCCCGTCGCGATCTTCGACGATCTCGATGCTTACTCCGCCACTCCTTGGGCGCGTGAGAAGTTCTATCAGGTCGTCTCGCACCGCTTCCACGCCGCCCTGCCGACAGTCTTCACCTGCGACCGCTCACCCGAGGAGATCGACGCTCGCCTCGGCGCTCGCCTCACCGACCCCGCCCTGTCGCAGGTCTTCGTGCTCGCCGACCGCGAGCAGCCCCGTTACACGAACATCGGCGGCATGACCCGCAAGCGCCTCGCCGAATACACGTTCGAGGCGTTTCGCCCCGCCGGAAAGTCGGTTCGCGGCCGCAACGCCGTGCTCGAAGGTGCCTACCGCGAGGCGAAGAAATGGGCGCAGCAACCTACCGGTTGGCTCGTGCTGCTCGGTGAGAGCGGCCGGGGCAAGACCCACCTTGCCGCCGCCATCGCCAACGAGCGCCTCGAGGCCGGCGACAGCGTCTGCTACGCCAACGTCCCCGACCTGCTCGATGACCTTCGCGCCACCTTCGCCCCCGACTCCAACCAGCGCTACGACGACATCTTCGCTCGCCTCCGCGAAGCCCCCGTCCTCATCCTCGATGACCTCGGAGCGCACCAGACCACGCCGTGGGCGCAGGAGAAGCTCTACCAGATCCTGAACTACCGCTACGAAGGCCGCATGCCCACCGTTATCACCACCAACACCGAGATGAGCAAACTCGACGCCCGCATTGCCTCGCGCCTCGGCGACCTCCACGTCTCCGTGATGTACGAGATCACCGCGCCGGACTACCGGCTGGGCTAACCACGTAGCAACCTATCGCCGCCCGAACGACTCCACCCACAGCCGGTGCGCCGCCCGCTCCTCGTCCGCGAGCCGCGTGAGCGTTTCGAGGTCATCGGCACTCGGCCGCTCGCCCGGCCGTTCGAACCGTTGGCCGTGTCCATAGGACGCCACCGGGAAGAATCGCTCCAACACCTGCCGGTGCCGCTTTCGCGCCTCGTCGTACGCGAGCAGCAGACTCTCGTGGACATCGTTCGATTGCATCGGCTACTCCCGCGGCCCCGGTACCGGCAGCACCCCCTCCTGCCAGGTCGCGCCGTCCGGTCCGTATTCCTTCTTCCACACCGGCACGGTCTCCTTGATGCGGTCGATCACCCGCAGTGCTGCCTCCAGCGCGTCCTTGCGGTGCGCCGCCGACACTGCCACCAGCAGCGAGACATCGCCGATGCCCAGCTCCCCCACCCGGTGATGCGAGGCGATCGCATGCACCTCGCGGCCCTCGTACTCCGCCAGCACTTCCGAGGCGACCGCCGCCATCTGCTTCTCGGCCATCGGCGCGTACGCCTCGTACTCCAACCGCAACACCGCGTGTCCCTCGTGGTGGTTGCGCACGATCCCCTCGAACAGCACCATCGCCCCCGAGGCGTCCGTCCGCACCAGCTCGCGTAGCGCGTCCCGATCCAGCACGTTTGCTGTCACGAGGAAGCGCGGCGTCTCACTCCCGCCGGCGACCGGCGGGATCAGCGCCACCACATCGCCATCGTGGATCGCTTCTCCGCCGCGCGCGTACTCCTCGTTCACCGCCACAGCGACGGTTTCGAGGTGTGCCTTGAGCGCCGGACGCCGGTCAGCGAAACGTTGCGTGAATTCCGCGACGGTCAGGCTGTCGCCGTCGAATTGTTCCTCAAGGTCGCTCGCCCCCGCTGCTTCACGGAGGCCAGCAAATAACTTTACGGTGACGTGCACGCGCTGACTCCTCGGCTGCCCCATCAGTATAGATTCGCCGTGCTCCGGCCCGTGATGCCGCCGATGACGATGCGTCTGCTGCTCCGCGAGGCCGCCGAGTCGCTCTTCCTGCAGCGTTGTGTGGCTTGTGGTCGCTTCGGCGCGGCGCTCCATTCAGAGTGCCTCCGCACCCTTACCCACGCTGAGGCTCCCCGCTGCCTCCGCTGCTGGCGCCCCGGTATCACTGGTACCTGCGCCGCCTGTACCGCCGCTCCGTCAGCGTTTCAGGCCCTGCGTGCGCCCTTCCGCTTCGACGGCGTCGCCCGCCGTGCGCTGCTGGAAGCGAAGTTCGCGGGTATCAGCGCACTCCTCGAACCGCTCGCCGAGGCCGCTGCCGTCGTGCCGTCAAACTGGCCCATCGATGCCGTCGCGCCTGTCCCGCTCCACCCCCGTTGCGAGCGGCAGCGCGGCTACAACCAGGCCGCCCTGCTCGCTGCGGTTGTTGCGGAGCGCCTTGGTGTCCCTTGTGAGCCTCGATTGCTGCGCCGCGTACGGGTGACGCCCCCGCGGCTGGACTGGATGCCGTGAGTCGCTCGCAGAATTTCGCGCGCGTTCGGTGTACCCCATGTAAATGGCTCGGCAGCCATACCGAAGCGCGTGTTGCTCGTCGATGCTGTGACCACCACCGGCGCAACGTTCGATGCCTGCGCCCGCGCGCTCCTCGATTCTGGTGTGGCGGCAGTATTCGCACTCGCCATCGCACGTGGGGGCTAGCGCTCTCGCGAACGCCGTCCATATGATAGAAGGCGTCAACGCAGCATGACGCCGCGCGCCGGAGTGTGCGCTCCCCATGATTATCACCGTCGCCCTCAATCCCGCGCTGGATCAAACCGTCGAGGTCGAGCACTTCGCGCCCGCTGATACCAACCGCGTGCTCGACATGCGCTTTGATATCGGCGGCAAGGGCATCAACGTCGCGCGCGTCCTCAAGACACTCGGCTTCGAGGCGCTGGCGACCGGTTTCGCCGCCGGCGCCCGCGGCCGCCAGATCATCGAGCAACTTGAAGACAGTGGCATCGGCTGCGATTTCATCTACGTGCCCGGCGAAACCCGTACCAACATTACCGTCCTTGACCGTGCCACTCACACCCACACCCAACTCGCACTCCCTGGTCCGGAAGTAGGCCCCGAGGCTGGTGCGCAACTTCGCGACCGCCTCCGCCGCCGCGTGCGCGAAGGTGGCTGGCTCGTCCTCGCCGGCTCGATCCCCCCGCCCGGTGACCCCGCGATTTACACCGATCTGATCCGTATGGCGGACGAACACGGCACGCAGACGGCACTCGATGCCGACGGCCCTATCGTGAAAGCGGTGCTCGATGCCGGTGCTCATCCCACGCTCTTGAAGATCAACGACCACGAACTCGCTCGCCTCACCCGCCAGACCATCGAGGATGAAGACGAAGCGCTGCAGGCGGCGCGTCTCGTCCGCGAGTGGGGCGTCCCCAATGTGGTCGTGACGCTCGGCTCAGATGGAGCGATTGCGGTAACAGCAGATGGCGACTTCCTTGTCCGTCCGCCCTATGTCGACGTGGTTTCAGCGGTCGGCGCAGGCGATGCCTTCACAGGCGGCCTGATCTGCGGACTCATGCGCGAACACGACTGGGCCTACGCCCTCGCCCTCGCTGCCGCCGCTGGCTCTGCGACCTGCCAAACCCCCGGCACCATGCTCTGCGAGGGTGTCGATGTCATCGGCCTCGTGGCCAAGGCCGTAGTCGAACGCATTCCTATGTCCGCTGCTACTCGCTGACCGAAGCATCCGTTGTCTACTTCTGCCGGTTATCGTGATCTCCTCCTTGAGAGGTGCTTGAGTGATGGCACGAAAGATGCACTGGCGTAACCCATTCGCTGGTGAAGGCATTGCTTGCGCTGGTGGTTTGGGTGCTCCTCCTTCGAGGGAGAAGGTGTTGGCCACGGTCGGTCGGAACATATCTAGCCAAATCGAAGACGTGGTTTGTGATCTTTGCATATCAACGGTTGAGTACTTGCATTACCCGGTATATCGCAGAGGCGTACAAGATTGGGCCGACGAGGCCATCGAGACGTTCTTCGGCCCAGGTAGTGTCTGCCTAGGGCATTCAATAGGTCATGCTGGGGAAGCTGCGATGCTCGCATGGCAGCACTAGTCTTCTCGCAACTCGATCAGCGGGGAAGTCCCACGCGAAGCCTTCAAGGCCGGGTGGGATGCTATAGATTTCCGGCTTGTTGAAGAGCGATGGCTTGCTGCTGATCCTGTCCAGCGTGGCGAAGGCCTAGAGGCATTTCGTGTTGGCTGGCAAAGGGCTTTCAACTGGTTCAATGCGGGAAATGATGGTGGTGGCGTGTTCGGTTACACGGGTTAGGCATGATGTACTCGTCAGCACACCCTGATGCAGAGCACGTGCGCTGGTCGCCTCTCTACCACTTCTCCGAGCATCCAGATATTGCGATCTTTCTACCTCGACTGATGTCGCATCGCCCCGAAATCACCGAACCGCTCGTCTGGGCGGTCGACTAGGAGCACGCCTTCACTTACTGCTTCCCCCGCGACTGCCCCCACACCTCTCAGGCTGACCGTGACCGCTGGTTCGGCGCCTCGGATGCCCGTGCCGTCGCGCACATCGAGTACGCTTGGCTGGAGCGGTTGCGAATCATGCCGCTCTACCGCTACACGCTGCCCGCCGAGACATTTCAGTGGGTTGGCCCGGACGGTGGCCCCGGCAATTACATCAGCCGCTCGCCGGTTACGTAGGATCGAATGGATCGGGTGAGTGATCTGTTCGAGGCGCTTCGGGAGGCTCGAATCGAGTTGCGAGCGCTCGACCGCTTGGCGCCCCTCTGTGGAGTCTAGGACGCGACGTTGCCCGTCTCGGGATTCCGGCTCAGCTTCGCCTAGGACTGGCGATCTGCTCAGGAGTAGCACGTGGCCTTCGGTCAGTTAGGCCTCTCGGCGTTGACCCTCGCCGAAACGCCTTTCTATACTCATTGCCCCGAGGCGAGTGGCGACCATTTGGCGCCGCCATCTGACGGCGTCTGGTGTATGGTGTCCCGGGCCGGGATAGGCCTGTGTTGGGGGATCGCTTGAACGAATACGAACTGCTCTACATCGTCAGCCCGCGCGTGCCCGCGGACGATGTCGCCAACGTCATCGAGCGCGTGGACGCGCTCATCCAGAACGTGGGCGGCGAAATCCTCACCACGGACAACTGGGGCCGCCGCCGGCTCGCCTACCCGATCCGCCAGTACTTTGAGGGTACCTACGTCCTTACCACCCTCAAGATGCCACCAGCCGGTGCGGTCGGTGTCGAGGCTGCGCTGGTTATCTCCGAAGAGATCATCCGCCACATGTTGATCTCTGGCATCATCCCGCGCACCTCCGGTGGCCGCACGCGCGACGACCGCGACCGCGACCGCGCATTCGACGCTCCGCGCGACGATGCCGCCCCGCGTGAAGAGCGCGAGATGCGTGACGAGCCTGATGAGGAACCCGGTAGCGACGAAGAGCCCGTGCGCGAGCCCGAGCCTGCGGTCGCTGAGTAGGCATCTCCCCCAGAGAAGGGGACGGTGACACATGACGCTGAATAAAGTGATGGTGATTGGCAATCTCGGGGCAGACCCGGAGATGCGCTATACCGCCAACGGCACCGCCGTGACCAACTTCAGCATCGCCGCCAACGAGCGCTACACCGACCGCGCTGGACAGCAGCAGGATCGTACCGAGTGGTTCCGCATCGTCACGTTTGACCGGCTCGCTGAACTCTGCTCGCAGTACCTTACGAAAGGCCGTCAGGTCTACGTCGAAGGGCGCTTGCAGACTCGTTCGTGGGACGGACAGGATGGACAGAAGCATTACATGACCGAAGTCATCGCACAGACCGTCCGCTTCCTGGGTGGCGTTGCTGGCGGTGGCAGCGGACGTGGTGAATCATTTGACCCAGGTATGCCCGTCGGCGCAGACGCCGGTGGTGATATCGATCCAGACGATCTGCCGTTCTAAGCGGCATCAGCAACACAGCAGAGAGAGCAGCCATGACGACCGAAGAAATGAACGCCCCCAGCTTCGACGGCCCGTCGCACGATCGCGGCGATCGTGACCGCGGCGGCGACCGCGATGATCGAGGCAGTGGCGGGCGGCGCTTCGGCGCGCGGCGCCGCGGCTGCAACTTCTGCATCGAAAAGATCGAGCAGCCCGACTACAAGGATGTCTCGATGCTCCGCCGCTACGTGACCGACCGCGGCAAGCTGGAGCCGCGCCGCAAGGTAGGCACCTGCGCCAAGCACCAGCGCGGCGTCGCTACCGCGGTGAAGCGCGCCCGCCAAGTAGCGCTGCTCCCGTACACTGCCGAGCACGATCGGTACTCCGGTATCCTCAGTAGCGGTCGCTCATCCACCGGTCGCCGCTAACCAGCCCGCAAGATAGCCGCCGGGTGAGGGTGGCGAGCATGACGAGCCGCTCAGGCAGAGTGCCCTCCCCACGGCTTGCTCCCGCCGCCAGAGAAGGGACTACCCACAGGTGGCCGGGATGACCACGCAGCGCGCCCCCTCACGACGCATTCAGCCGCGCGGCCCCGAGAGTGGGACTGATCGGCTTGCCATTATCGCGACCGTCGCGGTCGTCTTGGTCGCCGTGATCGTGATCGCCATCGGCTACTACTTCACTCGTTATCTCCCGCCGCGTGAGCATGTCCTGACGGTCGACGAACAGAAGTTCACCGCCAGAGATATCGAACGTAGAGCCGTGTATCTGCTGCTCAGCGAACCAGCCCTCGCTCCTCGCGATCCCCTGGAGATCGTCCCGAAGACATTCGATCAATTCGAGCGCGAGGCGATAATTCGCGCACGTGCGAACGCAGTTGTCGGCGACCTGACGGCTGAAGACCTCGAACGCGAAATGCGCACCTTATTCCTTCCTCCGCAACCGACGTTGTCGTCTGCTGCCACAGGTGCGGGGATAGCTAGTGCAACACCGACTCCATTGCCTGATGACCAGTATGCGAAGGCGTTGAGCCTGCGGCTCGATCGCACGGGTATCAGCAAGGCGGAACTCGAACAGATCGTCTACGCCCAGGTGCTGGAGAAGCGCCTGAAAGAGCATCTCGTGAAGGAGCTCCCCAAGGCCGGCCTGCAACTTCACTTTGCGGTAGCCCGGCTGACCGATCGCGCGAAGGCAGATCAGGTGCGTGAGGTCGTGCTGCGTCCGGGTGTCGACTTCGGGCAGGTGGCGGAGGTGAACAGCGCATCGGATAGCGGGCCGATCGGTGACCTCGATTGGATGCTGCCCCAGGAACTGAGGGAGTCGATTCGCACAGTCGCCGTCGCCATGAAGCCTGGTGACGTCTCCGCGGTCACGCCGAACCAGCAGTTTTTCGAGGTTTATAAGGTCATCGCACGCGACGAAGAACGCGAATTCACGGCGGATCAGCGCGACAAGCTTGCAGCTGAGCGCTTGACTGCCTGGCTGGGCGAGCAGCGCGCCGATCTGCAAGTGCAACGTGATCTCTCGTCCGCCGAGGACGAATGGATACGCAACCAGGCGGTCGCTCGATACACGAAAGCCGTGAGGCAGCCCAGTGCCCCTTGACGCAGTCGGCGTCGCCATGCTCGGCGCCGGCAATGTCGGCGCTGGCGTGATCGCCGCGCTCCGTGCGGGGCACGAGCGATACGCCGTGCACATCGGCCGTCCGCTGCTGCTGCGACGTGTTCTCGTGCGCGATACTGCGCGCGCACGCGACGGTGTCGAGGCCTCGGTCCTCACCTCGCATTTTGAAGACATCCTCGCCGACCCTGCTATCGAGGTGGTGATCGAACTCATGGGCGGCGAACACCCCGCTCGCGAATACATCGAGGCCGTACTGGCTTCCGGTCGTCACGTGGTGACCGCGAACAAAGAGGTCATGGCGAAGCACGGCGCGGCGCTGCTCGCGGTCGCCGCCGCGCACAACGTTCGGCTGCTCTACGAGGCGGCGGTCGGTGGCGGCATCCCCATCATCAGTCCGCTCTCGCGCGACTTACTGGCGAATGACGTGACCGCCGTTACGGCGATCATCAACGGCACCACCAACTACATGCTGACTGGGATGTCCCAGACCGGTACCGACTACGCGGTCGCCCTCGCGGAAGCGCAACGCCTCGGCTACGCCGAGCCCGACCCCACTGCTGATGTCGAGGGTACCGACGCGTCGTACAAACTCGCCATCCTCTGCGGCCTTGCCTTCCACGTGGCCATCTCACCGGACGACGTAGCGAAGCAGGGGATTACGAGGCTGGCGGCGCGCGACTTCAAGTATGCCGACGCGCTCGGTTACACGATCAAACTGCTCGCGACTGGTCGCTTGGTCGATGGCGGTGTGGTTGCTTCTGTCCAGCCAACGCTCATCGCGAAGGACGAGCCGCTCGCGAAGGTCGACGGCGTGCTGAACGCCATCCAGATCGAAGGCGACCTCGTGGGCCGCGTGCAATTCCAGGGCCGCGGCGCGGGCCCGGCCCCCACCGCCAGCGCTGTGCTCGCCGATGTGCTCGATGTCGCCCGCGACATCGTCGCCGGACGCCGCCCCGCCGAGGCGGTCGAGCACCGCAAGTTGCCGATTCATCCGCCTGGGATGCACCGTTCGCGCTACTACATGCGCGTCACCGTGCAGGATCAGCCCGGAGTCCTCGCGGCTATCGCTGGCATCCTCGGCGGACAGGCGATCAGCATCGCTTCCGTGCTCCAGGTCGAGACCGACGACGACGCCCGCACCGCCGAACTCGTGATCACGACACACCACGCGACCGGCGCTGCACGCGATGCCGCACTCGCGGAAATCCGTGCCCTGGACGTAGTGGTCGAGGTTGGCAATGTCCTTGCGATGGCTGGCTGATGTGACCGCCCCCGAGGCTTCAGCCGCCTGGGTGGATGAGCAGGTCGCTCGCGTGCTCGCACGCATCGAAACCCTGACACGCGAAGCCGCTCAGTTGCAGGCGGCGCTCGGCGCTCGCGAGCACGAGGTCAGCGAACTGCGGGTGGCACTCGACATCATCGATGGCCGTACGCGCCGTCACGAGGCTGGTCAGGACACCGTGCGGGAGTTACGCCAGGCCGTGAGCGCACTTGAAGAGCGCGTCGCCGAGGAATCCTCGCTGTGTCGAGAGCAACGCTCCGCTACCGAGCGCGAGCAAGGCGGCGAGCATGACTCCGGTCAGTCGTTGGAGCGCGCTCTGCTTGAACTGCGCGACCGCGTGGCCAACCTCGAACAAGGCAGCATTGCGGCCGGTGAGCGGCAGGCGCACCTCGGCGGCGGCCTCGCAGCCAGCGACGCAGCAGGCCAGCAACTGGCCGCCCGTGTCGCCGCACTCGCCGCACGCCTCGATGCCTTCACCGATGCTGCGCATCACGGGACGAGCGCTACTGGCCGTATCGATGACGAGGTCGCACGAATCGAAGCACGCCTGCGGGTCGTCGAGGCGCAGGCTGGTGAACTGCGCAACGACCGCCAGCGGCTGTTTGATGACGTGACGGCGTTGCAGCGTGTCGTCGAGCGCGAGGAGTCCATCGCCAACCTCATCGAGCAACACCGCGTGCTCCGCCAGCGGCTGGAGGACGGCCTTGCCAGCCTTGATGAGCGCGTACTCACTGCCGATACCGCACGAGCCGAGGCCAGCGAGGAGCGGCGTCTCTTGCTGGCGCGTTTCGATAGTTCGATGCGCCGCATGGACGAGCTCGCTGCGCAAGTGGAAGCCCAGCGCGGTGTGTTGCTAGATCATTTCCAGCGCGCGACAGTGGCGGCGGAAGAAGCTGGCCGCCGCCAGTCGGACGAGATCGACCGGCAGGCGCGGGCGGCGCGCGAATTACTGGTGCGGCTCGCCGAACGCACCGGCGAAGCGTCACAGGAGCAGCCGCTATGACCGAACCCGGCGCGCATTTTATCTTCGACAAGTACGCGGCGCTGTTGCCCGTCACGCCAAACACGCCGATGGTGACCCTAGGTGAAGGGGGTACGCCGCTCGTCCGTTCGCGCCGCATCGGCCCGGAACTCGGCCTTGCCGGTCTGTATTTCAAACTCGAGTACGCCAACCCGACCGGCTCGTTCAAGGATCGCGGCATGGTGATGGCCGTCGCGAAGGCCATCGAGCATGGCGCAACATCGCTGCTCTGCGCTTCCACTGGCAACACCTCCGCTTCCGCCGCAGCCTACGCCGCTCGCTATGGCATTCCGTCCTACGTCGTCGTGCCGTCTGGCCGCATCGCGATGGGCAAACTGGCGCAGGCGGTCGCCCACGGTGCGGAGATCGTCGCCGTTGATGGCTCATTCGACGATGCGTTCCGCATCGCCCGCGAACTGGCGGAGCGGCCCGGCGTGGCGCTCGTGAACTCCGTGAACCCGTACCGCATCGAAGGCCAGAAGACCGCGGCCTTCGAGATCGTCGATGATCTCGGCGACGCCCCCGACCTTCTTTGCATCCCGGTCGGCAACGCTGGCAACATCACCGCCTACTGGCGAGGCTTCTCCGAGTACCTGCGCCTCGAACGATCATCGAAGCGCCCGCAGATGTGGGGCTTTCAGGCCAACGGTGCGGCGCCGCTCGTACTCGGCCACCCCGTCGGGAACCCCGAGACGATCGCGACCGCCATCCGGATCGGCAACCCCGCTTCGTGGGACGGCGCCATCAGCGCCCGCGAGGAGTCTGGCGGCGCCATCGACGCTGTGACCGACGACGAGATTCTCGCTGCCTACCGCAGGCTCGCTGCCGAGGAAGGCCTCTTCTGCGAACCTGCTTCTGCCGCTTCCGTCGCGGGACTCCTGAAGCGGGCCGTAGGCGGCGCATCGCTCGCTGGCCTCACCGCTGTCTGTATCCTGACCGGCCATGGCCTGAAGGATCCCGACACTGCGATGACCATCGAGGTGAAGCGGCACGAAGTAGCAGCCGACGTTGACGCCGCCGCGCGGAGCCTCGGCTGGCGCTAGTGTCCGCGGCTCCCGGTGCCGTGCTACGATTATTTCCCGCTTGTACGCGGGCGTGAGGGTGTTCAGTGGCCACTTCTGCTTCCGGAATCCGTGTCGATCAAGAGCGTGTCCAGCGCCTCATGACCGAGTTGATCGAGGCGATTGGCGAAGACCCGTTGCGCGACGGCCTGCGCGATACGCCCGCCCGCATCGCCCGTATGTACGAAGAGATTTTCAGCGGCCTCGACGAGGATCCGGTCGAGATATTGTCCGTCGTGTTCGAAGAAGCTCACGACGAGATGGTCATCCTCCGCGAGATTCCCTTCTATTCCATGTGTGAGCACCACCTGCTCCCCTTCCACGGGCAGGCACACATCGGCTACCTCCCCAACGGTAAGATAGTCGGTCTCTCCAAGATCGCCCGCGCCGTCGAGGTCTTTGCCCGCCGCCCGCAGGTGCAGGAGCGGCTCACCGGCCAGATCGCGGGCTGCCTCGAGGATGTCCTTGGCGCGAAGGGCGTGGGCGTGGTCATCGAGGCCGAGCACCTCTGCATGACTATGCGAGGCGTCCGCAAGCCCGGCTCCACTATGGTCACGTCCGCCATGCGCGGTCGCTTCCGCGAGGACTTCAACACCCGTCAGGAGTTCCTCAGCCTCATCCGGCCCGGACGGGAATAAGACGCAGGCCGCCCCAATGCGCGTCGCAATGCTCTCGCTCCACACCTCGCCACTGGCCCCGCTGGGCGGGCGTGAGACCGGTGGGATGAACGTCTACGTCCGCGAGGTAGCCGCTCAACTCGCCGAAGCGGGCGTGGCCTGCGATGTATTTACCCGCCGCACAGAACCCGCGCTCCCAGAAATCGAAGCGCTCGGCAACGGCGCCCGCCTCGTCCATATCACCGCCGGCCCCGTCGAACATCTGGAGAAAGAGGCCTTGCCGCCCCTCGTCGATGCCTTCGCCGAGGCCGTCGAGGCGTTCAGGGAGCGCGAGGGCCTCACCTACGACCTGATCCACTCGCACTACTGGCTCTCTGTTGCCTCAGGCGACCTGCTGGCGCGCCGCTGGGCTGCGCCACACATCGCCATGTTTCACACCCTCGGCGACGTGAAACTGCGTGCCCGGGCCTCCGAGCACGAGACACCCGAGCGCCTTGAGGCCGAGCGACGCCTCGTGCACTCGCTGGATCGCATCGTCGCGGCCACGGAGCATGAGCGGCAGTTGCTGCGCCAGCTATTCCGCGTCTCGCCCCAGAAAGTGGCCGTGATCCCTCTCGGCGTAGACCTCGGCCGCTTTGAGCCGCGCAGCCGCGCCGAGGCCCGTGCCGCCCTCGGGCTATCCCAGACTGCTCGCATCGTGCTGGCGGTCGGCCGCATCGAGCCGCTGAAAGGCTTCGATATCCTCGTGCGCGCGATCGCCGAAATGACACATCGCGAGGATGTACGGCTGATTCTCGTCGGCGGTGACGCGCGTGCCAGCGTCGAGCGCGCCCGTCTGCTGGCCGTCGCGGCCGAGGTCGGCGTCAGCGACCGCGTGGACCTCGTAGGCGCGGTGCCGCACGAGCGGCTGGCCCAGTACTACAGCGCCGCGGATGTAGTGGCTATGCCCTCGTTCTACGAGTCCTTTGGCTTGGTCGCCATCGAGGCGATGGCCTGCGGTGTTCCCGTTGTGGCCTCGCGGGTGGGTGGGTTGACCTCGACGATTGCCGATGGCCGCACGGGCTACCTCATCGCCTGGCGCTGTCCCAGCCCGTTCGCCGAGAAAATTGACCTGTTATTGGAGAACGAGGCGCTCCGCGACGCGCTCGGCGCGAATGCCGCACAGGCGATGCATGCGTATTCTTGGCGCTCAGTCGCCGCCTCGCTGATCGAGCAGTACGAGGGTTTGACGACAGAGACGGCGCAAGTGGCTGCAGTGGGAGGGGCCTAGGGCATGGTCAACGCGCTCAACACCCGGCTGGAGTCCGCCCGCACGCCACGCGAACTGTTCGAGGCGGTTGAGCCGAAGCGCGCAATGGTGATCACCGCCCACCCGGACGACTGTGAGTTCATGTGCGGCGGCACGGTGGCCGTGCTCACCTCGATGGGCTGGCACGTCGATATCGTCGTCGCCACTAGCGGAAACAAGGGCACCAAAGACCCGAAGATGACCTCGCAACGCCTCGCCGGGATCCGCGAGGAAGAGCAGCGCGAGGCCGCCCGCCGTTTGGGCGCTGCTGAGCCGGTATTCCTCGGGTTCCACGACGGCGGTGTGCCGGATAACGACGAGTTACGGGCGCTACTGGTCTACCAGATGCGCCTCCGCCGGCCAGAACTGGTCATTACCTGGGACGGATTCCGCCCTGGCTTCAACCATCGCGACCATCGCAACGTTGGCCGTTCCACCTACGACGCAATCTACCCGGCTGCGGACGACCACCTCTATCTTACCGAACATAAAGATGAAGGGTTGGAGCCGCACAGGCCGGTGATCTTGCTCCTCGGCGGGCAGGCCAACGTCGGCGATCCAGACTTCCACGTGGACATCCAGCCCGTCATACGCAAGAAAGTCCGCGCCATCCTCGCTCACACCTCGCAGATTCGAGGCCGCACCGAGGCCGAGATGCTCAAGACCCAGCGTGAGCAGGCCGAGGCTCGGCGGCAGGCCGGAGTTGAGGCGCCCCTCTACCGGGAATCCTTCCGAAGAGTGCTTCTTCGCCGATAAGTATGAGAAGTTGCATATGCAAGTATTCTGTTTTCCCCTTATAGAATCGCGTCTACCCTCGGTCGTCGCATGTGAGCGTCGTTGACACAGGTAGGGGCCGTCCGTACCATCCAAGTTCGCGTTCCGGAACTGCGCATGCGGTTCCGTGTGACGGTCGGCGGCAAGGATGCGATGAGGACCGGCGGTCAGGCGTGCTCGCGAGAGCCGCGGCCGTGACTAGGCTCACCGCGTAGCTTCCGACCGTTTCTGTTGCCCTTGACGAGGTCTTCCTCCGCCGGGGTACGCCAAGAAGCGGGTGCTGTGGGGCGCCCGTCTTCAGAGTCCGTGAGACGCGCGGGCCTTTAGTAAATGCGTGGGTCAGGAGCAACGGTGCCGACGATCAATCAGCTGGTACGTCATGGCCGGACGCCCGTCGTCAAGAAAACGAAGGCGCCCGCGTTGCGTTTCCGTTTCAACGCGCTCAAGTCGCGTACGATGCGTTCGGCTAAGGGTTCGCCGCAGAAGCGTGGCGTGTGTACCCAGGTACGAACCGTCACCCCCAAGAAGCCTAACTCCGCACTCCGCAAAGTCGCCCGTGTCCGCCTCACCAACCAGATCGAAGTCACTGCCTACATTCCCGGCGAAGGCCACACCCTGCAGGAGCACTCCGTGGTGCTCATCCGTGGCGGCCGCGTGAAGGATCTCCCGGGCGTGCGCTACCACATCATCCGTGGTGCGCTCGACGCCGGTGGTGTAAAGGACCGCAAGCGCGGTCGCAGCAAGTACGGCACCCGCAAGGCGTAGCGAGGAAAGGGGAGCACTGACATGGCCCGTCGTAATCGCGCCCCGCTGCGCCCGGTTCTTCCGGACCCGCGATTCCAATCGCGGCTGGTGACTTCGTTCACCAACAAGTTGATGTATAGCGGCAAGAAGAGCACCGCCGAGCGCATCGTGAATGACGCGCTGGATCGCATCGAGCAGTCGACCGGTCGCGCTCCGATCGACGTCTTCGAGCAGGCCGTGCGTAACGCCACGCCGCAGATCGAGGTCAAGCCTCGGCGCGTTGGCGGCGCTACTTATCAGGTGCCGGTCGACATCCGCAGCGAGCGCCGTCAGGCGCTGGCGATTCGCTGGCTACTCGCCGGCGCACGTAGCCGCAGCGGTCGCTCCATGGCGGAGCGACTCGCGGGTGAGTTCATGGATGCCGCTAACAACACGGGCGCCGCGATTCGGCGCAGGGAAGACACGCACCGGATGGCCGAAGCTAACCGCGCGTTTGTGCACTACCGCTGGTAGTGCCGGCGTCTGCCTCCTGAGCGTTCCGGAGACCCCGGATCACTCGGATGCTGGCTCCGGGTAAGGAACGACGACACCGATATGGCACGCACGACCCCGCTTGAGCGGGTACGCAACATCGGCATCATCGCGCATATCGACGCGGGTAAGACCACCGTGTCCGAACGCGTGCTCTATTACACCGGCCGCACCCACCGCATCGGTGAGACCCATGAAGGCACCGCCACCATGGACTGGATGGAGCAGGAGCGGGAGCGCGGCATCACCATCACCTCCGCCGCGACCACCTGCGCTTGGGACAACCACCAGATCAACATCATCGACACCCCCGGACACGTCGACTTCACGGTCGAGGTAGAGCGCTCGCTGCGCGTCCTCGACGGCGGTGTGGTGGTGTTCGATGGCGTCGCCGGTGTCGAGCCACAGTCCGAGACGGTCTGGCGGCAGGCGGACAAGTACCACGTGCCGCGCATCTGCTTCATCAACAAGATGGATCGCACCGGCGCGGACTTTCAGCGCTGCGTCGACATGATTGTCGACCGCCTCGGCGCTGTCCCGATCCCCCTCCAGCTGCCGATCGGCGCTGAAGACCGCTTCGAGGGCGTGATCGACCTCGTCGAGATGAAAGCCATCTACTTCGAGGGCGAGCGCGGTACCGAGGTTGTAGTGCGCGATATTCCCGCCAATCTGCTCGACGGCGCGCGCACCGCGCGCGAGTCGATGGTGGAGCACGTCGCTGAGAACGACGATCAGTTGATGACATCCTTCCTTGAAGGACACGAGATCGATGTCGTCGAACTCAAGAAGGCCATCCGGCGCGGGACGATTGCCTCGGCGTTTGCCCCGGTGCTCTGCGGCTCTGCCCTGAAGAACAAAGGCGTGCAGATCATGCTCGACGCAGTCGTGACATACCTGCCATCGCCGCTCGACATGCCACCGCTCATTGCGCAGGCAGTCGGCGACCCCGACACGACCTTCGAGCGCCCGCCGTCCGACGACGAGCCACTGACGGCCCTCGCGTTCAAAGTGGTCTCCGACCCGTTCGTGGGCCGCCTCGTCTTCTTCCGCGTCTATTCGGGCGTTGCGAAGAGCGGTGACCAGGTGCTGAACACCGGTCGTGACAAGCGCGAACGGTTCGGCCGCCTGCTGAAGATGCACGCGAATGCGCGCGAGGATGTTGATGCGGTGTACGCGGGTGACATCGGTGCGGCTATCGGCCTCAAGGACACGTTCACAGGCGACACGCTTTCCTCGCGTGAGGCTCCCGTGGTGCTCGAGTCGATCACCTTCCCGGAGCCGGTCATCTCCGTGGCCATCGAGCCGAAGACGCGTGAAGACCAGGAGAAACTGGGCGACGCTCTCCAGCGGCTCACCGAGGAAGACCCGACCTTCCGCGTGCGCTTCGACCAGGAGACCGGCCAGACCGTCATAGCCGGCATGGGTGAGTTGCACCTTGAAGTCATCGTCGACCGCATGAAGCGCGAACACAAAGTCGAGGCGACCGTCGGCCGCCCGCAGGTGGCGTACCGCGAGACCATCTCGCGACCAGCGCGCGCTGAGGGCCGCTTCGTACGCCAGTCCGGTGGTCGAGGTCAGTTCGGTCACTGCTGGCTGGAAATCGCTCCGCGTGAACCCGGTCAAGGCTACGTGTTCGAGGATCGCACCGTTGGTGGTTCGATCCCGCGCGAATACATCACCCCGATCCGTCACGGCGTCGAGATGGCACTGCAGAGCGGTGTGAAGGCTGGCTTCCCCGTCGTCGATGTCGCTGTGTCGGTCGTCGATGGTTCGTTCCACCCGGTGGACTCGTCCGAAATGGCGTTCCAGACTGCTGGCTCGATGGGGATGCGTGCCGCCATGGAGGCGGGTGGCCCCATCCTGCTGGAGCCGGTGATGAAGCTTGAGGTCGTGACGCCGGAGGACTACTTCGGCGACGTACTCGGCGACATCAACTCCCGGCGTGGTCAGGTGCAGGGCATGGATCAACGCGGCAACACACGCGTGCTGAGCGCCATGGTGCCGCTGGCGGAGACCTTCGGCTACGCGACTGACCTGCGTTCCAACACGCAGGGCCGTGCCACGTACTCGATGGAGTTCGACCACTACGCACAGGTTCCAAGCAATGTGGCAGACGAGATTCAGGGTCGCGCTCGCTCGCGCGTCACTGCGTAAGGAAAGGAGACGTCGATGGCGAAGGGGAAGTTTGAGCGGAACAAGCCGCACGCGAACGTGGGCACGATTGGTCACGTAGACCACGGCAAAACCTCGCTGACAGCGGCGATCACCAAAGTGCTCGCGCTCAAGGGCGGGGCGGACTTCCGCGCG
>CAMDNW010000017.1 GCA_945903275.1 Thermoflexus hugenholtzii JAD2
GATGGTGATGGCGGTGCTGGCGGAGCGCGCGCGACCGAGGTCGACGCGCAGTTTGCCGTCACCGGCGGTGAACTTGAGCGCGCGGCCGGCGGCGTCGGTGACCGAGGCGACATCGAGTTCGATGGCATCGAAGACTGCCTCGCGGAGGCCGTCGTTGCGAGGACGGAAGGTGGTGGTGGCCTTGCCGCGGACGAGGCCGCGGGGGATATTGAAGGCGAACTCTAGGCGCTGGTGGTCGACGGTCAGCGGGCGGTCGCGGCCCCAGACCGGCTTGTCGCCGGGGATGTTGAACGGGCGGCGGTCGGCCAGTCCGGCGTGCGTGGTGAGCGCACCGCAGGCCAGCAGACCACCATCGAAGAGTCCCGTTTCGAATTCAGGCATCCCGCACCTCCATCGTCAGATCGCGTGGCGAGTATTGCGGGCAAGGCCGAGGCTGTAAACGTGCGGCAGCAGAACATGTTCAAGATGCGGCGGCAGGCCAGATTTCCCGCACCAGCGCCCAGCCGAGCGTTTCGCGGGCGGCGGTGCTGGAGCAGCGGTACGACCGTGACCGGGGCGCTTCGGGGTCGCGAGGCGGCCTCGCCAGCCCGAAGCGATCCGCGACCCCGTCGAGGTAGTCGCCGTTGCGGATGTGCTCGGCGGTGATATCGAACACGCCCTCGCGTAGCGGGGAGCGCAACGAGGTGACGACCGCGTCCGCGTAGTCATCAACATGCACGTACGAGACCCAGTTCTGGCCGTCTGCGGGGACGCGCTCGGCACCGGAGCGCAGGTTGGCGATGGTGTGATCCTAGAAGGTATCCGGCCCGACGAACGCGCCGCCTCGCAGGATGATCCAGCCGACACGCGCGGAGTCGAGGCCGCACACCATCGCTTCCATCACTGCGTGCGGGGGCGGGCCTGCGGTGTCCGGGGCGCGGTAGAACGGCGTGGCTTCGTCCACTCACTCGTCGCCGCTGCCGCGCGGATTATCCGGGCAGTCTCGGTGTAGGTGCCGGTGGACTTCGAGGGTGGCTACCAACTCGAGCCCGCGCAGATCGCACAACGGCTGATCGCGATCGGTGCGGCAGACATGAACCTCGAAGACTCGGATGACCACAGCGACGCGCCGACCGTGGACGCTGAGCAGCACGCGGAACGGCTTGCGGCGGTGAAGGCTGCGGCGCGGGCTGAGGGCGTGGATCTAGTGCTCAACGCGCGCGGCTCTATCTCGAGGCAGGCGCTGACTGCATCTATCCGATCACGCTGGCCGCGCCAGAGACGTTGCCAGCGATCATTGCGGTATGTGGCGTCATCAACGTGAATGTCCGCGGGGGCGTTCCTGTCTCGCTCGCGCAGGCGGAGCGCCTGGGAGTGCGTCGCGTTTCGTACGCGGCCAGCCTGTTCCGGGAGACGGTGACGGCCCTCGAAGGCCTCATGGCCGAGGTGCAGGCGGAGGTTACGGCTCTTTGAGTGAAACTTCGCGCGCCTTTTCTCCGTCCGCCTTGCACGCTACCCTCCCTCGGTGACTGCACCGACGCCACGATGGACTGAGGCCGATTTCGAGCGCTTGCTGGCGCCCGTGACGCGGCAGTTGGTCGCGCCGACCTCGCTGTCGCCATTGCCATACGACCTCAATGCGGGGGTGCCGGACGACGCCAGCCTGCCGTCTCGCGAACTGGCTGAGGCGGCGGTGCGGGCCATTGAGCAGGATCCCGCGGGGGCGCTGACCTATGGCGGGGCGCTGGGGTACGAACCGCTGCGGACGTGGATCGCGGCCCGGTATTCGCAGGAGACCGGCCTGAACGTCACTCCGGCGCATCTGACGCTGACCTCGGGGAGTGCGCACGCGATCGACAACATCGCGGCGGCGTTCATCGCGCCGGGGGACGTGGTGATCACGGGCGCGCCGACGTACCCCGGTGCGATCCGGTCGTTCCGGGCGCGCGGAGCGCGCATTGTCGATGTGCCGCAGGACGAAGATGGCATCGAGATGGTGTCGCTCGCTTCCACGCTGGAGCACCAGCGTGCGATCGGCGTGCCCGCGAAGTTGATCTACGTGATCGCGAACTACGACAACCCGAGCGGATCGACGCTACCGGTACACCGGCGTGAGGAACTCGCGCTCCTGGCGGCGCGCTACCACGCGCTGGTAGTGGAGGACGATGCATACACCGGCATCGACCTGGAGGGGCCACCGCCAACCTCGCTGTACCAGATCGCACGGGGCGAAGGCATCCTGCGCGTGGGGACGTTCTCGAAGACGATTGCGACAGGGTTACGTGTCGGATGGGTGCTGGCTGACCCGGCGATCGTGCGTGCGCTGGCGTACATGCGCTTCGACAATGGCTCAACGCCGTTCGTGCAGCGGATGGTGTACGAGTACCTCCAGACCGGCGTGTACGACGCACACGTGGAGCAGTTGCGCGCGATCTACAAGGAGCGCCGCGATACGGCGCTCGCAGCGGTACTGGAGCACTGCTCCGATTACGTGACGTGTGATGTGCCGCGTGGCGGGTTCTTCCTCTGGCTGACGCTGCGCGCGGGCCTCGACGCTATGCGAGTGTTCGAGACCGCGAAGACGTACGGAGTCGCGGTCACGCCGGGGCACGGCTACTACCCGAACGGCGGCGGCGAGAACCGCATCCGCCTCGTGTTCTCGGCGCTGCCGCCGGATGAGTTGCGGAAGGCGGTCGTGCTGTTCGGCAAGGCCTGCGCGGAGGTGGCGGCGGGTACGCTCGCTTCCCGCTGAGGCGGCATTCGCCGAGATTCCATAGGATGTTCGTTCTTCCGGAGTATGGTGGCGTCACGTCGCTGTCACGCGTGCGTTCATATAAGAGCGGAGTACAGAGGAACGCCCCGTAGGGACGACGATCTCGCCACCAAGACCCGCGATCACCGCCAGACGAGTGCGCCACACCAGCAGCGCCCCACGCGGGGCCAGTACGAGCGGTAGCCCGGCGTAGGGGATGAAATTTAGCGCGACATCGATCACCTACACAGGGGACGACCTTCCCTGTGGGTGAGTGATTCCAGTATCAGCCATATCGCCGAGTCCGGCAGCCTCGGGGTACCTCGCGCGCCCCAGCGCTAACGGGGATACTGCGGGTATGTATCCATCACTGGCAGGCAAGCGTGCCGTCGTCTTGGGCGGCTCTCGCGGCATTGGGCGGGCGATCTCGCTGCGCCTCGCGTCCGAGGGCGTGCATGTGCTGGTGAACTATGTGCGCTCGGACACCGAGGCGGAGGTGACTGCGGCCGACTGCCGCGCGCGCGGCGTGGAGTCCGAGGCGGTGCGCGCCGACGTAGGCGACACGGCGGCGTTGCAGGTGTTGTTCGCGCGCGTCGAGGGGTGGGGCGGCCTCGACTTCCTGATCAACAACGCCGCGCGCGGCCTCGAACGGCCACGGCCGGCGATCGACCAGCGGCCGAAGCACCTGCACGAGACGATGGACGTGAACCTGTTCGGGCCGTGGACGGCGACGCAACTGGCGGCTCCGATCATGGAACGGCGCGGCGGCGGTGCGGTGGTGAACCTGCTGTCGCCGGGCGCCTGGCAGTACATGCCGGACTACTCGGCGGTAGCAGTGAGCAAAGCCGCGCTGGAGTCGCTCACGCGCTATCTCGCGGTCGAACTGGTGCCTCGAGGTATTCGCGTGAACGGGCTGTCGGCGGGGTGGGTAGAAGGTTCCGAAGGCGAGCACTCGTATCGCGCGGACATCTCGAACAAGGTGCGGCCACACGTGCCGGCGGGCCGCAACGTCGCGCCCGATGACATCGCGAACGCGGTGGCGTGGCTGTGCTCCGATCAGGCCTCGATGTTTGTGGGAGAGACGGTGCACCTCGACGGTGGCTTCGCCATCGCGGCATGGCGCACGGTGCTCGGGACGTAGCGCGCCGCGATGGACACGATGCAGTGGCGCGACATCCTGGGGACGATCGTGCTCGCCTTGGTGCTGTCGCCGCTGTTCCTGTTCCAGTTCCGGGCGGAGCGCCGCCGCCGCGACCTAGCGCAGGCAATTGCGGCTGAGGGACGGGCTGCAGGCGAAGCCGCCGCAGCGCGAGCGAGCGGGCAACACGTCGCCATCGTGATCCCGGTTGGGTGGGATGTGCGTGCGAGCGCAGAACGAGAGCCGGCGCTGCTGGTGCGTAACTTCGGGCCGGAGTTCGCGCAACACGTCCGCGCTGTCGCGCGAACTGAGGCGGAGCAGGTCAGCGCCTCGGCGCGCTTCGTGCGCCCGCCGGAGGGGACAGTGGAGCTCACCGAGATCGACGAGGGGCACGATGACCTGTGGCCGGACGATCCGCCGCCCCGGCTGCGCTCCACGCGTCATGCATGGATGCGCGTGACGTGGGCGAACAGCGACGGTACGCAGGGCGACTCGCTGTGGATGCGGGTGCGACGGCTGACGTAGCGCTCACGCTTGCTTGGGTCGAGGCTCGCCGAACGGGCCGGGCCGGCCCTTCGCTTAACCATCGATCCTTCGAATCTGTGCGTCGCTGATGCCGCTCAGTTTGAGTTTCTCCTGGAGTGCACGAATGATTGTGGTCATCAGGGCTGGCGAAATCTGCCGGTAATGCTCACGGTCAAAGTTGTAGGGCTGGCCAAAGAAGTCGTCCTAGAAGCTCATTGCTTCGCCTGTTTCTGAATCGGTCAGGGTGATGGGATTTCTGTAGCACGGCAGCACGTGCCAGTGCGTATGTCTGCCTTCAGCGCCAGCGAAGTTCATGTAGCACGCGAGATTGATGAGCTTGCGCGGTTCTGTGGGATCAAGTGCGTCCTTGAGCGCTCGCTCGAACGACCGCTCAAAGCGGCCAAACTCGATCCAATGATCCTCAGTCCATTCACTCAGCGCAGGGATGCGCTCGTGTGTTGAGATGACCAGTCTGCCCGGGGTTCTCTGATCCCGTGTGTCTAGGCGCGCCTTGAATAGCCGCGTACGAGCGATGCCGGCAGGGTCGGGGCCGAACGGCATGCAGACCGGGCAGTTTGAGGCTTCCATGTTCCGGCCTCGATTCACTCCCAACAGGCCGAGGCGGCCGAGAGTCAATCTACAACAACTGCACTCGCTGGCAGCGGTTAGTTCTACCTAGAGACTTTGCACTTTCCGTCTCGTGTATTACGAGGCGAAGGCGGCGAGCGTTTGCGTGTAGTTGAGGGGGCGGCGGCCGAGGGGGAAGCGGCGGGAGGGGTCGCGGCAGACTTGCGGTTCTTGCAGGGTTTCGAGGAGCAGGCGCGCCTCGCGATGCGGGAGGCGGCCAAGCGTCCAGGCGAGTTGCTCGCCGATGAGGACACCGGAGCTGGGGAGCGGGAGGTAGATGCGGCGGCGGCCTCTGGACTGGCCGAAGGCGCGCACCATCGCGCCGATCGTAGTGCGTTCCGCGCCGCAGATATCGAAGGAGCGGCCGTCGAGTTCGGGGTCGAGTGTGGCCATGGTCAGGGCTACGGTTACGTCGGAGAGTGCGACAGGTTCGGCCTCGGTGTTGCGCCAGTTGAAGAGCGGGACGACGGGGGAGCGGTCGACGGAGCGGCGGAGCAGTTCGAAGAGCGTGCCGCCGCGGCCGACGATCAGCGGGGCGCGCAGGATCACGTGGCGCAGGCCAGACTGCCGCACCGCGAGTTCGACCGCCCAGCGCGCCGTGAGGTAGCGGGCGCGGGCTGCTTCGTCCGCCGCGACGCAGCCAAGGAAGACGACGCGCTGCACACCGGCGGCGCGGGCGGCGAGCATGGTGTTCTGCACGGCCTCCACGTCGTTGGCGACGACATCACCCGCGCGGTCGAGGGTGTGGACGAGGTAGACGAGCGTCTCGACGCCGCGCACCGCGCCGTCGAGGCCGCGCCGCGAGACGAGGTCGGCGGTGGCCACCTCGACGCCACGCTCGCGGAGGCGGAGCGCGTCGAACTCGGAGCGGACGAGGGCGCGGACAGGTGTGCCGGTGTCCTCGCGCGCCAGTTCAGCGAGCAGCGCCTGCCCGACGAAGCCTGATGCGCCTGCGACGAGGATGGTCATCCAGCGACCTCGTGCCTGCCGCCCTGCCTAGCGCGTCACCGCGCCTTCGGCGGCGCTGGAGACGTGGCGGGCGTACTTGGCGAAGACGCCGGAGGCGTAGCGCGGCTCGGGGGTCGTCCAGGCAGCGAGGCGGGCGGCGAGTTCTTCGGCGCTGATCTCCACATCGAGGCGGCGGTTGGGGATGTCGAAGGAGATGATGTCGCCTTCGCGGACGGCGGCGATGGGGCCGCCGACGGCAGCCTCGGGGGCGACGTGGCCAGCCATCAGGCCGCGGGTCGCGCCGGAGAAGCGGCCGTCGGTGATCAGCGCCACCGACTCGCCGAGGCCCTCGCCGACGAGGGCGGCAGTGACGCCGAGCATCTCGCGCATCCCGGGCCCGCCAACGGGGCCTTCATTGCGGATCACTACCACGTCGCCTTGGTGAATCTGGCGGGCGGCGACGGCAGCGAAGGCGTCCTCCTCGCGCTCGAAGACACGCGCGGGGCCTCGATGCTCCATGCGCTCGTGGCCAGCGACCTTGATCACGCAGCCGTCGGGCGCGAGGTTGCCCTTGAGGATCACGAGGCCGCCGGTCGGCTTCAGCGCCTTGTCGACCGGCAGAATCACTTCCTGGCCGGGGGCCTCGACGGCGTCGGCGGCTTCCTGCTCGATGGTGCGGCCGGTGACCGTCATCACATCGCCGTGGAGTTTGCCCGCCTCGAGCAGCCGCTTGGCGAGGAGCGGGGTGCCGCCCGCGCGATCCATATCGAGCGCCACGTAGCGGCCACCGGGACGGAGGTCGCCGATCAGCGGCGTGCGCTCGCTGATGGTGTCGAAGTCGTCGATGTCTAGTGCCACGCCTGCCTCGCGCGCGATGGCTAGCAGGTGGAGGACAACGTTAGTGGAGCCGCCGGTAGAGGCGGCGCAGATGATGCCGTTCTCGAGCGACTGCCGCGTCACAATGTCGCGCGGCCTCACGCCTCGGCGCAGCAAATCCATCAGCAGTTCGCCGGTGCGGATGCCGACATCGTCCTTGCGGGGGTCGGTGGCGCCGACGGTGGCGGTGCCCATGGGCGAGAGGCCCATGAACTCCAGCACAGTGGCCATCGTGTTCGCGGTGTACTGCGCGCCACAGGCTCCCGCGCCGGGGCAGGCGGCCATCTCGAGGGCGGTGAGGCGCTCGTCGCTCAGGTTGCCAGCGGCGTGCTGGCCGACGCCCTCGAACACGTCCTGAATAGTGACATCGTGGCCTTCCCACTGTCCGGGGGCGATGGAGCCGCTGTAGAGCACGAGGCTGGGGATGTTGAGGCGCAGCGCGGCCATCGCCCCGGCGGGGATGGTCTTGTCGCAGCCGACGAGGATTACTGCGGCATCGAAGGAGTAGCCGATGCCGCAGAGTTCGATGGAGTCCGCGATCACCTCGCGGCTGATGAGGGAGGCCTTCATGCCCTCGGTGCCCATGGAGATGCCGTCGCTGATGGAGATCGTGTTGACCTCCATGGGTGTGCCGCCAGCGGCGCGGATGCCGTCCATCACGCGCTGGGCGAGGGCGCGCTGGCTGAAGTTGCAGGGCATGGTGCCGATCCACTCGTGGGCTACCATGACCAGCGGCTTGCGCATGTCCGGCTCGGTCAGCCCCACGGAGTAGAAGTAGGAGCGCGCCGCGGCGCGGCCGGGGCCGTCCATGAGGGTGCGGCTGCGGTGGCGGGGATCGAAAGGCGTGTTGGTCACGGGGTGCTCCTCGGCAGGCTGGCGGTAGTTGGACGAGGGCGATGGTACCGCCTGCCGGCGGTGCGGAGGGCGCGACAAGCAGGTGCAGTCCACGTCAGCGCGTCTATAACTTGTATAATACAACGCGCCACGGCGACTTCCACGAGGAGACGACATGTACAAGAAGATTCTGCTCACCCACGACGGGTCAGAGGTGGCGGCGCTAGCCGTCCCGCACGCGGCGATGCTGGCGAAAGCCGCAGGCGCGCCGATCGTGGTCGCGCAGGTGGTCGATTCGGTCGCCCAGTTCATGACAAGAATGGAGCCGCTCATCGAGCCGATGCTGGTGGGTGCGATGACGGTCGATCTGGCCGAGAAATCTGCGAAGGGCCAGCGAGGCGCGGCGCAGGCGAATCTGGATCAGGTCGCTGCGGTGCTTACTAAGGAGGGCGTGTCTGGCGTGAGCACGTTGATCATCGAAGGGTCCGCAGGCGCCTCGATCATTGATGCGGCGAACAGCGAAGGCGCGGACGTGATCGTGATGGCGACGCACGGCCGGAGCGGCCTTGGGCGCGTGCTGCTAGGGTCGGTCGCCGAGCACGTGGTGCGGCATGCGGCCAAGCAGGCGGTGCTGCTGGTGCGGGCGGCTTCGTAGGACGCTCCTAGCGGGAGGGTTCCTGCTCGTCCGGGCCGGGGATTTCCAGCACGACGGAGTGCCCATCCGCGCCGGGGCAGAAGTGCTGATTGTCAGGCTCCATCGGCTGGCCGCAGAGCGGGCAGCGGGGCCGGCCGGCCGAGGCGGCGACGGTGATAGCCCGCACCAAACCCATCGCCGCGCTGCGTGACATCTCCATGCGGAAGGTCGGCGTGTCACCGCGTTCCATGCCCGACTGGTCGTCGGCGAGGAAGACAAGGCGGTCGGGACTCGGCTGGTAGTCGATGCCGATGCGCACCAGTTGCATGTCGATATCGGGGCGGTCGGTGAACTCGCCGACTTCGGTGGGCCGCGGGAGGGTCTCGCCGCGGTGCTCGACGCGTTCTGCGATGAGTTGCGAGATGCTACGGCCGAGGGCGGCGAGTTGTTCCTTTTCGAGCCAGAGCGAGGCGTAGTTCCCTCCGGCACGGGCGCGGATGCGGAACGTGCGGTGGCCCGGCGCGCCGAGCGCCTCCGCGTCAATCGCGTCCACTAGGCCAAAGTCGATCATGCGTCCTCCCGACATGCTGGAGCGTACCAGCACGGGGAGTCGGGTCAACCCGCGGGCCTGCGAGCACGAGTATGCTTGCAATGTAAGCACTGTGGCGGCGGAGAAAGAGGCAACCGTGACGGCCAAGTTAGTAGGGGCGATCTTTGACATGTGGCGGGATGTGGATCGCTGCTTCGAGGGGCTTTCGGGAGAGGATGCACTGAAGCAGCACACCGGCGGGAGCGCGTTTGCGTGGACGCTGGTACACATCGCTGGCTTCGAGGACGGCCAGATCAACGTGCGCATACGCGGCAGTGAGCGGCACCCGGTGCTGCTGGATCAGTTCGAGCGGTTCCGCGAGACGCCTGGGCAGGCGGACTCGTGGGTGGCGATCCAGCAGGCGGTGGCGGACATGCGGGCGGAGTTGCGCACATACCTCGACGCGCTGACAGACGAACAACTGGCGACGACGATGGCGCCGCCGACGCGCAACGGGCCAGAACAGCCGTTGCAGTACCTCCTCTGGCGCGATATCGCACATGCCTACTACCACATCGGCGAGGTCGCGGCGAAGCGCGACCAGTTGGGACAGCGGACGGGCGACTACCCAAGTGCGTGGGAGCACGCGTTCTAGCGGGCCAGCAGCAGAGAGTGATGTGACGTGAGCAACATTCTGGTGATCGAAGACGATCGCTCGATCCTAGAGACGGTCTCCTACAACCTGAAGCGCGAAGGTCACACCGTTCGCACGGCCGAGGACGGTGTGACCGGATTGCGCCTTGCGCGTGAGGCACAGCCGGACCTGATCGTGCTCGACCTGATGTTGCCGCGCATGTCGGGCCTAGATGTCTGTCGGCAGGTGCGGTCGGAGATGCCGGTACTGATCGTGATGCTCACCGCGCGGGACGAGGAGAGCGCGAAGGTCGTGGGGTTGGAGATCGGGGCCGACGACTACGTCACCAAGCCGTTCTCCATGCGTGAGTTGATGGCGCGCGTACAGGCGCTGCTCCGCCGCGATCGGCTCTCGCGCGAGTCGGCCGAGTCCGATAGCGCGGCGCCCGCCTCCACGCTGGAGGTGGGCGCCATCGTGCTCGATGCGACGGCGCACGAGGTGCGGCGCGGTGGTCAGCCGATCCCCGTGCGACCTAAGGAGTACGACCTCCTTGAATACTTCATGCGACATCTGGGGCAGGCGCTGTCGCGCGACCAAATCCTTGAGGCGGTGTGGGGGTACTCGTATAGCGGCGGGACGCGGACGGTCGATGTTCACGTGCGTTGGCTGCGCGAAAAGTTGGAGGCCGATCCAGGACAGCCGACGCACATCCTGACAGTGCGCAGCGTCGGCTATAAGTTCGTCCCGTGAACACGCGGTATCGCGGAGCATCTCGTGCTGGACTGCTCGGCGGCATGCTGGCGATCGCGGTATGGCTGCTCCCGCCGCTGTGGTCCGCTCCGCTGGTCGCCGCAGCCGTTGTCGCGCTCGCGCTGGGGGTGCGACCGCAGCCAGGCGGCGCACCGAGCACGACCATGGCTAAGGTGCATGCCGCTGACCACGATCTGCGCAGCCTGATCGCGCCGCTGGCCGAAGGTGTGCTGCTGTTGGATGGGGCGCGGGCCGTGGTGGCCGCGAATCGGGCTGCCGCGGGAATCCTTGGCCGACCGTTCGAGGGGCTGGCAGGTGCCTCGTTGATCACGGCGACACGGGATCACGACCTGGCGGAGATTGCGCGAGCGGCGAGCGGTGTGGCGGTGCCAGTGCATTTGTCGGCGACCGGGCACGATTTAGTAGCGACGGCGACCGAGGTCGATGCGGGCGCGGTGCGCACGCTGCTGGTGATGCAAGACATCACCGAACTGGAGCGCGCACGCCGGGCGCGTGCCGATCTGGTGGCGAACATGTCGCACGAGTTACGCACGCCGATCGCGGCGGCGCGGGCGCTGGCGGAGACGTTGCAGTCCGGTGTGGATGACGAGGTGGAGCGGACGCGGTTCCTCGATCGTCTCGAAGGTGAGATTGCGCGGTTGGGCGAGATGGTGGAACGGCTGCTGCGACTCTCGCGGCTGGAATCCGGCACCGAGTCATTCACGACGTCGCCGCTCGACGTGGGGGCCTTGCTCACGACAGCTGCGGAACGTATGGAGCCGCTGGCGCGGCAGTACGACGTGCGTATTGCGGTCATGCTCGCGGATACGCCTCTGGTGATCGGGGATCGCGATCGGGTGCTGGAGGTGCTTTCGAACCTGCTCGACAACGCGCTGAAGCACAGTCCTGCGGGATTGCATATCGGACTCAGCGCGCACCTCGACGATGAGCAGGCGGGGAGGGTGCGGCTTGAGGTGGACGACGACGGACCGGGCATTCTGCCAAGCGATCGTGAGCGGGTATTCGAGCGGTTCTACACGGGCGATCGCGCGCGCGGTTCGGGCGGCGGTACCGGTCTGGGCTTGGCGATCGCGCGGCACATCGTGCAGCGTCTGGGGGGTCGCATCTGGGTGGCAGACCGCTCGCCGGGGGCGACGCTGTGCTTCACGCTGCCGGTGGCAGAGGCGACGGACGCGCCTCGATAACGCGCGGCCCTCGGCCGTGATGAGCCGGTGCGGACGTTCCCCAGACGTTAATGCGGCGTTTACCCCCGGCCCGGACGATGTCTGTACATGCGAAGTCCATCCGAAGTATGTACATCGTTGGTAGTGGAGGAAGCAGCATTTGACGACGAATGACGGATTGGTGCGCGCAGGTCTGCTCGCAGCTGCCTCGGCAGTTGCGGCGCTGGCACTCGCGTGTGGTACTGGCGACAGCGGTAGGAGCGGAGAAGCCGCGAGCACCGCTGCCTCGAAGGGTTCGCCGACTGCTGAGGCAGGCAAGCCGATTGAGCCAAGCAACAAGGCCGCGCTGGCGACGCTCACAGGCAACATCGTCATCGACGGGTCGAGCACGGTGTACCCGGTGACTCAGGCCGCCGCCGAGGAGTTCCGTAACTACGCCAAGAATGTCCGCATCAGCGTCGGCATTGCCGGCACGGGCGGCGGCTTCAAGAAGTTCTGCGCCGGTGAGACGGACATCCAGGACGCCTCGCGGCCGATCAGTCAGACCGAGGCGATTGCGTGTGCCGACAAGAACATCCAGTACATCGAACTGCCAGTCGCTTTCGACGGGCTGGCCGTCATTGTGAACCCCAAGAACACCTGGGTGACCTGCCTGACCAAGGCGGAACTCAAGAAGATGTGGGAACCGGCCGCCCAGGCTAAGATCAATAACTGGAAGCAAGTTCGCGACTCGTTCCCGGACAAGCCGCTGAAGCTGTTCGGGCCTGGTACGGACTCGGGCACGTTCGACTACTTCACCGAAGCCATCAACGGCACGGCGAAGGCCAGCCGTGGAGACTTCCAGGCGTCCGAAGACGACAACGTGCTGGTCTCGGGTGTGGCCGGCGACGAGGCTGCGCTCGGCTACTTTGGGCTGGCGTACTACAGCGAAAACAAGAGCAAGTTGAAGCTCGTCAGTGTGGACAACGCGGGAGACGGCAAGTGCATTACGCCGTCGATTGCGACGGTGAACAACGGGACATACCTGCCCCTCAGCCGCCCGATCTTCATCTACGTGAAGAAGTCGGTCGCCGAACGACCTGAGGTGAAGGCCTACGTCAATTTCTACCTGAGCAAGTCCTTCACGCCGCTCGTCGAGTCGCGCGAGGTGGGCTACGTCTCACTGGGTGACAAGTTCTACGACGCCATCGCCAAGCGGTTCAACGCTGGCACCGCCGGAACCCTCTTCCCGAAGGGTGCTGAAGTTGGCGCAACGCTTGACCGCTATCTGCAGTAGCGACTGCGGATGCATATAATGCGACGTGGGCAGCCGGACTGAACGGCTGCCCACGTCGCTGTTCGTTCCAATAGCGTGTAGGCAGGGCGCTCGATGCAGTCAGGCTGGTCCGAGCACAATCTGTACCGGCGCAACTGGGCGCGGGATCTCCGCGAGCGGTTGATTGCCGGGGTGTTGCTCATTGCGGCGACGGTTGGCGTGCTCACGACGCTGGGCATCATCCTGTCGCTGGCCAACGAAACGATTCAGTTCTTTCGTATCGTCTCGATTGTGGAGTTTCTGACGAGTACGTCATGGACGCCACTGTTCTCCGTGCAGACCTTCGGCATCTGGCCGTTGATCACGGCGACGGCGCTGACCTCGGCGATCGCGGTAGCTATCGCTGTCCCGCTGGGGCTCATTTCGGCGGTGTTCTTGAGCGAGTTCGCGCCGCCGCGGGTGCGGTCGATGCTCAAGCCAGCGCTGGAAGTGCTCGCGGGCGTACCGACGGTGGTGTACGGCTTCTTCGCGCTGATTGTGGTAACGCCGTTCTTGCAGCAGTTCATCCCAGGACTGAGTACGTTTAACTCACTGAGCGCCGGTCTTGTGATGGGCATCATGATCGTCCCGCTGGTTTCCTCGCTGTCGGAGGACGCGATGTCTTCTGTGCCGCAGAGCCTGCGCGAGGCGGCGTACGGCCTTGGCTCGACACGGTTCGAAGTGGCGACGCGCGTGGTGCTGCCGGCGGCAACCTCTGGCATTGTGGCGTCGATTATCCTCGCGCTGTCGCGTGCAGCGGGCGAGACAATGGTGGTGGCGATTGCGGCGGGGCAGAACCCGACGTTCACGCTAGACCCGACGGTGCCGGTGATGACGATGACCTCCTACATCGTGCAGGTGAGCCTGGGTGACACGCCGTATGGCTCGCTCTCCTATCTGACGATCTTCGCTGTGGGGTCGACGCTGTTCGTGATGACCTTCCTCATGAACGTGATCAGCCACTGGGTCGTGCGGCACTTCCGTGAGGTGTACGACTGATGAGTATGCAGACACCGGCCACCCAGTCGATGTTCCAGCCGAATCAGATGATGCGTCGGGTAATGGGCGGCGCCTTTGTCGGGGTCGGGGTGATCAGCATCCTGATCTCACTGGGCATGCTCGTGTACCTCGTACTGGACGTGGCGATGCGCGGGTTGCCGTGGATCGATTGGCAGTTCCTGACTAGTTTCGATTCGCGGTTCGCCGAGCGCGCCGGGATTCTAGCGGCGATCGCCGGGACAGCGTTCATGATGACGATGACCATCGCGGTTTCTCTGCCGATCGGCGTGATGGCGGCGATCTATCTGCAGGAGTATGCGAAAGAGTCCTGGCTGAAGTCATTCATCCAGATCAACATCTCGAACCTCGCGGGTGTGCCCTCGATCATTTATGGCCTGCTCGGCCTGACGATTTTCGTGCGCTACATGATGATGGGGCGCAGTGTGCTGGCTGGAGCGCTCACCATGGCGCTGCTGGTGCTGCCGGTGATTGTGGTCGCCACGCAGGAGGCGCTGCGCGCGGTGCCATCGAGCATCCGTGACGCCTCGCTGGCGCTCGGGGCGACGCGGTCGCAGACGATCTGGCACCACGTGTTGCCACAGGCGTTCCCGGGGATTCTGACGGGGAACATCCTCGCGGCCTCGCGGGCGATTGGCGAGACAGCGCCGTTGGTCACGATCGGGGCGCTGACGTACGTACCGTTTACGCCGGAGAGCCCGCTGGATCGGTTTACGGTGCTCCCCATCCAGATTTTCAACTGGACATCTAAGCCACAGGCCGAGTTTCACGATCTGGCGGCAGCCGGGATTGTGGTGCTGCTGCTCGTTCTGCTGACCATGAACTCCATCGCGATCTTGCTCCGACAACGGGTAGGCGGCACATCTCGCAGAAGGATCGGATAATAATGACAATGACAGGTCAGTCCATCCGGGACATGTTGGGACGCCGCATGATAGAACTCCGTCCCAGCGTGGAGGTTCGCGCAGGTTCCGCGCTGCCCGAGAACGACGTGGTCGAAGACCCAGTGATCCGGATCAGTGACCTCAACCTTTGGTACGGGAAGAAGCAGGCACTCGGTGGCGTGAGCCTGAGCATCCCCCGGAAGAAGGTCACCGCGTTGATCGGGCCGTCTGGCTGCGGGAAGAGCACGCTGCTCCGGTGCATGAACCGGATGAACGATTTGATCCCGAACGTCCGGGTGCAGGGCAGCGTCGAGATTGAAGGCGCGAACATCTACGCGTCCACCATCGACCCGGTCGAAGTGCGCCGGGTGGTGGGGATGGTGTTCCAGAAGCCGAACCCGTTCCCGAAGTCGATTTATGAGAACGTCGCCTTCGGCGCGCGCATCAACGGCTACAAAGGCGATATGGACGAATTGGTTGAGCAGGCGTTGCGGCAGGCGGCGCTGTGGGATGAGGTCAAGGACGATCTGAAGAAGTCAGGACTGGCGCTATCCGGCGGGCAGCAGCAGCGGCTGTGCATCGCCCGTGCGATCGCGGTGAACCCAGATGTGGTGCTGATGGACGAGCCGTGCTCGGCACTCGACCCAATAGCGACGCAGCGTATCGAGGACTTGATGCGCGAACTGGCGGAGCGCTACACGATTGTGATCGTGACGCACAACCTGCAGCAGGCAGCGCGCGTCTCAGACCGCACCGCGTTCATGTTGGCCGCCGATGACCTAGTGGGCCGCCTTGTGGAGTACGGGGCGACCGATCAGTTGTTCACCAACCCCAAGGACGAGCGCACAGAGGCGTACATCACCGGCCGCTTTGGCTAGTGTGGGGCCCGAAGGAGGCCGCTGATGCCACGCGAGCAGTTCCAGAAGGGTCTTCAAGACCTGCAGGACGGTGTGCTGGAGATGGGGTCGATGGTCGACCGCCAGATCGAGCGTGCGCTGCAGTCGCTGGTCGGCCGTGATATCCCGCTGGCTGAGGCGATTGTTCGTGACGATGACGAGGTGAACCGGACGCGGTTCCATCTGGACAATGTCTGCCTTTCGTTGCTCACGCAGCAGGCGCCGATGGCAAGCGATCTGCGATTGATCATCTCGGTGCTCTCGATGGTGTCTGAGTTAGAGCGCATGGGCGATCATGCGGAAGGCATTGGGCGCATCGTGATCCTGATGCAGGACGAGCCGCTGGTGAAGCCACTGGTCGACATTCCGAAGATGGCGACAGAGGCGCGCCGGATGCTCAAGGACGCGCTGGATGCGTTTGTGCAGCGGGACGTGAACAGCGCCTACGCTGTGGGGCAGGCGGACACAGTCGTCGATGACCTCTATGACACGGTGTACCATGACCTCTTGGAGATCATGGTGCGGGATCCATCGACGGTGGAATCGTGTACCCACCTACTGTGGGTGGCGCACAACCTAGAGCGCATCGCGGATCGGGCGACGAACATCGCCGAGCGTGTGGTGTTCACGGTGACCGGCATGATGCCGCAGATGGATGTCTCTCGGTACTAGCGGCAGCCTCGATACGCGCGGTTGGCTTCGGTAGGGCTTGACGAAGTGAATACCCCTGATAGCATTGGTATTGCTTCTCGCCTATCTTGACCGTATTACTCGTGAATAAGATTTCGATTAGGAGGCGAGGCCAAGCCAGCCGATTGCCGTGGAGAGCCGCTATGACCACGACTGCGAAAACCGACCTGCCGGGTTATGTGATCCCGATCTTGGATAAGGAATTCGATGACTTCGCGACGGAGGCCCACGCGTTCCTTGCAGGTGAGCGCGAGGAATTGCAGTTCATCGGCTTCCGGTTGAAGCAGGGCGTGTACGGTCAGCGCCAGCCGACGCGCCAGATGATCCGCGTCAAGTTGCCGTTCGGTGGCGTCTCGGCGGAGCAGATGGACGCTTTCGCGGTAGTGGCCGAGGAGTACGCCCCGCTCGGCAAGGGCCACATCACCACTCGCCAGAACTTCCAGTTCCACCACATCCCGCTCCAGCGGATGATCGAGGTGCTCCGACTGATCGGCGATGCGGGGCTGTCCTCGCGCGAGGCGTGCGCGAACACTGTACGCAATGTCACGGGCGACCCATACGCAGGCGTGCGCGATGACGAGCCATTCGACATCACCCCGTACGCAGGCGCGTTCGTGCGGTACTGGGTGCGCAACGAGATCAGCCAGTTGCTGCCTCGCAAGTTCAAAGTGGCCTTCACCGGCAGCGAGCGTGACGAGGCGATTACCGATATCCACGACCTCGGCTTCATCCCCGAGATACGGGATGTGGCTGGGGTGCCGACCAAGGGCTTCCGCATCGTGGCCGGCGGCGGCTTGGCGATCATGGCGAAGCACGCGATCGTCGTGTGCGAATGGTCGCCGGTGAGTGAGTACCTGAAGGTCTCAGAAGCGGTGATGCGCATCTTCAACGCGGCCGACGAGTTGCGGAAGAACCGTGCGAAGGCGCGCCTGAAGTTCCTCGTGCACCGCGTTGGCGCCGAGAAGTTCAACGAGATGGTCGACGAGGAACTGCAGAAGCCATGGGCGCAGAAGCAGATTCTGCCTGACGATCTGCTGTATATCGATGATGAAGAGGCTGACGCGCCCGCACCGCTGGCGAATGCGCCACAGCCGACGGCGGCTGACCGCGACGCCTTCGAGCTGTTTGTGCGGACGAACGTGCGCACACAGCGGCAGGCTGGCTACGTCACGGTGGAGGCGCGTGTCCCACAGGGCGACCTCGTGCCATCGCAGTTCCGCGGCATCGCGGACATCATGCGGACGTACGGCAACGGCCGCGCGCGCACATCGGTGAACCAGAACTTCATTCTGCGCTGGATTCCGGAGGGCAGCGTCTACGCCGTCTGGAAGGCGCTGGGCGAACTGGAGCTGGCGGACAAGGGCGCAGGGCAGATCTACGACGTGGTCTCGTGCCCCGGCACGGACTCCTGCAAGTTGGGCATCACCTGCTCGATGGGGCTCAATCGCGCCCTCTCGGACAAGGTGCAGGAACTGAACATCGTTGACCCGGCCACGCTGCGGATGCGCCTCAACGTGAGTGGATGCCCGAACTCGTGCGGGCAGCACCACATCGGGTCGATCGGCTTCCACGGTGCGGCGATCAAGGCATCGAACAACGACGAGCGGCAGGTGCCCGCGTACCACATCTTTGTGGGCGGGACGCGCGGCGAAGGCCACATCCGCATCGGCGACCTGCTCAAAGCCCGCGTGCCCGCGAAGCGTGCGCCGCAGGTGGTGGAGCGCTTCGTGAACTACTACCAGGCGAACCGGGCCTCGGCGGACGAGGAGTTCACCGCGTTCGTCGAGCGCGTCGGTACGGCGCCGTTTGAGGCGGTCGTGAAAGACCTGACGCTGCCGCCGGAGTTTTCCGTGCACAGCATGCAGGAGTTCATCGACTGGGAGCGCGACGGGCTGTACGTCCTGGAGCGCGGTGAAGGCGAGTGCGCGGTCTAACGGACGCCGGACCACGGGGCACTATGCGAGTGTGCAACGCGCTCTGGCGCGGCAGGGAGTTTTGTTCATGACGATTGCCGCGCCGGCCGACTTGTTACATCTCGCCGTCCTTGAAGCCGAGTCGATCCACGTGATCCGCGAGGTAGCGGCGGAGTTCGAGCAGCCGGGGATGTTGTTCTCAGGCGGCAAGGACTCGATTGTCATGTTGCGCCTCGCGGAAAAAGCGTTCTGGCCGGCGCGCATCCCGTTTCCGGTAGTGCACATCGACACCGGGCACAACTTTCCGGAAGTGGTCGAGTATCGCGACCGGCGCGTGGCCGAACTCGGCGTGCGCCTAGTGGTGGGGTCGGTGCAGGAGGCGGTGGACAGCGGGCAGCTGGTTGATGAGACGGGTCCGCGCGCCTCGCGCAACCGGCTACAGACGCCGGTGCTGCTCGGTACGATTAAACAGCAGCGGTTCGACGCGGTGTTCGGTGGGGCGCGACGCGACGAGGAGAAGGCACGCGCGAAAGAGCGCGTGTTCTCGTTCCGCGACGAGTTCGGCCAGTGGGATCCAAAAAACCAGCGGCCGGAGTTGTGGAATCTGTACAACGGCCGCCATCGCAAGGGTGAGCACATCCGCATCTTTCCGCTCTCCAACTGGACCGAACTTGATATCTGGCAGTACATCGCGCAGGACGGTATCGAGATTCCCTCGATCTACTACGCGCACGAGCGCGAGGTGTTTGAGCGCGACGGGATGCTGATGGCGACGAACTCGTTCGTGCCGCGTTACCCATCGGAGCAGCCAGCCATGCAGTCGGTGCGGTATCGCACGGTGGGCGACATGACCTGTACGGCCGCCGTGAGCAGCGAGGCGCGCACGGTGGACGACGTGATCGCGGAAATCCTCGTGACGCGCATTACGGAGCGGGGCGCGAGCCGGGCGGACGACAGGTTCTCCGAGGCGGCGATGGAAGACCGCAAGCGCGAGGGCTACTTCTAGTGGAACTGCTCCGGTTCGCCACCGTCGGCTCCGTCGACGATGGCAAAAGCACCCTAATCGGGCGACTGCTCTACGACTCCAAGTCGATCCTGCAAGACCAGTGGGCCGCGATCGAGGCGACCAGCCAAGCGCGCGGCGACGAGTATGTGAACCTGGCGCTGCTGACCGACGGCCTGCGCGCCGAGCGCGAGCAGGGCATCACCATCGATGTCGCGTACCGCTACTTCTCGACGCCGAAACGGAAGTTCATCATCGCGGACACGCCGGGGCACGTGCAGTACACACGCAATATGGTGACGGGCGCCTCGACGGCCGACCTGGCGCTGATCCTGATCGACGCGCGACAGGGAGTGCTCGAGCAGTCGCGACGGCACGCCTTCATCTCGTCACTGCTCGGCATCCAGCACCTCGTGGTGTGCGTGAACAAGATGGACCTGGTCGAGTACAACGAGGCCGCGTACAAGGCGGTGTGCGAGGAGTTCGCGTGGTTCCTGAGCCGCCTCGATGTGAACGAGGTCACGTACATCCCGGTTTCGGCGTTGCGCGGCGACAACGTGGTGGAGCCGTCGGATGCGATGCCGTGGTACAGCGGAAAACCGCTGTTGCAGCACCTCGAAGAAGTCGAGGTCGTGCCGGACGTGATGGGCGCGGACGCGCGCTTCCCGGTGCAGTACGTGATCCGGCCGATGCGCGAGGAGTTTCACGACTACCGCGGTTACGCGGGGACGGTGGCGGGCGGCGTGCTGCACGTCGGCGATCTGGTGACGGTGCTCCCGAGCGGCCGGCAGACGCGCATCCGCAGCATCGACACGCACAGTGGCCCACTGGAGGCAGCCGCACCGCCGATGTCGGTGACGGTGCAGCTCGACGACGACATCGATGTTTCGCGCGGCAACATGATCGTGGCGGCGGATACACCGCCCGAGATGGCGCAGGATGTCGAGGCGTGGGTGTGCTGGATGTCGGAGCAGGGGCGGCTCACGCCGGGTACGCGCTACGCGATCAAGCACACGACGCACAGCACGCGCGCGATCGTGCGTGATATCCACTCACGCCTCGAAATCAATACGCTGGCCGAGAACATCGACGTGGAGGGCCTGTCGCTGAACGAGATTGGCCGCGTGGTGCTCCGTACGCAGGAGCCACTGGCTTTCGATGCGTACCGGACGAACCACAGTACTGGCTCGTTCATCCTGATCGATGCGGTCACGAACGCGACGGTGGCCGCCGGGATGTTGCTCGGGGCCGTCCCAGCTTCCTGACGTATTCGTTTGGCATCGTTCTCTCCATTCATTCCCACGACATTGCGGTTCCTGCGACTGTTCGGCGGCGGGCCGGGCGTCCTGTACCTGTTCGCCGTCGCGCTGCGGTTACTCGCGATGTCGGCTGCGGGCGTCGCCTCGCTGCTTGCCTCTGGGGCGCTGTCGGGATCGCCGCCACCGGCGATCCCGACAGCGCTGCGGCTTGGTGATGGCTACCGCTCGCCTCGTGTAGCCTGCGCACATGGCGGCTCGCATCCTGATCGGCACCGCGTCGTGGTCGGATAGGCCGCTGATCGATAGCGGGCGGTTCTACCCGCCGGAAGCGCGGTCGGCGGAAGACCGGCTCCGCTATTACGCCTCACAGTTCCCGCTCGTCGAGGTGGACTCGCCGTACTACGGACTGCCGGTGATAGAGACGGTGCAGCGCTGGGCCGAGCGGACGCCGGCCGGCTTCGTGTTCGATGTGAAGTCGTATTCGCTGTTCACGGAGCATCCGACGCCGGTGGAGCGGCTGCCGAGGATGCTACGTGAAGTGCTGCCCGCCTCGTTGATCGGGAAGCGGCAGTTTTACCGCGAGCAGGCGCCGCCAGAGTTCATTGACCTGTGCTGGTCTACGTTCAGCGATGCGCTGCTGCCGCTGTACGACGCGGGGAAGTTGGGCGTAGTGCTGTTCCAGTTCCCGAAGTGGGTGACGCCGAACGCCGCCGCGCATCGGTACATCGAGGAGATACGCGAACGCCTCGGGCACTATCGGGGGGCGGTGGAGTTCCGGAACGGGCAGTGGCTTGATGCGGAGCACCGTGAGCAGACGTTCGCGCTGCTGGGTGACTGCGACCTGTCGTATGTGTGTGTCGATGAGCCGCAAGGCTTCGCATCCTCGGTGCCGCCGGTGGTAGCGGCGACGAACCGGTTGGCGATCGTGCGCTTCCACGGCCAGAACGGCGCGATGTGGGAGCAGCGGACGCAGACCGCCTCGGAACGGTTCGACTACTACTACAGCGAGGCGGAGATGGCCGGATGGGCATCGCGTGTCGCTTCGCTGGCGGCGGAGAGCGACGAGATGCACCTAGTGATGAATACGAACAACCATGATCAGGGGCCGGTGAACGCACGGTTGCTTACGGATGGTTTACAGAAGTCCGGAATCACGATGGTAGAGTGGAAGCCACTCAGCGCGGAGCAGGTGCCGGTAGACAAAGGGCAGGGGCGGCTGTTGTGAGCGATTCCCCAGAAGCATTGCGGATGCCCTCGCGACGCGGATTCCTGCGGCTGACCGCCGGTGCGGCGGCGCTTGCGCTGCTGGGGTGCGGGAGTGGGGCATCGGCGGCCTCGAAGCCGATGACTCCGGCGCTGTCCGCGGCCGCCCAGACCGTGCCTGCCACGCCCGTGCCAACGCCGCGTCCGGTGCCGAAGGCGGGCCGCTTCGAGTGGACGATGCAGTCCGGCACGCCGTGGGAGACGCCGCTGGTCGTCACGCACAGCGGTGTGCGCGGGCCGTCCGTGCTCGTCCTCGGCGGCGTACACGGCAACGAGCCGGGCGGCTGGCTGGCGGCGGAGCAGGTGGCAGACTGGCAGCCGGCGATCGGCAGCCTGCTGGTCGTCCCGCGCGCGAACATCCTCTCGACGCGCGCGCTGGAGCGGACGCTGCCACACCTCGGCGACTTGAACCGGCTGTACGGCAGCACGACCGACATGCCGATGGCGAAGATGGCGAGCGAGATCATCGGTCTCTCGACGCAGTTCCACGTGGACTTCCTGCTGGACATGCACGAGTCGTGGGGTTTCTATGCGGAGCGCGCGCAGAACGGCACGGCGTTTCTCGGACAGACGATCTCAAGCGGTCAAGGGCCGGCGGTCGGGATCGAACAGGTTGTGCGTGACCGCGCAAACCAGACAGTGGGCGGTGGCCGCGACCGGCTGCTCTCGCGCGATGAAGTGCTGATGCTGAGAGCCACCCAATCGCCGAACTCATACCAGAATTTCAATACGTGGCGCGGCGGTACGAGTTCGCTTAGCGCAGGCCAGTATGTCGCGGGCCTCACGCCAATTCTTGTAGAGATGGGACAGATGGATCAGCCGGTGAGCCGGCGTGTGGAGTTGCATCTCACGGTCGCACGCGCGCTACTCGATTCGCAGAGCATGCTGTAAGGGCGGCTGCACGATCGCTTCGGTATACTGATGGTGGGCGGGATACATGACAGTGGCCGGCGCGCAGTCGCGCGCGGGAGGTAATTATCCCGCATGACGGTGTCGTGTCCCTTCTTCATGCTTCGTTGGGCGCTTGCCGCAATTGCTGCGGTGCTGTTGCCGGTGGTGATCGCGCTGACGGTTGCCTCGACGCCCGCGTGGGCGGCGCTGGAGCCGGGCACCTCAGCGATTGTGCGCGCGGACGGCGACTGCCTGCGGCTGCGGGCGCAGCCGGGTCTGCAGAACACGGTGGTGCTCACCTGTATTCCTGATGGCAGCGTGGTCTCGGTGCTGGCAGGTTCGGTGGCCGCCGATGGGTTCCAGTGGCAACGAGTGACATTCGGGAGCCAGACGGGTTGGGCGGTGGATCAGTACCTACAGCCGTTCTCGATCCCGCCAGGCGGTTCGCCGCCGCCGGTGACGCAGCCGACGGCTGCGCCGATCCCTACAGCCATACCGACCGCGCTGCCCACGCCGGGATTCTCAGGGACTGTGCCAGCCTCGGGCATTGGGCTGGCGGTATGGAGCGGCGGGCCGATCGACCGGATGCCGCCGGTGGCCCTAGGGCGCGGTTGCGCGCTGCGTGCAGTGTGGATCGCGGTGGGCGGTGAGTTCGTTGGCTACGTGTTTGGCGCGCCGGCGATCGTGAATACGCAATGGGCCGGGCAGTATCCCGACGGAAGCCTGCCGGTGCAGACGCCGGTGATCCTGGTCTGTGCGACCGGCGCTCCGCCGCCAGCTTCGACCCCATCGGGGCCACCGCCCACGGGGCCGGTCGCGACGCCGGGGGTGCCGCCGGGGATGCCACCGGGGCCACCGGGGCCAGCGGGGAACGGCTAGCGAGCGGAGGCTGCGGCCTCGGCTTCTACCAGCTGAGCGGAGAACTGTTCGTTGTAGAGCGAGGCGTAAAGGCCATCGCGCGCGAGCAGTTCCGTGTGCCGCCCGCGTTCCACGATGCGGCCACGGTCGAAGACGAAGATCACGTCAGCGGAGAGCACCGTGGAGAGCCGGTGCGCGATCACCACGGTGGTGCGGCCCTGCGCGAGGATGGCGGTGGACTCGCGAATCTCACGTTCGAGACGTGAATCGAGGGAGGCGGTGGCCTCATCGAGTACCAGCACGGGCGGGTCTTTGAGGATCGCGCGGGCGATCGCCACCCGCTGCTTTTCGCCGCCGGAGAGGCGATAGCCGCGTTCCCCCACGACGGTGGCGAGGCCTTCAGGGAGGCGCTCGATCATCTGATCCAGGCCGGCGGCGTCCGCCGCGGTGCGCACCTCGTCATCGGTCGCCTCGAGGCGGCCGTAGCGGATGTTCTCCAGCAGCGAGGTGTGGAACAGGAAGGTGTCCTGCATCACCGCGCCGACGGTGCGGGCGATCGAGGCGAGCGTGAGGTCGCGCATATCGTGGCCGTCGAGTAGCACGCGGCCGTGTGTGGAGTCGTAGAAGCGCTGTAAGAGATAGGTGACGGTGGTTTTGCCTGCTCCCGAGGGGCCGACGAGCGCGACGAGCTGGCCAGCCTCGATATGCAAGTCGATGTCGTCGAGTGCGGCGGGGGCGCCCGGTGCATAGGCGAACGAGACGTGCTCGAAGGTGATCTCGCCGCGGATGCTGTCGAGGCCGATGGCGCTGGGGCGCTCCTGCACATCGAGCGGCAGGTCGAGGTACTCGAAGATGCGCTCGAAGAGGGCGAGCGAGGCGAGGATCGTCGTGTTGACGCGGGCGATCGCCGCGAAGGGCTGGAAGACACGCTGGGTGAGCACCGCGAGCGCAACGACCGAGCCGAGCGAGAGGTCGCCGCCGATCACCTCGCGCGCACCGAACCAGTAGACGACGGCTGGAGCGAGGCCACCGAAGAGGCTGGTGGCCATGTTGAACCAGCGGCCGGCGATCATGCGGCGCAGCGAGAGGCCGCGCAGGTTGCGGTTGTGCTCGTCGAAGCGGGACGCCTCGTGCTCTTGACGGCCGAAGGTCTTCACGAGCATAGAGCCAGAGACGGAGAGCGTCTCCTCAAGTTGTGATTGCAGCCGCGCGCTTTCTTCGTACCACTCGCGCATCAGGCGGCGCTGGATCTGGCCGATGGCGATGGTGGGGAAGACCCAGAAAGGGAGAATGAAGAGCGCGAGCAGCGTGAACTGCCAGTGCAGCGAGAACATGAGTGCAAGCGCGACGGTGAGCGTGAGGGCGTTGCGGACGAACTCGGTGTAGGTGCCGGTGACGGCCTCCTGTACGCCGTTCACGTCGGTGGAGACGCGGGAGAGAATTTCTCCGGTGCGGGTTTGCGTGAAGAAGCGCACGGAGAGTTGCTGCAGATGGTCATGCAGATCGGAGCGCAGGCGGAACATCACGCTCTGGCTGATGCTCTGATTGAGGAAGCCGATCGCGACGCCGAGCAGGCCAGACGCCACGATGGTGAGCACGAGCAGCGCGAAGAGGCCATTGACGCTGCGGATGTCGCCGTCAAACGGGATGGCGGCATCGATGACGCGCTTGATCAGCAGCGCGGGTAGCAGGTCGAGCACGGCCTCGACGCCGATGAGGACGCCGAGGGCCAGCGCAGAGCCTCGATGCGGGCGGAACATGCCGAACACGCGCCGGCAGAGCTGCCACTTGGAGCCCATCGGCCGCTGATCGCGTACGCGCATCCGTGATTGCATGAGGCGATGCTACTCTCGGTGCGGCGCCCACGGCAGGATTCGAACTTCCGACCAGCGGATTAGAAGTTGTACGACGAGGGTGATCATCAATCCCGTTGGGTACCGCTTGGCCCTATTCAGTAAGGGATGGAAGCGGCGGCGATGCCGTCCCATACCCGTCCGTGGCAGGTCGCGGTGACGAGTTTAGGGCCAACTTGGGGCCAAGGCCGTGGAACTGGCCCTCGCCGGGCGCGACCAGTATTCGTTTCTTGTTTTTCGGTGGTGCGTGCGGCTTTGGGCGTTGACATGCCCTCGTGGTTGTCCGACGCTCCGGCGGCCTTAGCACAGCGTCGTGCCGGGGTAGAGGGAGCATGAGATGAAGACCCGCGCCGCCGTACTTGTCGAGCATGGCCAGCCGCTGGCGATTGAGGAGATCGAACTCGGGAACCCCGGCCCGTTCGAGGTGCTGGTGAAGCTATACGCCTCGGGGATTTGCCACTCGCAGTTGCACCAGATCCACAATCCGGCGCAGGCGCGCCCGGCACTCCTCGGGCATGAGGCGACGGGGGTTGTGGTCGCGAAAGGGCGCGATGTCACGCACGTGAAGGAGGGCAACCGCGTCATGGTGACGTGGGTGCCGCGCGACATCACGCCGGAGACGGCGGTGCTGAATCGGTCATCGTTCTCGTTCCGGGGAGCGACGCACCAGGCCGCCGGCGCGTACACGTGGGCTGAGCATGTGCTGACGCACGAGCAGTTGGTGTTGCCGCTGGATCCCTCGGTGCCCATCGACGTGACCGCGATCATCGGGTGCGCGACGGTGACGGGCGTGGGCGCGGTGCTGGGGACGGCGCACGTAAAGCCGGGGCAGACAGTCGCGGTGTTCGGCGTCGGTGGTGTGGGGATCAATGTGATCGCGGGCGCGAAGATAGCGCAGGCGGGCCGCATCATCGCGGTCGACCTCGCGGACGACAAACTCGCGTGGGCGAAGGAGTTCGGCGCGACGGACGTGGTGAACGGGAAGACCAGCGACCCCGTCGAGGCGATCCGCGCGCTGACCGGCGGCGGCGTGGACTTCGCGTTCGACGCGATCGGCATGGAGTCGGTGATCAACCAATGCCTGGAGTCGATCACGCCGGGGATCCTCGGCGCGCGACGAGGCGGCACGGCGGTGGTGGTGGGGATTCCGCAGGGGCCGGTGACGCTGAAGCCTCGGCTGTTCCCCACAGGCGAGCGGCATCTGATCGGGTCGCTGGGCGGATCGAGCCACCCAATCGAGGACTACCCGCAGTACGTCGAGTGGTACAAGCAGGGCGCGCTGCCGCTCGACAAGATGGTGACGAAGATCTATGAGGGCCTCGACCACATCAACGAAGGCGTGCGGGCGCTGGAGCAGGGCGAGATCATCGGCCGTTCGATCATGGTGTACGCACGGCCGTAGTCTCCGTTGTCCGTGTCGTCCGCCTTGGTCGACCTCACAGCTGATTACTCAAGCACGACTATCCTTCAGGCAGACTGTCCTGATTACGCGGAGAGCGATCCTCGCTGCCGACGCAGCCGGGAAGGTCCTTTCTGCGACCGCAGTTCCTGGTCAGTCTTTCGATCCGTCGAAGAGCGATGGCGCACACGATCGCGTAGGGCAAGGCCAGTATGGGGATTCCAAACGAGACTCGGCTATGTTGCGGCCCCAGTGGCTGGACAAGATGCGCGGTGACCGGGATCCCAAGTACGCGCCACTCCCAAGACCTGCCCTCGGTCACTTCTGTGATCTCGAATGGAAGCCAGATACCCGCCACTGTCAGAACTCGCCCGTGCAACCCCGAGCGCAGCGGAAGGCCTCGTGGTTGCACGTCCCGAATCGAGGGTCCCCACTGCAGCCAAAGTTCCATGTCGCTGATCACCCGCCAACAGGTTTCGGGACAAGCAGCGATTGTTCGAGCGATGTAAAAGCGGCGGAGTGGTTGCCGGACGATCCAGCGAATTCCTCTGCTGATCGCACTTAACCGCACAAGCATTTGCCCTCCGTTCTCAGTTCCCATGCCTCAACGGGACGTACCACGCCGCGCGAGGACACCGCCTCCGGTGCCTGTCCGTCGTTCGGGTAGCGCTCCCCGGCAACCGAGGTCTACGCAGCACGCCCTAGCCACACACACCCAGCACCCCGGAGCAACAACCGTGACAAGCTTCAGCTCCGCTAAAGCCGAAGACTGGTCGCCTAGCTGTCATGAGCACGCATTACTTTTTCGAGCGCCTCCAAGATGGCAGCGTTGGTCGGGTGGTCGCCGGCAAAGGCGCTGCGTTGTGCCCATACCAACTCTCCACCGGGGCACACGATGAACACCCCGCCAAGTTGTCTCTGGTCGCCGAGCGCATCCATCCGTGCCAACTTTTGGCGATGCCCGTTGATCAGTGCGCGTAGGCCCGGCACAAATTGCCGAGGGTCGAGGAACGCGAGGAGAGATGGGCGGCGCACTTGCAGCGATCGGTACACCGCACGCTGCGGGTCGGTCAGCACAGGCGTCGTGATCGCGTAGTCCTCTGCGAAAAAGCCCGCCATCTGCGGCGAGCCGCTGCCCACAATCACGAGCTCAGCGCCTGCGACGTGGATGGCCTCGACGATCGCTCGCAGCGTAGAGACCTGCTCCTTGCAGAAAATACAGCCGAAGTGTCGGATGAGCGCCAGCACTACCGGCCGGTCTGCCCACACAGTCCCAAGCCGAACGGACGACCCGTCCGGACGCAGCACCTCAAGGTTGCCCGCACCCGCTTCGATATTTTCCTGCACCTGAGTTCGCATTTTCCCCTCCTCGCACGGGAACCACGCCGCATCGCTTACGCGGAGTGCTTCCCGGACAGTTGTGTCGCAACCATGGTCGCCGCCGCGACCACGGACGTCGGCAACCTCACCGCCGCCAGGACGTCGGCCTCTTCATCGCGCGCTTGGATGATCGCCTGTCCGCCGACGTAGAGGCGCATGCTGCCGCCGACGCCATGTAGAGCTGCGAGCGCAATTCGAGCTACCGGTAGCGATGCAGCGCTCGTGATCGACAAGCAGAGTGCATCGAATCGGGTGCTGCGAGTCGCCTCTACGAGCGTGGCAGTCGGGACGTCCGCGCCGAGGTAGGCGACCCGCAGCCCAGTGCGCCTGAGCAGCAATGCGAGCGCAAGCGCGCCGAGGTCGTGTCGCTCATCCTCAGGGCAGGCGACCAGCACGTGCGGCGCAGTACGGAGAGGGGCGATGAGCGCGTGAAAGCGTGCCGCGAGCCAGAGACGGGCGGATTCGACGAGCAAATGCTCTGCCGCGACGGTCATGGCAGATCGTTCCCAGCGCTTCCCCGCCTCGACGAGAGCCGGAAGCACGAGATGCTCGATAGCGGACTCAATGCCCATCGTGCTTTCTGCGACGTTGAGCGTCTCAAGCACGAGCGATTCGTCATACGTCTGCGCGGCGTCCACTAGGGCCAGCACGCCATCGATAACCACCGGCACAGCGGCAGGCAGGATCGACGTGGTCACCGCTTCATCGTGTACGGCAGATGCAGCCGAGGCCGCACTGAGCCCGGAGGCTACGAGAGCCGCCATCCGGCGAATCAGTGCGAGGTCACCCTCGGTGTACATCCGGCGTCCGGTCGAGCCGCGCCCCGGCGCGGGTACTCCATAGCGACGCTCCCACGTCCGCAGGCGATGAGTCGAGACACCAGTGGCAAGCGCGGCCGCGGCAACTGTGTATATCACGTTGGAATCATACAAATTAGTCACTTCTTCGTCAATATATTTGACACTCATCGTCATTACGACGAAAATGAAGCAGTAGAACGAACAAGTTCTGACGAAGTTGACCAGAAGGGTAACGCTCGGTCAGCAGATAAGAGGGGTACGCCATGTTGGTCGCAATCACCGGTTCGAACGGACTCATTGGGACCGCGCTGCGGCGCTCGCTCGAACAGGACGGGCACACGGTGCGGGCACTGCGCCGCGGGACTGCACTCGAGGGCGGCGATTACGACGTCAACACTCGTTGGTTTGCCAGCGATGCGCTGGCCGGGGCCGACGCGGTGGTGCACCTCGCAGGTGCCTCCATCGGCACCGCACGCTGGACCGCTCAGCGTCGTTCTGAACTGCGCAGTAGTCGCATCGACTCAACTCAGCTGCTCGTGGATGCGATCGGCGCGCTGGATCGCAAGCCGCGTGTGCTCGTCGTTGCCTCTGGGATTGGCTACTACGGCGATGCGGGAAACAGCGTGGTGGACGAATCCACCGCAATGGGGAAGGGGTTCCTTGCTGAGCTCGTGCGCGAGTGGGAAGAAGCGGCGCGGCGCGCGGAGGCGCTGGGCGTGCGCGTGGTTTCCCCGCGCTTTGGCATCGTACTGGCGAAGGATGGAGGTGCCCTCCCGCAGATGGTACTGCCGTTCAAGCTCGGTTTCGGCGGGCCCATTGGCAGCGGGCGGCAGTGGATGTCGTGGGTTTCGCTCGCGGACGTCGTCGGGGCGTTGAAACTCCTGCTCCAGGACGAACGCGCGAGTGGCCCCGTGAACGTCGTCGCGCCCGAGGCCACCACCAACAGCGGGTTCGCGCGCGCGCTCGGGAACGTGCTACACCGTCCCGCGTTCGCACCGGCTCCGGCGTTTGCCCTACGCCTAGTGCTTGGCTCGGGGCGGGCTGATGAACTGCTGCTCGCGAGCCAGCATGTCGTCCCAAAGCGGCTGAGCGAACTGGGGTACGTGTTCCGGCACACCGACCTGCGCCAAGCGCTGACCGCTGCACTGCACTCTGAAGAAGCCTCGCCTCCGCTGGCATCGGCCGACTAATGAGCATCCACCGATTCGAGACGACCCATCTACTTCCTATCCCGCGCGACGAGGCTTGGCGATTCTTCTCCAATCCCCGCAACCTGGCCCGGATCACGCCACCCGAGATGGGCTTCACGATCACCTCGGAGGTAACAGACGAGGTCTACCCCGGAATGATGCTCACGTACCGCATCCGCCCGCTCTTCAACATCCCGGTCACGTGGGTGACTGAAATCAAGCACGTGACGCCCGGCGAGCGGTTCGTCGATGAACAGCGCGCCGGGCCGTACGCGATGTGGCACCACGAGCACCACTTCGGCGACATCGAGGGAGGCACAGAGATGCGGGACATCGTGCATTATGCCGTGCCCGGCGGCCCACTTGGCGATATCATCAATCGCTGCCTTGTGCAGCGGAAAGTGGCAGAGATCTTTGCGCACCGGAGCCGTGTACTTGACGGCATGTTCGGTGCAATCGCGCACGATCCGAACTGATCGGTGACAGCGTAGCCATGTGCAGTAAGCATGCGAGCGGCTATGACGGATAGGAGGCTAGGAAATGGGTCAGACGACGACGGCAGTGGTGGCGACGCTGCTCAGCATGGGAGTGCTGGATGCTATCTGGCTGTCCACGATGACCTCGCGACTGTATCGCAGAGAGATGCCTTCGCTGCTCCTTGAGACGCCGAGCTGGCCTCCTGCCGTTGCGTTCTATCTTCTTTACGCTGTGGGTGTCGTGCTGTTGGTCGTGCGTCCGGCGCTTGATGGCGACTGGACGGCCGGTCGAGTGGCGGGCATGAGCGCGCTCCTCGGGCTTGTGGCCTACGGCACCTATGACCTGACTAATCAGGCGACGCTGCGTGGGTGGTCAACGCTCGTCACCATGGTAGACCTCACGTGGGGAGCCACGCTCACCGCAGTGGTCGCTACGGTAGCAGTCGCGGCCGCTCGCCGTTTCGGGTAGCGAGCCCGATGCGGGTCACGTAAATACCGGCGCAATCTGCCGGATCAAGGGGGAGCGTGGCGATGTCCGCATTGGCTACGAGCGTCGACCACGCGCTGGAATGGCCCGTCGTGACCTCATTCACACGCATTGGCTGCGCGGTACGGCGGCGCGTCGCGCGCTGGAAACCGCTGGAGGCATACGACCTGAGCGGACGCGTGGCACTCGTCACCGGGGCTACTTCCGGAATCGGCTTTGCCGCGGCCGAGGCGCTGCTGCGGATGGGGGCCCATGTGATCGTCCTTGGCCGTGACGCAACGCGTACTGAAAGTGCTCAGCGCCAGCTGGCGAGTCGCACCGGAAGCGAGCGCGTCTCCATGGTGCTGGCGTCGATGGACGACGCAGATGAGGTGCGTCGGGCGGCGGATGAGGTGATGGCGCAGCATGCGAGACTCGACATTCTGGTGCACAACGCCGGAGCGCTCGCTACGGGCTATCAGCCCTCTCCGATGGGTGTCGAGGTGACGTCAGCCGCCCAACTCGCAGGGCCGTTTCTACTGACCGGACTGCTGATGGAACGTCTCGCGGCAGCCGCGCCTGGTCGCGTCATCAGCGTTTCGTCCGGCGGTGCGTACCTCGTGCCACTGACGGTCTCTGGGCTCGAGCCCGCCCCCGCTGAGTTCGACGGCAGCAGGCAGTACGCCCGCGCCAAACGCGCGCAGATCACCCTCACCGAACTTTGGGCCGAGCACACACGCGGGCGCTCGCTCGTGTTTCAGACGATGCACCCGGGCTGGGTGGATACGCCAGGGCTCGCGGCATCACTGCCTCGCTTTCACGGCATGCTGCGCCCGCTGCTGCGGTCTCCGGAGGAGGGCGCGGACACGATCGCGTGGCTGGCTGCTGAGTCGGAAGCAACACAGACGAACGGAGCCTTTTGGTGCGACCGCGTGCCACGACCGGCGCATCGCCTCGCACGGACACGCGCCATGGACACCTCAGAGCGGCGTGCACGGCTGTGGGCGTGGTGTGAGACGACCAGCGGTTGGCGGCTGCCACCAGCACGTGTGGCGGGAGGCTGACCATGCACATCGCGATCATCGGCGGCGGTGTCAGCGGGTTGATCACGGCTTACCTCGCTCAGCGCAGTCATCGAGTGGAGCTGTTCGAGGCGCGCGAGACCGCCGGTGGCCACGCAAACACCGTGGCCGCGCGTGACGACACCGGTGAGGAAGTGCCCCTAGACGTCGGGTTCGTCGTCTACAACGAGCGCACCTACCCGGTGTTCAGCCGGCTCCTGCGCGAGCTTGGTGTTGAGACTCTGCCGTCCGACATGTCGTTCGGCTTCAGCTCTGAAGAGGATGGGTTTGAGTACAGTAGCCGAGGGTGGCGGGGGTACCTCGGTAGCCCACGCAACCTGTTCAGTATCCGCCGGGCGATCATGGGCCTCGATGTGCTCCGCTTCCAGCGGGACGCGCGCAGAGTGCTCCGGCATGACCTGCTGCACGATGTCCCGTTTCAGGATTACCTGCATAGAGGACGGTATGGCAGCGACTTCCGGCAGCGTGTGATCATCCCGCTCATCGCCTCCACGTGGTCTAACTCCCCGGCGGACGTGCTGGCCTTCCCCACGAATTACCTGTTTCGATTCCTGGAGCAGCACGGCGTGCTGGCGTTGGGCAGCATCCCCGAGTGGCGGAGTATCGTTGGCGGTGCACGCACCTACATCGACGCGATCCTTCGTACTCTCACTCCCGGAAGCGTCCACTGCGGCACCCCAATCATCGGAGTGACCCGACAGTTGGGTGGGGCGTGTCTCGCGTTTCCGGATGGCGAGGAGCGTCATTTCGACGCTGTGGTCCTCGCGTGCCACGCCGATCAGGCGCTCGCTCTGTTGGGTGATGCATCCCCCGAAGAACGCGAGGCGCTCGGCGGGTTCGCGTACACGCGCAACCATGTGGTCCTGCATACCGACAAGCGCGTGCTGCCGCGAAGCCAGTGGGCGCGAGCGGCATGGAACTTCCATCGTATCGAACAGAAAGGATCGCCAACCACGCTGACGATGAGCTACGACCTGAACCGACTGCAGGGCATCCCCGGACCCGAGACCTACTGTGTCTCGGTGAACCCAGGCGACAACGTCGATCAGTCGCGCATCATCGCCGAGTTTGACTACTCTCACCCGGTCTACTCGATACGTACCATTGATAGTCAGAGACGATTGCAAACGCTGCAGGGTGTGCGTCAGACATACTTTGCCGGCGCACATCTCGGTTACGGCTTTCATGAGGATGGCGCCCGCTCCGGGGTCGAGGTCGCGGAACGGCTCGGTGTTTCTTGGTGACCGGCACGTCTGCGGCACTGCGCTCGCATTTGCTTGCGGGGACGATTCGGCATCGTCGCTCGCGTGTCACGACGTATGACTTCACGCACCATGTCTGGTATCTCGCACTCGATCTCGATGAGCTAGACGCAGTGGACCGCTGTTTCTGCCTGCTGTCGGTCAACCGCCGCAATCTGCTTACGTTAAACGATAGTGACCACCTCGAGCGCGGCCACGAGGGCCTGCGCGAGGCGATCGCACGCCGGCTACGGGTTCACAATCTTGACCCGAATCAGACGCGCGTCACGCTGATCGCGTACCCGCGCGTGCTTGGCTACGTATTCAACCCGGTGTCGTTCTACCTCTGCCGCGATCGTGACGACATGCTGTGCCTTGTGCTCGCCGAGGTGCACAACACCCATGGGGATCGTGAGATCTACGACTTCACACCTGTCGGTGAGAGTGGTCCGGTGTTCAAAGGCATCGCGGACAAGCGGATGTATGTCTCACCGTTCATTGCTCCCGTGGCACGTTATGAGTTGCTCGCATGGGAGGCCGGCGACCGACTGACGATCACGATCCGTGAGCTCGAGGGGGATAGCTCTACACTGTTCGCACGGCTACAGGTGCGGCGAATGCCGCTGACAGGCCGACAACTGCTGAGCTTGCTTGCTCGAGACCCGCTCGTCCCTCTGAAGACATCGGCGCTAATCTTCTGGCACGCGCTCCGCCTCTGGTGGCGCGGCGTGCCGTGGCAGCGTTACCAGAGGGCGCGCAAGCTTGAAGTTGAGAATGTAGTCGATCGAGGCCACTCGCCATCTGTAGGCAAGTGAACCGCCCCGGGTTTGCTGGAGGCTCTCGCTATTGCGTTCCAGCCTCCGCTAAGATCTGCTCAGGGTAATCGCGGTCTCGAACTCTGCTGGCGGGAAGCAGCCGCTGGCGCCGAAGAAGCGGCAGTGAATGTACCAATCGACCCACATCAGGATGGCGAGTGCGATATTTTTCAGGCTAGGGGACTGTAGCCAAGCGATGAGTGCCACCGGATCTGGATGTACTTTTTGCACCATGCCTCGGTCAAGACCTGCGCTTCTAGTAGCGAGTCTAACCTCTTGATGGTCGTTGCCTGCTCGGTGCTACAGACGGTGCACGCGTTTCACTGCGTATGCACGGTGCTCGTCGTAATTTGGCAGCATGCTGTCGATGCCGCGGTACGCTGCCTGCAGCAACCAACTCTCCAGTTCTGTCGTGAAGGAGATGTATGAGCACCGAGTCGCCGGCCCGTTCTGGGCCAGCCTCCGACAGCCGAAAACGAGACGGCATCTTCTATGGCTACTGGATCGTGGCGGCTGGCTTCGTGCTTTCGGCCGTCAACGCCGGCCTCTATTTCTATGGCTTTGGAGCGTTCTTCAAGACTATCACCGAGGAACTTGGCACGAGCCGTGCCGTGCTCTCAGGGGCGTTCTCGCTAGCACGGCTCGAAGGTGGCCTCATCGGGCCGGCCGAAGGTTGGGCCGTCGACCGCTTCGGCCCGCGGAAAGTGCTCTACGTCGGTATCCCGCTGATGGCAGCCGGCTTTGTGCTCATGAGCCAGGTGACGTCCGTGCTGATGTTCTACGTGGTCTTCATCTTCTGTCTTTCCCTCGGCAGCGCCCTTGCCTCGGTCGCCCCCTGCTCGGCGGCGGTGGCGAACTGGTTCGATCGCAAGCGCAGCCGGATGCTGGGCGTGATGCTCGCAGGCGTCGGTTTGGGCAGCGCGGTGGTGCCAGGCGTCACATTACTCATTACCTATACCGGCTGGCGCAACGCTCTGGTGATTCTCGGCCTCGTCACCATCGTGGTCGGATTACCGTTGGCCGCGGTGATGCGGCACAAGCCGGAGCCGTACGGCTACTACCCCGACAACGAGGCACCAGCAGGTGATGGCGTCGAGCGAGGCGCGGAGGGCGCCCTCGTGCCTATTCAAGATGACGGACTTACGGCGCGGGAAGCGCTACGTACCTCTGCCTTTTGGTTCATGGCTTCTGCTTTCGCGGTGCGGGTCGGTGTGACCGGGTCGGTTGCCCTACATTTCATCCCATTCCTCAGCGACATGGGCATCGGTCTGAACGTCGCCGGCCTCATGGTCACGATGCTGGGTATCATCGGCATCATCGGCCGCCTCGGTTTTGGCTGGCTGGGCGACATCTTCCCGAAGCGCTATGTCGTGGCCGGCGGACTCTGCTCGCTAACTATGGGCATGCTCGCGCTGGCCTTCGCCACCTCGCTCTGGCATGTGGTGCTTGCGCTGCTGCTGTACGCGCCGGCCTACGGCGGACTAGCGACGATGATGTTCGCCATGCGCGGCGAGTACTTCGGAAGGAAATCCTTTGCGACGATCCAAGGGTTCATGGGTTCGGTGCTCGTGTTAGGGACCGTGAGCGGGCCTATCTACGCTGGCTGGATCTTCGACGTCACAAAAAGTTACCGTCTCGCCTTCATCACCTTCGCTATCGCGTCTGCCCTGTCGATCCTGCTCATCCTCGCAGCCCGCAAGCCTGTGCGTGCAATCTCTGTGGCCGCGGCCTGAGCTCGCACTGCACGACCGTGATGCCAAGCGGAGGGCACAAGAGTATGAGGAGCGTATGATGGCGCAATGGGAGGTCGCCTCATGACGAACGACGAGACTTCGCAACGGTTTCGGAGACTCTGGCAGTACAACCTAGCGATGGCTCTGCTCCACGGCGTGCAGGGCTCTGCCCTCCTCATTCTCAGCAATGACTTCACGCTTCCCGTCACCGCGACCTTTATGGAAGGCCCGCCTGGTAGCGGTGTGCCGGACCCAACGACGCTGTTCGGTCTTCCGATCGGGCTTACGGTCGCCGCGTTCGTCCTGATTTCCGCCGCCGCTCACGCGATCCTCGTGCTGCCCGGCGTGTTCGGTTGGTACCGGCGCAATCTCGAGCGAGGCCGAAACGATGCGCGCTGGATCGAATACTCGATCAGTTCCTCGATCATGATCGTGCTGATTGCCATGCTCACGGGTATCAGTGACGTCGCGGCCGTAATCGCGCTCTTTGGCGTCAATGCATCAATGATCTTTTTCGGGTTGGTGCAAGAACATTCAGGTCGTCCAGGCGAGAGTAGCCTACTGCCGTTCTGGCTCGGCGCGATCGCTGGTGCCTTCCCGTGGATCGCGATCGCCGTCTACATCTGGAGCCCAGGGACAGCCGCCGATCCACCCGGCTTCGTGTACGGGATCTTCGTTTCGCTTTTTGTCTTCTTCAACGTGTTCACGCTGAACATGTGGCTCCAATACCGGCGGATTGGCGCATGGCGCAACTACTTGTTTGGTGAGTCGGTGTACGTATTGCTCAGTCTCACCGCCAAGTCTGCCCTAGCCTGGCAAGTATTCTTCCCGACGCTTTTGGGTTAGTTAGAGTCCGCTTTTATACCCACAGATGTACCCACTGGGTCTTGGTACTCGGTGGTATTAGGGTGGTGTTTAGGTGCGGTTCTGAATCTGCGCGGGGTAGCATCGGGATCCTCTCCAAACACCAGGCGACGTGCAGGATATCCCGATGCCCGCTGGCCTATCGTCCTGCATCTGGCGGAGTACCACCGCGGCCCCCGGCATTCGTGACGGTGGCCGCGGTGCGGCGCTCGGGGCCGGCCTCCAGGCGTTGCGCGATGAGCGAGAGCCCGTATGACGGTATGAAGTACATGGCCGCCACAATCGTCAATACCTCGACGGGATTGCCGTACGTGGGGGTGTCATAGATCACCCGCGCGCTCCGAGACAGTTCGAGGATGCTCAGCACGCTCGCGAGCGATGTGTCCTTGAACAGCGTGATCAACTGGCTGACGACACCCGGCGCCATCCGCCGCACCGCGATCGGGAGCGCGACATATCGCATCGATTGCAGATAGCTCAACCCCAGCGCGCGCGCGGCTTCCATGATTCCAGATGCGATCGAGAGGATGCCAGCTCGCACGATCTCGGCGACTACCGCGCTGTTGTACAACGTGAGTGCGATCACTACCGACGTGACTGGGCCGATTTTGAGCGGCGTCCGGGCCGAGCCGAAGAAGACAAAGAAGATCAGGAGGAGCAGTGGCATAGCGCGGAACGTCTCGATGTATGCGGTGGCAAGCCAGCGGATGACGCGCGGGCGAGCGAGTCGGCCGACTGCCATCGTTATGCCGACAAGCAAGCTGAGCAGCATGCTGATGACGGCCATCCGGACTGCGAGCGCGAAGCCATCGAGCAGGAAGCCCCAGATCGCCCAGCGCGTGAACGGTTCCCAGCCAGCGCCGACTGTCAGCACGTCGTTCATCGCACGCGTGCCATTCTGCGCTCCAGCCGGCTCGATGCCCACGCAAGTGGGAGTGTCAACGACAGGTACAGCAGCCCGGCCACACCGAACAGCTCGAAGGTCTGGAAGTTTGACTGTTGGATACGGTCGGCCGCCGCCAGCAAGTCGATTACACCAATGACTGACACTAGGGCGCTGTTGCGGAAGAGCGCGCTGAGGATGCTTGTTAGCAGCGGCACGGCGATGCGGAATGCCTGCGGGACGACCACGTGCAGCCGTGTCTGCATATACGTGAGGCCCAATGCGCGTGCCGCCTCAGTCTGGCCGTAGTCCACCGAACGCAGGGCACTGCGCAGTGCTTCCGTCGTATACGCGCCGGTGTACAGCGTGAGCCCCAGTACCGCAGCTTGCACCGGCGACAGTAGCCAGTCGATGGTTCCGAGGTACGGGAGGTGCGTGTCGAGCGAAGGCAACTTCGGCAACGCGAAGAACCAGAAATAGAGCTGCACGAGGAGCGGCGTATTCCGGAACACCTCCACGTACGCGCCACACGCGAGGCGCCCTAACCGCCAGTCCGACGTGCGTACGAGTGACAGGATCACGCCCAACACGAGCGCAAGCGCCATCGACGTCACAGTGAGGGCGATGGTGACTTGGTACCCGCGAAGCAGTGCCGGATAGTGCAGCCATAGTTGTTCGGCAACGGCGCCGAAAAAAGCGATCAGCCCCATAACGTCTCGCACACACCCATGAGGTG
>CAMDNW010000018.1 GCA_945903275.1 Thermoflexus hugenholtzii JAD2
CGAGGCGCGCCACCACCACCAGAACTGCGTCGGCACACCCGTCTCGATGTACGGCTCGCCCGGGAACCCCGAGACTCCCAGCCGCGCCCATATCGATGCTGCACCGATCTCGTGCGCCGACACGAGTTCGAAGAACCCCTCCACCGGCGCGAGGAACAACAGACTTACCACCGCTACCGTGCCCGCCACCCACACGCTCGCCCGCTGCTGTACACGCGATAGTGTCAGCACGTCGCCCGCCAGCGCGAACACCGCAGCTCCTGCCAGCGCCCCCGCCGTCGCCACCCCGAACGTGAAGCCGATGCCCACTGGTAGCCCCGCGACCCGCCCCGCGATGTCCACCATCACGTGCCCCAGGTGGTAGTACGACACCGTCGACTCCGCGTACCACGCGTCGATTGGCGGCAGTACGGCGCCGAAGCGCAGGCTGCTGATCAGCATCAGATCCATCGGCTTCTCAGTGTCCGTCGCGTTCGGCGCGAACGACCGCACCCACGCCCACAGCGCGAACAGCGCGACGAATAGCACCTCGCCCACGAGGATCAACGAGATGCGTTCGCGCAGCGCACGCAGCCGCGCCGGATACCGCCACGCGATCCCTGCTGACCATCCCCACAACATGACGGTCGCTGCGATGATCAACGGTAGCCCGTACGGCACGCGCCCTACGCCCGAGAGCAGCCAGGCTATTTCCGCCACGATCAGCAGCCCCAGCGGCCGCGCGTAAAGCACACCCCCCGACCGCAGCCCGCCGAACAGCAATGACGCCGGGAGCAGTCCCCCGGCGCCGATCAGCGTCAGTGCTGCGTACCAGCGCACCGCTTCCATCATTGCCTCACGCCTCGGCAGTCGCCGGCATCGCCAGCAGCGCGTCCACGAACGGCCCCGGCTCGAACGGTGCGAGGTCTTCCGGCTGCTCGCCCGTCCCGATGAACCGTACCGGCAGCCCCAACTCGCTCGCGATCGCAAACACGATACCGCCCCTCGCCGTCCCATCGAGCTTCGTGAGGATCACCCCTGTTACCTCGACTGCTTCGATGAACGCGCGCGCCTGCGCCAGCCCGTTCTGCCCCGTCGTGGCATCGAGGACGAGCGCGACCTCGTCCGGCCCGCGTCCCAGATGCCGCTCGATCACGCGGCGTATCTTCGTCAGTTCGTCCATCAGGTTTTGCTTGTTGTGCAGCCGTCCCGCCGTGTCCACCAGCAGCACGTCCGCGCCCCGCGCCCGTGCCGCCTCCACCGCATCGAACACCACCGCCGCCGGGTCGGCCCCCTGCTGGTGCGCGATCACCCCGAAGTTGAGCCGCTCGCCCCAGTGCCGCAACTGGTCGATCGCCGCCGCTCGGAAGGTGTCCGCCGCAGCCGTCAGCACAGTCTGCCCCTGTTGCTGGTATGCGTACGCGAGGCGTGCCGCGGCCGTGGTCTTGCCTGTCCCGTTCACCCCGACGATCAGCACGACCTGCGGCGCGGACGGTGCCTCGCCCGCATCGCCCCACAGCCGCCCCTTCGGCTGCTGCGCCGGTGTCTCTAGGATCGCGACGAGTTCGTCGCGCAGCATTGCCCGTACCGCATCCCCGTCACGAGGCCGCTTCGCTCGCACCCGCTCCAGTACGTCCATCGTCGTGCTGACCCCGGCGTCCGCCCCGATCAACACTTCTTCCAGTGACTCCCACAACTCCTCAGTGACGCTCCCGCCCCCGAACAGCGCTCCGATTCGCCCGAACCACGAGGTCTTCGTGCGCGCCAGCGCTTGGTCGGTCGCGGCGTCGGTCTTCGGGCTGCGGCGGAAGAACGGCACGCGAGGCTCCTCAATGCACGGCCAGAGTAAGCGGCGTCCACACGATCCTAACCCGCTGCGCCGGTACGAGGCGTCCGCCTGCTTCGAGGCGCTACGACGCCACCGGCAAGTCCGCTACCGAGAGCGACAACACCTGCGAGGTTGACTCGTCGCCCATCGAGACGCCGTAGATCGTGTCCGCCGCCTCCACCGTCCGCCGGTTGTGCGTGATCACCACGAATTGCGACCGCGTCGTCAGTTCCTTGAGCGTTTCCAGGAAACGTCCTACGTTCGCCTCGTCCAGCGCCGCGTCCACCTCATCGAGGATGCACACCGGCGCTGGGTTCACCGCCAGCAACGCGAATAGCAGCGCCACCGAGGTCATCGACCGCTCGCCACCCGATAGCACGTTCAACGAGGCGACGCGCTTGCCTGGCGGCTGCGCCGTGATCTCCACACCCGCGTCGCCGCTCTTATCCTCCGGCTCCACGATCCGCAACGATGCCGACCCGCCGCCAAAGAACTGCGTGAAGTACTGCTCGAAGTGCTGGTTTACCAGCACGAACGTCTCGTCGAAGCGCGTGCGGATCAACTTTTCCAACTCGCGGATCGCACCACGCAACTCCACCTCCGCGGCTTCAAGGTCGTTGACCTGCCCGCTCAGGAACGTGTGTCGCTCCCGCTCCTCCGACAGGTCATCCAGCGCGTCGATGTTCACCGGGCCTAACGCCCGGATCTCCGCACGTAGGTCGCTAATCTGCGTGCGCATCGCCTCCGGGTCGATCTGTGCCCCGCCCGACGCCGGCACCATCGCCGCGCCGTCTTCGTCCACCGTCACTGCCGAGGCGGTAGCCGCGTTCGCGGTGCCCGTCTGCGCCGACCGCACGCCCCCATCGGGATGCACGGTCAGTCCTTCGTCCGCGATCTGTGACAGCAAGGTCTGCACCTGCTGCGCCCGCTGCCGCAGGTCGGCCTCCGCCGCTAGCGTCTCGCGCTCCGCGCCGAATAGCCGCGCTTGCGCGTCGCCCCGTGCAGCCCCCAACTCCCGTTGCTCACCCAGGATGTCCGCGAGCGTCGCGTGCGCCGGCGCGACCGCCTGTTCCGATTCAGTCAGCAGCGTCCGGTTCGTCGCCGATCGTTCCCGCAGGTCGCGCAGTGACAGTGCGATATCCTCACGCTCACGCCGCACCTGCGCTAGCAACGTCTGCCGCTGCTCCATCCGTTCGATGGCGATTCGGCGCTCTTCCGCGCGCTGTTCGCGCTGTGCCCGTGCCGCTACCAACTCGCCTTCAGCCACCGCCATCGTGGTTGCCGCCGCCGTCACGAGCTCCGCCACCGCGTCGCGCTCGGCGTTCACCGCCTCTGCCCGGTCGCGCAACGTGACGATCTCCTCCGCCACCGCTGCGAGGTTCGCACGCAGCGCCATCGGCCGCTCGCGCAGCATCGCGTCATCTGCGGGGTCGAGGTCCACTGCGGCCATCGTGGAGTACGCGAGGCGCAACTCGCCGCCGATCGCCACCAGTTCGCGCCTCAGATGCGTGCGCGCCTGCTCGTGTTCGCGCCGCCGGTCTTCCGCCTCGTCCACTGCCTTACGCGTCTGCGTCACCGTGTCACGTGCGTCGAGCACCGCCGGTTCCGCCCGCTCGAATTTCGTCTGCATCTCCATCGCCGCGCGCTGCGCCTCGGCGATCTGCTCGGGCAGCGTGTCGAGTTCGCGCTGCACGCCCAGCTGTTCCGCGCCTCCGGTACCGCGCCCGCCGTACACCGCACCGCCCGGCCGCAGTAGGACGCCGTCCTTAGTGACTACCGACCCCAGCCCGCGCTGGATCATCCGCCGCGCAACATCGAGGCTGTCAACAACAATCGTGCGCCCCAATAACGTGTCGACGAGTCCGCGATACCGCTGCTCCACACGCACCAGCCGCGCAGCGACGCCGATCACGCCGCGTTCGTTGAACAGGTTCAGCGGATAACTGTGCGTGAGGCCGTTGATCGGCAGCACCGTTACGGCGCCCGCTTCGTGCTCTTGCAGATACTCGATCGCCGCGATCGCGTTTGCCTCGTGTTCGACGATCACCGCCGACAACTGGTCGGCCAGCGCTGCCTCGATCGCGCGTTCGAGGCCTTCTGGCACTCGCAGTAATCGGCTCACTACGTCGACGACCCCGTGCAGCACGGGCTCGCCGTCTTCGCCGATCTCGTTCGCTGCCGCCAGCACCGCGCGCGCCGCAGACCCCGCATCCGAGGTTTGCCCCGCGATCTGCGTGAGCATCGTGCGCCGCTGCTCCAGCGCCTCCACCGCCGCCGTGGCCTGTCGCAGCGCGTCGTTCGCCTCGACGGCCAGCCGCAATTGCTCTTCGAGCTGTCGCTCCGCGACCTCGCGCTTGCGCCGCGCCTCTTGCGCCACCAGTGTCCGTTGCAGCGACTCGCGCTGTAACGCCGCTGACCGGTGCCCGTACGCGCGCAGCTTCGTCTTCGACGCCTCGGCCTGCTGTCCCGCCTCGATGCGTCCCGAGGCCAGCCGCCCTGCTTCTACCGTGCGCTCGGCGATCCGCCGCTCGGCATCCTGTAACTCCGCCTCGAACCGAGTCCGCCGCGCTTCGGTCTCCGCCAGCGTCCGCAACAGCGTGCGCGCCGCCTCGTCCGCCGACCGCAACGCCTCACGCTCGCGCTCGACCGTCGTCGAGGCCGCCGCGACTCGAACTTGCAATCCACTCTCGTCGATGGAGTCGTCCAGGTCGCCGATCGTCGGTGCAGCCGCGATCTCCGCCTCGATCTCGTCGGCCCGCGCGCCCAGCAATTCCGTCCGTTGCTCGTGCAGCGCAACTGCCTGCTGGAGCCGCAGCCCCTCCTCAGCGAGCGTCCGTTCGTCCGCCTGCGCCCGGTCGAGTACCGTGCGCCGCTCGTTTGCGATCAGGTCGACCGCTTCTAGCCGTGCCACCACGGCCTCCATCGCCGCGCGCGCCGATGCGAACTCCTGCGACCGTTGATCGTGGTTGGCGCGCGCCGCCGTCAACGTCTCCTGCGCCGTCCGCAACTCATGCTCAAAGTAGACTTGCAACACCTCGGTCAATTCCGAATGCAGCGCCTTGTATCGGTCGGCCCGCGTCGTCTGTCGCTCCAACTGCCGCAGCCGAGGCTCGACCTCACGGATCAGCATCCGCACGTGTCCCAGGTTGTCGCGCGTCTCGACCAGCCGCCGCTCCGCGCGCTGTAACTCGATGCGATGCCGCCGCACGTCCGCGGCCTCTTCGATCAGGTCGCGGCGCTCCACCGGCCGCAGCGCCAGCACCTCATCCACGAGCCCTTGAGACATCATCGCGTAGGAGTTCTGCCCCACCTGCGCGCGCCGGAACAGATCCTGCACGTCCAACAGCCGCACTTTCTGCCCATTGATCAAGTACTCGTTCTCACCGGATCGGTACGCGCGCCGCGTCACCGTCACTTCCGCGTAGTCGATCTGCATCCAGCCCTCGGTGTTGTCGAGTGTCAGCGTGACCTCGGCCAGCCCCATCGGGCGGCGCTTCTCCGAGCCAGAGAAGATCACATCCTCGGTCTTGCGCGCCCGGATCGACCGCGCCGACTGCTCACCCAGCGCCCATCGGATCGCGTCGGAGACGTTTGATTTCCCCGATCCGTTTGGCCCGACGACTGCCGTCATCCCCGGCCCAAACTCGAACCGTTGCCGGTCTGCGAATGACTTGAACCCATGTGCCTCGACACGCCGGAGATACATCTATACTTGCCCCGTCCGTGCCTCAATGCGTGTCCGCGCGATCTCGATCGCCGCGCGTGCCGCTTCCTTCTCTGCTTGTTGTTTCGTGTGCCCGCTCCCCGTACCGAACGTCTCGCCTTCGATTCGCACGTCGATCGTGTACCAGCGGTTGTGATCCGGCCCCTCTTCGAGCGTGGTCACGTAGTGCGGCCGCCCGAAGATACCCTGCACCATCTGTTGCAACGTTCCCTTCGGGTTGAGCGTGTCGGCGTCCGCTTCCAGCGCCGCGAACTCGTTAGCCAGCGCCCGCGCCGCGAACGCCCGCGCCGCATCGAGTCCCTGATCCAGCATCACCGCGCCAGTCACCGCCTCGAAGACGCGTTCGAGGTTCCCCTCACGCGTCCGCCCACCAGTCCCTTCTTCGCCCCGCCCGAGGAGTAGTGCCTCGCCAAGCCCCATCTGCTCCGCTACCCGCGCCAGCGTTGGCCCGCACACGATCTGTGCGCGCCACTCCGTGAGCCGTCCCTCTTCGAGTTCCATGTATCGCGTGTACAGCGTCTCGGCCACGATCAGCCCCAGCACCGCGTCGCCGAGGAATTCGAGGCGTTCGTTCGTCTCGGGTGCCTCGTCGTGATGCTCATTGCTATACGAAGGGTGCGTGAGCGCTGTCCGCAGCAGCCCTGCGTTGCGAAACTCGATGCCGAGGCGTGCTTGAAGCCCGGCCACCGCTGACCGGCTGTTTGAGGCTTCCGAAGACGACGGGGAAGTCACGTGTCCCGCCCTTCGCTGCCATCCACAGCACCCCGCGTCGCGCGAGGCCACCGGAAGGCAGCGCCCCAGCACGGTCCCCGGCGCATGCCCCGTTTCGCGGGTACCATACTGCCGAAAGCTCTTATATATGCGTCGATCCGGGCTGGGGGCCGATAACGCACAGTCATCCTCGCACCGTAGCGCTGGGAGTGTCAAGAACGGCTAATACGCTTACCCGGATCAGCCCCTCCGCGCTTCGCCGCGCCCTCGACCCGGTCTCCCGTCGGCTGCTCGATGCCGCCGTCCAAGCTACCGAGGCCACCGGTACCCTGCTTTGGGCCGTCGGTGGCCCCGTCCGCGATCTCGCCCTCGGCCGCCCCGTACGTGACCTTGACCTCGCGACTGCCACTGACCCCGCCCCGCTCGCCGAGGCTATCGCTGCTCGCCTCGGCGCAACTGTTCACACCGAGCCCCGCTTCGGTACCGCTTCCGTCGTCATCGATGGCCACCGCCTGGACCTTGCCGCCACCCGCACAGAACATTATGTGCGGGTGGCGGCCCTCCCGTCAGTCCGCCTCAGCGCGACCATCGAGGCCGACCTCGCCCGCCGCGACTTCACCGTGAACGCGGTCGCCCTCGCGGTCACGGGCTCCGGCCGCGGACAAGTCATCGACCCCTTCGGCGGCCTCGATGATCTGGCAGCCGGCCGCCTCCGCATCCTTCATTCCGTTTCCTACCACGATGACCCGACTCGCCTCTGGCGCGCCGGTCGCCTCGCCGCCCGCCTCCGTCTCCTGCCAACCTCCGAGACGGTGACCGCTCAGGCCCTCGCTATCGCCTTCCGCTACTTCGATGCTGTCTCGCCCCGTCGCCTTTGGCGCGAGTTCGCCCTTGCCGCCGCCGAACCCCGCCCAGGCGCGGCCTTCGCCCTCCTACACGCCTGGGGTGTGCTCGCCGCCACCCACCCCTCCCTTGCCCTCACTTCCGAGGCATCCCGCGCCCTCGCCTACCGCCGTGGCCCGCTCGACCCAGCCCTGGTCCTCGCCGTCCTCCTTGCTCAGCGCCCCGACGAGGAGCGCGCCGCCGCCATCGCCCGCCTCGGTGCACCACGCTCCGCCGCCCGTGCCGCCGAGGACGCCGCCCGCGTGCTCGCAGCCGCCCCTGACCCTGACTCCCTCGACACGCTCACTGCCGCCACAACCGATGCGAGGCTCGCCGCCCTCTGGCTCGACCCCGCCCGTCAGCGTGACCTCCAGTCCGCCCTCCGTCGTTGGGAGCGCACTCGCCCCCACCTCACGCCCGTAGTGCTCCGCGCGCTCGGCGTCCCGCTCGGCCCCGCGCTCGGGCGTGCCCTCGCGGAGTTGCGCCGTGAGCGTTATCTGGCCAATGTGAGATCTGCGGCTACTGCGCGGAACCACATACGCGCACGGTTCGTGAGTGAGGGGACATCACGATGACTGCGACGGAGACCTTCACCTGCATCGTCTGTCAGGAGAACGACACGCAGGAATCGCTGTTCGAGTACTGCAACGGCTGCAGCGAGCGTTATCACTACAACCACACCAACACCGCGGGCAAAGACTGCGGCGACGCCTGGATCGACGACGAAGAAGAAGGCATGAACTTCTTCTGCCGTAACTGCATGGATCAGGCCCGCGCTGATGACCAGACCCGGATGCGCGACTTCGCCGCTGCCGCCATGCAGGGCACTGTCTCCGCCGAGCAGATGGCCGAGATGCTCCGCGCCTTCGCGACCGGCAGCGGTGGCGCGCAATTCGGCAGCACCATGCCGCCGATGCCCGCTACGCCTGCCCCGGCCATGCCCGCGAACCCTTTGCTCCACAACATCCCCGGCGTCGCCGCTGCTGGTATGCCCGACACCTCCGGCCCCATCTCCGCTGCTGATCTCTTCGCCCGCTTCGGTATGGCCCCGCCCCCCGGCGTCCAGTTCGGCTCCTCCGATGACGCCGAGGCCTCCCGCCCCGCTACCGAACCGCGCGAAACTCGCGACGCAGGTGACGCCCCACCACTGCTCAGCGAGCAGCGCCGTGCTTCCCCCCGCCGCTACCGCCGCATCGAGTAACGATGCCCTCGTCACGTCCTCGCCGTGCTGCTACCGCGCCGCCGCCGTCTCGCTCGCGCCTCCCTGTGCCCGCTGCTCACACGGCAATATCCACGTCCCACTGGCCCGGATTCGCCATCTGGGCTGCCGTGCTCGCAGGCGTCTGGCTCCACCGCATCGTCGAGGCGATTCCGGTGTTACAGGGGCCGCTCGATCTCATGCTCGCCGCCGCGACCGCCTTTACGGTCGCGTTCGGCTTCCGTCGCGCGCTGCGACAGCGCTACTCGCGGTCGGCCGCTTCCGCGTCGCCAGCGCCGGATTCCGCCGGAACCACGTAACCCCGTCCCCCACCGATGCCATCGAGGCTACTGGCGCATACCCGCACCGCAGCATGAAGTACATCCCGTGCCCGTTCTGCCGGGGCACACGAGCGTACCAGTCATCGATGCCCTCGCGCGCTAGCCTCGCTTCCGCTGCGAACAGCGTCCACCCTCCATGCGCATGACCACGCTCCCCCGGCGCAATCGCCAGCACATGCAGACACGCCGCCCCCGAGGCAGGCGCCCCCAATTCGATGCACATCACACCGACAACAACACTGCGGTCGTTTTCAATCGCGTACCACACCGCCCCCTCAGGCACCGAGGCCAACTCCACCGCGTACCCTCGCTCCACCATGTCACGCAGCCCCTGCACCACCCCCGCATCATCGAGGTCGTCCGCCGTCGCGAGGCGCAACATGATCCCTTCGCCCCTCGCCCACACGGTCGCCTGCTTCGGGGGGTTGGCCCCCTCCCCCTTAAGGGAGCCACTCCTGGCGAAGGCCCCATCAGGGGCAGCGGGGGTGGGGGGGGATTCTGGCGGTGTCATGTCAGCCACCGAGCCACCGCCTCCCCTACCGCCGAGGCTGGCAACCGCCGCACCTCGCACTCCGGTAACGCGTCCAAAAATGCCTCTCCGTATCCCCGGCTCACCGCCCGCCGGTCCAGCAGCAGGAAGACCCCTCTATCCTCCGAACCCCGGATCAGCCGCCCAAACCCCTGCCGGAACCGCAATACCGCCTGTGGCAGCGCAAACTCATTGAACGGGTCGTCGTACAGCGCCGCCCGCCCCGCATAGATAGGGTCGCTCGGCACCGGGAACGGCAGCCGCGCGATCGCGATCTGCGACAGCGCCTCCCCACGCACATCCACACCCTCCCAGAACGCCGCCGTGCCCAGCACTAGCGTCCGAGGCTGCTCGACGAGTTGCCGCAGCAACCGCGCCGGCGATCCATCGACGTTGTGCGCGAGCACGCCGATGCCTTGCGCCGCCAGCGGCGCCGACAGCGCCCCCGCCGCCGCCCGCACCGAGGCGTGCGAGGTGAACAGCCCCAGCGTCCGACCGCCCGCTGCCGCCGCCGCCGCGCCGAGCACGCGATGCACGGCCTCCGCGTATCCCGGCTGCTCTGGCGTCGGGATATCGTCGACGACAATCGCCAGCACCGCCCGCCGGTAGTCGAACGGCGACGGTACCGTCAGCGTGTCGGGCTCCACGAGGCCCAGCGATTGCACGCTGAAGTCGAACGTGCCCTGTGCCGTGAGCGTCGCGCTCGTCGCCGTCACTGACTCTCGCCCCGCGTACAGGTCGCTCGCGAGTCGTCCCGCGACTTCGAGTGGTGACGCGTGCGCTCTCACGCCGCCATCGCCGTCAGTAACCCACACGATGTTCGCGCCGTCGCTGCGTAATACCGCGGCGTGCAGCGCCGACCGTGCACTCGCGATCGCCTCTGCGAGTCCCGCGAGCATCCCCTGCGTCCGCTCGACCGCCGGTGCTTGTCCGGCTTCGAGATCCACCACCACGCTCCGCGCCTGCGATACGCGGTCGCCGAGATACTGCAAGGTTACATCGAGTTGCACCGAGGCTTGTTCGGCCTCGTCCCACGCTGGCTGTGACCGTCGCGCCGCCGTGACCGGCACGGTGCGCTCGCCCGTCGCTCGCTCATCCGCAAACTCGGCCGCGAACGCGCGTAATGTCGCCTCAGCGTCCGGCACCCGCGACAGCGCGCTCGCTGCTGCGCCCGCGAGGCGCTCTGCTGCGTTCGCGATCGGCGTCCCCGCATCCCCAAGCGCCGATGCGACCTCCCGCAGTCGTATCACCGTCGCGCCGGTGCCTTCGAGGTGTCCCGCGAGGTCGCGCAGCGCGAGCGTGGTGCCGTACTGCTGCGTCGCCACGCCTTCCAGCCGGTGCGCCTCGTCGATCACCACGTGCCGGTATGGCGGCAGCACTTGCTCGCCGCTCACGGCATTTGCGAGCAACAGCGCGTGATTCACGACCACGACGTGCGCTGCCGCCGCTCGCGCTCGCGCTCGCAGCAGGAAGCACGATCTGTCACGCACGTACGCGCACCTTCGCGAGAGACAGTCCGTATCGCCTGCCGACAGCGCGTCCCACGCCCTCCGCTCCGCGGCGGGCACCGCGATCTCACCCAACTCGCCTGTCTCCGTCGTCGGCAGCCACACCGCGATCCGCGCATGCAGCCGCGCCTCCGACCGGTTCTGCGCTGCCCCCTCCGCCCGCGCCTCCGCCCATCGTTCGAGGCACAGGTAGTTCGACCGCCCCTTCAGCACCGTCCACTGGATCGCGTCAGATTCGAGGTGTGCGTACTCCTGCACGATGCTCACCGCCGCCGGTAGGTCGTGCGTCGCTAACTGGTCTTGCAGGTTGATCGTATGCGTCGAGACCACCACGCGGTCGTCGTTGCGCACCGCATGCAGCAGCGCCGGCAGCAGGTACGCCAGCGATTTACCCGTGCCCGTTCCCGCCTCGACCGCGAGGTGTCCCGAGTGCTCAATGTTGCGCGCGACCGCCTGTGACATCGCCACCTGGCTAGCCCGCACCTCGAACCCCGGTAGTCGCTGCGCCGCCAGCGCAAACAGCGCGTTCACGTCCGCCGCCGTCACCGGTACTGGCTCGTCCTTCGGTGTGAGCGCAGGCAGCGAGGCTGGCGCGGCCGTCACCACCAGCGCACCCCGCCGTGTATTCGCGAGCATCGCCGCCTGCTCCGCGTCACCGATCTCGCCCGTGCCCGATTCGCTCGCCTCGTCGAACGCGGCCCGCACCAGCGGTAACACCGGCCACTGCCCCTGCTCTGCGATCGTCAGCAACTCCGCGATCACCGCGCGCGGCAGCGCTTCGAGGCGTGTCAACAGCCGCAGGAACACTTCGCGTGTTGCGTCCGCGTCCGCCAGTGCTCGGTGCGCCACCGGCATCTCGATGCCTAGCGTCTCCGCGATCGCCCCCAGTTGCATCCGGTTCGCCTGCGGCAGCAGCGGCGACGCCAGATCGTACGTGTCGAACTGCGCCACCCCCGCTACATCCAGCCCCGCTGCCGCGAGGAACCCGAGGTCGAACTGGACGTTGTGCCCCACCACCACGCACCCGTCGAGGAATGCAGTCACCTGTGGCAACACCTCCTCGATCCGCGGCGCGCTCGCCACGTCCTCATCCCGTATCGAGGTCAGCGCCACCACCGCCGAAGGAATCGGCCGTCCCGGCTGCACAAACGTCTCAAACCGCTCCGCGTATCCCGCCCGGTCAAACCGCACCGCCCCGATCTCAATGATCCGGTCACTCACCGAGTCAAACCCGGTCGTCTCAAGGTCAATCGCGACGTACAACTCGGCCATGCGGCCCTATCTCGCTATCGGGGGTAGGCAGATGGTAGCGCGGCCATCGCTGGAGTTCCGGTCGACGCGGCGCACCGTACTATCCACCGATGCAACGCCAACCATCCGCCTGTCCGAACCCCTCGCCGCCGCCCTTGTCCCGCCTCATCACCTCACACTGAGACCGCTTCCGCCCCCATACCCTCCGAGGCTCGCTCCGGCCTCCGAGGCGGCTTCAGGAACGGGAACACCGCCCCCGCCCCCAGCATGGTCAACCCCGTCACCGCGAACACCGTCCGGTAAGACACCCCCGCATCCAGTAAGTAGCCCACCAGCGGCGGACTCAGCGCCCCCGCCCCGATCATGATCGGTGCCGTGATCCCGCGGATCGCCCCCTGTGCCAGCCGCCCGAAGTACTGCGGGATCAGCAGGTTCTGCCCCGTCCCCATCCCGCCTGACCCAACGCCCCACAGGATGTTATGCGCGAACACCCACCCCGCGAACGGCTGCGTGAAGAACAGCGCCACCATCGAGAGGCTCCGGAACACCCCGCCAGACGCCGTGATGAACCGCACCGGGTACCTATCCGCCAACACCCCGAACACCAGCGTGCACAGCATCACCACAAACGGGTCGGTCGCCACCGCGACCCCAATCAGCCCTGCGGGGATACCGAGGTCGCTCCAGTACGGCACCCGGATGAACAGGATCGCGTTCGTCGCGAACGTGTACACCATGAACGCCGTCACCGAGATCCACAGCGTCCACGTGCTCGTCGCCTCTTTGCGCGTGAAGTTCACCTCCACCCCTCGCCCGCCCGCTGTGGTCACGCCACCCGAGGTCGCCTGCACCGGCGGTGCGTCCGCACCGTCCGGGTACAGGCCTATGTCCTCCGGCAGCCGCCGCATCAACAGCCCGTACAGCGGTACCAACACCACGATGATCATCAGCCCGTACGCGAACCACGCCGCTCGCCATCCGATCGTGCTCACCAGCACTGCTGAGATTGCTACCCACGAGGCGGTCCCCAGCCCCCCGCCTGCCAGCGCGTAGGACACCGCCTGCCCGCGCTTCGCGATGAACCAGTTCGTCGGCGGTACCCCTGTCAGGATCTGTCCCCCGCCGAAAACCCCGAAGCCCGAGAACCCAGACACGAAAAACAGCGCGTACATCACCCATACGTTTGAGGCGAATGACAGCGCTACCAGAGACGTCCCCGCACACACCGCGCACGCCACCCCCAGCCACCGCGCGCCGTGCTTGTCCACCAACCGCCCGAGGATTGGCGCAGAGATTCCCGCGCTCACCATCCGCACCGTGATGCACCACGCCAGTGTGCTCAGGCTGATCTGCAAATCATTCCGGATCGGCACAATGAAGATCGAAAACACCACCGGATTCAGTGGCGCCGTAATCCAGTTCCCCATGAACGAGATCGCAACGATCACCCACCCGTAAAACATTCCCCGCGGCAACTGAAACGGCGGCCTCACTGAAGTCACCCCCTCACCCCTCCCCTCCCAGCCCGCTCGTCCTGCGCCCGTCAAAAGAGCAGACTACCATCGCCGCAGTTGGCAAAGCAGGTTGTGAGTGCCGGTATGGCTGTGGCGAAGGCGATGGTACTCGACCGCCTGTCGCCTCCTCCGGCTCTCGATCTCGCTGCCTTTTTGTCCGGTGACGGCATCATCGCCACAACCGATGGCAAGCAGATCGCGGTGTCACGCGATGCGGATGGCCGCGTGCACGCCGTCTCCGCCGAGTGTTCGCACCTCGGCTGCATCCTCGGTTGGAACGCCGGCATGAGGACGTGGGACTGCCCTTGCCACGGCTCGCTCTTCGCACCCGATGGCGCTGTCCTGCACGGCCCCGCCGTGAACGATTTGGAATCAGTTGCGCTTCCCGAGGAGGCCGCCACGACGAACCGTTGAGGTTTGGCCTCGTTCCCCTATCCTGCCGCCAGCATCGGTAACCCCACCCCGAACACCACTACAGCCACCCCTGCCGAGGCCCACGCCACGTCCCCTAGCCATGTAGGCCGCACGCCCCAAATCCCCGCGAGGATTACCGCGAGGCCGCCCACCACAAACCCGGAGAACACGAAGTTCATCGGCCCGCCCGTCGGAAACTCACGTTCCACCCACAGAAACAGCGCCCCCAACCCCAGCCCCGCCGCAGTCCATAACAGCACCAGCAAGTTCGCCAGCATCACCCCGATCAACTCTGGCCGTACCTGCTCCCACCCACGCAACTGCAACCCGCGACCAGTCCGGAACCCGCGCACGACCGCGGCCAGCAGTACCGCCGTCTGTGCGAACGCCCCTGCTGCGCCCATCACGAATCCCGCTAACAGCGCCCGCATTGTGTCGAGTTCCATGCGCGTCTTACTCCTCGCGCGTCATCGCCAGCGCATCCGCCCGCCCCAGTGTCCGCACCTCGAACACGCGCGCACCCACTGCTTCGAGGTCGCGCCGCAACGCCTGCGCCTTCACGTCCTGCTGGATGAAGGCGAACACCGCCGGCCCAGCCCCGCTCAGGTGTAGCTGAGGCGCACCCGCCCCCCGGAACATCGAGAAGCATGCCACCAACTCCGCGTCCGTCCGCTCCACCACCGCCTCAAACGAGTTGCGCAGGTCTGCCGCTGGCGGCGGCGCGCCTCGCGCGATCCGCTGCGCCATCCGTTTGGCACGATGTCCATCGCTGAAGTCCGTTGGCGTCAGCGCGCCGTACATCCGCGCCGTCTTCTCCGGCCGCTGCCCCACCGGCGGCACGAGGATCAACATGCGCACCGCCTTCATGTCTCGCAGCGGTTCCACCACATCGCCCCGCCCCCCGCAGTGAGCCGATCCGCCATGCACAAAGAAGGGCACGTCCGATCCGATCTTCGACGCTACCCGTTCGAGGCGTTCCGCCGGCCACTCCAGTCCCCACCACTCGTTCAGCCCTCGGATCACCGCGCCCGCGTCTGACGACCCGCCCCCCAGGCCCCCCGCGACCGGGATACGCTTCGTCACCTCGATCAGCACATCCGCCTTGCGCCCCGCCTCCCCCGCCATCGCCTGCGCCGCCCGTCCCGCCAAGTCGTCGCTCGCATCGATCCCCCGCGCCTCCGCCCCATCGAGATGCACCGCTAACCCCTCATGCGCACTGATCCGCACCGAATCCGACAGATCCACCGTTGACATTACCGTGCTGATCTCGTGAAACCCATCCGACCGCCGTCGCACGATCTCCAGTGCCAGATTCACCTTTGCCGCCGCTCGCACTACCAGCGCCTTCATCGCGTATCGCAGTGTTGGATGCCCGCATGATCGATTTCGGATTGGGGGTGTGGAGGCAGCGCCCCCACTGGAAGTAGGCAGTGGCCATGCGTGCGGGATTCTCCTTGCCCCCCTCTCCTGCCCTCAGGAGAGGGGCCGGGGGTGAGGTTAGACATCGAGTAACTTCGGATGCCCCGCCTCCACCACCTCAAACAACCGTCGCCACTCCACTAGCCCAATGTGCTGCCCCCGCGCCGCGACATCGATGCCCGCCGCATCCAGCATCGACACCGTCGCCGCATCCGGAATCCCGAACGCGGCGCTCAACACGTTGTGCAACTGCTTCCGCGGCTCCGAGAACCCCGCCCGCAACAGATTGAAGAACCGCGACCACACCTCACGAGGCAACCCCGCCACCTGATCTCCCTCCGCCAACCGCTCGATGCGTACCGCCGCCGACTGCACCTTCGGCGGCGGCCAGAACGCCGAGGCTGGCACGTCGAACAACGGCTCCGGCTTCCCGTAACACTTGATCGACATCGACAGCAGCGACTCTTGCCCCGGCCCGCCTACCATCCGCCGCGCCACCTCGCGCTGCACCAGCACCACGATGCGTTCCGGTGCTGGGTCTGCCTCCAATAGCCGCCGGATCACCGGCTGCGTGATGAAGTACGGCAGGTTCCCCGTCGCCACGTACGGCGCTGAGGCTCCGCCTTCTTCCAGCAACTCCAGCGGTGTGTAGTCGAGGCAGTCCGCTGCGATGATGCATACATGCTCGTACTGCGATAACCGCTTCCGCGCGAGGCTCGCCATCTCCTCGTCGATGTCCACCCCGACCACCGATCCCGCCCGCTTCGCCAGCTCTGCCGTCAGCCCCCCTGGCCCTGCCCCAATCTCCAGTACCGTATCCGTCGGCCCGAGGCGGCACGCCTCCGCGAGATCCGCGAGCACAAACTCATCCATTAAGAAGTGCTGCCCCAACGCCTTCCGAGGCGACACGCCCAGCCGCTTCAACACCTCCGGCGGCGACACCATCACAGGCCGCTTCGGCGGCGTCTTCGCCCGCACCGAAGTCGTCCGCCGCACCGTCCTCACAAGGCGCCTTGGCGCGGTGCGGCGGCTCCGTCCGCGCTAAGAAGCCGGACGCTCAGGTCAACGAAGCACTCTTGAAGTTCCTCTGACACAACATCGTCGTGCTCATCCAGTCGATCTACGAACTGGACATCGAACCGGCGTTCTGGCAGGACTGCCTCAAAAGTCACGAAGCTGCCCAAATGTCCCGCTGATTGAGGGGTTTTGAGGCAAAGCCCCTCGTAGGGAAGGGGGTAGGGGGATAGGCTGCCTCGAATCTCGCGAACCGCAGAGCATGGTCATTCCCCCGTGTTCACTGATTGAAGTACGTCGTGCCCCGCCTTCGAACTGACCCACGGGCTTGCCTCCGTCCGCCAGCTCAAACCCGGCTACCCTGCGGCACCCGACGTTACCGACGTACCGCTGCTTCCTTCCGGACCTGACGGGATTAGCCGGACGTCGCCGCGCAGGACCAGGCTCTCAACACCACGTAACGGCGGCAGTCCCCAGTGATCAGCCCTCAGGCGGGCATTCAGCCTCGCTGGAGCGGATTGCGAGTACAGGGCACCGCTAGCTCCCCGCCTAGCACGACCTCCCGATCCTACGGGTGGCGAGCAGCCCCGTCAAAATACGGTTGTTCGCCTATGCTGCGGTGATCGATTGGATGCGCCTGTTGCCGCGGCAGGCCACTGCGCTCACTCGTGCGAAAGCCTGGCACGCATTTGGGACGCTTTGTAATCTGCTCAAAGGACTACGGATCGAGCCTACCGCGATCCTCGCTGGCCGCCGCGCTAAACTCGCTCTCCACGAACCTTCAGGTACATGAAGCGAGCCCCCCGTGCGCATCCTCTCCGTCGGCCGCCCCCTCGCCAACCCCGCCATCGATAACCACTCCATCTTCAACGCCCCCGCCTTCTCCGACTTCGAGGCCATCGCCATCGACCCCGCAGGCGTCCTCGACGCCGTCCGCGAGGCCGCCGAGGGCCGTGGCGACCACCGCACCTACTCCGACCTCCATGTCGTCAACGGCCCTTCGCAGGGCGACTCCGTCTCTATCGCCGATATCCTCCACCGCCGCCGCGACGAGACGGCCCGCCTCCTTGAGCGCGGCGGCATCGTCGTCGTCTTTGGTGCACCTCAGTCCACCCTCCCACAGGTACTCGGCTTCGCTGGTGCCGATCGCTACCACTTCCTCCCCGCGCCCGCCGGCCTCGCTTGGGCGCCCCCGCTCCTCGTCTGGGGCGAAGGTCAAGCCGTCGCTATCACCGCCCACGCGCATCCCTTCGCCCGCTACATCGAGGCCGTCCACGACGACCTCCGTTACCGTGCTGTCTTCGATGACCGCTCGCCTGCCTTCATCGAGGCCATAGCCAGCAGCACAGCTACCGTCTTCGCCCGCACCGGCGGCGGCGCACCTGTTGGCGTGGAGTTCGCCGCCCTCGGCGGCCGGGTCGTCTTCCTCCCCGCCGGCTCAGACCGTGCGAGCGTCTTCGAGATGGGTACCGCCATCGAGGCTGCCGTTCGCGATCTCCTCGCCCTCCCCGACCCCGGCGAAGAGCCGCCCTTCTGGCTCGACACGCAGGATGTCCCCGGTCTCGCCCCGCTCACCGAGGTTGCCACCGTCGCCCGTGACCTTGCGACCACCGCCGCCGAGCGTGCCGCCGCTGCCGAGTCGGAGGCTGCCGCCATCACCCGCGTCCGCGATGTCCTCTGGCGTGAAGGCCCACACGGCCTCCTCCCCGCCGTCCTTCGTTGCTGCGAACTCCTCGGCTTCGCCGTCTACAAGCAGCGCGATGGCGTCCTCCTCCGCTGCCTCGATGGCGACCTGCTCCTTGAGGCCGAAGGTGCCATCGCCGAGGTTGGCATGGCTCCCCACTATCGCCTTCGCGCCCGTATCGACGCCGCCATTGCAGCGGGCGACCCTCCGCCGCGAGGCTTGGTCGTCGCCAACGGCCAACGCCACACCGCCCCTGACCGCCGCGACTGCCCTTACCTAGACGCCCTCCGTGTCGCCTCCGAGGCCACCCGCTACGCCCTCCTCCCCGCCCCCGCCCTCTTCGCCGCCGCCCGCGCCGCGATGACCGGTGCCGACCCCGCCACCCTCGCCACCATCCGACAGCGCCTCATCGCCACCGACGGCCTCATAACGCTCGCTGGCTTATTGGGTGAGTCTTGACCGTGGGAGCCTACGAAGCCAAGACCAACCTCTCCCGCCTGCTCGCTGAGGTTGCGGGCGGCGAGGAATTCACGATCACCCGGCACGGCCGTGCTGTCGTGCGGCTCGTACCTACTTCCAAGCCAGATCGCGAGCGTGTGCTGCGTGCCATCGAGCGCATCAAGGAACTCAGCCGCGGCAAACACGCGACTGCCGATGAAATCCGTGAGTTGATCGCCGAAGGCCGTAAGTAGCCAGTGCCCTTCGTGCTCGATGCCTCGGTGACGATCGCATGGCTGCTCGATGAAGACACGGCTTATGCTTCACTGTCACTCCTTGAGCGCATGGCGGATGAAGGAGCAATTGTCGCCTCGGTTTGGCCGCTTGAGATCTCAAACGCTCTCTGCATGAGCGAAGTTCACAGGCGGATCACTTCGTCTGAGTGTCTAAATTTCGCTACGGAAGTAGAAGCGATGTTAATCACTGTCGACGAGACATCGCTGAACCGAGCACTCGGCGTCATCAGCGCACTGGCGTCCGAATACCGGCTGACTGTCTACGATGCGAGTTATTTGGAGTTAGCGATCCGCGCGGATTTGCCGCTGGCCACGATCGACGGCCCGCTGCGACAGGCCGCTCTCCGCGCAGGCGTTCAACTACTTCATTGATGTTCCGGCACCTCTCTCCCTGGGAGAGGAGTACCGGGTGAGGTCAGCTCTCACTCATATCTATGATGTCCTTGTTCGTCCGGTGTATCTCCGTCGGCTTCGAGTAGTCCACCCCCGTCACCCCGAACCCGAACAACCCCTCGAACTCCTGCTTGTACCCGTCGTAGTCGCCCAGGATGTTCAGCGTCTCCGTCGTGATCTTCGCGAACCGCTCCTTCACCTCGGCCTGCACGTCCTCGCGCATCTCCCAGTCATCGAGGTGGATCATGCCGTCCTCTGCCAGCGTCGGCCACGGCTTGAATACCTGGAAATGGTCGTGGATCAGCCGCGCGATCTGCGCGATCGTCGTCTCCTCCAGCCGCTTCTCCTGCAGCACCTTCCGCAGCACGCTCAGGTACAGCGGCACCGCTGGAATCGCCGCCGAGGCCTGCGTGATCGTCGACTTGTTCGCGCTGATGTACGCGCCACCGTCGACTGCCTGCTTCATGAGCGGGTTCAGTCGGAACCCCGTCGCCTCTAGATGCTCTTTCGCGCGGCCGATCGTCCCCGCGCGGTACACCGGATGCGTAACCTCCGGGCCGATGTAGGTGTATGCCACCGTGTACGCCTGCTGGTCAAGCAGATTCTCGTCGATCAGCAACCGCATCCACTTCGCCCAGTCCTCGCCGCCCATCACCTTCACCGTGTCGCGGATCTCGTCCTCGGTGGCTGGCTCCAGCGGCAAGTCCAGCACCTCGTTCGTGCGCAGGTCGATCGTCTTGCCGGTGTACGGCGCGCCAATCGGCTTCAGCACGCTGCTGTACGTGATCCCCGTCTCCGGGTCGCGCCGCCGGGGTGCGGCGATGCTGTACGCGACAAAGTTCAGCTTGCCGAAGTTCTTCTTCAACTCCGCCACCGTCGCCTGCTTCACCTCGTCCGAGAAACAGTCGCCGTTGATCGTCCGCAGCGTCCGGTACTCCTCCTGCGCGATCCGCGTCGCCTCAATCACGTTGTACCAGCCCGCCGACCCTGTCCGCTCCTCCGTCGACGGCCGTTCGAGACATACTCCGAGCGCCTTCCCACCCGACGAGAAGTTCGTACACAGCGTCGTCGCGAGGCCGTACCCCGTGCTCGACCCGATCACGAGCACGTTGTCCATCTTCCCGCCCGTGCTCGTCGTCCTTGCGTGTGCCCACAGGTTCTGCACGTTCACCGCGCACCCGTCTGGATGCGCGTTCGTGGCGATGTACCCGCGGATACGCGGCGTAACGACTTGTAGTGACACTCGAACCTCCCCCTCGGCTGCGACGCCGCCGCGATGATGGCACAATCATCCCACAGCGGGCACCCACTGCCTCCAATACATCCCGAGGCTCCCTGAGGCCGTATTACACGAGAAAACGACAGGACTTGCCCCATGCGTTCCGTGCGTCTCATCCTTGCCGGTGTCGCCGTCCTGGTCCTCGTCGCCTCCGCCCTCGGCATCGGCCTCGCCTTCCGCCTCACCAGCGCGCCCAAGGCCGTCGATCTCGCCACTTGGGCCGACCGTATGTGCGGTGCAGACCTCGCCTACAGTCAGGCCATCCTCGGCGCCGTCGATGGCGTCTCCCCCCAGTCCCTCGAACTTGAGGCTCGGAAGCAGCGTGGTGCACGCATCGGCAAAGTGCAGGTCGATGCCGCCACCGCCATGCTCGCCGCCCTCAAGGCCATGCAACCGCCGGAGGCCGCCCGCGTCCTCCACGAGGCCCTCGTCCGCGAGAAGGAAGAAGAACTCGCCGCCACAGTGGAACAACTCGAAGCCGTCGCCAAGGCTTCCACGGCCCAGCAGATCGCCGTCGCCAACGCCAATGTCCGCTTCCGCCGCGAAAGTCAGGCCCAGAACACCAGCGCGGCCCTTGCCAACCTCGGCGCAGATGTCCAGGCGGCCCTGAAGGGCGCTCCCAACTGCAACCGCACCCCCGGTGCGCCTCCTCCAGCCGCGCCTGCCCCCGGCGCATAGCCACCTAGCCCAGACACGTGGGCAGTCGAAGCTAAGGTCGCTGTTCGTCGGCTGTCACGCACCTCGGAGTTATCCTCCGGGCGTGACAGCGATCGCCGGTTCCGCGAATCTGGAGCCAGTCATGCCCTACGTACGCGCCTCGATCGTCCATCCCCGGCTCGGCCACGACACTGAGGTGAAAGCAATCCTCCGCAAACTCGTCGCGCTCTACGAGCAGCAGCCCGGCTACGTCCACGCTACTTCCTCGAACACGGTGACGGCTCAGGGGTCTACGGCCGCATTGGCGTCTGGGAGAAGCGCGGGGATGCTGAGCGTGCTGCCCTGACAGAGCACGACCGCGTCCCCCGCGCCGATCTCAATCGCGCCGTTGTTGAGGAGTCGCACGAGGAGTATTCGTTCGTCGGCGCGCCCAGCGGCAAGTACCCGCTGCCTAGTCCCGCAGCTTCAGCACCGCCATGAACGCCTCTTGCGGTACTTCAACGCTGCCGACCATCTTCATGCGCTTCTTGCCGGCCTTCTGCGCCTCCAGCAATTTCCGCTTCCGCGAGACATCGCCGCCATAGCACTTCGCCAGCACGTTCTTCCGCATCTGCCGTACCGTCTCGCGCGCCACAATGCGCCCGCCCACCGCAGCCTGGATAGCCACGTCGAATAACTGCCGCGGGATTAACTCCTTCAGCGCCGAGGCCAGCTTGCGCCCCTGTGGTGCCGCCTGATCCGTCGGCACGATCGCCGAGAGCGCGTCCACCGAGTCGCCGTTCACCATCACATCTAGCCGCACCACGCGCGCCGGCTGGTACCCCACAAGCTGATAGTCCAGTGACGCATACCCCTGCGTCCGCGACTTCAACTGGTCGTAGAAGTCCACCAAGATCTCCGACAGCGGCGCCATGTACTCCGCCAGCACCCGCTGGTCGCCCTCCTCGCCGCTCCGATCTCCTCCGCCTTTATCGAGGTATTCGAGCTTCTCAAACTTTCCGCGTCGCCCCTGCACCAGCTCCATGATCTGACCCACGTACCGCGACGGGCTCGTGATCGCAATCCGCACCCACGGCTCGCGCACTTCGCTGATCTGGTCTGGCGTCGGTAGGTCCGCGGGCGAGTCCACCACGATCTCGCGGCCGTCTGTCCTCGTAACCTGGTACTCCACCGACGGTGCCGTCGCCACCAGCTCGAGTCCAAACTCGCGTTCGAGGCGCTCCTGGACGATCTCCATATGCAGCAGCCCCAGGAACCCGCACCGGAACCCGAAACCGAGGGCTGCCGAGGACTCCGGCTCCCAGTTGAGCGACGCATCGTTCAGGCTCAGCCGCTCTAGCGCATCGCGCAGATCGGGGTACGCGTTCGCGTCCGTCGGGTAGATGCCTGCGAACACCATCGCCTTCGCCGGCCGGTACCCCTCCAGCGGTTCCGTCGCCCCATTGATGTGCGAGGTGATCGTGTCGCCCACCCGCGAGTCGTGTACCGACTTCAGCCCTGTCGCGATGTACCCGACTTCGCCCGCCACTAGCGAAGTGAGCAGGTCGAGCCCCGGCCGGAAGCAGCCCACCTCGATCGGTTCAAACCGCGTCCCCTGCTGCATCAGCCGCAACTGCTGTCCGGCTTGGATGCTCCCGTCCACCACCCGTACATACGCCAGCACACCCTTGTATGCGTCGTACTTGGAGTCGAACACCATCGCTCGAACTGGCGCGTTCAGGTCGCCCTTCGGCGGCGGCACCCGCTGTACCACTGCTTCGAGGATGTCCTCGATCCCGATGCCGCTCTTCGCCGACGCGAAGATCACGTCGTTCGGGGCGAACCCGATCACGTCCACCATCTCCTGTGCGACCCGCTCCGGCTCCGCCGCCGGTAGGTCTACCTTGTTGACCACCGGGATCATGGCTAGGTCGAGTTCCATCGCTTGGTACACGTTCGCCAGCGTCTGCGCCTGGATCCCCTTCGCCGCGTCTACCACCACGATCGCGCCTTCGCACGCCGCGAGCGCTCGTGACACCTCATACCCGAAGTCCACGTGGCCCGGAGTGTCGATCAGGTTCAGCTCGTATTGCTCGCCGTCGTGGGCGCGGTATAGCAGGCGCACCGCCTGCGCCTTGATCGTGATCCCCTTCTCGCGCTCTAGGTCCATGGAGTCGAGCAACTGCGCCTGCATATCGCGCGCCGCCACCGATCCCGTCGACTCCAGCATCCGGTCTGCCAGCGTCGATTTCCCGTGGTCGATGTGCGCGATGATCGAGAAGTTACGGATGTGTGCTTGGTCCACGCACCCATGGTAAGCCCACCGCTTGCGTGGCGCTCCGGCTCGCGACAATGCGCTGAGGCAACCCGCAGTCTGGTACACAATAACGAAGCCCGGGCAACGCCCGGGCTTCGTTCATCATTCCAAAGCCGAAACTTACACCCTGTGGCACGCCACCCAGTGCAACGGCGCCACTTCGCGCCACTCTGGAAGCGCCTCACGGCACTCGTCGATCGCGATCGGGCACCGCGTGTGGAACACGCAACCCGAAGGCGGCCGCAACGGAGACGGCACGTCGCCCGTCAGGATGATGCGCTCACGCGTCTTCTCTAGGTCAGGGTCGGTAATCGGTACTGCCGACAGCAGCGCCTTGGTGTACGGGTGCAACGGGTTTTCGTACAACTCGTTGCGGCCGGCCAGCTCCACTATGTGGCCTAGGTACATCACCGCCACGCGGTCGGAGATGTGCCGCACCACCGCAAGGTCGTGCGCGATAAACAGGTACGTCAAGTTGAACTCGGACTGCAAGTCCTCCAGCAGGTTGATGATCTGCGCCTGAATCGATACGTCCAGCGCCGATACTGGCTCGTCGCACACGATGAAGTCCGGCTCCACCGCCAGCGACCGGGCGATGCCGATGCGCTGCCGCTGCCCGCCTGAGAACTCGTGCGGATACCGCTTCGCGAAGTACGGGTTCAGCCCGACTGCGTTCAGGATGTAGTTGACGCGCTCCTCGCGCTCCTTGCCGGAGTGCAGGCCGTGGATCACCATCGGCTCCGCCACGATGTTGTGCACGTTCATGCGCGGGTTCAGAGATGAGTACGGATCCTGAAAAATCATCTGCATCCGGCGGCGGAACGACCGCAAGGCCCCGCCCTTTATTTGCGTCAGTTCCGTCCCGTCAAAGTTTACCGAGCCATCGGTTGGTCGGTACAACTGCAGGATGGCGCGGCCAGTCGTGGACTTGCCGCAGCCCGACTCCCCTACCAGTCCCAGCGTCTCGCCACGGTTCACGTGGAACGAGATGCCGTCTACGGCCTTCACGTCCGCGACCTTCTTCTGGATGATCGTCCCGGCCGTGACCGGGAAATACATCTTCAGGTCGGTGACCGTGACGAGCGGCTCACCCATCTTCGTGTTAGTTTTGGACCCTTGCGTGCTCGTGGTCATGCGTGCGCCCCTTATCCCCGAGCCGCCGCCACCGACGAGGTGGCCGCGACCGTCTGCTCGTCCACCATCGGGTTCCGCCAGCAGGCGGCCCAGTGCGCCTCGCCTTTCAGCTCCAGCGGCGGTGCCTCCGTGTGGCACTTCTCAATCCGCCACACACATCGAGGCTCGAATGAGCACCCAGGAATTGCATCTACCAGCAACGGCGGCTGGCCGTCGATTGCGAACAGTCGCACGTGATCCGCCGCGTCCAGGCGCGGCACTGAAGCCATCAGGCCCACGGTATAGGGGTGGCGCGGCTCCTTGAAGATGTCGCGTGTCAAACCCGACTCCACGATCTTTCCGGCGTACATCACGTTCACCCGGTCGGCATACCGAGCCACCACGCCCAAGTTGTGCGTGATGACCACCACGGCCGTGCCGAGTTCCTTGGACAGCCGCGCCATGATTTCCAGAATTTGTGCCTGAATCGTTACGTCCAGCGCAGTCGTCGGTTCGTCCGCCAGCAGCAGTTTCGGGTTACACGACAGCGCCATCGCGATCATCACGCGCTGGCGCATACCGCCGGAGAACTGGTGCGGGTAATCCTTCAGCCGCTGACGGGCTTCTGGGATACCCACCATCTCCAGCAGTTCAGTGGCTCGCGTATCAGCGTCGCTGTCATTGAGCTTTAGGTGTAGCTTGATCGCCTCTGTCAGCTGCTGACCGATCGATAGCACCGGGTTGAGCGATGTCATCGGCTCCTGAAACACCATTGCGATCCGGTTGCCGCGAATGGTCCGGAGTTCTTCATCCGACAGTTCGAGAAGGTTCTGCCCCTCGAAGATGATCTCGCCCTCGACGATCCGTCCGGGCGGTTGCGGGATGAGCCGCAGGATCGACATCGCGGTGACGGACTTGCCGCACCCCGACTCCCCCACCAGTCCCAGCGTCTCACCTTCGTCGAGATCCCAAGAGACCCCATCGACGGCGCGTACTACGCCCTCCTCTGTGTAGAAGTACGTCCGGAGATTCTTGACCTCAAGCAGTTTTGCCATGCAGCGCCCCCCCTGAATCGCCCCGCCCTTAGTGGAGTCTCATCACGTTCCCCTGCCGGCCAAGCCTGGTGGGGAAGAGGAGACTCGAACTCCCACGCCTTGCGGCACATGATCCTAAGTCATGCTCGTCTGCCAGTTCCGACACTTCCCCCGGCAGGACGATCCCCAGATTGCTGACGGAAACTCCTTTGCGGCGAGTGGGTGCTGGTGAGCCCCCAGGGACTCGAACCCTGAACCGGCTGATTAAGAGTCAGCTGCTCTACCATTGAGCTAGAGGCCCACGGGTTCAGGATAACACCACTCGCTTTCGAGGCGACTCCGTTCGCGGGACACTATCAGGCGGTTTACTTGCATGTCAACGAATGTGAACACTGGATTCCCTGCCGTGTAACAAGCGTGCACCCCGCGTTGCACCCCTCGCGGCTCGGCGATATTCTCGCCTGCGCACCGGCTACACCGGGGCGGTTAGCTCAGTTGGTTAGAGCGCTGCGTTGACATCGCAGAGGTCACTGGTTCGAATCCAGTATCGCCCACCACTCTTTTGGCCCTGTCTACCTGCGAAACACCCGCTCCCAGAACGCCAGCTCACGCCGCTCGTACTCCGCCTTCGCCGCCGTGTGCCCCTTCCCGTGCGACGCTCCCAAGGCCACCCAGTACTCCGTCGCCTCTCCCGCCACCGAGAACAACTCCCTCTGGTTGTCCGGCGTGACGTGAATGTCCGCACCGTCCTCGATTACCAGCAGCGGCCGCCCCGCCCGCCACGCTCGCGCCTTGAACGGCGAGATGTCCGTCGCCCGCACCCCCAGCCGCCATTCGCGCATCGAAGCCCTCATGTCCCGCGCTTACCGCACTCCCACCCCAGCCACCTCCCGTTCGTGGTGGGCCTGTCGAACCATGAATGAGACCACCGAACAATCGCATGCCGCCCCGGTTGCCTCTCCTACAGGTGGGTGTGAGTGTTCCAGTCCCTCTCCCGTCCCGGAGGAGAGGGGGCTAGGGGTGAGGTCTGTTACCATTTTCGAGCACGCGCACATCAACCGATGTGCATCCGAACGTCGATGGGGCCACGCTCCATCGCCACCCGCTTCCAGAGACCGAGGCGCTCGCTGCAAGCCTCGGAGCGGCGCGATGGCGGCACCACCTCGGAGTCCGCGACTGAGCCGGGCGCAGCCCGAAGAACAGGTCGCGGCGGCCAGCCACCGTTACGGGGCACAACGAGCCTCGATGCCGTCAGCGGCACTGAGGGAATCGGGGTGGAACCACGTGAGGCACGTCTCGCGTCCCTGACAAGGATGCGCGCGTGCCTTTCTTGTTGCTTGGATATAGAGGTGGATCATGACCAACGAACAGCGCCCCGACGACCATGATGTCGCCTTCAACGATCTCCCCTCGGACGAACGTCTCTTCCGCATGCGCCACTCTGCGGCACACGTGCTCGCGGAGGCCGTGCTCGAACTGTTCCCCGAGGCCAAGTATGCCATTGGACCCCCAATCGACAACGGCTTCTACTATGACTTCGACCTCCCCCGCTCTCTCACCCCTGACGACCTCATCGGCCTCGAGGCCCGCATGCAGCAGTCCGTCACTGCGAACCTCACGATCCATGGTGAGCAACTCCCGAAGGACGAGGCGAAGCGCGTCTTCGCCGATCAGCCCTACAAACTCGAACTGATCGAAGACATCACCGACCCCACCGTCGGCTACTTCCGCCACGGTGAGTTCCAGGATCTCTGCCGCGGCGGCCACACCGAGACCACCGGCCAGATCGGCGCGTTCAAACTCACCCACATCGCCGGTGCCTACTGGCGAGGCGATGAGCACCGCCCCATGCTCCAGCGCATCTACGGCGCACTCTTCCCCACACAGGCGGAACTGGATTCCTATCTGATGGCTCGCGAGGAAGCCGAGCGCCGCGACCACCGCCGGCTCGGCCGCGAACTTGACCTCTTTCACCTCGACCCGATCTCCCCCGGCTCGCCCTTCTACCACCCCAAGGGCACCGTTCTCTATAACGCGCTCACCGAGTACATCCGTGACCTCTATCTGGAGTACGGCTACCAGGAAGTCATCACCCCGCAACTCTTCGAGGCTGACCTCTTCAAGACCTCCGGCCACTACCAGAACTTCAAAGACGATATGTTCGTCTTCGCTGATGAAGACCGCGAAATGTTCATCAAGCCGATGAACTGTCCCGGTCACTGCTGGTACTTCCGCTCCGGTCTCCACTCCTACCGCGAACTCCCGCTCCGTCTCGCGGAGTTCTCGCGTCTCCACCGCAACGAGCGCTCCGGCGTGCTCCACGGCATGACCCGCGTCCGCTCCTTCTCTCAGGACGACTCGCACATCTACTGCGAACCCGATCAGGTCGAATCCGAACTCGCCCGCTTCTTCGAGATGACTCGCCGTGTCTACGAGGCCCTTGGTCTCACCGAGGTCGATGTCTTCGTCGCCGGCCGCCCTGAGAAGTACGTCGGCTCTCCCGAGGACTGGGCCATCGCCGAGCAGCGCCTAGAGGCTGCCGTCCGCGCTGAGGGCTGGGACTGTGGCCTCCTCCCCGGCGAGGGTGCCTTCTACGGCCCCAAGGTCGAATTCCACTTCAAGGACGCCATCGGCCGCTCATGGCAGGTCGGCACCATCCAGATGGACATGAACATGCCGGAGCGCTTCGGCCTCACCTACATCGGCGCGGACGGCGCGGAGCACCGCCCCGCGATGCTCCACCGGGCCATCCTCGGCTCACTCGAACGTTTCCTGGGCGTCTACCTCGAACATACCGAGGGCCGCTTCCCGCTCTGGCTCGCCCCCGTGCAGGCCGTCGTCATCCCCATCGCCGACCGCCACACCGAGTACGCCGAGGAAGTCGCAAAGACCCTTCGTGCCGCCAAACTCCGTGCCGAGGTCGATACCGGCGCCGACCGCATGGGCGCGAAGATTCGCAACGCGCAATTGCAAAAGATTCCCTACATGCTCGTCGTCGGTGACCGCGAGGTCGAGCAGCGTGCCACCGCCGTCCGCACCCGCGCTGGCGGCGACCTCGGTGCCCGCCCCTTGGACGAGGTCGTCGCGCACCTCAACGCCGAGCGCGACACCCGTTCCCAGTCAGGAGAGTGGTAGTGCCGCGTCACCGCATCGACGGACTGGTGACTCTTGGCTGACGATAGCCTCGGCAGATGGGAGCCGCTCTCGGTCGAAGAGGTTGCCAACCTGTTCGCCGGGATCTCTGCGCCCTAGTGGATCGCTGGAGGTTGGGCCATCGATCTCTTCCTTCGTGCCGTCACGCGCACTCACGACGACATCGATGTCGGTATGCTCCGCGCCGACTAGGCGTGGATCCATCGGGTGCTCGCGGGTTGGGACATCTAGGCCGCGGATCCGCCTGGCACGTTGCGGCCATGGATCGCCGGGGAGTTCTTGGCGGAAAGCATCCACGACATCTTCTGCAGAGAACATTCGTCGGCGCCATGGCGTCTGCAGTTCGTGCTGAATGAGTCTGACGGCAGTGATTGGGTTTTCCGTCGCTGTCCTGCGATCCGTCGCGCACTGGCGACGATCCGCAGGACGACCCCGGAGGGCATCCCCTATCCGTGTCCGGAGGTACAGTTGCTCTTCACGAGCCGTGGCAACCGGCCGAAGGAAGAAGACGACTTCCGGAATTGCCTGCCGCGACCATTCGCATGAGCGCCCCGGCGCATCCGTGGCTGGCACTGCTAGAGCCGTCGGGTTAGGTCCGCCCTGCCACCTGTGGTTGTGATGTGCACGCTCTCGCCGCTGGTGCCACCTCTCGCCTCGCGCGCTATTGCGGGTGTGGTGGTTAGTATGTCGCGACGATGCCCCGTACCACCCTCCCGCTGCTCTCGAAGTCCCGCTTCACCTCCGGCGTCCAGTGCCTGAAGCGCCTCTACTTCCAGTCCTACGGCCCCGGCCTCGCCGGAGCCACAACACCCGCGCAGGAGGCGACCTTCGAGGTGGGCACCGCCGTCGGCGAACTCGCGCGTGACCTCTTCCCCGGCGGCCTTCTGATCGACGAGGACTACCGCCACCACACGCAGGCCGTCACCCGTACCACTGCACTCATCGAGGCTGGCAAACGCATCCCGCTCTACGAGGCCGCCTTCACCGCCGATAGCATCCGCGTCCGCGCCGACATCTTCGTCCCCGCCGCTGGTTTGGCGTGGGACGTCATCGAGGTGAAGTCATCCACTTCTGTCAAAGAGCAGTACATCGATGACGCCGCCATTCAGGTCTACGCCCTTGAACACGCAGGCATCGCCATCGCCCGTGTCTGCATTGCCTACATCAACACCACCTATATCTACGAGGGCGGCGCATACGATCTCGCCGGCCTCTTCACCGTCGAAGACATCACCGATGCTGCCCGCGCTCGCCTCCGCACCATTCCCGCTGACCTGAGCACAATGCGCACCATGCTCGACGGCGATGAGCCGCCCGTCATCGACATCGGCCCACACTGCAAGTCCCCCTACGTCTGCGAGTTCGTCGAGCACTGCCGCTCTGCTGAACCGCCGTGGCCCATCGACGAACTGCCCTCCATCGCCGCCAAGAAGGTCGATGCCTTCCGTGCCTCCGGCATCCGCTCGATCCTCGATCTGCCGCCATCAGCTGCGCTGACAACGACGCAGTCGCGCGTGCGCGATGTCGTCCGCTCCGGCGAGCCGTGGCGCAGCGCAGACCTTGCCAGCGCCGTCACCGGGTTTGCATACCCGATCCACTTTATCGACTTCGAGACGGCAAATCCGGCGTTGCCCCGCTATCTCGGCACGCGCCCGTATCAAGTCTTCCCCTTCCAGTGGTCTGACCATGTGCTGGACGCACAAGGCAATCTCACGCACGGCGAGTTCCTCGCCACCGGCGAGGACGACCCGCGCGCAGAGTTCACGCTCTCACTCAGCCGCCAACTCAATGGCGCGGGCACAGTCGTCGTCTATAGCCCCTATGAACAGACGCAACTAAGTAAACTGCGCGACGATCTCCCGCAACTGCGCGAGGCGATCGAAGCCATGCTCGCGATTCCTCGCGTCGACTTGTTGCAGGTGGTGCGTACGCACTACTACCACCCAGAGTTCCACGGCTCGTTCTCGCTGAAGTCGGTGCTGCCCGCCATCGCTCCCGGCATCGGCTACGGCGACCTCGCGATCAAGGATGGCGGTACCGCCGCCGCGCAGTTCCTTGAAAGCCTCGACACGCCCGATGCCGCCGAACGCGCGGACATCCGCGCGAATCTCCTCGCCTACTGTGCTCGTGACACGGAAGCAATGGTGCACACGCTCAACGCACTCATCGCGGCGAGCAGGCTGCCCAGCCAGTAGCCGCTACCGCACGCGAAATTCGCGTACCGCTTCCGCCATCCGGCGTCCGTCCTCCGGGCTCTCGAAGTACGTCAGCAGCCGGATGCGGCTGCCATTCGGCTGTACGCCGCCACCAAGGTTGACCGTAAGGTGCCACCCCCCCGGCATCCCAATATCCGGCGCGGCGTACGTGATCGGCACGCGGGTCGGCGCGCTCAGCACTCCGCCCGCGCCTTCAACCTGCCACTCAATCACCACGTTGTTCTCGAACGATCCGCCCGCGTATCCCCGCACCATGAATAGTGGTGCAACCTCTCCGCCCGCTCGCGGCGCTTCAATGCACACGAACGGGTGCCGTACCTGCTGTCCCCACGGGGACGCCGAGGCGCACGAATCTGTGTATCCCGTTGGCGCCACGCGCGGGTCGCTGTTCGCTGTCGGCGGTGTTCCGGGGGCTGGCGACGTTGGCGTCGGCGTCGCAGTCAGCGGTACTGTCGTGCTCGGCGTCGCGCTCAATCCCGGCGATACTGTCGCCGCGGGCGGTGGCGCCTGCCGCTCCTCGTACCACGAGGCAATTGCGACCACGAGCAGCGCCGCCACCGCAATCGCGGCCATCCGTACCAACAGAATCCCCACTCGTCCCATAGATCGACCCTATCACTAGCGCCTCAAATCGGCCCTGTTGCCGCACCCGCCTCGCCGTGCGAGTCTTACGCGCACCGTCCGCTAGGAGCAGCAGGGGCAGCGCGCTTGTTCACACGCATTCTCATCGCGAACCGGGGCGAAATCGCTCTCCGCGTCCAGCGTACCTGCCGTGAACTCGGGATCGAGACCGTCGCGGTCTACTCCGAGCCAGACCGCAACGCCCTCCATGTCCGCGCGGCGGACGCTGCCGTCTGCATCGGCCCCGGTCCCGCCACCGAGTCCTACCTCCTCATCGACAAGATCATCGAAGTGGCCCTCGCTACCGGCGCGCAGGCCATCCACCCCGGCTACGGCTTCCTCTCCGAGAACGCCCGTTTCGCTGACGCTTGCGTGGCCGCAGGTATCGTCTTCATCGGCCCCTCCGGTTCCGCCATGCGCGCCCTCGGTGACAAAGTCTCCGCTCGTAAACTCATGGAGACTGCCGGCGTCCCCGTCGTCCCCGGCGCGAATGACATCGACGCCAACGACATCGAGACCGCCCGCCGCGAAGCAACGCGCATCGGCTTCCCGCTGCTCGTGAAAGCCGCCGCCGGGGGCGGTGGCCGCGGCATCCGCGTCGTCGACCGCCTCGAAGACCTCGAAGGTGCTATGCGCGCGTCCGGCGCCGAAGCCGCTACCTCGTTCGGTGACGCGACGATTTTCTTGGAGCGCTACGTCACCAACGCCCGCCACGTCGAAGTGCAGATGATGGCCGATGCGTTCGGTGAAGTCCGCGCCTACGGCGAGCGCGAATGTTCTGTGCAGCGCCGCCACCAGAAACTCGTCGAAGAAGCGCCCTCCGTCGCCGTCACCCCCGAGATTCGCAAGGCGATGTGCGATGCCGCCATCGCTGCCGCTAAGTCCTGCGGCTACCGCAACGCCGGTACCGTCGAGTTTCTGCTCGCCAGTACCGGCGAGTTCTACTTTCTCGAAGTGAACGCGCGCCTCCAGGTCGAGCACCCCGTCACCGAACTCGTCTACGGCGTCGACCTCGTGAAGCAGCAACTGCAAGTCGCTGCCGGCGAGCCGCTCCCGCCCTACCCGTACCCCGGCCCCATGGAGCCGCGCGGCTGGGCCATCGAGTGCCGCATCAACGGCGAAGACCCCTACCAGAACTTCATGCCGAGCCTCGGCCTCGTGCAGCACATGCAGCCGCCGCTCGGCCCCGGCACCCGCTTCGACACCATGCTGTTTGATGGTCTCGATGTTCCGATCTTTTATGACTCACTGCTCGGCAAATTGATCGTCTGGGCGGAGACGCGCGACCTTGCCCTCCGTCGTATGCGCCGCGCGTTGCGCGACCTCGTTATCGCTGGCATTGCCACCAACATCCCCTTCCACATGGCGCTCTTCGAGAACGACGACTTCAAGGCTGGCCGCATTCACACCGGCTGGCTCGAGTCTTCCTTCACCATGCCTGAACCGCCCGAAGATGACCCGCGCGAGATCACCGCGCTCATCGCCGCTGCGCTCGCTGCCGGAATGACCGCTGCTGCACCCGCTGCCAACGGCCGTCCCGCGTCCGGTGGAAGCAACGCTTGGGCGCGCCAGAACCGCTCCCGTTCCATGTCGTTCCGGGGAGGAGGTGGTGGATGGCAACGCGGCACCGCTTCCTAGTCGCCGGTCGTGAACGCATCGTTGTCGTCGATGACTCGGGCGGCCGCCTCACCGCCGCCATCGATGATGGCGAGCCGCTCGTGCTCGATGTCGCCAGTGCCGGTATCCCCGGCGTGATCTCCATCCTCATCGAGGGCCAGCCGCACAGCGCCTACGTCGCTCGTCGCGGCGCGGGCTATGAGGTCGTCGTGGACGGTCGCCGCTTCCAGGTCGGCCCCGCCACTGCCGGTCGCCAGCGTGGCGCGGTGGGCGGGAAGGATCACCCCGGCGAAGTGACCGCCCCCCTCGCCGGCGTCGTCATCGAGGTGCGCGTCGCCGTTGGCGATGTCGTCCCCGCCGGTCAGCCCCTCGTCGTCATCGAGGCCATGAAGATGCAGAACGAGATTCTCTGCCCTCTCGGCGGCACGATTGCCGCCATCCACTACGAGGCCGGTCAGCGCGCCGAGCAGGGCGCACTCCTCGTCGAGTACACCCCGGCCGAGGGCCTAGCCCTGTAGCTCTGCAGGCATCGCCCCGCGTCCTCACGGTGCATCGCACAGGATGGGCGAGATGCCTCATCTGCCTGCGGTACTGGTTGCGCTCATCGCGCTGTGACTACTTGCTGCACCGCAGCCGGCGCTCGCGCAGTCCGCACTCTCACCTGCAGATGCTCCCGCCATCATCATCGCCACCCAGCGCATTGCGACCACCAGCGAGCAGGTGCCCTTCGCCGGCGGCCTCGCCTACGACCCGGCAGCCATCAACTCATTGTTTACTTATGTCGTGCGCGCCTCTATCCGGGTCGATGGCGTCCTCTGGTTCACCACGGATCAGTCATACCTCGTCATTACCCGTGACCGCCCCACCAAATCTGATCTCGTCCTGAGGCTCCCTCCTGAGCGGCGTGTCGCGCTTGCCCGCCTGCCGTGCCCCGATGCTAGAATCAAAGCCCGAAAAGCGGCGCCGGGAGGTGCCGTATCTGTAGGAGGCTGCGATACCAAAAGAACTCCGCATCAACGAGCGCATTCTCGCACCCCGCGTCCGGCTCATCCGTGACACGGAGCAGCTTGGTGTAGTCCCGCGCGATGACGCCCTGCGCCTTGCCGAAGAAGCCAACCTCGACCTCGTCGAGGTTGCCCCGACCGCTGATCCGCCTGTTTGCCGGATCATGGACTACGGCAAGTACAAGTACGAGCAGGCCAAGCGCGAAAAGGAAGCCCGAAAGGGCGCCAAGCACTCGGAGTTGCGCGAGGTGCGGATGCGCGTCAAGATCGACGACCACGACATCGACTTCAAAGCCCGCACGGCCCGCAAACTGCTGGCCGATGGTGACAAGGTGAAGGTGTCAGTGATGTTCCGGGCGCGTGAAATCACGCACCCCGAGATCGGTCGGGAACTGCTCGACCGCTTCTTCGACAAGATCAAGGACGTCTCCTCCATGGAGCGCCCGCCGGCGATGGAAGGCCGCATGCTCTCCATCGTCGTTACCCCTGGTGCGAGTAAGCGCGACCGTCCGGTGTCCGCTCCCCGCGCTGAGGAACCAGAGCCTGCTACAACCGGCGTGCCGGTGGGAAGTGCGTAACCTATGCCCAAGATGAAGACCCACCGAGGCACTGCCAAGCGCGTCAAAATCACCGGCACCGGCAAGGTGCTGATGATGTCGCACCACCGCAACAATAAGCGCATGAAAAAAGGCAACGAGAAACTGAACGACCTCAACAACATGCAGCAGGTCTCCGTCGCCCACGCGCGGCGCATCCGCGTCCTGCTCCCGTACGGCGTCTAACCAGCCAGCAACCTACCCGTGCTTCCGCGCGGACAGTCGAGGATATAGAGGACTCTCATGGCCCGAGCACGTAGCCGCGTTGCAGCCCACGCCCGTCACAAGAAGATCCTCAACCTCGCCGAGGGCCACCGAGGCAAGCGACGGACGAACTACAAACTCGCCCATGAATCCGTCATGCACGCCCTCAAGTACGCGACGGAGCACCGCCGCGACAAGAAGGGCGACTTCCGTCGCCTCTGGATCATCCGCATCAACGCCGCCGCCCGCCTCCACGGCCTCACCTACGGCCGCTTCATCAACGGCCTTCTCAAGGCTGGCGTCACCCTCGACCGCAAAGTGCTCGCCGACCTCGCCGTCCGCGACCCCAACGCCTTCGGCCTAGTCGCCGCTCAGGCTAAGGCCGCCCTCGCTACCTGACATCCGCACCTGACTGATATGAAACCAGGGGCCTCGATGGCCCTTGGTTAAGGCAAGTTCAAGATGCTCGCCTACACCATCACCTCGGTTCCCGACGCCGTACTCGATTTCACCTCGCAGTACCACAGCAAGGGCAGCCGCAACTACGGTCGTTTCAACGCTCCGGAACTCGACACCCTGATGGACAAGGCCATCGTCGAACTCAACCGCGACGCCCGCACCAAGATGCTGGACGAGGCGCAGCAGAAGTTCATGGACGACTGGATGCCCATGTACGTGCTCTACGCGCAGCCCGTGAAAAACATGATTCAGGGCAACATCGGCGGTTACGATACGAGCGCTGGCACCTGGTACGGCTACGGCAGCCTAACCAAGGTCAACCGCTGGTTCTACGTCAACAAATAGCCCTAGCTTTCACCTGTGCTTTTGCAACAGCCCCGCCGCAGGCGGGGCTGTTGCATCTC
>CAMDNW010000019.1 GCA_945903275.1 Thermoflexus hugenholtzii JAD2
CGGCGCACGGGATCGGGACAGCCTCGATGTGGGCACGGCTGGGAGTGCAGGGATTCCCTGGGGAGCCGTACATCGAGACAGGCGTGCCCACGCAGTTCTGGTGGTGGTGGCGCGCCTCGCGAGTGCTGCCCGAGGTGATTACCGAGTTCCCGGCGTTTTCGATCATCCTCGGCGACCTGCACGCGCACCTACTTGGGTTGCCACTCGCTGTGCTCGCGGTGGCAGCGGTACTGCCGACGTTCGACGGACGGATGGCGCTGACGCCCACCTCGTGGCTGTGGCGGCCGGGTGCGCTGGTAGTCGCGGGGGCGCTGTTCGCGGGAATCTTCATGACGAACGCGTGGGACGCGGCGCTTTACGGGGCGCTGTGGGGCGTCGCAGGTATCGCAGTGTTCGTGAACTCGGGGTGGCCGATACATCAGACATTCTTCATGACGGCGCGATTTTTGTTCGCGCCAGTGTTGCTGGCGCTGATCATTGCTGCACCATTCCTGAGCACGTTGCAGTCGGTGCCGTTCGGCATTGCGGTCGTGACCGATGCGGGAAGCGACCCGGTGCGGCTGCTGCTTGTGTGGATACCGCTGCTGTTGCCAGCCGTGGCGGGCGCGATGCTATTGCAGCCAGCGACGAACCGGACGGCGTGGATCGCAGCGGCGGTGATCGGCGGCCTAGCAGTCGCGGCGTGGGTGGTAGCGCTCGTGGCGGGGGGGAGTGCGGGGAGCCTCGTAACACACGGGGCTAGGTGGTATGTGCTCGCGGGGCTGGTCGCGTCGGGCGCATGGGCGAGTGGCGGCGCGGCGCGGGCAATACGGGAGCGCGACACCGCGCGGGCGGTGTGGCTGGGGCTGGTCGCGGTGAGCGCGGCGATCGTGCTCGTGACGGAGCTGGCATTCCTCGAAGACGCATTCGCGAACCGGATGAACACGGTGTTTAAGTTCTGGTACGCAACGTGGCTGCTGCTTGCAGTCGCGGGAGCAGTGGCGGTAGGGATGGCATACGACCGGCGGGCGCTGGGGCGCGTGGGCAGTCTCGGGCTAGCGGGGATCGCGGTGATGGTGGTTCTGTACGGCGGGTCACTGCTCTACGCGCCAGCGGCGGCGGCAGCGCGCGCGCGCGAAGGGCAGGATCGCGGCATCGACGCGCTCGCATACCTCGACCGCACGGACAGAGGCGCGGCTGAGACGGCGCGGTGGGCACACGCGAACCTGCGTCCGAGGGACGTGCTGCTGGAGGCCGTGGGGCAGGACTACAGCACGGGGAACGTCGTTTCGGCATCGAGCGGCGTGCCGACGCTGCTGGCATGGCCGGGGCACCAACTGACGTGGCGTGGGAACATACTAGGACTGGCGACGCGGCGGACGGCGGTCAGCGAGATTTATCATGACCTATCGCTGGACGAGGCGCGCGCGAAGGCAGCGGAGTTCGGGGTGACGCATGTATACCTCGGGCGCGAGGAGCGGGCACAGTTTGGTGAGGGCGTGATGGCGCGGTTTGTGGGGTGGCCAGTGGTGTTCGAAGCGGACGGGTCGCGGACCGTGGCGGTGCCGGGAGCAGACGGACGATGAACGTGTTGGGACGCCTGAGCCGCGTGACGTGGATCGTCATTGCGATTGCCGTAGTGGCGCTCGGAATGCGGCTGTGGGAACTCGACGTGAAGGCGATCCACCACGACGAATCACTGCACGCGACGTACTCATGGTACTTCGAGCGGGCGGCGCCGCTGTACAAGCACGACCCGCTGATGCACGGGCCGGTTCAGTTCCACGCGATGGCGGCGGTGTTCAAGGTGTTCGGCAACAACGACTTCACGGCGCGCGTGCCGACGGCATTGCTGGGGACGGCACTCGTGCTCACGCCGCTGCTGTTCCGGAAGTGGATGGGCGGCCTCGGCACCGTGTTAGGGGCGGTGTTCCTTGCGATGTCGCCATCGCTGCTGTACTACGCGCGGTTCGCGCGGGAGGACATCTATGCGGCGCTGTGGACGGCGCTGATCTTCGCAGCGGTATGGCGATACCGGGATGACGGGCAGGAGCGATGGCTCGCGCTGCTCGCGGTGGGTCTCGCACTCGGGTTCGCGACGAAGGAATCGATCTACCTCACCTGCGCGATCCTGCTGCTCTACTGCAACTTCACGCTCACGCTGGCCTTGCTCGACCAGCGGGGTACACGAGGCCTAGCGCGCCTTGTAGAAGGGGCGCGACTCTTCCCGTTCGCGTGGGCGCTGGCGGCGCTGTGGGGCGCGTTCGAACCGCTACGCGAGCGGCTGCGGTTCAGTTCGCTGCCGCGCGAGGGCGACCTATTGATCACGATCGGCATCCTGACGCTGCCACAGTTGGCAGCGGGGACGCAGTTGCCACTAGCGGCGCTAGGCGTGGTGGTGGACGGCGAGGTGGAGCGCTGGCTGAGCGTCGCGGCGGTCTCGGTACTGCTGGGTGGCGCAATGGTCGTAGGCATGTTCTGGGACGTGCGACGATGGCTCATAGTCGCGGGCATCTTCTATGCGATCACGATCCCGCTGTTCACCACCGGGTTCACGAACTTCCGGGGAGGACTGACATCGGATTTTTGGGGGGCGCTCGATTACTGGATCGCACAGCAGGAGGTGCGGCGCGGCGAGCAGCCGTGGTTCTACTACTTCATGATGCTGCCGCTGTACGAGTTCCTGACGCTGATCCCTGCGACAATTGGCGCGTACTGGCTCGTGGTGTGGCGCGACCACCGACTGGCGACGTTCCTGACGTGGTGGGCGATCGGGACGTTCCTCGCACTGTCGTACGCGGGCGAGAAGATGCCGTGGCTACTCGTCCACCTCGCGTTGCCGCTGGCGTTCCTCGCGGCGCTCACGATCCACGAGGCGTATGTGGCGGTGCGGGCGAGCGGCGCACACCTCGGTGTCGCAATGCGGGTCGCGGCAGCGAATGCGGCAGTTGTACTGGTGCTTTTGGCGGCGGGATCGGTGCGGACGGCGGTGGATGTCACGTACGGGCATCCCGACACGCCGATTGAACCGCTGATCTACACGCAGACGAGCCCGGACGTGCCTCGGATCGCACGGCAGATCCACGAGTTGTACGCGCAGAAGCAACAGCAACTGGTGATCGTGGTCGACGACAGTGAGGGGGCCTCGTGGCCGTGGGCGTGGTACCTGCGCGACCTGCCGGTGGTGTACGCGAACGCCGCAAACGTTGCGAAAAGCGCCGGGGACGGAGATGCGGTGATCCTCGCGTTGCCGGCGACGGTGCAAGCTTTGCCAGAGTTGCGCGGGCGGCTGGGGAGTGGGGAACGGTATCAGCACCGCTGGTGGTTCCCGGAGGAGGGCTACCGGCGGGCAACGCTGGACGACGTAATCAGGGGACGGCTGATCGGCGACTGGGTCTCGTTCGCCAAGCGGCGGATTCCGGTGGAGCAGATCGGGGCGATGGAAGCGGAGGCGCTGTTCCCGCCTGGTACGACCACGAATGAAGTGGGCGCTGGCCCCCAACCGGCTCCGCCGCGATCATAGGGATGTACCCCCACCACGAGCGGAGCCAGCGTGCGTAGCCCCAAAGTCTGGGCCGGGATCATTGCGAGCGCGCTTTTTATCGGGCTGCTGCTGCGGCAAGTCGATCTCGGCGAAATGCGCGCGCACATCAGTGAGGTGCGAACCGGCTGGCCGTGGCTCGTGGCGGCGATGGGGATAGTCATGCTGGCGATCGGCGTGCGCGGATGGCGGTGGCGGGTGATCCTGGATCGCTCGGCGCGCATCTCGACGCGCGAGGCGTTGTCGTTGCTGATCATCGGGTACGCGGCGAACAACGTGCTGCCGATGCGCGCGGGCGAGTTCGTGCGGGCGCAGTTGCTGTACCAGCGCACAGGCGTGAGCCGGCTGGCGACTCTGGGCACGATCATCGTGGAACGCATCTTCGACGTGCTGGTGCTCGCACTGTTCCTCGCGGGGACGGTGACATTCGCGGGCGGCATCGACGAGCGGGTGCGTGTGTTCGCGTTGCTGATCACGACGGGAGCGGCGGGCGCCGCGGTCGTGGTGGCGCTGCTGGCAGTGTGGCCGCGGGCGGCAGAGCTGTGCGTCGCGATGCTGCGCGTCGTCCCGGCAGACGTGCGGCCTCGGATGCAGGTGCTGCTCGGCAACTTCCTCGTAGGCCTCGGATCACTGCATGGGGAAAGGGTGTGGCTGGCGGTAGCGGGATCGAGCGTGCTGACGTGGGCACTGGAGGCGGCGGCATTCTGGCTGGTAGGGCAAGCGTTCGCGCTGCCGATCACGCCGGTGCTGTACCTCGCGGTGTGCGCGGCGGCGACACTGGCGGTGGCCGCGCCGAGCACGGCGGGGGGTGTGGGGCCGTTTGAAGTGAGCGCGAGTGCGCTGCTCGTTGTGTTCGGGGTGCCAGCGTCACATGCGGCGGCGTATGCGCTCGTGCTGCATGTGACTCTGATCGTGCCGGTAGTCGTGACCGGGGTGGTGCTGCTGTGGCGGCAACACCTCAGATTCGGGCCGATGTGGCGGGCGGCTCAAGTGCCGGCGGGAGTGAGCGAATGAAAGTCGTCGTGATCGGCGGAGGCGTCGGTGGGCTGGGGGCGGGATACGAGTTCGCGAAGGCGGGCCACGAGGTCGCGCTGTTCGAGGCAAGCGACCGGCTGGGCGGGCAGGTACGCACGTTCGAGATCGGCGGCGGACGGATCGAGAACTTCTATCACCACCTATTCAAGTCGGACACGGTGGTCACGGAACTGATCCACGAACTGGGACTCGGCGACGACCTAGAGTGGATTCACTCGAAGGTGGGATTCCTCAGTGGCGGGAAGATTTATCCGTTCGTGGGGGCGATCGACTTGCTGCGGTTCACGCCGGTGTCGCTGATCACGCGCATCCGCCTCGGACTGGCGGCGTTGTGGCTGCGGCGGCAACACGACTGGAAGCAGTACGAAGGTAAGCGCGCAAAGGATTGGATCCTGCGCGCGGTCGGCCGTGAAGGATACGAGAAGGTATGGGGGCCGCTACTGCGGGCAAAGTTTGGCCCGCATGCGGATGACGTCTCGCTGGTGTGGTTCTGGGGGAAGATCTACCTGCGGTTCGCCTCGCGACCGCCTGGGCTGCGCGGGCTGTTCGCGAAGGAGCAGTTGGGCTACTTGCGGGGGTCGTTCGGGCGGCTGGTGGATGCGCTGGGTGAGGCGATCCGGGCGCGCGGCGGCACCGCGGAGGCGGGAAGGCGAGCGCAGCAGGTACTGACGAGGGACGGCCACGTGACTGGGGTGTGCGTCGCGCGCCCGGACGGGACAACGGAGGACATCACAGCAGACGTGGTGATCGCAGCGGTGCCGTCGCTGCTGCTGCCTCGGCTCGTGCCGGACCTTGACGCGGCGTACCGGGAGACGCTCGACAAAGTGGATTTCCAGTGGGCGACAGTGCTGGTGCTCGCGCTCGACCGGCCGTTGTCACACATCTACTGGCTGACCGTGACCGACCCGGATGTCCCGTTCGTGGTGGCAGTGGAGCAGACGAACTTTCGGCCGGCCTCGGAATACGGCGGGCAGCACGTCGTGTACTTCTCGAACTACACCGACCCCGGCGACCCGATCGTCGATGAGGATGAGGAGCAGGTGTTCACGCGGTACGAGGCGTACATCAAGAGAATCAACCCGGCGTTCGACCGGTCATGGATCGTGGGCCGATGGCTGTTCAAGGATCGGGCGGGGCAGCCGATCGTGCATTCGCGGTACCACGAGGTGATCCCGCCGTTGCGAACGCCGACCGAGGGGTTGTACCTGTGTAACACCACGCAGGTATATCCCGAAGATCGAGGGCAGAACTACGCAATCCGCCTCGGACAGCAGGTGGCGCGGCTGGCGATGGCGGACTTCGGTGCGCGGCAGGGGGCGGGGGACAAGTAGCAGGAGCGCCTCGGCAGCATCGGACTGGCACGCAAGGGCGGAGGGGGGCGGCGTCAGTCGATCGCGCGGAGGCGCGGGACGCGGTCGGCGACGACACCGCCAGGGAGCGAGAGCAGGATGCGTGCGCCCGGAGCCGTCGCCATCGCCACTTACCCAGTGGTCATGCGGAGCAGCGATTACGTCCACTGCAACGTTCGTGATTCCCCTTGCCGGTGACGAGAGCGAGCGGTTGCGAACGAGGCCCACGCGGCCGGTTGACCCCTCGGGGGGCCGCACCTATCGTGACCTGAACGTGACGCGGACAGCAGGACAGGCCGGTAGCGATGCCGCTTGAGACCGAGGCCACGGCCGAACTGAGGGCATTGCTCGCCGATATCAAGCCCGACGCCACCGACTTATTGGGCGCGCTGCACCGGGTACAGCACCACTACGGCTATGTCTCCGCCGAGGCGATGCGCGTGATCGCGGAGCAACTGCGCGTGAGCGTGGCACATGTCTATGGCGCGACCACCTATTACGCCGACTTCCGCACCACGCCGCCGCCACGCACCAACATTGGCTGGTGCAGCGGTCCGGCGTGCCGGCTGCGCAACAGCGTGGGCATCCGCGACGCCATGCTGGCGACGCTGGGCATCGCGATGGGTGGCCAGACAAACGACGGCATGGTGGGCGTAACACAGATGCAGTGCAACGGATCCTGTGAACAGGCGCCGCAGGTCTGGGTGGGCGAAGCGGTGGTCGGGCGGCTGAACGCCGCGCGCGCCATCCGCCTGGCCCGGGCGCTGCGCGACGGGGCGGACACCTCGTCGGTGATCAGCGAGACAGCAAGCACCAACGGCGGGGGGCACTGATGGGCATCCCGGGCGACACGTACGCAACGCTGCGCGCCAATGCAGACGCCGTGTGGGAGGAATGGAACCGGCCGCTGCGGCCTCGCATCAATTTGGCGGAAGACACCTCGTCGCTGGCGGCGGGGGCGCACGCCGTATGGGTGGCGCTCAACCGGCGCGCCGAGGAGCGTGGGGCCGCGATCGACCTCGGCGGAACAGCCGGGTACGGCTTGCAGTGGCTGAACCCTCTGGCAGACATCACCTGGCCGGACGGAACACGCATCCTCTACGGACCGGTCACGCTGGACGCGGTCGATATGCTGATCGACGAGGCGGTCGGCCGCACGGGCGCGGCCGACCGCTTGGCGATCGGGACGCTGGCGGGTTCGCGCGCGGGCATCGCGTCGATCGAGGCGCACCCGTTCCTCGCGGAAGAGCGTGAGCGACGGCTCACGGTGCGCGTCGGGCGCACCGACCCGGCCTCGTTGGAGCACTACATCGCGACGGGCGGCTACTTCGCCACGGCGCGTGCGCTGGACCGGCACATGGAGCCGCAGGCTATCCGGCAGGTCGTGATCGACGCCGGGTTGTGGGGCCGCGGCGGCGCGGCGTTCCCTGCGGGGGTGAAGTGGAACTTTCTCGCGGGCGCGCCGGGCGATGAGCATGTGCTGGTGTGCAACGCCGACGAAGGCGACCCAGGCGGGTGGGCAAACCGGGTACTACTGGAAGGCGACCCGCACCTGATCGTCGAAGGGATGCTGATCGCGGCACTCGCCTCGAACGCGCACTACGGGTACATCTACATCCGCAGCGAGTACCCGCTGGCAGTGGAACGGATGCGTGCCGCGATCCGTGACGCTGAGGCCGCGGGCATCCTCGGCAATGACGTACTGGGGTCGGGCTTCCGCTGCACTTTCGAGATAGTGATGGGGGCAGGCGCGTATGTCTGTGGCGACGAGACGGGGCTGATTTCATCGTTGCAGGATGGGCGGGGGATGCCGCGCATCAAGCCGCCATTCCCGGCGAACGCGGGCGTGCTGCTGAAGCCGACAAACGTGAACAACGTAGAGACCTACGCGAACGTGCCGCTGATCCTGATGCACGGCGCGGAATGGTACCGGCAGTACGGCACGCAGGCGGATTCCGGCACGAAGATCTTCTCGCTCTCGGGGAACATCGAGCGAGTGGGGTGGATGGAGACGCCGTTCGGCACGCCACTGAAGGCGGTGCTGGCGGCCTGCGGCGGCGTCGCGGGCGGCGGTGTGCTGAAGGCGATCCAGCCGGGCGGGCCGCTGATCGGTTACCTGCCGGGACGCCTTGTAGACACGCTCACGCTGGAGCGCGCGCCGTTCGCGGCGCAGGGCGCGGGGCTGGGCAGCGGCGGCATCGTATTCATCGGTGCGGGGTCGTGCTCGGTGGATCTGAACGTGCTGTTCGCGGAGTTCGTCGAGTTAGAGTCGTGCGGCCGGTGCACCACCTGCCACGGCGGGAACCAGCGCATGCACGAGATTTTCCGGCGCACGGGCGACGGCCTGGGCCGCACTGAAGACCGGCACAACTTGGAGTTGATCGCATCGACGCTGCAGTTCTCGAACTGCGCGCACGGGCAGTTGAGCCCGACGATCATGCGGAACACGCTGCGGCACTTCGAGGCCGAGTACAACGCCCATCTGCACGGGACTTGTGAGGCGCTACGCTGCCCCGGCCTAGCGCGGTTCCGCATCACCGACCAGTCCGACCCGAGCCTAGTCGAGGCGCAGGCGATCTGCCCGACGGGCGCGATCGTGGGCGAGGCGGGCAACCGCATCGTGGAAGACAGCGCCTGCATCCGCTGCGGTGCCTGCACGGACGTTGCGCCGCGTGCGATTGTGCGCGAGGCCGCCCCGGCGGGCACCGAGCTGCCGCGCCGCGCGCCGGCCGCACCGCCTGGTACGGCCTCGGCCTTTGGCGTGCCACCGCTGTCGTGGCAAGCGACCGGACTCGCGCGGCCCGAGGGTGGCATGGGCGGGCCAGCGCCGATCACGCTGTTCGTTTAGGGCGCTGTTTCGGCCTGCTCCTTCGCCGCCCACGCCATGTAGCAGACCCGTGCTCAGCCGCCTCGCGCGCGTCACCAATGTCCGGGACTACTGGGCCGGAGAGGCTCAAGATTTCACGCCCTAGTTGGCGGCTCCGGAGAACATCACACCCATCGCCGAGGCGATCGGGCTCGAACTCAAAGTGCTGTCGCAGGAGAAAAATGTCGGCCCCTTCCGGGCGGACATCCTGTGCCGGGTTGGTTCGACGACACAACGTTCGTGTACCTCGTTGTCGACCCACCGCCCGAAGCGACTACTCGACGAAGATGTCCACCGGGGGGCGGAGTTTGGCGCATTCGGCGAGCACCTGGTGGATCTCGTGCTGCTTGAAGCGGTCCACGAGGGCGGTCTCGACCGGCTGCTTGGTGTCGATGGCGACGTAGGACTCCTCGGTGAGACGGTAGTCGAAGCGCGACGCCCACTTGCGGGTGCCGAGGCGGGCGGTGGTCGAGCAGTTGTCGACCATGTACGAGACGCCGCGGGCGTGCATGTAGGGGTTGAGGGAGTCGACCGCCTCGATCACCGACTCGTTGGCGACCTCCGAATAGGGGTGACCATGGGCGAGAAGGATGTCGATCTGCGCCATCATCGTGGCGATGTAGACGCCGGCGGTGAATGGGTCGAGTGGAATCTCGTCCTCGACGCGCATCGCGCGCACCTGCTTGCCGGTCTGCCAGGTCTCGGTACCGTCGATCTCGCCCATGGGCGTGGTCTTGAGACGCTCGCCCGCGAGGATCACGCTGCGAATCTCGTTGCCGCTGGAGACCTCGTCGTAAATCTCGGAGAGGATCGCCTTGGAGGCGGGGTACGAGGCGGCGTAGGCGACCTCGAACTGCGCACGGCCATCGGCGCCGACCGCCTTGTAGACGCCGAGCATGCCCTGCTTGGAGATGATGCGAGAGATCGGGCCGGTGATCGCCTCGGCTGAGTGGCGGAAGGCGTCCTCGTGCGACATGCCGTTCACGATGAATCGGCGGTAGAGGCTCTCGATGATGCCGTGCACCGCGCCGAGGAGGATGCCGCGCTCGCCGTAGATATCGGACTTGAACTCCGACTCGAGGGTGGTCTGGAAGGTGTACGGCGAGCCGATGGCGACCGACCAGCCGAGCGCGAGATCGGTCGCGCGGCCATCGATATCCTGCTCCACCGCGAAGCTGCTATTGATGCCCGCGCCGTTGACCGTTGCGCCCTGCACGTACAGGCGGCGCACGGAGGGGCCCATGCCCTTGGGGCAGACGCCGATCACGTTGATGTTGGCAGGGAACTTAGCGCCGACGTTCTTCATGTGGCCAACGAGGAAGCCGTGCGACAGCCCGAGGGTCGCCCCCGGCCGCAACTTAGCAAGCACCTGCTCGAAGAGTTCCGCCTGCGCCGCGTCGGAGATCAGCAGAATCACGAGATCGGATTCCGCGACGACCGCGAACATCTCGCCGAGGGTGCCGTCGGCCTCAGTGAAGCCGGCGGCGCGTGCCTCGTCCATCGAGGATGAGCCGGGACGCAGCCCGACCTTCACCTTAATGCTGGTCTGCTGGAGGGAGTCGCGCAGGTTCTGGGCCTGCGCGGGGCCCTGCGAGCCCCAGCCGATGACCCCGATCTGCTGGATGCCTTCGAAGGCGCGGCCGAGTAGCGGGAAGAGGTGTCGGCCACCCTTGACGATCTGCTCCTGGTGGCCTTCCAGCTGGATCGTACCGACTTCGAAGATGTTGGACGTAAAGCTCAAGATCGGCTGCCTTTGTGCATATCGAGTCAATGACGGTGAGCGGAGTTTACGGACAGGAGGGTTTTGCGTATACCGAACCGGCTGTCAGCGTCTGCGACCTGATTCGAGCGCGCTGAGGGTCAGGAGCTGCTCGTGACTCAGCCCGACGTCCGGATGCGCTAAGTGCTCGCCGCCGACGTCGGAGCAACTTCGATACGGACGGGGGTCGTAAGCCGCGACGGTCATGCGGTTGTTGGCCCGGTCGGCCATCGCTACCGAGCCAGCACGTGGGCTCCCTGACGCCGCTCTGCATCTCGTACGGCTGTTCCACACACTGACCGCTGAACGGGCTGCGGTCGAGGTGATCGGCATTGCCACCGCCGGCCCGATCGACCCAATCAGCGGCACGTACCCTCCCCGCCGAACCTGCCCGTTTGGGACGGGGCTTCGATGCGGCCGTCAAACGCTGCGGCCGACGGATGGCTGGCCAGTATGGGAATCAAGATGCTCGACCGTAACTCCAGCACGGTGGCCCTAGGCTACGCACGCGCCGCGTGACGCCGCGAGTTTGTGAACAACTTTGCGCCGCCGCTAGACTGAATGTGTCTCCCCAAGAGACATGAGGCCTCGTGGCGCAGCCACGCGAGGGAGCACCTTCCTCCGGAGGGCTCCCTCCGAAGACGACCCCGGCACGCGCGCAATACCTCGCGATGAAGCGGCAGCATCCTGACGCGCTGCTGTTGTTCCGCATGGGCGACTTCTACGAAACTTTTGACGGCGACGCGCAGATCGTAGCGGACGTGCTGGGGATCGCGCTCACCTCGCGGCCGATGGGGGCGGGCGGGGGACGCACCCCGCTAGCAGGGGTACCGCACCACAGCCTCGACCGGCATCTCGACCGTCTGGTAGCGGCGGGACATCGCGTCGCAATCGTCGAACAGACATCCCTCACACCTTCGCAGGGCGGCGCCAAGGGCCTCGTCGAGCGCCGGGTGGTGCGCGTGGTCACGCCAGGCACGGTGGACGCGGGCAGCCTGCTGGACGAGCGCGGACATAACTGGCTAGTAGCAGCGACGCCCGAGAGGCCTGGTGACGACGCGCGGTGGGGCCTCGCCGCCTGCGACGTGACCACGGGTGAACTGGAATGCGCCATGATGGCGGCGGCGGAGCTGCCCGGTGAGTGGGCGCGGCTGCACGCACGCGAAGTGATTGTGCCTGAGGGCAGGACGCCGCCGGGGCTGTCGGACGGCGTCCTGGTCACCTCGCGGCCCGCGCGGGCGTTCGACACGCGTCGCGGGGCGGCGGCGCTGGCGGAACGGCTGGGTGTGGACAGCCTCGATGGCTACGGGCTGGAAGGCATGGACGCTGCGGTGGGCGCGGCGGGGGCGCTGGCGGGCTACCTTGCGGACGCTTGGCCGGACGCGCTGGCGCACCTGCGGACGCCCCGGGCGGTGCGCAGCGGCGAGATCGTCTACCTCGACCCGCAGACGCGGCGGAACCTCGACCTCTTCGGCGGGCGGAGCGACGGTGAGACCTCGCTGGTAGAGACGCTCGACCGAACCCAGACAGCGATGGGCGCCCGCCTGCTGCGCGCACGGCTGGGGCGACCGCTGCGCTCAGTGGCGGCGATCGAGGCGCGGCTGGACGCGGTGGAAGCGTTCGTGCGCGCTCCGCTGGCACGGGCGGCGCTGCGGCGGGCGCTGCGGGGCGTGGGCGACCTCGAACGGCTGCTGGGGCGGATACGGTCGGGGACGGCCAACGCGCGCACCTTAGTACAGTTGCGGACAGGCCTGGAAGCGTTGCTGGCGGTGCGGGCGCAGACGGAGATCGCCGCGGACGGCGCGACAGCGGGCGGCATGGTGGCGCGAGCGGCCTCGGCGCTCGGCGGTGGGGCGGAGGCCGCGGCGGCGGTGCGCGCGGCGATCGCCGACGAGCCGCCAGCCGACCTGGGGGATGACGAGACGGTGCGCAGGGGCGCGGACGCCGAAGTGGACGCGCTGCGCATGCTGACCACTGATGCGCGCTCGGCGCTCACCGCATTAGAGACTGAAGAGCGGGCGCGCACCGGACTGGGATCGCTCAAGGCGGGTTACCATCGCGTGTTTGGCTACTACTGGGAGTTGCCGGCCGGACAGGCCTCGAAGGCCCCGCCCGACTTCGAGCCGCGGCAGACGCTGGCGAACGCGCAGCGGTACCGGTCGGCCTCACTGACTGCGCTGGAGACGCGCATCCTCAGCGCGCGCGAGCAGTTGCTGGAGGCCGAACGCGCGGTAGTGGAGCGCGTGCGCGCCCAGGTCGCGGCCTGCGGCGCGGCGATCACCTCGGCGGCCGAGGTGGTGGCGGAACTCGATGTCGCGGCGGCGCTGGCGGAGTGCGCGAGCGAGTACGGCTACGTGCGACCGGAGATGGCCGACGGTGGGGCGCTGGAAATCGAGGGCGGGCGGCATCCGGTGGTGGAGCGGCCGCTAGCCTCGGGCGCGTTCGTACCGAACGACTGCAACCTCGGTGAGCGGGCGGACATTGTGCTGTTGTCGGGGCCGAACATGGGCGGGAAGTCGACCTACCTGCGACAGGTGGCGCTCACGGTGCTACTGGCACAGTGCGGCTGCTTCGTACCCGCAGAGCGCGCGCGCATCCCAGTGTGCGACCGCATCTTCTCGCGCGTGGGCGCGCAGGACGACATCACGGCGGGCCAGTCGACGTTCATGGTGGAGATGGTGGAGACAGCGGCAATCCTGCACAACGCGACCGAGCGGTCGCTGGTGATCCTCGATGAGGTCGGTCGCGGCACAGCGACGCAGGATGGGCTGGCGATCGCGCGCGCGGTCGTCGAATACCTGCATCACCGGCCTCAGGGCACGCCGCGCACGCTATTCGCGACACACTTCCAAGAGTTGAGCGCGCTGGCGAGCGTGTTGCCACGTGTCGAGAACCGGAGCGTGGCGGTGGTAGATGAGGGCGGCGAAGTGGTGTTCCTGCACCGCATCGTGCCCGGCGCGGCCGACCGCGCGTACGGCGTCCACGTCGCGGCGCTGGCGGGGATGCCACGCGCTGTGGTGGCGCGGGCGCGCGAGTTGTTGCAGCAGGCGGAACGGATGCCGACGTCACTGGAGCAGATGGCATCAAAGGCTGTATTGCAGCCGCCGCTGCTGCCACCAGTAGACGCATTCCTCGAAGAAGCGGCGGCACTGGAGCCGGACGTGCTGACGCCACTGGAGGCGTTACAGCGGCTATACGAACTGCGCGCGGCGGCGCGGGCACGGCTGGGCATCGAAGGGTGAGGCGCGCAGCGAGGCTAGCGGCGCGCCTCGGTGGCCGGACCCTGCGGCGGCGGGCCGTACGCACCGTGCGACGCACCAGCGCCGTGCGCGGTGAATGGCTCGAAGGCCAGCGCGGCGGCAAGGTCGAGCAGGCCGGCGTTGCCAGCGATGCTGCCGGACTGCATCGGCGTCACGCTGCGGCGAAGGACGCCAAGGACGAAGGCCGGCGTCGCCTCGGGATGCTGCGCGAACAGCAGCGCGGCAGCCCCGGCGGCAAGCGGAGCGGCGAACGAGGTTCCGGAAGCGCGGGCGTACGGTTGACCCTCGATGCACGCCCAGCCTCGGCTGCCACAGAACGCGGGCTGGAGCGGGGCGGTGAGGCCGACAGCGGGCGCGAAGAGTGCGACCTCCGCACCGTAGTTGGTGAACTCGGCGGGGCGGCGATAGTCGACGATGCCGTCGTCACGCGTCACGCCGGAGCCTGCGACGGCGAGCACACCAGGGTAGGCTGCGGGGTACTGCACGCGGCCAGTGCGCTCGTTGCCGACAGAGGCGACCACGAGCGCACCGTAGCGGCCGGTGGCCTCGGTAACAGCGTCGCGCAGCACGCGAGCGTCGGAGGCGGAACCGAAGGCGACGACGATCACGCGCGCGCCGGAACGGGCGGCGTAGAGGATGCCGGCGGCGGCATCGGAGATGCGGCCGGTGGCGGTGCAGTCGAGCACCTTCACGGGCAGGATACGCGCGTCCCATGCGATGCCCGTGACACCGCGCCCGTTGTTCCCAGTAGCGGCGGCGATGCCCGCGACAAAGGTGCCGTGGCCATCATCGTCGACGGCGGTGTTACGCGGGGCAGGCTGCATATAGCCACAGGACGGGTCGGCTGCGGCCGGGGAGACGAAGGTGCAGCCGAAGAAGTCGTCCGGGCAGCCGTTGCCGTCGTTATCGCGGCCGTCGATGACCTCGCGATCGTTCAAGACGATGCGGCCGGCGAAGTCCGGGTGCGTGATGTCGATGCCGGTATCGACGACCGCAATGGTCACGCCAAGGCTACTAGTACGCACATCCCAGCCCTCGGGCGCGCGGATGGCATCGAGATACGGGCGCTGCGCGGTGAGCAGCGGATCGTCGGGCAGGCGGTTGGCGCGCACGCGGACATCCGCCTCGACGCTCGTAAGCAGGCCGGTGTCCGCGAGGCGGCGGGCGAATGCGGCGGGATCAGCGCCCGCAGGGATGCGCACGCGGACGGCGGAGACGAGCGAGACCGCAGACGCCTCGTAGCCACGCGCCGTGAGAGCGGCGGCGAGCGCCTCGGTGGTTACGCCGGGGGGCGGGGCGGCGAGCAGCAGATCGGCCTCGGGTGTGATATCCGCAGCCACTGTCACGGCTGGCGTAACAGCGGGTGGGCGCATGATCGTGACGCCACCGCGCGGTACGTCGCGCGAGAAGAGCAGCAACGGGGTGCTGATAGCGACAGCAAGGCCCAGGAGCAGTGCCAGCAGGAGATCGTGATGCCGCAGATCGGCCTCCCTGCCGCGCGCGCCGACACAACCCATGCTAGGCACGCCCAGAGGGGCGGGCAAGCCGATGGTTAACGCGGCCACCCCTACAACGCGCCCGCCGATACGATTGTTGCCTCCCGAGGTCGCGGCGCGCATCGCCGCGGGCGAGGTGATCGAGCGGCCAGCCTCGATTGTGAAGGAGCTGGTGGAGAACGCGCTGGACGCCGGGGCGCGCACGGTTGAGGTGGCGATATGGGGCGGAGGCATCGACCGACTGCGGGTGCGTGACGACGGCTGCGGCATCCCGGCGGCGGAAGTCGCGGACGCCTTCGAGCGTCATGCGACCTCGAAACTGCGGAGCGAGCACGACCTGTTCGCGGTGCGCACGCTCGGCTTCCGGGGCGAGGCACTGGCGGCAATCGCGGCGGCGGCGGACGTGGATCTGACCACGCGCCCAGCGGGCGAAGCCGCGGCAGCGGTGGCGCGGTCGCGCGACGGGCGCATCGACCACCTCGGCAGCGCGGGGGCGGCGCCGGGCACGAGCGTGGAGGTGAGGGAGTTGTTCGCGGCGCTGCCCGCGCGGCGTCGCTTCCTGCGCGCGGCGGCCTCAGAGACGCGCGCAGTGGTGCAGGCGGTCGAGGCGTACGCGCTGGCGTACCCGGCGGTGGCGTTCCGGATGCAGGTGGACGAGCGGCGCGTGCTAAGTACGGACGGCAGCGGCGACGTACGCGCGGCGTTTGCGGCGGTACACGGCGAGGCGATGGCCTCGGCGTTACTGCAGATCGCGGGCGAACGGACGGCTGCAGGCGACGGCGGCGACGAGGCCCGCGCGCGTGTCGATGGGCTCGTCGGGCCGCCGCACGTGCACCGGGCGAGCCGCCGCACGCTCACGCTGTTCGCCAACGGGCGTGCGATCGTCTCTCGGGCACTCACACACGCGGTGGAGGAGGCATATGTGGGGCTGCTGCCGGGCGGGCGGTACCCGGTGGGACTGGTACACATCACCGTACCGCCGGATCAGATAGACGTGAACGTGCATCCGACGAAAGCCGAGGTGCGCTTCCGGTACGAGCGACTGGTCTATAGCGCGGTCGGCGCGGCGGTGCGGGCTGCGGTGGTGCAGGCGGGCACGCCGGGTGCGCCGCTACCAGCGGGCCTCGTCACGCCAAGCAGGGCACCGGGCGCGCAGGCGGCGATGCACGTCGCGACGACTGTGACACCGGGAGCGGATGCAGTCGCGGTACGCCACGGGGCAGCAACACAACAGCCTGCACTGCCGCTGCCGGAGCGGCTACCCGCGTTGCGGGCGCTGGGGCAGTTCGACAGTACGTACCTCGTTGCGGAGGCACCGGACGGACTGTGCCTAGTCGACCAGCACGCGGCGCACGAGCGGGTGCTGTACGAGCGCATCTGCGCAGCGCGCGCCTCGGGCGCGGTGGAGCAGCAGCCACTGCTCGCGGCGGTGGTCGCGCCGCTCACGGCGGCACAGGCGGCGCTGGCGGCGGAGCAGGCGGGCAGCCTCGAAGCGCTCGGGTTCGTGCTGGAGCCGACGGACGGGGCGGCGCTGATCGTACGCGCGGTGCCGGCGGCGCTGGCGGGCGGCGATCCGGCACGGGTGCTCGCGGACTACCTCGACCGGCTCGCGGCGAGCGAAGAGGCGGCGGGCATCGACCGGGCGGCGGCAACGCTGGCGTGCCGGGCTGCGGTGATGGCGGGCGACCGCCTCGACATCGAGCAGCAGCGCGCGCTGCTGCGGGCGCTTGAGCAGTGCGAAGCGCCGCAAACGTGCCCTCACGGGCGACCGACGATGCTGCACCTCTCGAATGAGGCGCTGGCGCGGTCGTTCGGGCGGCGCTGAGGGGTCAGACGAGCGGCGGGAGGCCTTCACGCTGGCAGCGCCAGCGGAGGATCAGCGCGACGGCACGGGCCGCGCGGGCGACGGATGGGAACACCGCGACGCCGCGGCGGTAGGTCTGGACCGTGAAGCCATCGGCGGGGTTATGGTCGCGGGTGCGACGGACGAGGGCGAGCGGGCGGCCAGTGCGATCCTGCACGTCCGCGAAGGTTGCAGCAACGACAAGCTGCGGAGGCTGTACAGGCAACGTGGACGGAGGCGGCGGCGCATCGCCGGGCGCGCGCGGCGGCGGTAGCGCATCGGGGCCATCGGCGGTGGTGACCACGAGGTCGAAGCCTGGCGCCTCAGCGACCGTGGCCAGCACGATCTCTGCAACGCGCTGGCGGGGGCCATCGACGAACGCGGCGTCGATGGGGTTGCGGATGCTGTTGCCAGCCTCGGGGACGTGCTCGCGCAGAACGGCCTGGGTCGCCTCGTTTAGTTCGGGGAGATCGAGACCTTCGCGGGCGAGGGCATCGGCGGAGAGGACGGAGAAACCGCCACCGTTGCCCATCAGCACCGTGCGCGGACCCGCGACGGTGCGGAGTTGCGTGGTCAGCGCAACGGTGAGGTCGTGCAGCTCCTCCATGGTCTCCGCGTGGAGCGCGCCAGTCTGGCGGCAGAGCGCCTCGAAGACCGCGGCGGAGCCGGCGAGCGAACCTGTGTGCGAGCGAGCAGCGCGGGCACCGGCTTCGGTGATGCCGCCCTTGAGTAGAACGACGGGCTTCACGCGCGCGCAGCGGCGGATCGCCTCGAACAGCGCGCGGCCGTCGCGGACGCTTTCGAGGTAGGCGACGACGACCTGCGACTCCGGGTCAGCGGCGGCGTAGCCGATCAGTTCGGGGGCGGCGAGGTCGGCGGCGTTGCCGAAGGATACGCACTTCGACAGGCGCACGCCGCGCGCGCTGAGGCCATCGATGATCGCACTAGCGTTCACGCCGGATTGCGAGAGCGCGAAGACGTGGCCCGGCTCTTTCGGAAAGCCGGCGGAGAAGGCGAGGTGAGCCGACGGGACGTAGAGGCCCATGCAGTTGGGGCCGATCAGACGGACGCCGGCGGCACGCGCAGCCTTCACCATCGCGCGCTCGGCGGCGGCGAGAGCGGGATCGCCGACCTCGGAAAAGCCAGCGGTGAAGAAATGGACGGAGCGCACGCGCTTCTGAATGCACTGGGCGAGGAGATCAGCCGCGCCCGTGCGAGGGATTATCGAAATGACGTGGTCAACGGGATCCGGGCAATCGAGCACGGTGGGGTAGCACGGCAGCCCGGCGACCTCGGTGGCGCGCGGGTTGACGGGGTAGATGCGGTCGCGGGGAAAGCCTTGGTCGAGCAGGCCCGCGAGAAAGCCGGTAGGGCGGGCAGTGGGGCTGGAGGAGAGGCCGACGATGGCGACGGAGCGAGGATGAAAAATCGCGTCGAGCGGATGTTCGCTCATCGAGCTCCTCGCAGCCGAGACGGAGGCATGAGCGACATAGTCATGCAAACAAACCTAACGAACGCTGCCAAATCAGCGCCATGTTAGACAGGACGGAAGACGGGTACGGGGTACTCGCCGGAGTCCTGTGCCTCAAAGTCGATGCGGACGCGCTGACCGCAACTCACGTCGGTGAGCGGGTTGGCGACGCCGACGACGTTGGTGAGCATACGGAAGCCCTCGTCGAGATCGACGTAGGCGACGACGTAGGCACCGAGTTCGGAGAAGGCGGGGTTCCGGTTCTGGCGGACGACCGAATAGGTGTAGATGACACCGAGGCCAGCCGAGACCTCCCACGAGAGATCCATGCCACCGCACGCTGAGCAATGCAGGCGGGGGGTAAAGATCACCGCCTGACAGGCGTTGCAACGCTGGAAGCGGAGTTCGTGCTGCTTCGCGCCAGCCCAGTACGTCTCGGTGTGCGGCTCAGGAAAGCGCGGCTGCGGCCGGTTGGGCATCTGAGACTCCTCGGGTGTGTGCCGGTGACGGGCAGACAATAGCGCGCTAGACGGGAACCGTGGGCGCGAGACTACTGGGACCGGGCCAGTGCCGGTGTTGGAGCCGCATTAAGTGCGACGGATGACCGGATTGAGGCCACCGGACACCTCGACTGTCACGGTGAAGGGATGATCCGGCGCGTTGTGGTGGCAGTTGTCCGGGGGCGAGTTGTCGTGGCTCTAGGTGGCGGAGGGCGATGGCACCGGGGCGTTCGAGGACGGCGCGGATCGGGCCGACGATTGGCGACTGCAGCGCGACGCCGGTGGTGACCTTGACTGTCGGTGGCACAGCGGTCGCGGCGGGAGTCAGCGTGGGACCGACGAGATCATCATCGCCGAGGACGGTGAGCGCGCCACCGATCAGGAAGACGCAGCCGATGGCGGCGGCGACCGGTGTTAGCGCGGGGTCAACGCGGCGCATTCCGCGACGGGACTCAGCAACGGGCGGCCACCGAGCAGTGCGAGCACGTTCTGCACGGCGAGGTCACCCATCGCTTTACGCGTGCTGTGGGTCGCGCTGCCGATGTGCGGAGTGAGCACGACGTTGTCGAGCGCGAACAGTTCCTGCGGGACGGCGGGCTCGCGGTCAAAGACATCAAGTGCCGCCGCGCCGAGGGCACCTTCTTGCAGGCAGCGGACGAGGGCAGCCTCGTCGACGACAGAACCGCGGGCGATGTTCACGAAGGTGCCGGTTGGGCCGAGGGCGCGCAGGACATCCTCCGTGACGAGGTGGCGCGTCTCGCTGCCGCCGGGGACGACACAGAGCAGGATGTCGCTCGCCTGCGCGAGTCCGAGCAGATCGGAATGGTAGGCATAGGCGACACCGCTACGCGGGTTGCGGTTGTGATAGGCGATGGTCATGCCAAACGCCTCGGCACGATGGGCGACCTCGAGGCCGATGCGACCGAGGCCGACGATGCCGAGGGTGAGGTCACCGAGGTGGCGGGTGAACGGGAAGCCGCCGGCCGGCCACTCGCCAGCGCGCACGAAGGCATCGGCGGTCACGATGCGGCGCTCGGCGGCGAGCAGAAGCGAAAGCGCGAGGTCGGCGACGGCGTCGTTCAGGACGCCGGGCGTGTTCGTGACGACGATGCCGCGCTGCACAGCGGAGGCGACATCGACCTGCTCGTAACCGACGCCGACGTAGGCGACGAGGCGGAGCGCAGGGAGCGCGCCGAACAGCGCGGCATCGACCGCGCCGCCACCGGCGATGGCTTGGATGCGCGAGCCGACCTCGCGGAGCATCGCGTCGCGGTCGGGCGCCTCGAACAGCCGGTAGGTGGTGTACTCGCGTTCGAGCCACTCCATCGAAGCGGGGTAGAACGGGCGGGTGATCATGACTTCGGGCCGCTGGGTCGTCACGGGTCGCTCCTCTATGCGCGGGCAAGCATAAAGCACCGTCACTGGGACTTCATGTGTAATCACCACGAGTCTGGTTAGAGCGACTGGTCGCGGCCGATGATGCGCGGGGGGATGTGGCTTGCCTCAGACTCACCAACTGTCGAAGTGACGGGCTGGGCGGGCGGCCTCGACACCACGGTGATCCAGGCGACACTTGCGAGCGGCGTGCATGGCGACTGCGTCGCATGCACGATGAGGTGGCTCCCACAGGTGGAGCAACGTTCCAGGCTCATACAGCCACCGCCAGCGGGAAGTGAACACCCGGCGCGAGGGAGGCAGCGTTGCCGACGAAGGCGCGTAGGCGTCCCACTGCCCAGAAGTCGAGCGGGACAGCGGCGCAGTCCTCATCGGCGCAGGAGAAGCGGGGGTGAGGCTAGGCTGGTCATCGGTCGTTTCCTCTTGCTGTGATTCCTTCGCAGCCCCGGCCTACACACAAACCGCGTTGCTTGAATGCGATTGCGATGGCTCAGGAGACGCATCGCACGTGCTTGTGAACACAATCACGTGAACGCAATGTTAAATCCCGCGGGTGAAGACGGGCAGGGGCGGGAACGGGATACTGGAGACATGACAAACCAGAGGATGCGTGCGCTGCTGGAAGCGTCGCCGGTGCGGCTGGCGCCGATGGCGAGTTTCACGAACGTCCCGTTCCGGCGGGTGGCGATCGGGTGCGGGAGCGGGTTCACGACGAACGAGGAGATCGACGCCGACGGGCTGATCCGCGAGAGCGAGACGAGCTTAGCGCTGATGCGGATGGATCCGGCGCTGGGGGCGGTGGCGATGCAGTTGCTGGGGAACAGCGCAGAGACGCTTGTCCCCGCGGCGGTGCGGCTGGTGGAGGCGGGCGCGGACATCATCGACATCAACATGGGGTGCCCGGTGCGGAAGGTCGTCACCAAAGGCAAGGGCGCGGCGATGATGCGCGATGTCGCGGAGACAGCGCGGGTGCTGAGCGCGCTGCGGCGGGCGCTGGACGGCGTGCCATTGACGATCAAAATCCGCGGCGGCTGGGACGATCAGCACTGCAACGCGGTCGAGGTCGCGCAGATGGCGGAGGAGGTAGGCGTTGACGCGATCACGGTGCATCCGCGCACGCGCGCGCAACGCTTTGGGGGACGTGCGCCGTGGGATCTGATCGGGGACGTGGTCGAGGCGGTCTCGATTCCCGTGACGGGGAACGGCGATGTCACCTCACTCACCGAGGCGCGGCGGATGATGTCGGAGACGGGGTGCGCCTCGGTGATGATCGGCCGGGCCGCGCTGGGGCGGCCGTGGATCTTCGATGCTGCATATGACGCACTCGATGCAGATGGGCGGGCCGCGTACGAGCAACGCGTGGTGGACGAGCACATCTGGCTGATCGACGAGTGCTTCGAGGGGCGCGAGGCGCTGACGCAGATGAAGAAGCATCTAGCGAAGTACATCGGCGAACGTCCCGGGACGCGGCGGCTGCGCGCGGAAATGTTCGCGCAGACCTCGGAGGCCGCATTGCGCGAGGTATTCGCGCGACAGTTTGAGGTGGTGGAGACAGTGACAGCGTAAGCGGCGTGAAGATTATCGGCGCTGCGTGATTCGATGCGTGGAGTCCGGCACCGCCAGTGCGTGATCGAGGTGACACGCGCTCACGTTTGCCGGAAGCCTTGCCTTACTAGTGGCGCCCTGGCGGATGCTCGCGCCGCCGGGGCGATTCAGCGCAGTTTATTGATCGACGCCTGCCAGCAGGAGGACTACTCCCTAGGTGGCACCAGCTCTGCGGGCACCAACGGGTCACGGGACATCCACCGCACTCGCATCCGCCCGTCCGCGGCGTTCGGCGGCGGGTTCATGATCACCACGGGTCGCAGCTCACCATTCGTGAACAGCAGTTCGTGCACACCGGGGTCACACCGGAACTCCACTGGGAGGTAGGCCACGCGTACTGCCGCCGCGGACGTCAGGATGACCGGCTCCGTGGAGTCCGCGCCGCTGTTACTGACTATGAGCACCTCGTAGGCGAACTCGCGTGTGTCGGGTGTGGTCATCACTACCCCTGTGATGGTGCGACGGAGTCCAAGTGTGACATGAACCCGTACCTGACGTGCGGTCGACTGTGAATCTCATCCCGTAAGCCTCTGCCATGAGGACTCTCCACCCTTGCGAACCGATTGCGAACCTACAACTGGCTGGCGAAGCGGGCACTGCCACTATCTATCGTTCGTCTCGCAAGTTAACTTGCTGCGCCGCGAATATGTGCGCAGACAGATCGCCTTGCAAGGGCGGACCCGTCTGTGTGCGCCTTTCCTTTATTAGCGACATAACTTCTCGCATCAAACGAGGAGCTGCCGTGCCAGGAACCATCGTCCGCACCGTCCGCATCGGGACACACTCCGTCACCGCAGACGACCGCGGGGTGACCATCACCGGCTTCCCGCCGGAGCCGCGGATGATCCGCACCCATGCCTTCCGGCTGGTCGAGACGCTGGAGTTCGTCTCCACGCACGTGGTCCCGCGGGAGTAGGGCGGTGGGTATCGACATCTACCTGCGCTGGAATGATATGACCGACGCCGAGCGGGAGGCGCAGCACACTGGCTTCAGCGTTGAGCACGTTTTGTGCAACGCCCGGGCGGACAACAAAGAACCCGCCTAGCGGCGGGCTCTTAGGTAGGCTTGGTGGAGACGGGGGGGAATTGAACCCCCCGTCCAGTGAACCGCCGTCACAAATCTCCTACGGGTGTAGCCAGTGGTTGATCTCGCCGGACACTCTCCACTGACAAGAGGGTTGTCCAGCCAGCCTCAGTGGTCTTAGCCATCCGCGCCTGGTGCACACGCGGACAGAGCGGCCTGACTAAGTGTCGCTACCTCCCAGTCCATCAGGCTGAGACTGAGGGCAACGTCGCTACTGTTTAGGCAGCGAGGGCAAGCTGAGTGTTGCCAATTACTTTTTGCCACCTGATTTACGAGGGTGATGGCGCCTCGACCCGCAATCCGTGTCCGTGAGCTCCTGTCGAGTCCTTTCGTCCCCACGTGTGGTTGCGGCGAAGGGGTTTACCGGACTGCCCGGCGTACAGCGCGCTGGATGTCGCGGTCGGCATCGCGCTTGGCGATGACCTGCCGCTTGTCGTAGGCGCGGCGGCCGCGGACGACGCCGATGGCGACCTTCGCCAGCCCCTCACGGAGGTACAACCGCAGCGGCACGATGGTCGTCCGCGGCTGCACTTCCAGTGTCCTTTCGATCTCATCGAGTTGCCGGCGATGCAGAAGCAAGCGGCGCGGCCTTGTGGGCTCGTGGTTCTCGCGAGTCGAGAGGTACGGGGCGATATGGACATTATACAGCCAGAGGTCACCGTCCCGGAACCGGGCGAAACCCTCAGCGATGTTGGCGTGGCCGGCGCGGATCGCCTTGATCTCGGAGCCAAGCAGCGCGACGCCAGCCTCGACTTCGTGGAGGACGTCGTACTCGTAGCGGGCGCGGCGGTTCTGAGCGACAGTATCGCCGGTCTGCTGACGTTTGGCAGGCACGGGTGGGCTCGCTTATCCGGGGCGTTGCTGGACGCTGGCACTGCTACGGAGCAGGTCGATGGCGCGGAAGACCTGCGTATCGCGGCCGGCCTGAATGTCATCGAGCGTCATGTCGATCTCGACTGCCGGCGCGATGCCCTGACCCTCGATCTGGTCACCATTGGGGGTGAGCCAGCGGGCGATCGAGACGTAGATGGCGCCGCCATTGGAAAGGTCACGGTAGTGATTCACTGTACCCTTGCCGAACGAGCGGGTGCCGATGACGGTGGCGCGGCCGTTGTCGGCGAGCGCAGCGGCGAGCACCTCGGAGCCTGAGGCGGAGTTCTTATCCTGCACGATGACGACAGGCAGTTCGGTGAGGCGGCCGCTGCGCGCCTCGATACTCTGGCGGCGGCCTTCGCGGTCGATCTGGCTGACGATGGTGCCGCGGTCAAGGAAGAAGTCAGCGATCTGGGCAGTCTCGTTCAGCAGCCCGCCTGGGTTGCCACGGACATCGATGATCAGGCCTTTCTTACCCGCGTTGTTGGCGGCCGTGATGAGGTCAGAGACCTCTTTCGGGGTGCGCGAGGTAAAAATCAGGATATGGATGTAGGCGAGGTCGGTAACCTCGCTGCCAACCGCGTCGAGGAAGCGGCCACCAGAGACAGGTGGGGTGGTGCTGACCGAGGCCACGAGTACCTCGTCACGGGTGATGGTGAAGGTCTGCTCCGAGCGGTCGGCGCGGCGCACTTTCAGCGCGACGCTAGTGCCACGAGGGCCTCGGATTTTCAGTACGGCTTGTTGGACGGTCCAGCCCTCAGCGGACTCACCGTTCACGGTGAGGATGGTGTCGCCTTCGCGCAGGCCAGCGCGCTCCGCCGGGGTGCTGGGGAGGACACGCTGAATTACGACATAACGTCCAGAAACTCCCGGCGCGGCAGCCGCCTGATTCACGGTGGCGCCGATACCAGAGAAGGCCCCGGAGAAGTCATTCCGTGCGAGGGCATAGTCGTTGGGGCTTATATAGCCGGAGTGCGGGTCTTTAAGCGCCTCACTGAAGATGCCGCGGATGGCGCCATCGAAGAGTCGGAGCGGATCCGCGCGATCTGGCTCGACGAAGTCTTCGCTGAGAATACCGATGATCTCGCGGATGAACTCGGGGTCGAGTTTAGCGGTCGTGGCGACAGGCCTACCATTTGGGCCTTCAACTACCATGCGGCCGAGGAAACCGGCGGCGACAAGCAACACGGCCAGCAACAGGCCAGCGAGACTGACACCAAGCACCTGGAGGCGACTCGCGTGCATCGTGCTCTCCTCACGGGCCCTCAGGCCCGTACGGCGGGCCGCTTGCACCAAGTCTAGCATCGGTAGCAGCCCGCTTACCCGCGTTCCGACGTTATGGCACCTTCCACCAGAGCAAAAAGTACATAACATTAATAGTGCGCAATGTAGAATCAGGTGAGGAGACGCTCCCCTAGGGCAATCGTCGGCCTCGATGCCGCGGCGTGCCTCGGGGTATCGAGTCTGGCGGTGGACCTGTAGCCACTCAGTGATTGGCTCGAGTGCGCTGGCGGCCATGTATCGAGCGGCCTGCCTCCGGGCATGGCCCCTGCCGCAGGCTCCCAGCGCGCCGATCGCCTCGCCTGCCGTGTGACCGATTGCGTAGCACAGGCCTCACAAACTCGATGACACCAGCATATTGCACCATACCCCAGATAGGTATAATTCGTGCCGTACCCTACTGGGGTACGGAAGGACAAGAAGATGTTCACGTTGAACAGAGGCGGGTTGCGATGTCTTGCCTGCGCGAGCTACCTGAGCGACTTCGAGTCGCATCCGGATCAGCACGGCAAGGGCGACCTACACCTTGCCCAGCCGCAGACTGGCCCCCTACCCCAGCACGCTGTCGAGACCGACGAGGGGCTGCACTGCGCGCGGTACGGCGGACGGGTGATGGCGGAGACGATGGAGCGGATTGCGGCATAACCGCATCCGCGTGAGGCCCGGAACAAGATCCGGAGCAGAGAGGTAAGAGGCAATAATTGGACTCACCGAGAAGGTCACAGACGCGCTGGAGGGACTGGATCGCTTCATTGGTGAGGTGAAGCACGACCAGAACCGCTTTGATCGCATACGCGGTTACGTCGAGTTACACACGACTGGCACTGACGTCGACGACTGGGATCGCCAATCGGCGGCATTGAGCCGCCGCAACTAGGCGAAAACCTAGCCAACACAACCGGAAGGGGCGGCTACTAACCGCCCCTTCCGGTTGCCTCCCCCTGTTTCAACGCTTTCGGTGAGTTGCGGCATGAGATTGTCTACTCGTTATGTCGTTTAATGCTGCGAGCACCACTGCGCCGTGGTCGGCGGCACGAGCGCGCTTCCAGACGCGGAGCAGCCGTCCATCGGGGCCGATGATGAACGTCGAGCGGATCATACCGATGAACTTACGCCCGTAGAGCACTTTCTCGCCCCACGCACCGTAGGCCGTCGAAACCTTCGAGTCCTCGTCGACGAGCAGTGGGAACGGGAGACCGTGGCTCTCACGGAAGCGGCGGTGCGCCGCGGCGTCGTCAGTGGAGACGCCGAGGACGACTGCGCCCCGGGCTGCGATGGCTGTCTCGTTGTCGCGGAACGAGCAGGCCTGAGCAGTGCAGCCGGGTGTCTCGTCGCGTGGGTAGAAGTAGAGGACGACGGTACGGCCTCGATAGCCTGCGAGGCGGTGCGTGGCTCCGTCCTGATCGGCAAGCGAGAAGGCGGGCGCAACATCACCAGCCTCGAGGGTGACGGCCATATACCCCGCCCTAGCCGGGGAACGCGACCAGGGAGGTCGTAGATTGGATGCCGTCGAGGGTGCGGATGCGGTCGGCGAGGATCGGCGGGATGTCGGTGAGCGACTCCGTGGTGATCTCGGCGACGATGTCGTAGGGTCCCATGACCTCATGCACCGTGTGGACATTGGGAATCGTGGCGAGCGCCTCGGCGACACGGCGAGTGGCTCCAGGATTTGTGACAATCAGCACATACGCTTTGACCATCATCTCCCCCTTCATCCTGCGTGTGCCGGGGTCTGTGGTGCTATCATACCGCCCGCGGCGCGGGTGCGCGGGACCGTTGAACGTAATAGACGGCCTGCACGATACTCTCGACGTAGTCTGCCGGGGCGGGGGCTCCGATTGCCGGCAGCACACCACGCGAGCACGTCCAACGACGCGGCCTGTGGCTGCGTCGTTGTGCCGGTTCGGCACGCATGCCACCGCTGGCCTTGCCCCGCGGTGGCACTTCACAAGGATATGACATGGGTGCTGATCTCGTCGTCCGCTTCGCAGGTGAAGGCGGCCAGGGGCAGGTCACAGCAGCCGAAGGGCTTGCACAGGCTGCCGCACGCGTGGGTTACCACGTACAGACGTTTGCGACGTATCCATCGCAAATCGAGGGCGGACCGGTGTGGGCGCAAACACGCGTCTCCACCAATGAAATTCTCACGCAGGGCGATCAACTCGACGTACTCGTCGCGCTGAACCGTCAGGCGTATGAGACGCACATTCCCGACCTACGTGAGGGCGGGGTGCTGATTTACAACTCGCGCGATTTTGACGAGGTGCCCGAAGGCAACGTGATCGGCCTCGACGCCGAGGGGCTGGCGCGTGAGACCGGCAACCCGCGCGCGGCGAACGTGATCATGATCGGCGCGGTTGCGCAGCTGGCATCGATGCCGCAGCAACTCTTCGTCGACTGGATCGAATCGCGCTTCCGGCGCGGACGCCCGAACGACCAGGAAGTCATCGACGGCAACGTGAAGGCGCTGGATGTAGGCATCGACGCCGCCATCCGCAGCGGCTACGGCGTCGAAGCGCTGGACGAGCCACCGGTTATCGCCGAGACACGCATTCTGGTAAACGGCAACTCGTTCCTCAGCATGGGTGCCATCGCGGCTGGCTTGGATGTGTTCTTCGGCTACCCGATCTCGCCGGCCACAACGATCCTCGTGTTTATGGAGACAGCACTCAACCAGCCCGGCCAGTTCGTAGGCCAGGCGAGTTCTGAGATTGAGTCCATCGCCGCAATCGTCGGTGGCGGGTTCGCCGGCCGGAAGGCGATGACCTCGACAGCCGGCCCGGGCCTCAGCCTGATGGGCGAAGGGTTGGGGCTCGCGTGGATGGCGGAAATCCCGCTCGTCGTTGTTGATGTGCAACGTGGTGGTCCGGCGACGGGCCTCCCGACCAAGACCGAGCAGTCCGACCTGTTCAAGTGCTTGAGCCCCGGTCACGGCGACGTACGACTGCCGGTGATCGCGCCGGGATCGGTTGCCGAATGCTTCCCAGCAGCGATTTACGCGATGAACTGGGCCGAGCGATACCAGGGGCCGGTGATGCTGCTCACGGAGATGGCCATCGCCGAGCGGAACGAAGATGTCACCAAGCCGGATCCGACTTCCTTCCCCATCGAGTCCCGGCTCGTCTCGGAGGGTGCGGACGGCAACCGGCGTTACGCAGGCCGCGAACTCACGCCGTTCCCGATACCAGGCACGGTCGGCGCGTCATACGTGGCGAATGCGAGCGAGCACGATGAGCAGGGCGACACCACGCACCAGCCGCAGGTACATATTGACCAGACCGAGCGACGCTTCAGCAAACTGAAGTTGCTGGAGGTGGGAAGCACCTACGAGTCCGAAAACACGAGCGCATCAATTGCTATGCTGCCGTGGGGCGGATCGAAGGGACCGGCGCGCGCCGCGTACAACACGCTCCGCGCGCAGGGCCTCGACCTCGGGTGGTACTACACGATGTTCATCCACCCGATGCCGCCCGCGTTGCTGGACGAGTTGCGGTCGAAAGACCTAGTGATCGTCCCGGAACTGAACTATCTAGGACAGTTGTCGAGCGTGCTGCGATCGTGGGGAGTCAATGCCCACTCGATTAACCAGTACACGGGCCTGCCATTCAAGGAAGGCCTGCTGGTCACGAAGACCCAAGAGATGATTGAGGCGAAGAGCGGAAGGTTGGTGCGGGCATGAGCAAGCGCAACCCTGAGTACGATTTCAAGTGGTGCCCCGGATGCGGCGACTTTGGTGTCGTCCGCGCTGTGGAGCTCGCACTGGCGGAGCGGGTCAATCGGCTCAAAGAGCCGATTGAGAACACCGCGCTCATCGCAGGTATCGGCTGCTCCGGCAACCTGGTTCACCTGCAAGAAGGCCCGCAGCCCTTCGGGTTCCACGGCATCCACGGCCGCGCGCTAGCGATCGCATACGGGGTAAAGGCGTCACGGCCTGACCTGAACGTGCTCGCGGTGGGCGGCGACGGCGACATGCTGAGCATCGGCGCCGAGCACATCGGCCCGCAGGCGAAGCGAAACGTCGACATGACGGTCGTGATCATGGACAACGGTATCTACGGCCTGACCAAGGGTCAGGCGTCGCCGACGACCTCGTTCGGCGATATCACCCCGACGACGCCATACGGCAAACTGGAAGACGCGCTGCGGCCGCTGGAACTCTACATGGCGCTGGGCGTCTCGTTCATCGCGAGTGGACTGTCCTCGAAGCCGCGTGAACTGGCGGCGATGATCACGCAGGCGATGGATCACAAAGGCTTCTCGATCGTCCACGTGCAGTCGCCGTGCACGACGTACAACGACACGTACGCGGCGCTGAAGGGCGATGAGGCGAACGGCATTGAGCCGCTCGCGGTGGACATCCAGTCCGGCCACGACCCAGCAGACGCGAACGCGGCGCTGGCACTGGTGAAGAAGCCCGGCATCCCGATTGGCATCATCTACCAGCTGGCCAACAGCGTACCGATGCATGAGCGGCTGGAAGAGGCGCGTGACCGGCTGAAGGTGCGATCGCGCACCGTCGACCAGATGCTGACCGCCCTCGAAATCTGATCGGTTGGAACAGGCATATACGAGACGGGGCGCACATGCGCCCCATCTCTGTCTCCTCTCCCCCACATATGAACGGCCGCGTCTATGACCACCGACCCTTCCGCAGAGCGCCATGTTACCGTCGAGGGCGTGCGGCTACGGTTCGCCTCGGCGCACATGGCGACACTCGGCGATGAGTTGGAGCCGCTGCACGGGCACAACTACGAGGTGCGGTGCCGGGTGGACGGAGCCTTGACCAGCGACCAGTGGGTGATCGACTTCTCCGTGCTGAAGCGGCTGGTACGCGAAGCGTGCGAACGCCTCGACCATAGGTTCCTGCTCCAGACACAGTCGCTGGTGCTGCGGACGACCCAGACGGCGGAGGGCTGGACAGTCGAGCACGGGACACGGCGGTACGTGTTCCCGGCGGCGGACGTGGCGGCGCTGCCGATCGAGAACACGACGGCAGAACTAATCGCGCAATGGCTGTGGGGGCAGGTCGCAGGCGAACTGGCTGCCTCAGGAGGCCACGGGAACCTCGTACGCCTCGCGATCGACGTTGAGGAGATGCCGGGGCAGGCAGGCGGCTATGCAGCAATGCTGGCTGCCTCGTGAGCGCGTTGACACGCCCTCGCACCGCCGTAGGATCAGAGTGATGTTTCCGGCCGAGGAGTCTTCTGGCATGCAGATCAACTGGGAAGACGCGATCAACCAGATTTTCGCGGATCATCTGATATGCCCGCGATGCAACCTTGAACACGAGACCATGATCATCGGGTACTCACGAAAGCCATCGCTGAACGCCTACGCACCACGACACCGGAACTGCCCGCGCGGCGAGGAGTGCGAAGCGCGCAAGCTGATTACGCTCTGCACCGAGTGCGCGCGAGCGGAGAAGTTGCGCGGCACGCCGGTGGACGCATCGCAGGCTCTTGAGACGTACATGCTCGACTGCCGGCGCGATCTTGAAGAGTCATTGGACTACATGGCCGAGTACTGGCGGGACGAGATTGAACTGCCAGAGGAAGACGACGAGCGGCCGCTAGAGGAGGTTGATCCCGAGGCGTTCCACGAAGAGACCGAATGGCGGAAGCGGCTCGAAGAGGAGTACCTGATGTACCACCATGAGTTCCGCGAGCGGCACCGGCGCCTCCCGGCACCGGGCTGGCGATCCGAGTATGTGGAGGAGATCCGCGACCTAGGATACGACACGCTGCTC
>CAMDNW010000020.1 GCA_945903275.1 Thermoflexus hugenholtzii JAD2
ATTAATGGGTCGATCACGACGAGCACGGCACCTACTGTGCTGGCCGCCTCGCGGATTGCATGAAGGTCATCTGGAATCGATGCGAGCCGCGCATCGTTGCCGAGCCCAACGCCCTGTAGGGCGACTACTTGAGTGAGGTCGGCTTGCGCCGCCTCGAGGCGAGGTCGGACGGTGTCGCCGAGGCCATCCTCGTAGGTCACCAGCACGACGCCGCCCTGGATGCCAGGCGTGCCGTCAGGCATCAGGGCACCCGTGGTGATGCGAGCGGCGAGGTCGAGGGTGATAGTGCTTTTTAGTTGGCCAGGGTCGCCATCGAGCAGTGTGATCTTGCCGAGCGCGATCCGCCCGGGCCAGAGCCAGCTGATTTGTTCTGTTTTGACATCGCTGAGTCGCACAAGATTCGGCCGAAGATGGCCAACCGAGTCGAAGATGGCCATCTCAGAGGGAGGGCCACCTTCGATGTCGTTGGCCATCTTCGATTCGGAATAGACGTCCGGCTCGAACAGCACACGTAGGGCGCGCCAGTCCTGATCGGCGCACCCGTTGTGGTGACAGCCTGCTGCAAGCGCTCCGCTAGCGAACCTGACGATATAGGCGCTCCCGTCATTGTGATCCTGGTTCCACGGACAGACGGCGAACACCCACTTCGTCCCGCTTTGCCATGGAGATGGATCGCCGACTTCCACGTCGTACTTGATCAGCCATTGTTCGAGCGTCCACTCCCCAGTCACATCATGAAAGCCTGACCGCCTCGACCGTTGTTGTGGTTCTGACGCCGGAAGTTTCGACGCGATGTTCGTGAGGACCGCAAGTGGGCAGACCTCGAGCGATTCCCGCTCAGGTGGATCTAACAGCCGGGAGAGCCGGTGAGGCCTGTCGGGAGTGTCGTCGCCCTTCGCTGCCAGCGTTCCAGGGATCTTGAGAATGCGTCCCGCGTTGTGCACAGACTGGTCGACGTGCACGTGCTCGGTATCCACTGCGAACGCCGCGGCAAGCAGCACGTTCTTTACGAGTTCGTGAGACTTGTGATCGGCAGGTAGGTCAACGCGTAGCAGTACGTGTGCACCGTTGCCGCTGTCGGCGGAGACAATCGACTGCTCGGGCACGCCTTGATGTGCGAGCCAGCGCACTAGCTTCAGAGCAAGACTCAGCGCTATGGCGTGCTGCGTGTGGGTCGATGAGATTCCCGCAGGCCGTTCGGGATCGAGGTCGAACGGTATCCACTGCAGTCGTGTGACGTTGTTGTCGGCTGTGGTCGTCGACGCCCCCCGTTCGATTCGGTTGTTATGGCGCGCGAGCAATGCTGGGTCGATCCGGTTCAACGTGAAGTAGATACCGGGGGCTCGGCCACTCAATGCCACAGCAGCCGATACAAAGTGCTCGCGGCTGTTGAAGTAGCCACTGTCCGTGCGCTTGGTTCCATCGACCTTGAGCGCTCGTATTTCGATGCACTCGCCCGGCTCAACGAATAGATCGAAGGCCCTCGCGATCTCGGCTGGGTCAGCCTGCGACCCGGCTGCGCCGGTCATGCTGTCCCGCCCTGCCGGACGAGTTCGCTGGAGCGCCTCGGCGGCCTAAGCAATCTGTCCGTCAAACCGGAGCAACCCCAGCTCAAGCTCGGTGTCGAGTCGTCATGCGCAGGGCAGTGAACGTTGCCCTTCGGCGTGCGGCACACGCACGAGGTACGAGCGCACCCACAGGCTTCTCGAATGCTCGCAGCGGTTGCCGGTCGAGCCGCTGCCGTAGTCACTAGTTCGCCTGCTCGTTGAATGACTGCACGAACTCGAGCAGCGCGTCAGCTGGGATGCGCCTAGCAGCGCCGATCTTCACGGAGCGGAGTTCGCCATCCTTCATGGCCTTCCAGATCGTGGAGCGACCGAGCCCGGTCAACTCCGCGGCCTCGGTGTCTCGATACAGCAGCTTTTCCATCCGCTCCCCCCTTGCTATCTCTGGCCGTCCGCATAATAATCAGAACGGCTTCATGACTAGATTTTACGGCTTGAAGATTAAACCGGACGGCGGCTAATGAAGACAACTCGGCAGATGTCAGATGCCATCTAGGACTTCGGATTATTGGCGAGAGAGAGTGTTCTCCCTCTTCGAGGCGAGCGAGGCTGGGGCCGGCCGGATAGTCGGTGCCGAAATCGCCCGTCAGGTCGAGGGCATGGCGCACGGCGCGCCCCCTGAAGAACAAAACCGCTACCCCGCCGAAAGGACAATCCGAGGGGACCTACTGAGGGACTACAACAAGCTCACGCAGGCGGAGCGCGCTGCGCACGGGGTCGTGCGCTGGCCTGCTTCGTTCGAATCAGGGTTATTGCCGGCTGAATCCGCACCGAGCGTCCTAGGCGAAACGGCCTTCGCGCTTGCCTTCTCGAACACCGAGATCACGATTGGGTATGCGCGCTGGTTCTGGAGGCTTAGGTCGGCGGCGCCTGACGCTCCGTTGATCGAGATCCGGGGCACGGCTATGGCCTTATATGCGAAAGACCTCAGCCGCCAATTGAACACGGAGGATCTGCGCGCTGTTCAGGGTCGCCTCGCATTTCGCTCTTGGGAAGATGACGGCGATGGCCTGACCCACGGCCGAGAGGCCTATGAGCGCGCTGTCCAGGGGGGCCGTGTTCCGGTGTGGTCTGGTTCGATTTATTTCGAGGCTGTTACCTCTCGCGATACCGCCGTAGCGGTAATGCAAGCAGCCACGTGGATGTCGCGCGACGCAGCTGAGACCGCAATCGATCACATGATCCAACGAGACGAGGAACTAGATGGCAAAGCGAGGTAACGCCGAAGGCAGCATCTACAAGCGCACGGATGGCCGGTGGGCTGGCGCCATCACCCTTGTGGATGGCAAACGAAAGTCGGTGTACGGCACGACACGATCGCAAGTCGCGCAAAAACTGGCTGCTGCCCAGCGCACCGTCCACGACGGGCTCCCGCTTGCGCCCGAGCGAGAGGCAACCGGGCACTACCTCACGCGGTGGCTCAACGATGAGGCGCGGCGGACGATCCGCCAAACGACGTGGGACGGGTACGAGCGATTGCTGCGTCTGCATGTGATCCCAGAGATCGGCAAGACGCGACTCGCTCGCCTGAGCCCGCAGGATCTGTCGGGCTGCTACGAGCGGCTCCTGACGAAAGGGCTCTCACCACGATACGTGCAGATGGCCCATGCAGTGATCCATCGTGCCCTGCGACAGGCCGAACGCTGGAACCTGATCGGTCGCAACCCTGCCGACCTCGTTGACGCCCCTCGTCCTTTACGAGCCGAGATCCAGCCTCTCCTCCCAGATCAGATCACCCACCTGTTGGAGGCCGCCAGAAGTGACCGGCTCGAGGCGCTATATGTCCTAGCGTTAACGACCGGGCTTCGCCAGGGGGAGTTGCTCGGGCTGCGCTGGGCAGACATCGACATTGATGCCCGTCGGCTCACCGTCCGCCAGCAAGTACAGCGCACGCGGGCCGGCTGGGTGTTCACGGAACCGAAGACCACCAAGAGCCGTCGGAACGTCGTCTTGCCCGCGGTTGCAACCGACGCCCTCGCTCGCCACCGCGTGCGACAGATAGAAGAACAGCTCCGTGCTGGCGCCAGCTGGCAGAGCCTCGACCTCGTGTTTACGTCACGCCTCGGTGGCCCGATCGAAAAGCAGAACCTCGCTCGCCGTAGCTTCCAGCCGTTGCTCGCCGGCGCTGGTCTGCCGAAGATTCGCTTCCACGACCTGCGCCACAGCGCCGCTACCCTGCTGCTCACGCAGGGCGTTCACCCGAAAGTCGTCCAGGAGCGTCTCGGCCACGCCAACATCAGCGTCACGATGGACATTTACAGCCACGTCCTGCCCACCCTGCAGCAGGACGCAGCAGACCGCCTCGATCGCTTCTTCGCAGCCGTTTGAATCAGCGTTGCTGTCAAACTTGCTGTCAAATCGCGTTTGCACGCAGAACGAGCCACCCGAAAGTGGCTCGTTTCCTTACATCCATTGGTGCCGAGGGCCAGACTTGAACTGGCGACACCGCGATTTTCAGTCGCGTGCTCTACCAACTGAGCTACCTCGGCATGAGGGCAGGCGGGTTGGTGACCGCGTCGCGACAGGATACGGCGGCATGACGGCCCGGGCTAGACGTGCTCACCACAAACCTCCACCGCCTCCTGATTGTGCGAGGGCTGCTTCGGGCCGTGTGCCGATGCACAGCGCAACGAGCATGAGCGCCGCGAGTGTGAGGGTGCGGAGGTACCGGTCATACGGACGAGGGTATCTCAGTGGCCTCGGCAGGTTCGGGGCGGGTCTGCTGGCCGACATATGCGCCGTCGAGGTACTCGATGGTGTGGCCGGGGATCGCTGGCACGCGCGGCCCGGGGAGCACGATGCCGACGAGGTTGATCGGGTCGACAGCGCTGACGTGCACACGCTCTCCGGAGTGCTCCTCGCGGCGGACGCGACGGAGGGCCTCGACGGCCTCAGGGAGGGCGTACTGCTCGCCGACGAAGCCGGAGATGAAGCGACCGCCGCGGACGGTGCCGCGCGCCTCGAAGCGGCGGAGGGCGCGGAGGATCTCGCGCCAGGGGACGGTGAACGACTCGCGTGCGACGACATCGCGGAAGACGACGCCGTAGCGGAAGAGCAGGATGCCGGCGATGCGCTCAGCGAGGGTCTCTATGTCGGTGTCGGCGGATACGGAGGCGGAGGACTCGATGAGCGCCCAGCGGCCGGGAGGGCCGCCACCGGCACGCAGATAGCCGGTACCACGGCGACCACCCCGACCTCCGCGCCGCGATGCCGATCCGTATCCGGCGTACGGCGGCGGCGCTCGTTGACATGCTGAACGGTTAGTCCTTCGTCCATCTGTTTCATACCGACGGCCTCGCGCCACTATTTCCGAATGCGGTTAGACGGATTCATTCCAGCGGGGGAATGGGTTGGGTGGAGTGCGAGGGCCTTCAGAAGTGGTTCGACGTGCTCACCACGAACGGAAGGGGACAGGCGGCTAGGAGTTGCCGACGAGGATTTCGCGGGTAGCTGTGAGGACGAGGGTGCGGGCTTCGGGGTCTGGGTCGAGGCGTTGCATGGTGTCCTCGATGTAGGGGAGGCAGCCGAACTGGTCGCCGACGGAGTCGTGGTAGGTGGCGGCGAGGCTGATCATGGCGTGGAGGCCGGGCATGTCGCGGCGCTGGAGGGCGAGGTCGATGCCGAAGTTGTAGAGGGCGCGCCAGTGGTGGTCGGGGAGGTGGCGGCCGCGGATGCGGAGGTAGGCGTGGTGTGCCCAGGTGGGGAGGTCGGTGGGTGGGGCGGCGATAAGGTCGTTGATGTCGGGGGCGGCCTCGGGGGTGGTCATGTTGGTGAGTGTAGCGGGGCGGAGGGAGGCCGAAGGGCGTGCGATGCGCCTGGGGGGAATGGCATGCCTCGTGATGTGGTGGCTTGGCAGGTGCGTTGCCCGGGGTGGGGGTGCTGCATATACTCGTCTGCGTCGGCGGAAGTAGCTCAGTGGTAGAGCGCCTCCTTGCCAAGGAGGAGGTCGCGAGTTCGACCCTCGTCTTCCGCTCCAGCAGTTTTGCGTGTTGCCGGCAGCAGCACCCGTTCCCTGAGAGCCGAAGTGGCGGAATCGGCAGACGCGACGGTCTCAAACACCGTTGCCCGCAAGGGCGTGCCGGTTCGACCCCGGCCTTCGGCACCAGTATCTAAGCCAGTTTCCAGTCATTGAAACACTCGCGCGCCTAAACAATTGGCAGCGAATTGGCAACGGCGCTGTCGTGGCGTCCGTCCCCGCCCAATCTCGGTCACGCCTAACCGGGCGCGCGGTGCTCCTGTGGAAGCACCACCTGAGAGGCCACCACCCCAAGATCGTCTGGCGTGAACGGCCGTCGGTGTTGAGCACGAGGTCGGCGATGGCCTTCCGCCGCTACGAGGAAGCGTCGCTCTCCTACACCGGCATCACTAGTCACACGGGCCTGCGGCACTACGGGCTATACGACACGGTGGTGGCAAGAGACTGAGCAGTCGGAGCGGGAACGAGGATGACGGCTCGACTTTCTTGGCGTCGACGCCTCGGGCCGCCCGGTCGTGGCCGAACGCAAGCGTGGCGTCAACGTGATGCCGATGCCTGATCCACCCCAGGATGGCGCGGCTCTCCCAGGCCTGGCCCTTCTTCAAGTGATACCCACGCTGCTTCGATGTCACTCCCCCATCAGGGATGAGAGAGGGTTAGCGGACTACGGCCTCGGCGATGGCGCGGCCGAGGTCGGCGGTGGTGGCGGCGCCACCGAGGTCAGGAGTGCGAGGGGCGCCGCTGTGCGGGTCGAGGGCAGCCTCGATGGCGGCGAGGGTGGCGTCGTGGGCGGCGCGGTAGCCGAGGAAGTCCAGCATCATGGCGCCGGACCAGATCTGGCCGATTGGGTTGGCGATGTGCTTGCCGGCGATGTCAGGGGCGGAGCCGTGGACAGGCTCGAAGAGCGACGGGAAGGCTCGCGAGGGGTTGAGGTTCGCGCTGGGTGCGATACCGATCGTGCCAGTACAGGCGGGGCCGAGGTCGCTAAGGATGTCGCCGAAGAGGTTGCTGGCGACGACGACGTCGAAGAACTCTGGGCGTTGGACGAAGTGCGCGGTGAGGATATCGATGTGGAATTTGTCGACGCGCACCTCGGGGAACTGGGCGGCCATCGCCTCCACGCGCTCATCCCAGTAGGGCATGGTGATGGCGATGCCGTTGGACTTGGTGGCGCTGGTGAGGTGCTGCTTGGGTCGTGACTGCGCGAGTTCGAAGGCGTAGCGCAGGACACGGTCGACGCCGACGCGGCTGAGGACGGTTTCCTGCATCACGATCTCGCGTTCGGTGCCCTGAAACATGCGGCCGCCGATGGACGAGTATTCGCCTTCGGTGTTTTCGCGGACGATCCACATATCGATCTCGCCGGGAGCGCGGGCGGTGCCGTCACGGCGGACGACGGGGGCGATGATGCCGGGCATGAGGCGGGCAGGGCGCAGGTTGACGTACTGGTCGAACTCACGGCGGAAGAGGAGGAGGGAGCCCCAGAGGGAGATGTGGTCTGGGATCTTCTCCGGCCAGCCGACGGCGCCAAAGTAGATGGCGTCGTGACCGCCGATCTGATCTTTCCAGTCTTCGGGGAGCATGGCTCCGTGGCGGTCGAAATATTCCCAACTGGCAAAGTCGAAGTAGTCGAACTGGAGATCGATCTCGAAGCGGGTCGCGACGGCCTCGAGGACGCGGATGCCTTCCGGCATGACTTCCTTGCCGATGCCGTCGCCGGCGATCACGGCGATGCGCTTTGTGGCCATGGGAGCCTCCTTCACCAGTCCGGTGATTTTCGCATTATCTGGGGAGGAGCGGCGATGGTTCAGGGCAGGAACGTGGTGCGGAGGGCTGATATTGTAGAAGGTACGGTCGGTGGGCCGTGAGCGATGCCGAGTGGTGTAACGGTAGCACGGGGGACTTTGAATCCCTGAGTCAAGGTTCGAATCCTTGCTCGGCAGCCATGCGGTGAGCAGCGGCCCGGTGAGCCTCGGGTGTGGCGTGTGGACTCGATGAGACGGTTAGGGGTGGTGAGTGACTTCAGCGCGAGTGGGATCGATCGGCGAGGAGATCGCGCGGCGGCGGACGTTCGCGATCATCTCGCACCCGGACGCGGGGAAGACGACGCTGACAGAGAAGTTTCTGCTGTACGCAGGGGCGGTGGAGTCAGCAGGGGCGGTGCGGGCGCGGAAGAATGCGCGGTTTGCGACGTCCGACTGGATGGCGCTGGAGCGGGAGCGCGGGATATCGGTCACCTCGACGGTGCTGGAGTTTGACTACGCGGGGTGCAAGTTCAATCTGCTGGACACGCCGGGCCACGAGGACTTCTCGGAGGACACATACCGGACGCTGGTGGCGGCGGACAGCGCGATCATGGTGCTGGACGGTGCGAACGGCATTGAGCCGCAGACGCGGAAGTTGTACGAGGTGTGCCGGACACGGCGTATCCCGCTGATCACGTTTGTCAACAAGATGGATCACGACGCGCTCGACCCTCTCGAATTGCTGGATCAAGTGGAAAGCACGCTGGGCATTGCGGTTGCGCCGCTATCGTGGCCGATCGGTGATGGGGTGGTGTTCCAGGGCGTCTATGACCTGCGCGACCAGCGAGTACTGCGGTTTGAGCGGACGGCAGGTGGGCGGCATCGCGCGCCGATGGTCGAGGGGGGCCTCGATGACCTCGACGGCACGCTGGCGGCGGCGATCGGAATGAGGCCGCTGGCGGCGCTGCGCGAGTCGATCGCAATTGCAGAGGGAGCCGGGCACGCGTTCGACCTCGAGGCGTTCCGGGAGGGGCGGCTAACGCCGGTGTTCTTCGGGAGCGCGCTGAACAACTTCGGCGTGGAAACGCTCTTGGAAGCGGTGGCGGAGTTCGCGCCTGCACCGCAGGCTCGGGAGGCGAAGGTGGGTCCGGTGGAGCCGGACGCGGATGCGTTCTCCGGGTTCATCTTCAAGATGCAGGCGAACATGGATCCTAAGCACCGCGACTGTATGGCGTTCGTGCGGGTGTGCTCGGGGCGCTTTCAGCGCGACATGCAAGTGTTCCACTCGGCGTCTGGGAAGCAGATACGGTTGACGCGGTCACAGAAGATGTTCGGGCAGGAGCGAGAGACGGTGGACGAGGCGTACCCGGGCGACATCATTGGCATCGCTAATACGGGGCTGCTGGGAATCGGAGACACGCTGACCTCGGACGCACGGATCGAGTACGAGGCGATTCCGCGGTTTGAGCCGGAGCGATTCGCGCGGCTGCGGTGTGACGACGTGCTGCGCACGAAGGCGTTCAACAGCGGACTGGAGCAGATCGAGCGCGAGGGCGCGGTGCAGGTGCTGTGGCCGGTGGACGGGTCGCGGAGCGCTCCGGTGCTCGGTGCGGTGGGCGACTTGCAGTTCGATGTGGCGGTGCGGCGATTGCAAGACGAGTACCACGTGGAGACGACGCTGGACATGCTGTCGCAGAACGTGTTGAGGATCGTCGCGCAAGGCGGGCAGGATGTGCGGTGGCCGTCGGATGCGGTGCGGCTAGTGCAGCGTGATGGGACAGAGGCGGCATTATTCCGGTCAGAGCGGGATGTGGCATACCTCGAAGAGCGGTATCCAGAGATGCGGTTTCGGCGGATTTCGGACGCGGTGGAATAACGGGCTGAACGGCTCCCGGATGCCTGAGTGCCGCGTGGCAATTTCGTGAGGATGTGAGCGTGTGCAACCGCGATGCAGGAGAGATGCGCAAGTAAAGCTTTGCAACGCCTCGAAGCCGATCATTACGGCGATCCGAGCACAGAGGTAACCCGTCCTCGACGCGTCTTTGGTCGTCTCGGGACCATCCCAGACCTTGGACACCTACACATCGACCCGCCAGTGCTCTGGCGCCGATCAGAAATCGCCGATCGCCTTGAGGGAGCGGTGCTCGACCGGCTGCGCGCGTTCGCCTCGGACCCGGCCACCATCGAGGCGCTGACTGCTGAGTCGAACCGTCAGCGAGTGCGCGATCTGCCGAAGTTGCGGAAGCAGCGGGAGGCGCTCACGAAGCAGCTCCCGAAGGTCGCCGCTGACGCAGACCGGGTGCTGACGGAGTGGTCAGCGGTGCCTACAGTGCGTGCGTTCGTGGAGGATCGACTGGGTGCGCTTTCAGCGCGGCGCGATGATCTGCACCACGGGATCGCTGACCTCGACCGCCAGATCGCCGAGATCGAGTCGGCGACGGCGATTGCCTCGACCGTCTGCGACGCGCTCCGGCACGTAGACGAGGTGTACGAATGCCTGCACCCGCATGAGCGCAAGGAGCTCTTCAAACTGCTGCTGCGGCGAGTTGAGGTGGGCGAGCGGCAGATCACGCTGGAGATCTACGCCGGGACAGCACCGACCACGGTAGAAGAAGAACCGCGCCCGAGCGGGTCGCGGTTTGGGCCATTGGATTGGCTCCCCGACGAGGACTCGAACCTCGAACCTACCGGTTAACAGCCGGTCGCTCTACCGATTGAGCTATCGGGGAAGGTCGTGAGTAGTGTGCCGGACTCGAGGCGACCGGGCAAGACGGCCCGAAGGATGTTTTGCGGTATGACGTTCGCCGCGTGCCGCCTGCCGCTTCCGCCTGCCGCTTCCGCCTGCCGCTTCCGCAGGCCCAGTTCTAGGCAGCCTTGACGTTCTCAGATCGTTCATGCGGTAGACGGATGCTGCGATGATTGCTTCGACTATTCGGGTGTCCCTGAGTGGTGATTAAGGCTGCTCGCGTTCTCTGTGGTGTGGACTGTGTACATCTCAGCGATCGCACCCGGGCTGGTGGCGTGGCGATCCGACCACGGACATGTGACGCTGGGCGAAGTGACTCCAGCACACAGGCCCGTACCAATATAATTCGACTTGGGCCGCTGGCGAAGGATCTGAACCCACCACCGCTCAACCTTGTAGCGCACGTACCGCTGCACGGCGACGGGCAGATCTTCCAGTTCATCAGCGGAGGCGTGCCTGGGACAGCGATGCCGGTGTGGGCGGGGACGCTCAGCGACACGCAGATGTGGCACCTAGTGAATTACCTGCGGACGCTGGCGGAACCGGCGGCCTTGCAGTAGCGAGAGCCGAATTTGTCCGGGTATGGAGAAGCGCCGCGGGCGGGGCGGCGCTTCTCACAGGAGTAGCGCGGGCGGGCGCTACGACTTCGACTGGGACTTGGACAGATGCTTAGGGAGAAACTCCCAGATCTGCTTCCAACCGTCTACCGCTGACTCTTGGCGGTAAGCAGGAGCATGGTAGTAGAAAAAGCCGTGGGGTGCACCATCGTAGCGGTGAAACTCGTAATTACGGCCCGTACGCTTGAGTTCTTCCTCGTGAGCATTGACCTGTTCAGGGGTGGGGTTGCGGTCATCGTTGCCGAAGATGCCAAGAATGGGGGCCGTGACCTTGTCAGACAGAGTGTGCGGCGAGACCGGCCGCATGGCGGTCAGTTCGTCCTGTACGACACCGCCCGACCAGCATTCCACGACTGCATCGACCTGGTCGCCGAGGCGGGCGGCAGTAAGGAAGGCGTGGCGGCCACCCGAACAGGTGCCGAAGATGCCGACCTTGCCGCTGGCGTACGGCTGGGCACGGAGGTACTTGAAGCCAGCCTCTAGGTCGCTGACCACCTGATCATCCGGGACGCCGCCAGCAGCACGAACAAGTGCGCCGACTTCCTCGGAGGTGCCATGGCCGGTACGGGCGTAGAGGTTGGGGCAAATGGCGGCGTACCCGTGCTGAGCAAAGCGGCGGGTGGCCTCGAGGTACCATTCGTCCCAGCCCGGAGCGTGGTGGATGAGCACCATCGCAGGGAACGGTCCGGGGCCGGTGGGGCGAGCGACGTAGGCGTTGATGGTGGTCCCGCCGTGGCCGGTGAGGTCCACCATCTCACAGGTCATGCCGACCTTCGTGCTTGTGTCAGTGACCATTTTCATTCCCTCTCACTGGTTATATCCGCAAGGCGGTCTAAGGTCGGCATCATAGTCGCCACACGAGGGTTCGCAACCGCGCGTGTTCGTGGGTTACTTGGCTCCACCGCCGGGCATGGAGCGCACCTTTTCGAGGAGTTGATCCTCGAACGACCAATCGTAGACGTTGGACTTGTCCCGACCCTCTCGGAGGTACCACTCATAGGTCTGCTCGACCGCGGTGTGGAAGGTGTACTTGGGGGTGAAGCCAAAGTCCTCACGCATGGCGTCGATGCTGAAATAGACGTTCTTGTTCCAGCGGTGAATCTGAGGGTTGAGGCGCTGGATGATGCTGTTCATGAGCGAGATGTTGCTCTGCTGAGTCTGCGGGTTCTGGGCAGGACCGGTGCTGCCGGCGGGGCGGGCGGAGGCGGCAGGAGTTGCCCGTTCGAGACGGAACTTGTCGTCCCACATATCGTCCATGAGTTGATCGGGGATGAAGACTTTCTGCGGGGTGACGCCGAGAATGTCTGCGAAGACATCGACGTAGCCTTCGTCGGTGTACTGGTCTTTGCCGGTGATGTTGTAGCGTTTCCCGAAGGTGTTGGAGTTGCGCATCATCATGCGGAGGGCGGTGGCTTCGTCCTCGACGTGACCGATCTGGCCGACGGCGGTGCCGTCGCCCGGGATCATCACTGGGCGACCGGCGAGCAGGCGGGCGAACATGCGCTGCTCGCGCTCCTGCCCGTTGTTGGGGCCGAAGACCATCGAGAACGACATGACCGAGGCGGGGAAGCCGTTTTCGCGGTGCTCGCCGAAAAGCCAGCGTTCGACGGCGATCTTGTTCTTGCCGTAGTCACCTTGTTTGGGGCCTTCGTCGAGCGTGGAAGTCTCGCGGATGGGCAGGATATCGGTGTCGGCGTAGATGACGGTGGAGCCGGCGAAGATGTAGTGGCCGATGCGGCCTTTGAAGGCATCAAACAGCGGCTGGACATCGTCACGGGTGTATCCGGAGATGTCTTGGACGACATCGAAGTCTTCCTTCTTCATCATCTCTGTGAGGGCCGAACGGTCGGTGCGATCGCCAAGCAGGCGGCGTACACCTTTCGGCAGGTGGGCCTCCGTGACGCCTCGGTTGAAGGTGGTCACCTCGTGGCCATGTTCCCAGAGGTCGCGGACGAGGGCGAGGCCGTTGAAGCGGGTGCCGCCCATGACGAGGACTTTCATGGTGCTCCTTTCGTGGGCGTGTCGGCAGGAAGGCCTCGGAAGCAACGCGTCCCGAGCATCTGTCGGGACGCGTTGTGTGTTCGTTAGCCCTTGCGGATCATATTCAAGATGGTGTCTTCCCATCCGAAGTCGTACTCGCGGACCTTGTCGAGGCCTTCGCTCTTGAACCAGTCATAGGTCTGCTCGACGGCGGACTCGAAAGTGTAGGACGGGACGAAACCGAAATCCTCACGCATGCGGTCAACGGAGAAGGCCGTGTTGTGGTTCCACCAGTGGAGTTGCGGGTTCAGGCGCTGGATGAGGCCTTGGACGAAGCGCATGTTCGAGCCAGCAGTCGGAAGGCCGGGGGCGTTGGTGCGCGGCGCGCGAATCTGTACCGTGGTGCCTTCGAGCGAGATGCGGTCTGACCATAGGTCTTCCATGAGCGAGGCGGGGATGAACATCTTTTGCGGCTCGATGCCGACGATCTTGGCAAACGTGTCGACGTAGCCCTCGTCTGTGTGGAAGTCCTTGCCGGTGACGTTGTAGCGTTTTCCGAAGGTGTTGGGATTGAGCATCATCATGCGGAGGGCGCGCGCCTCGTCATCGACGTGCCCGATCTGCTGGATGGTGGTGCCGTCGCCGGGGATGAGAATGGGGCGTCCCTTGAGCATGCGCATGAACATGCGCTGCTCGCGCTCGACGATGTTGTTGTGGGGCCCGAAGACCATCGAGAACGAGGCGACCGTGGCCGGGAAGCCGTTCTCACGGTGCTCGCCGAAGAGCCAGCGCTCCACGAGGATCTTGTTCTTGCCGTAGTCGCCCTGCTTGGGGCCTTCATCGACGGGGTGGGTGTCCTCGCGGATGGGGAGCACCTTGGTGTCTGCGTAGATGACCGTCGAGCCAGCGAAGATATAGTGTCCGATGCGGCCCTTGAAGGCATCGAAGAGCGGTTGGACATCGTCGCGAGTGTATCCGGAGATGTCCTGAACGACGTCGAAATCTTCCTTCTTCATCATCTCCGTGAGCGCGGTGCGGTCGTTGCGGTCGCCGTAGAGGCGCTTCACGCTGCGGGGCAGTATGGCCTCGCTCTGGCCGCGGTTGAAGACGGTGACATCGTGCCCGTGGCGGACGAGTTCGTGCACGAGCGCGAGCCCGTTGAAGCGCGTGCCACCCATGACCAGAACTTTCATCTGTTTCTCCCCCTTCGGTGGCCGTCCGCTCGCTGCGGCGGCCTACGTGCCTAGCCGCACCTTTGGCGCGCGTCATGGCGCGCGAAGCATACGCGTATCGGTGATGGGGGTGGGGGGTGCGGTGAGCGACGGGCTGGGGGGCGTGCTGCGGATCAGCGGCGTAGCGCTGGTACCCCCAAGGGGATTCGAACCCCTGTTTCCACCTTGAAAGGGTGGCGTCCTAGTCCCCTGGACGATAGGGGCAGCACAACGAGGATACCAACGGAGGCCACTGGGGTCATGCGGTGCGCTCATGCTGGCCGGAGGGGCCGTGATTTACGGCAGCGTGGATTTCGGCCCCTGGAGCGCGGAGGCTGCGCAGCCGGGGATGGTGAACATCGCGTCGGTAGTCGGGGTGGGTGCGGATGACTGCACCGACGCATGCGGTGTGGCCGATGCTGCTGCGGGCCAGTACCGCGAGCCAGAGGGGCCTGAGCATCCTCGGTGGCGACGGGTGGCGACTAATGAAGTCCGCGGGGGTGATAGGTTCGATGTTTGGGGTGAGGTTGCGATCGCGACTCTTTCACCAGACGTAGGAGGCCAGTTGGCGGAAGCCGTAGCGTTCCGTGGCACGGGCCTCACCGACGAGGACACACGCCCGTCCTCCGAGGCCGTGTCCTGTTGCTGCAGTAATGAGACCGCCCGACGGCGCTTCGCCGGGCTCTGAAAATGCCTCGGGATAGCTACCGGAGCATCGCTTTTCGAGCGCCTGATCGACCACCAAGCGTTTGAATTGGGCATTCTCGCGCAACAGCTCCTTGACGCGCTTGGCCTAGTCGCGCCGCATCCCGCCATACGCAAGGCGCCCGACGTAGTAGATCTGCTCGCTCACCACGATTTTGCGGGCCACTTACCCGGCCGATTGCGGCTGCGGCACGCCGACCTCGGCCTCCCGCAGCGGCCCTATGATCTACGCGGCACCGTAGCTCTTAGGCTTCGCCGACATCGCCTGACCCCTTCCTTAACAAAGCAATTCTCACTCTTGCGGCAGATTTATTGCAGGGATATTTAGGTCAGTTTCTGTGCCACGAACGTTCCACGGGATATAGCGTTGTAGTAGCAAGAATGGGCATTCTCAAAGACGGGTGAGAACCATGGCGCGTCTCGTCACTTCTCGACAACGCATTCAGCATTTGCTCCGCCGTGCCGGGTTCGGATACCAGGCAAGTGAATTAGAGGAGTACGCCCTCCTCGGGTTCGAAGGGGCAGTCGAACGGCTGCTCAACCCGGAAAAGGTGAATGACTCGGCGACGGATGCCGTGCTTGCCTCGATTCTTGAGCCGATGGCGGGCAACCCGGACGATCGAGATGTAGATCGGGTGCAGCGCGAGGCGCTTTACCGGGCTTGGTATGTGCGGATCAGCATTAGCAAGCGGCCGCTCTTAGAACGGATGACGTACTTCTGGCACGATCACTTTGCAACCTCGCAGGCCAAGGTGCAGAAGGCGACCTACATGCAGCAGCAAAACGAGACGCTGCGGCGACATGCGCTGGGTTCGTTCCGCGAGTTACTGCTGGCGATGGCGCAAGACCCGGCGATGCTCATGTACCTCGACAACCGCCTCAACGTGCGCGGGAAGCCGAATGAGAACTACGCACGTGAGCTGATGGAGTTGCACACGCTCGGGGTGGGCACTGGTTACAAAGAAACCGACATTAAAGAAGCGGCGCGCGCGCTGACCGGCTGGCGCATCGAGAACCACAAAGCGGTCTTCAAGACGTCAATGTTCGACAGCGGGGAAAAGACGATTCTGGGGAGCAAGGACAACTTCAATCACGAGAAGCTGGTCGACCTGCTTGCGGGCGACCGGCGAACGGCAGCGCACTTGGCGGACAAGCTCGTAAGGTACTTCGTACGACCGGATGGCGAAGCAGCGCTTACGCGGCGCGCGACTGATGAATACATGAAGACGGGAGGATCGATGCGTGACGTGATGCGCACGATCCTGCTGTCCGAGGCGATGTACTCCGACGGGGCATACCGGGCGATCATCAAGTCGCCGACGGAGTTGGTCTGCGGTACGCAGCGGGCGCTGGAGATCGCGACGGACGGTCGCGCTGAGAAAAACTTCGCATCCCCGATGGGGCAGGTGCTGTACGAACCGCCGAACCCAGCGGGGTGGAGTGGCGACGGTGACTGGGTGAACGCAACGACAGTGCTCGCGCGCTCCAACTACGCGCAACAGACGACCGTCAGGAATTCAAAGAGCGCCGCAGACGTCGCGGTGTTGCTGCGGCGCTACGGGGCGACAACCTCGGCAGCGGCGGTGGTGGATTTCACGCTCGATCTGCTGGTAGGTGGCGACACCGACGCAACGACACGAACAGTGCTGATCGAGCACATCGGCGGGGCAAATCACTTCAACTTCGAGCAGGCAGCGCGAGATGGATCGTTGCAAGGCATGATGTACCTCGCGCTGTCGATGCCGCTGTATCAGGTCGCGTAAGGGGGCTGAGATGGTCATCGGCACCGAATCCGTCAACGTTCGTGTAGATGAGCCTGTGGAGCGGTCGTCGGCATTGAACCGGCCGCTCACGCGGCGCGGCTTTGTCACCAAGGGGATGGCCGTCGTAGGCCTAGGTACGGTGTTGCCGGCGGCGTTCGTGCGCTCGGCGTTCGCGGAGAGCCTGCCGTCAGGCGTGACGAGCAAGCGGCGCGTGCTGGTGGTGGTGCAGTTAGGCGGCGGGAACGATGGCCTGAACACCGTGATCCCGTACTCCGAAGGCAAGTACTACGACGCGCGTCCACGGCTGGCGGTCAGTGCGGAGTCAGTGCTGCCGCTGAACGACCAAGTCGGGCTGCACCCCAGCATGGTGAGCATGAAAGGGTTGTTCGATCAGGGGAAGCTGGCTGTGATTCAGGGTGTGGGATATCCCAACCCGAACCGTTCGCACTTCCGTTCGATGGAGATCTGGCACACGGCCTCGATGACAGAGAACGCGCCGACGGGCTGGCTGGGGCGTTTGCTGGACGCGACGCACCACGAGCAGAAAGCGCTGTGGAAGGCCGCGAACATTGGCGCGGAAATACCACAGTCGCTTGCGACCAGGAAGACGTTCGTGCCATCGCTGGCAAGTGTGCAGTCGTACGGGCTGCGCGAAACGGGCGCTCGACGGACGACAGACTGGGTGCGGTTGTATGCCGCGCAGGCCGCAATGGGTGGCGCGCTCGCGTTGCTCTCTAAGACCGGGACGGACGCGTACGAGTCAACGTTGCAGTTAACGGGGAAGACCGCGGCGTACAAGCCGATGGCGACGTATCCGGGGAACGCGCTGGGAACGGCATTGAAGACGTCGGCACAGTTGATCTCTTCGAATCTCGGTACGGGGGTATGTTACGTCACGACGGGCGGGTTCGACACGCATGTGGGTCAGCCCGGTGCGCAGACGGGGCTGCTGAAGGCGGTCTCGGACGCGGTGGCTGCGTTCCAAGACGACCTTGCGGCGCAAGGCATGGAAAAGGACGTGATGACGCTGATATGGACGGAATTCGGGCGGCGGGTCAAGGAGAATGGTTCCTCGGGCACCGACCATGGCACTGCAGGACCGGTGTTCGTCGTTGGCGGTGGGATCAATGGCGGATTGTTCGGCGAGACGCCGTCGGTACGGAACCTCGACGACAATGGCGACCTGAAGTTTAGTACGGACTTCCGGTCGGTCTACTCGACGCTGCTCAGCCGGTGGTTCCAGACGAACCCGAAGGATGTGCTGCCGGAAAACTACCCGGAAATCCCGCTCTGGGGTTAGCCCATACCTGACTTTCGCTCCAGCGGCGGCCTCGTATCTACGGTACGAGTGGCAGTATTATGGCCTCTCACCCATCCGAGATTCCGGAGATGTGCATGACCACTGAAGAAGCCCCGCGCGCGCGTACGGTCGATGAGTACCAGAGTCCTGTTTCCGGGTATCAGTTGCTGTTGAGGCTGCGGATTCAGAACCGCCCCGGCAACCTCGGGAAGGTCACGACCGCGATAGGCGAGACGGGCGCAGACATCGGCTCGATCGACATCGCCGAGGCGCGTACGGACGTGATCGTGCGCGATTTTCGCATCTACTGCCACGACGAAGAGCACGCGCGGCGGATGGTGCAGGTGGTGGGGTTGATTCCCGGTGTGGAAGTGCAGCACGCGTCGGATCGGACGTTCCAGTTGCACCGGCGCGGGAAGATCGAGATCGCGAATAAGGTACACATCCGCACCTCCGCGGAATTGTCGCATGTGTACACACCGGGTGTCGCGCGCGTGTCGATGCAGATCCACGACAACCCAGATGCGGTGTGGTCGCTGACGATCAAGCCGAACACGGTGGCGGTGGTGACGGACGGAACGGCAGTGCTGGGCCTCGGCGACATTGGGCCGGAAGCAGCGATGCCGGTGATGGAGGGCAAGGCGATGCTCTTCAAGGCGTTCGGCGACATTGATGCATGGCCGATCTGCCTGAACACGAAGGATCCCGATGAGATCGTGAATATTGTGAAGGCGATCTCGCCGGGGTTCGGCGGGATTCTGCTGGAGGACATCTCGGCGCCGCGATGCTTCGAGATCGAAGACCGGCTGAAGGAAGCGCTGAACATCCCGGTGTTCCACGACGACCAGCACGGCACGGCAGTAGTGGTGCTGGCGGGCGTGATCAACAGCCTGAAGATCATGCAGAAGCGGCCCGAGGACCTGAAGGTGGTGCTGCTGGGTGTCGGCGCGGCTGGCGTGGCGTGCGCGAACATTCTGATGAACTTCGGGATCAAGAACATCATCGGGTTCGACCGTGCAGGCGCGATCTACGAGGGCCGCACAGAGGGCATGAACCCGGCGAAAGAGAAGTTCGCGCGGCAGACGAACCGCGAGGGCTTCGATGGGTCGATCAGCGAGGCGATGGTGAAGGCTGACCTGTTCCTGGGGCTGTCTGGGCCACGTATGATCACGGCGGATCAGGTGAGTTCGATGAATCGTGACTCGATCGTGATGGCGCTATCGAACCCAGAGCCAGAGATCATGCCGGAGTTGATCCAAGGCAAGGCAAGGATCATCGCGACGGGCCGGTCGGACTACCCTAACCAAGTGAACAATGTACTGTGCTTCCCCGGTCTGTTCCGGGGCGCGTTTGACGCGGCGGCGACGCAGATCACCGAAGGGATGAAGATCGTCGCGGCGAGAGCGATCGCGGAAACGATCCCGGACAACCAGTTGAGCGAGGACTACATCTTGCCGTCGGTGTTCAATCCTGATGTGGCGGCGAGAGTGGCGGCAGCGGTGACGGCCGAGGCGATCCGCGCGGGTGTAGTGCGTGAGAAGGGTTCGCGGGTCTTCATCTAGGCGCGAACGAATCATATTGAGCAACAGCCCGGCCAGATGGTCGGGCTGTTGTGTTGTGTGGTGCAAGCGGACTTAAGCCTCGCGTAGTTCGAGGCTGACGAGGTGTCGAACCCAGCGGGCGGCAATGCGGTCGTCGGGGGTGAGCAGACGGATGGGGCCTTCGGCTTCGGCGAGGGGGCTATCATCGCGGGCGGTGGCGGCGATCGCGGGATTCTTCATGGACTGAGGGCCGAACTCGCCGGCGGCGATGACCGCGACGTGGCCATCCGCACCAGTGGCGACGACGACCTTTTGGTGGAGATCTTCGCCGTCGGTCATGGAGTACATACCGGCTTCGCCGAGCAAGCGGTGGATGGGGATACCGGTATAGCGGCGCGGTGGAACCTGCTGACCGTGGCTGTTGGCGGTGACGGTTTCGACCTCTATGGGCTCTACGGTGGCCGCAAGGTCGTGGAGGCCGGGGCGCGGGATGATGCCGCCGATCATGATTCTTTGCCCGTTCAGAGAACCCCCAACCCCGCCCGCCCGCTCAAGGTAGGAGGGGCTTGCCTCCCGGAAGGCGATTTCTGTCACGCCGACGAGGGAGCGAGAGCCTTCGCGAGGGACGACGAGGCGGAGGCCGATGCGGATCGGCTCGCCGTCCTGCTCGACGGCGAGGAGGACGCGGCGGTCGGTCACCATGGGTGCAAGTTCGGCGACGGAGAGCGCAGCGCGCCCGCCATCACCGGCGGAGACGACGAAGTAGCCGCGTTCGATAGCCGCGCCACCATCGGCGGAGATGAGGCCCGCCGCGACGGCGTAGTTGAAGAGTGAGACCCCTCGATAGACGCGCACACCGACGGGAGAGTGGACCTCGAGTTCCTCGGAAGGGAGACGGCGAACGACGTCAGCGAGCGCAGCGGTGCGGTCGTCCATGTGTTCGGTGCTCCGATAGTAGCGGCGGGCCTCGTTAGGAGTAGCGCTCCTCGATCCATGGGTCGCCGTGGATGTGGTAACCGTACATCTCCCAGAAACCAGGACGCTCATCGGAGAGCAGTTCTATGCCACGCACCCACTTAGCGCTCTTCCAGAAATACAGTTTCGGCACAATGCCGCGGAGCGGCCCGCCGTGGTCGGAATCGATAGGCTTGCCGTTGTGGGTGTGTGCGAACAGCACCTCGTCACCCATGAGTTCGGCGAGCGGGACGTTTGTGGTGTAACCGCCGTAACAGTGGAACATGACGTCGGTGACCTCTAGCGACACCTTGGCGAGGGCGAGCACATCGCGAAAGCGGACGCCTTCCCACTCGTTATCGTAACGGCTCCAGGTGGTGACGCAGTGGATGTCGGAGACATCCGTGGTCTGCGGGAGCGCCATAAATTGCTGCCAGTTGAGGGTGATTTCCTGTTCAACGCGGCCGAAGATCTTGAACTCCCAGGTGGCGAGGTCGACGCGAGGCGTGCCGCCGTAGGTGAGAACCGGCCAGCCTTCAGTAAGGCGCTGTCCCGGGGGCAGACGCGGCTCGCCGAAGGGAGGGCGGACAGGGCGCTGAGAGGGTTGAGCAGTCATCGCAGGGCTCTTTCGGGAGTCACGAACCGTTGTGTGCAAATAGTACGCCTTGAGGGATCGCAGGCGCAGCCTCGGCTACCATTACTTAATGGAATCTCTCAATGCGCGTGCCCCTGAAAGGACTGCGGAACCGAGCAGCGATCGGATCCGCCTCGCGCGGTGGGTTGCGATCGCGGCGGCAGTGGTTGGCACCGACCAAGTCACAAAGATATTACTGCGCGCGAACCTAGCGGAGGGTGAGGCTTGGCCTTATCCAGACGCGTGGTTCGCGATCTCGCATGTGGAGAACTCGGGTGCGGCGTTCGGGATGTTTCAGGGTGCTGGAATCTGGCTATTGGCGGTAACGGTGCTTGGGGTCAGCGGGCTGCTGTTCTACGTCTACCGATACCCGCCACAACACCGGCTGTATGTGATGGCGCTGGCGCTGATCTTAGGTGGGGCGATTGGGAACCTGATCGACCGGGCGATGAAGGGGAGCGTGACGGACTTTCTGGATCCGCGTTACTACCCGGCATTCAACATCGCGGATTCCGCGATCGTGATCGGGGTGGGCGCGATCATTATGCTGTCGTTCCTTGAAGCGCGGCGGCAGCAGTGAGCACGTACACAGAGTCGACACGGTTTGTCGCCGAGCGGCGCGATCGCCTCGACAAACTGGTGGGAGAGGCGATGCCCACAATGTCGCGGACCCAGGCACAGCGCCTGATCGAGCAGGGCCATGTGCTCGTCGACGGGGTGCGCGCGGAGCGAGCGGCGCTGCTCGTGGAAGCGTCGAGCAGTATCGAGGTGTCGATGCCGGTAGTGGAGATCGACCCGGCGGCGGAAGCTGCGTCCTTAGTGGTGCTGTACGAGGACGAGCACGTACTGGTGATCGACAAACCGGCGGGGTTGATCGTGCATGCGGTGACGGGCGCCGCGGTATCGGGCGGGCCTCGGGGGCTGTCGCTGGTGGACGTGGTGCGGGCGCACTATCCCGACGCGGAGGATTTACAGGACGGCGACTACCGCGCGGGTGTCGTGCACCGGCTCGACCGCGACACGACGGGGGCGCTGGCGTTCGCGAAGACGGACGTGGCGCGCGACACGCTGAAGGATCAGTGGCGGGCGCGCGACACTCTGAAGCAGTACGTCACGCTCGTCGAGGGGTTCGTGGAGCCGACGGCGGGCGACATTGATGCGCCGCTGGGAGCTGACCCGAACGACCCGCGACGGCGCGCGGTAGTGGAGACAGGCGACAGCGCGTACACGGAGTACCGCGTACGCGAGCAGTACGGCGATGAAGCGGCGCTGTTGGATGTCACGATACGCACGGGGAGAACGCACCAGATCCGAGTACACCTAGAAGCAGTGGGGTATGCGGTGATCGGGGACACGCTGTATGGGCGGCGATCCGAATTGATCGGGCGGCAGGCGCTGCACGCCGCGCGCCTCGGGTTCCGGTTGCCATCGACGGGCGAGTGGCGGGAGTTCGAAGCTGAGATGCCCGCGGACATGCGCACGGCGGTGGAGACGCTGCGGGCGCGGCATGGGGTGGCGGCGGCGGACTCGGTAGGAGGGCGAGGGCGATGACGATACGGGTGCGGTATGCGCCGAGCCCAACGGGCGATCCGCACGTGGGGAATATCCGCACGGCGCTTTGGACGTGGCTACATGCGCGGCACCATGGCGGGCAGTTCATCGTGCGCATTGAAGACACCGACCAGTCGCGTGAGGTGCCGGGGGCGGTGCGGCGCATTCTCGACTCGTTGCGGTGGCTGGGGATGGACTGGGACGAAGGGCCAGACATCGACGGGCCCTTCGCGCCGTATACGCAGTCGGAGCGGCTGCCGATGTACCGCGCGGCCGTCGAGCGGCTGCTGGAACACGGGCGGGCGTACCGGTGCTTCTGCACCTCGGAACGCCTCGACGCGCTGCGGGCGGCGCAGCGGGAGGCGAAGCAGCCGCCGGGGTACGACGCGCTGTGCGCGAGCCTCGATGCGGATGCGTCGGCGAACCGGGCGTCAGCGGGCGAGGCGCACGTCGTGCGATTCCTGATGCCGCGCGAGGGGATGACGACGTTCACCGACCTGCTGCGCGGTGAGATCTCCGTGGAGAACCGACTGTCAGACGACTTCGTGATTCTCAAATCCGACGGGTTTCCGACGTACCACCTTGCACATGTGGTGGACGACTACGCGATGCAGATCACGCACGTCAGCCGGGGCGAGGAGTGGATCCCGTCCGCGCCGCGGCATGTGCAGGTCAACCAGGCACTCGGGTATCCGGTGCCGGTGTACGTACACACCTCGGTGATCCTGGGGCCGGACGGCGGGAAGTTGTCGAAGCGGCACGGGGCCAAGTCGGTGCTGGAACATGCGGAGGACGGCTATCTGCCGGACGCGCTGTTCAACTTCCTCGCAATTATGGGGTGGTCGCCAGACGGGGCGACCGAGGTGATGACGCGCGACGAGATGATCGCGGCGTTCGACTTCAGTGGCCTCGCGCCGCACCCGGCGACATTCGACGTGCAGAAGCTGGACTGGATGAACGGCGTCTACCTGCGGGCGATGCCGGAGCGCGAACTTTCGGAGCAGTTCGCGACGTGGCTGGAGCGGACGCTGCCGGGTGATGTGCCGCGACCGATTGACCGTGCATATGTAGAGGAGATCACACCGCTGGCGCGGGAACGCGTGAAGACATTGCGCGACCTGACGCCGCTGGTGGACTTCTTCTTCGCGCAGGAGGCGCCGACGCCGACGCGCGAGGCATTGCTGGGGAAGCCATACCGCGAGCGGGCGGCGGACGCCTCGCGGGCGCTGGTTGCGGCGGCGACCCACCTTGAAGTTGTGGCGGAGTGGGACTCGGCGCGCATCGAGGCGACGCTGCGGACGGCGGCCGAGGAGATCGGTGAGAAGGCAGCGGACGTGTTTATGCTGTGCCGGGTGGCGGTGACGGGAAAGCCGGTGACACCGCCGTTGTTCGAGACAATGGCGATTGTGGGACAGGAGCCGTGCCTCACGCGGTTGCGTGCGGCCTCAGAGATCGTGGCGGGCGGCTGACGATCCGAATTCACCCCCGTGCGGATAGAATTCGTTTAAGTGGTAGGCAGAGCAACGCACCGCATCGCAACACATCGCCCCGCTTAGCGACTCGTAGCATGGCAAGGGAGCCTCGCGGGTTCCTTGTTATCACTAAATCGAGATACTCCTGGCTGAAGTAGTGTCTTAATTTGGTGCGGCTCATATCGCAGTTGATTTCGGAACCCTTCGCCGGGATCGGCCGAATGACTCAGACCGCCGCAGCTTCCGTGCGGACACGTCACGCTCGAAGGCCCGAACAAGCGTCCAAGCACAATAAGTATCACCACGATCGCCCAGAAGTTACTCACAAGTTCTGGCCGCCGTACTCCGCAGCGATCGAAGCTCGGACAGCAGTCTCCGGAGAGTCTGCTGGGGGCTATGGAGCACGACCACGAACCCTGTCGCGTATCTGAACCTTCGGCCGCATGAGCCCATGCGTAGGCGAGCAGGGCATGAGGGCAGTCGCTCAGGTCGAAGATCTGCCCTGCGCTATCCCACCGTTTCGCCGTTGAACGTCTCGGTAATGGGCACAAATTCAACGAGACGCGACCCGCATCCGTGAAGATTGCGAATCGTGTTTTGTAAGGCTTCCGTCTCACGACTTGCGACTGGCGGACTCGCGATGCTGCTCGGGAAAATCGGTATCCGGACTCTCGGATTCAAGTTCGGACACTATCCTGGCTGAAGCGGGTTCGACCGGTTGGGCGGGGCTTGATAGAATCGAACTTCGCTTGGGGACTCGTCTAAAGGTAGGACAGCTGATTCTGGATCAGTCAGTCGAGGTTCGAATCCTCGGTCCCCAGCCATTTTCGCCACATGCCTGACATCACTGAAACCGAACCGCACACCGACCCCGCAACAGCGCTGCACCACTTGGATGCAGCGTTCGTGGCTGCGCGTACGGACGTGGTGGCTGTGCACGCCAACGAGTCGCACTGGTGGAACCACGCGTCATTTGCGTTGCCGCTGCTGGGGTGCCTCGGATTTGTGCTGGTGGGGTGGCTGGCGGGGTCGTTTGAGTCGCTGGGGTTTGGGCTGTTCCTAGGTGGGATCACGGTGTTGATGTTGCCGGTGGTGCTGCTGACATGGCGCGCGACGCCGACGGCGATCGTGCTGACCTCGACGGAGGCGTTCGCTGTGCACGATGGGCGCGTGCTGCGGTCGGTGGCGTGGACGGATATCGACCGCATTGAGCGGGTGGAGACGATGGGGAACGTGCGATGGCGACTGATGCCTCGGGAGGGACAGCACCTCACAGTCGAGGGTGAGATTGCGGACGTGCCGGGGCTGGTAGCGAAAGCGCGGGTGCTGGCGGGACTGCCCGAGGAGTGGGACGCCTCGTAGCACGGATGTGCGGTAGTCTGTGTCTGGACGGCTTGGCGGGCCACAGGGGGCGTCTTGTGAACTGCACTGCCTGTGACGCAGCGATGGAAGCGGACGCTGTGTTCTGCGACGAATGCGGAACACGCGGGGACGGGCCGCCGCTGCTGTCTGGGTTGGAGGCGCTGGCGGAGAGCCCTGCACCACCGTATGAGGCAGCAGGCCGGTTTGAGGATTTCCCGAGCGGTCTCGATGCGTACCGGGAGCGGTTGCAGCAGCAATTCGGGTATCCGGATTTCCGGTCGGGGCAGGCGGACGTGCTCGCACAACTCGCGAAGGGCAACGTGCTGGGCGTCATGCCAACGGGTGCGGGCAAAAGTTTATGTTATGTCCTTCCGGCGCTTGAAGTGGGGCGGACGCTGGTGGTGTCGCCGCTGATCGCGCTGATGCAGGATCAAGTGGAATCGTTGCAGGCGGCGGGGGTGGCCGCGACGTTCATCAACTCCACGATCGGGCGGGACGAGCAGAACCGGAGATATCGCGACTTCATCGATGGGCGCACTACCCTGCTGTACGTCGCTCCAGAGCGGTTCGCCAACGTGCGGTTCGTGGACGGGCTGCGGGCGGCAGGAGTGCGGCTGCTGGTGATCGACGAAGCGCATTGCATCTCTGAGTGGGGCCACGACTTCCGACCGGACTACCTCGCGCTGGGGCTGGTGCGGGAACGGCTGGGTGCGCCGCGGACGCTCGCATTGACGGCGACGGCTGACCCGCTGGTGCGGCGAGACATCCTCGTGCGCCTCGGTGTTGCGGGGGCAGCGCGCGAAGTCGTCACCACGTTCGACCGGCCGAACTTGCGGTTGGCTGTGGTGCCGGTGCAAGACGACCGCGCACGCCTCGACTGGCTGCTGCGGTACACGCGGGAGCGAGCAGGGCAGTCGGGGCTCATCTATGCGAGGACGCGGAAGAACACGGAGGAAACGGCGGCGGCACTGGTGGCGGCGGGCGTGCGCGCGGTCGCGTACCACGCGGGGATGGCAACGCCAGACCGGGCGCGGGCGCAGCGGCGGTTCATCACTGGCGAGATCCCGGTGCTGGTGGCGACGAATGCCTTCGGGATGGGCATCGACAAACCGGACGTGCGGTACGTCGTGCATACACATATGCCGGGGCGCATCGAGGCGTACTACCAGGAGGCGGGACGCGGCGGACGGGACGGCGAACCTGCGGAATGCACGCTGCTGTACGCCCAACGCGACGCCTCGTTGCAGCGGCGGTTCATCACGCAGGCGCACCCCGACCTGCAAGGGTTGCGAGGGATCTGGCACCGGCTGGTGGAGGCGCAGGTGCTTGCGGGCGAGCGGGCACTCACGGGGATGGAGACGCAGGAGGCGATTCCATACGACGGACTACCGGCGGCGCTGACGGCGCTGCGTGCGAGCGGCCTAGTGGAGCCGGGAGTGGTGCGACTGATAGCGCTCGACCCGGAGGCGGCACTAGACGCGACGCCGATCGACGAGCGGCGGCGGTATGCAGAGTCGCGGCTGAGGCAGATGATCGAGTACGCGGAGACGCCTCGTTGCCGGCGGGCGCTGGTGCTGCGGTACTTCGGGGAGCAGCCGCCGGAGCGGTGCGAGGGCTGCGACAATTGCACGAGCGAGACTGCGCACACCTCGGTAGGTTATCCGGAGGAGTTGTTCTCGGCGCTGCTGGCACTGCGTGACCGGCTGGCACGAGAGTCGAATCGGCCACCGTACATGGTGTTCGAGGAACGGACGGCGCGGGAGATCGCGACGTACCGGCCTCGGTCTCCGGAGGCGCTGCTACGGACGTGGGGCGTGGGGAGCGTGCGGGCACAGTGGTTTGGGGACGCGGTGCTGGGCCTCGTGAGGGAGTGGGAGCAGGCACATCCCGACGCGCCACCAGCCGAGGAGCGGGTGCTGAAACAGGCCGAAGGGCGCGGGCAGGCCTCGGATGGGCCGGAAGTGGTATTTGACGACCCGCTGTTCCAGCGGTTGCGGGCGTGGCGGCGAGACCGGGCGCAGTCCGACGGCGTGCCTGCGTATACGTTGTTCACGGATCGGACGGCACGGGAAATGGCGGCGGTACGGCCTCGCGATGAGGCGGGGCTGCGAGGCATCTGGGGGCTGGGCGAATCGCGGATCCGGACGTTCGGGGCGGAACTGCTTGAGCTGCTGGGACGGCCGGCGTAGGGAAACCCACAGGGTTGCCGGATGGCCGGGATGCAGTCATGCTGTTAACCGGTGACGCCTCGTTGGGCGCGCCAGAGCGAAGGAGGAGCCGAATGGTGTCCGCTCTGATTGTTACCGACAGCGCAGCCGAGCAATTGGTCGTGCTGGTCAAGGAACACGACATCCTCGAGCCGCAGGGTCTGCGCTTGTTCGCCCGCACCGGCGGAGGATGCGCGTGCAGCGGTCCGGCGTTCGGAATGACGATCGACAGCCCGACCGACGAGGACGAAGTGCTCACGGTCGCCGGTGTCCGCTTCGTGATCGACAAGTTGTCGGCGGAGAACCTTGAAGGCGCGTCGATCGACTACGTCGATGACGTGATGCGCAAGGGCTTCACGATTGAGGCCCCGAACGCGAAGGCGGCCGAAGGCGCCTCGTGTGGTTGTGGCGGGGGCGCTCACTAGGCCTCAACTCTGCTCGAATGCACAGAAGGGCGGC
>CAMDNW010000021.1 GCA_945903275.1 Thermoflexus hugenholtzii JAD2
CTCGTCTACCGCCGCCGCGAGACGGTCGACCTCGACCGCATCAACCTGATGCGCTGGTAGGCGAGGGAGACGCAGATGTGGGTGAAGTTCATGGAAGTCCCAGACGGCTACGCCGCCTCGATCTGGAAGGAGTTGTTCTCCACCGAAGCGCTCTCTGTGCGTATTGTCCCGCCTCTCGAGGTCGGTGCGATGTCCGACGCACGTGAGATATGGGTGCCTGACGGCAAAACCCACGTAGCTCGTGAAGTGCTGAACAAGATCTAGTGATGATTCCCGAAGCCGCCGCATGGCTGATTTACTTTGTCCCGCTCACCGCAGCAGGCGTGATTGCCGTGTTCCTGCGCAACCGTCCCCTCGATGCTGGCCGCTTGATGATCGGTGCTATCGGTGTTTCATGGCTGCTCGCGCTTTGGGCGCTGAACAGCGTTCTCAGCGGCGATCATCCCGGCGAGTCCATCGGCTACGACCCCCACCATTGGGTGACGATCGGCACGGCGCTCGATGTCTCATTCGGCATCAACATCGACGGCCTCACGGGCGTGATGCTGGTCGTTGTCACGAGTGTCGCGCTGCTCGTGCAGATTTACTCGACCGGCTACATGCACGGCGACGGCGGTTACTACCGGTATTTCGCCTATATGGGCCTGTTTTGCTCGTCGATGCTCGGCTTGGTACTCGCGTCAAGCCTGCTGCAACTGTTCATCTTCTGGGAACTGGTCGGTGTCTCGTCGTACCTGCTGATCGGCTTCTGGTTCGACCGCCCGAGTGCCGCCGCTGCCGCCAAAAAGGCGTTCATCGTTACCCGCTTCGGCGACTTCGGCTTCATGCTCGGCATCATCTTCATCTGGACGCAGACTGGCGAGTTCGATATCGCCACGCTCAACGCGAACGCCAAGGAACTCTCCGCGGGTGTCCTCGCCGGCTTCAGCCTTGGCCTCTTCGCTGGTGCCGTCGGCAAGTCGGCGCAGTTTCCGCTACACGTCTGGCTCCCCGACGCCATGGAAGGCCCGACGCCCGTCTCCGCCCTCATCCACGCTGCGACGATGGTCGCCGCAGGCGTCTACCTGATCGCCCGCTTCTTCCCAGCCTTCGAGGCCGCCCCTCCCTACGTCCACACGATCGTCGCCTACACCGGCGCGATCACTGCCCTCATGGCCGCCACCATCGGCCTTGTCGCCACAGATGTGAAGCGCGTGCTCGCCTACTCGACGATCTCGCAACTCGGCTACATGGTGATGGCGCTCGGCCTCGGCGGGTATGTCGCCGCCATCTTCCACCTGTTCACCCACGCCTTCTTCAAGGCGCTGCTCTTTCTCGGTTCCGGCTCGGTGAACCACGCTACCGGAACCTTCGACATGCGCCTGATGGGCGGCCTCCGCTCGCACATGCCGATCACATTCTGGACCTTCGTCATCGGCTCGCTCTCGCTCGCCGGCGTCTTTCCGCTCGCCGGCTTCTGGAGCAAGGATGAGATTCTGATCACGGCACTGGATAATGACCCGGTGCTGTTCGTCGTCGGCGTTAGCGTCGCCTTCATGACGGCGCTCTACATGTTCCGCGCCATCATCCTCACCTTCCTCGGCGCCTATAAAGGCGGCGAGTCGTCCGCGCACGGCGACGGAGGCCATCACTCACTCCATGAGTCACCGCTGTCGATGGTTGCGCCCCTCGTTATCCTCGCCGTTCCTGCTATCGCCATCGGTTGGGTGAATCTCGGCGGTGGCTTCGGCCACCTCCTCGAAGGCGCACTGCCCGAGGCGCTCCGTCACGGCCACCACGAGGCGTCCTCGCTCGTGATCGTGGTCTCGACGGTCGCCGCCCTCGCCGGCATCGCCTCCGCCTTCGCCATTTACTACGCTCGGATGCCCGCTCCCGAGGTGATCCGCGCCCGCCTCGCGCCGCTGCACATGCTCGCCGAACGCAAGTACTTCATGGACATCATCGCCGAGGACATCCTCGTGCGCGGCGTCCTCTACCGCGGCTTCTGCCGCGTCTCCGAACTCTTCGACACCTACGTCGTCGACTTCGCCGTGAACATGGTCGGTCGCGTCACCCGCATCGCATCCGAGGTCGCTCGCCGCTCGACGATGGGGCAGCAGCAGGCGTACTCGTCGCTGCTGCTCGCTGGCGTCATCGGCGCGGTCGTGATGCTATTCGCCCTCACCGGCAACCTGATGGAGCGCTAACCCGATGTTGACCGCGTTCCTTCTGCTGCCCCTCGCTGGTGTCCTGATGATCGCTTTCTTGCCGAAGGATCGCGAGCACGAAGCGAAGTACCTCGCGCTGCTCGTCACCACCATCGCCTTCGCCATCTCGCTCTTTACGTTTGTCTGGTTCGACCGGAGCGTTGAGGGTTATCAGTTCGTCGATCGCCTCCAGTGGATCACCGCTCAGGATGCCGGTTTCACCGTGCAATTCGTACTCGGTGTCGATGGCCTCTCGCTGCCGATGATGGTGCTGACCGGGCTGTTGACAGTCGCCGCTGTCCTGATCTCCTTCAACATCACGCTCCGCCCGAAGGAATACTTCATCTGGCTGCTGGTGCTGGAAACCGCCGTCGCTGGCGTCTTCCTCTCGCTGGATCTCATCCAGTTCTTCCTCTTCTGGGAACTGGAACTGCTGCCCATGTACCTCCTGATCTCGATCTGGGGTTCCGGACGCAAGGAATACAGCGCGATGAAATTCCTGCTGTACACCATCGGCGGCTCTGCCCTGATGCTCGTTGGTTTCCTCGTGCTCGGCCTCAGTGCCGGCACCTTTGACATCGCCGAACTCGCCGCCGCCCCGCCCGCTGAGGCGATCATTCCGCTCGCGGCCATTTTCTGGTTCATCATGGCCGCCTTCTTGGTGAAACTCCCGGTTTTCCCGGTGCACACCTGGCTACCCGATGCCCACACTGACGCTCCTACCGCCGTCTCCGTCATGCTCGCCGGTGTCCTGCTCAAGATGGGAGGCTACGGCATCCTCCGCATCGTCCTTCCCATTCTCCCCCAGCAATCGCTCGATTTCCGCATGGTGCTCGCCACCATCGCGGGTTTCTCGGTCGTCTACGGCGCGCTGATCACGATTCGCCAGCGTGACCTGAAGCGTCTCGTGGCCTATTCGTCCGTCTCGCACATGGGGTTCGTGCTGCTCGGTATCTCCGCGATGGGCGCCGTCGGCCTTTCCGGCGCCACGCTCCAGATGTTCACACATGGCACCATCACCGGCCTGCTCTTCATCATGGTTGGCCTCGTCTACGACCGCGCACATACGAGGCAGATCGCCGACCTCAGCGGCCTCATGCACCGTATGCCGCTGATCGGTACGGTCTTCGTCGTGACCGGTCTCGCCGCCCTCGGCCTGCCCGGCATGTCGGGCTTCGTCGCCGAGATCACCGTTTTCCTTGGTGCCTTCGGCCCTCATCCGATCGCGACCTCGTTCGCGGTCTTTGGCGTCGTCCTCGGAGCGGGCTACATCCTCTGGACTGTACAGCGCGTATTCACCGGCCCGATGAATGAACGCTGGGCGCACCTGCCTGATGCAACCGAGTGGTGGGAGCGCACCGCGATGGCCGGGATGCTTGCTTCCATCGGGATCGTGGGAATCTACCCGCGCGTACTCACGGACGTCGTCAACATGGGCATCGCGCCCATCGCCGCAGTGCTCGGGGGTGGTGCGTGAACGGCTGGGAATCACTGCACTTCATCGGCCCTGCGCTGACGCTGCTCATCGGTGCGATTGTCGTGCTGCTCGTTGACCTCATCACCGACCGACGCGCGGCTACCGCCGGTCTCACGCTGCTGGTCCTCGCGCTCACCGCCACCTACGCCACCGTGCACGTCGTGCTCGGCACCAGTGGCGAGGCGCTCTACGGCGCGGTCGTCATTGACCGCTTCGGTCTTTACTTCGCCTTCCTGCTCATCGCCATCACCGCCGCGGTCGTCCTGACCTCGTTCGAGGGCCTCGACCGTATCTCGCAGGCTGGCGAGTTCTATGCGCTCCTGCTCACCTCCTGCGCCTCGATGATCGTGCTCGCCCAGGCCAACGAACTCATCACCATCTTCGTCGCTCTCGAAACGACCTCCATCGCCCAGTTCGTCCTCGCTGGCCTCGGCCGCGACGACCGTTCCGCCGAGGCTGGCTTGAAATACCTGCTCACCGGCGCGATCTCCGCCGCCGTCTTGCTCTACGGCTTCGCCTTCCTCTTCGGCCTCGCCGGCACCACCTCGCTCGCGGGCATCGCGCACTACGTCGGCACCGGCCCCGAGGGCGCCCGCCTCGCCCTGACCATGGCTTTTGTGCTCATCGCCGCTGGACTCGGCTTCAAGATGGCCATCGTCCCGTTCCACGCTTGGGTGCCCGATGTCTATCAGGGCGCGCCGACCCTCGTGACTACCTTCCTCTCCGCCGCTTCCAAGGCAGCTGGGTTTGCCATTGCGCTGCGCATCTTCTACACCGGCCTCGGCGGCGGCGACACCTTCATCTCGCAGGACTGGGCTATGATGTTCGCCGTCTGTGCCGCGCTCTCGATGACCTTCGGCAACCTCGCCGCCATCACGCAAACCGATGTGAAACGTCTGCTCGGGTACTCGTCTATCGCGCAGGCTGGCAACATCGCCGTCGGCCTCGCCGCCGTCGCCTCGGGAAGCACACTCGGCCCGTCCGCCGTGCTGTTTTTCCTCGGCGCCTACACTGCCACCAACCTCGGTGCCTTCATCTGCGTGATCGTCGTCTCGAAGCGTATCGGCTCAGATGACATCCGCGACTACGCCGGACTCCTCCGGCGCTCACCCGGTGTCGCCCTCGTGCTTGCGCTCTGCCTGCTCTCTCTCACCGGCATCCCGCCGACCGCAGGCTTCCTCGCAAAGGTCTACATCTTTAACGCCGCCATCCAGACCGGCCACGCTTGGCTCGTCGGCCTCGTCATCGTCGCTGTCCTCAATACCGCCATCTCCGCCTACTATTACCTCCGTTGGGCGCGCACGATGGTGCTTGACGAGCCTGCCGATGCCACTGCATTCCACCCGACCCTCGCCCTCGGCAGCCTGCTCGCCGCGATGGCGCTGGCCGTCCTTTTCTTCGGCCTCAACCCCACTTGGCTCATCGAGGCCGCCCGCCGCGCTGCCGAAACCCTCATCTAGCTATGAATCTGTTCCCCTCCCCCCAAGGGGGGAGGGGAGAGTGCGGGGTGTCCGCTGCCATACGATATCGAAGTCCAGCTCCACGAATCCCTCGCCCCCGAGGACGCGGCCGTCCTCGACATCCCATCCATCGAGGCCCTCGTTGTCCGCGTGCTCACCGAGGAGTTCGTCTCCGACGAGACTGCCCTCACCGTGCTCTTCGCCGCTGATGCCTTCCTCCGCAGCCTCAACCTCGACCATCGAGGCGTGGACGAGCCCACCGACGTCCTCTCCTTCACCGCACATGAGGAAGACGAAGACGACGAAGCCGCCTCAGCCGGCGCCTTCCCCGGTAACTTCCCTGACTCGATGGAGGAGCCGCGCTATCTCGGCGACATCGCCGTCAGCGTCCCTACTGCCCTCCGTCAGGCTGCCGCCGTCAACCTCGAACCCTCCGAGGAGATCGCGCACCTCGTCGTCCACGGTCTCCTCCACATCCTCGGCTGGGACCACGAAGAACCCACCGAGGACGCCCGCATGCGCGCCCGCGAGGAATCAGTCCTCGGTTCCCGCATCCACGCCGGACAGGGACACGTCTTGCACTGACGCGGAGCGTGTCAAGGTGAGGCTTTCCGGCGCGCGCGCTACACTACCCTCGTTGGAAGCCTGAACTCTCCCCTCGGGCGCGGCGGATACCGAAGTGGCTCAAGAAGTCCTCTATCGAAAGTGGCGGCCGCAGACGTTCGCGGATGTCTCCGGTCAGGCACCTATCACCACCACGCTCCGCAACGCCGTTGCCGGAGCCACCCCTGCGCACGCCTACCTCTTCACCGGCCCCCGCGGCACCGGCAAGACCAGCACCGGACGCATCCTTGCCAAGGCCGTCAACTGCACGGCCCCTCAGGCCGGCGAGCCATGCGAGCAGTGCCCCAGTTGCGAAGCCTTCAACTCCGGCCGCGCCCTCGACCTCATCGAACTCGACGCCGCCTCTAACCGCGGCATCGATGAAGTCCGCGCCCTCCGCGAGGCTGCCGGCTATTCCCCCAACGCCGCCCGATACAAGGTCTACCTCATCGACGAAGTCCACATGCTCACGGACGCCGCCTTCAATGCCCTGCTGAAGACGCTCGAGGAACCCCCGCCCCACATCATTTTTATCCTCGCCACCACCGAGGTGAATCGCATCCCAGCGACCATCCTCTCGCGCTGCCAGCGTTTCGACTTCCGTCGTATTACCCTCACCGCTGTCGTCGACCGCCTCCAGGTCATCGCCGATGGCGAAGGCTTCACCGTCCCCGCCGGCGGCCTCGAGGCTATCGCCCGTCAGGCCACCGGTTCCCTCCGCGACGCTGTGAACCTCCTTGACCAACTGGTCGCCTACCACGGTCCCATCCTCGATATCGAGTCCGTACAGCAGGGCCTCGGCCTCGTCATCGACCACCGCACCACCGAACTAGCCCGTGCCGCCGTGAATAAAGACCTCAGTACCGGCCTCAACGTCCTCGCCGCCGCCCGCGACGACGGCCTCGAAATCCGCGCCTTCGCCCGCGAGGTCGTGAACACGCTCCGCTACCTGCTCATGCTCAAGGCAGGCAATGCAGAGAACCTCCCGGTCTCCGACGCCCAGGGTGCCGAACTCCGCAGCATCGCTGCGGGTGCGGACACCACCAACGTCGTCGCAGCGCTCCGCGCCCTCGGCAGCATCGACTTCGCCGGTGACCCCTATGACTCCCTTCCCGTCGAGGTCGCCTTCGCCTCCCTCGCCGTCGGCCTCACCGACGCCCCTATCGTAGTGATGCAGCCGCGCGCTGCGCCGACAGCAGCCGCTCCAGCCCCCCAGCGCCCCACCGGCCCGCCGCAGCGTCGCCCCGACCGCCCCACCCCCACTCCGCCGCAGGCTCGCCCCCGCCCCGCTGGCGAATCACTCCCTGATCGCCCGTCCACGCAGCAGCGTCCCGCCGCCGCAGCCGCCACCCGCTCCGATGCTGCGAACGAGGCTCCGCGTCCCGCCCCACCCCCCTTCGAGGTGCCCGACGCCGCTGATGCCTCCCCCGCCCTTGTTGCCATGCGCGACCAGTGGGGCCGCATCCGTGACACCGTTCGCGATCACAGCAAGAAAGCTGGCGCACTCCTCAACTCACCCTGCTTCATCAAGTCCTTCGAAGGCGACCTCGTCGAGATAGGCTTTCGCTTCCCCGCCCTCGTCGAGAAGGTGCAGGAAGACCTCCAGGTGCTCACAGCCTTCCGCGAGGCCGTCTCAGAAGCCGCTGGCCGCCCCGTAGTCGTCTCCGCCGTCGTCTGGGACGCGCTCCAACAAGCCCCGCCAGCAGCGCCTCCGCAGCGCTCCAGCGCCGTTTCCGGTGGATCGAGCGGCGGCGGACACCTCCTTGAAGAAGCCCTCAAGCACGGCGCCGCGCGTGTAGGCGAGTAATCGCTTGCAGGATCGGCCCCCCTCCTCCTCCAGTTCTCCCATCCAGCGCCTCATCGAGGCGTTCAACCGGCTCCCCGGCATCGGTCCCAAATCCGCGCAGCGCCTTGCCTACTACATCCTCCGCGCCCCCGCCGACGAAGCCCGTGACCTCTCCGCCGCCCTCGTCGAGGTCAAAGAACGCGTCGTCCTCTGCTCCCGCTGTCAGGACATCACCGACCAGGATCCCTGCCGCATCTGCACCGATGCCTCTCGTGACCCCGCCGTCCTCTGTGTTATCGAAGAACCCCTTGACCTCCGCGCGATCGAACGCACCAACAGCTTCCACGGCCGCTTCCATGTCCTCCACGGCGTCATCTCGCCGTCTGACGGCATCGGCCCCGACGACCTGAAGATCGCCGAACTGCTCGTCCGCCTCAACGGCCCCGACCAAGAAGTGCGCGAGGTCATCGTCGCTACCAACCCCAACCTCGAAGGCGAGGCCACCGCCATGTACCTCGCCCGCCTCCTTGGCCCGCTCGGCATCAAAGTATCAAGGCTTGCCCGTGGCCTCCCTTCCGGTGCCGACCTCGAATATGCTGACGATGTGACCCTCGGGCGGGCCTTGGAGTTCCGCCAGTCGGTCGAGTAATGCGCGTCGCGAAGAAGGCGGTGTCACGATGTTCTTCGATGGCCTCGGCCGCCCGTGGTGGCTGGCCTTCCTCGTCACCTTCGTGATCGGCGTCATTCTCCTCCGCATGTACGGCTTCGAGGGCCTCGCTGTCGGCCGCGTTGCCATCGGCGTCGCCGGCCTCGTTGCTTTCGCCGTCTGGTTCCCCCTCCACCGCCGCTACGCCGAAGACCCAGACTCCGCTGGCACCCGCGCCGCTCGGCCACAAAACCGGCGTAAGCGGTAGTCCATGAACAGCCTTCGGCACGCTCCTTCCGATTCTTCCCCCTTCCCCTTGATGGGGAAGGGCAGGGGTGTGGGTGACGGCGACACTGGCGACGCTGTGCCAGCACAGATCGGCGAGATCCTCTGATGCCCGCCCGCATCCCCCGCGTCACCCACACGGAGGCCATCGTCCTATCCCACCGCCGCCTCGGCGACGCCGACCGCATCGTCACCTTCCTCACCCCCCATCGAGGTAAGGTCGATGCCGTCGCGAAAGGCGTCCTCCGCCCTCGTAGCAAACTCGCCGGCCACCTCGAACCCCTCACCCGCGTCGATGTCCTGCTCGCGCACGGCCGCAGCCTCGATATCGTCACGCAGGCGCAGATGCTCGACGGCTGGCCAGGCCTGCATATCGACCTCGACCGCCTCAGCAGCGCCATGTATCTGCTGGAGGTCACCGACCGCCTCACCCTCGACCGCGGTCACGGCGATGACAATCTCGACGCCGCGCCGATGTACGGCCTGCTGAACGCATCGCTGATCCGCCTCGCGCGTGGCGACGGCACCCACCTCGCCACCCGCACCTTCGAGATGGCCCTGCTCGAAATCAGCGGGTTCCGCCCCGAGTGGCGCCACTGCGTCGCCTGCGATACCCCAATCGATACCGCCCGCGCGAACTGGTCGTCGCTCGCCGGTGGTGTCGTCTGCCCCGAGTGCCAGCACATCCATCCCGAGGCCGTCGCCATCGCCGCGACCGTCCTCAAGGTGCTCCGCGTCATCCAGAACGGCCCATACGAGGAAGCCGCCCGCGTCCGCCTCAACCCCGAACTCGCTGCCGGCCTCGAGGCCGTCATGCACGCGCTCATGCGTGCTACCACCGAGCGCGCCCTCGTCTCCGCACAGTTCATTTCGGAGGCGCGCCGCGCTGGTGTGGCCGCGCGATGAACGCCGACAGCCAATGGCTGCACCTCGCGTTCGCCGCTGCTTCGCTCTGGCTCGGCGTATACGCCTAGTTGCAGAACACGCTGCTCATCGATCCGTCCGAGGGTGCGCCATCTCCGCGTTCCCGTGCGATAGCCGCAGCATTGTCGCGTCATCCTCAACCACAATCGCTCGTCCCGAGGCCTGCGCATCTCCCGCCTGTAACGCCGTGTCCACCGGCGCGCTGTGCAGCGCCATCCGCGGATCGCACAGCAAATCCCGCGCCTTCAGCTATCCCGGCATCATCCCCATCCACAACTCCCTATCAAGAAATGTCCCCGCAATTCCCGACACCCGCTGTGGTGCCCGTCCCGTCGCAACGCCGCCAGCGTCTTGTACAGCTCCGCATCGACCGCTACCTGCACCGCCGTTGCGAACTCCGGTGCTTCGTCCACGATCTGCTGCCAGCGTGCCATCGCAAACTCCTATTACTCTGTACATGCGGAAAGAATCGAGGCGTGAGACTACGAGCGCCGCTCCAGCACGTAGTCCACCAGGCTATCGAGCGTCTGCCGCACGTCGCCTGCCGGCAGTGCCGCCAACTGCTGTCGCGCGCTTTCTGCGAACCGCCGTGCCGTGATCATCGATTCATCGAGGAGGTCCGATGTGCGGATCTCTTTGACAGCTTTCTGCAGGTTGGCTGTGCGCCGCGTCCCCTCAAACGCGCGCTTCACAGGGTTGTCCTCCGGCGACCGTGCCATGTAGAGCAGCGTCGGTAACGTCACCGTGCCCGCGAGCAGGTCGGAACCGGACGGCTTTCCTAACTCTTCGCTCGTCGCGGAAAAATCGAGGATGTCGTCAACTATCTGGAACGCCATTCCCAGCTGCAGCCCGTACCGCCGCATCGGCTCCACCGCTGTCTCCGGCGCGCCCGCGACAATCGCGCCACCCTCCGCCGCCGTCGCAAACAACGAGGCAGTTTTCCCCGCGATCCGGTCGAGGTACCGCTGTACGTCCTCGGAGTATTCATACGCACTCATGTCCTGCACCAGTTCACCGTTCGCCATCACCCGCAGCGTCTCCGCAAAGTTGCGGATCACGCGAATGTTCCCCGTGCGTGCCACGAACTCGGCTGCGTGCGCAAACATGTAGTCGCCCAGCATCACGCTCGATGCGTTGTTGAACAGCGCCGCCGCCGTCGGTCGCCCACGCCGCTCTGGCGCGGCATCGATCACGTCGTCATGGATCAGCGTCGCGGTATGCAGCAGTTCGACGCTTGTCGCCATCGGTACGAGCCGTTCGAGGTCGTAGTCACCCAATCGCCCCGCCAGCAGCACGATCGCCGGCCGCATCCGCTTGCCGCCACCGCCCAGCGTCGCTTCCAGCATCCGCCGCAACCACGGGAACTCGACCTTCGCGAGGCCGAGTAACATCCCCTCGACCTGCGGTAGATCGCCCGCCACCGGCCCGTACAGGTCGGCTAGGTCGCTCGCAGAGGTTGGTGCAGTCTGACCCGTCATATCGTGAATCCGAACAGTCGCGCCGTGTTGTGCGCGGCCGCGTCCGTCACCTCGTCCACATCGCAGCTGCGCAATCTAGCTACGAAGCGCGCCGTCTCTACGACATAAGCAGGCTCGTTGCGAGACCCGCGATGCGTGTCGGGCGCGAGATAGGGGGCGTCCGTCTCCACGAGCATAGCCTGAAGCGGCACCATGCGCGCCACGTCCTGACCGCGATTGTTGTTCTTGTATGTGACCGTCCCCGGGATCGAAATGAGGAATCCGAGGTCCATGTAGGCCTGCGCCAGAGCAGCATCGCCGGCGAAGCAGTGCAGCATCCCGATCTCGCGTTCTGCTCCGAGATACCGCCCGACGTGATCTGCCCACTCCGCCAGCACCCCGAAGCATTCCGCGTCTGCTTCGCGCGAGTGAATCACCACCGGCAGGTCGTGCCTGCGCGCCAGTTCCAGTTGCCATCGCAGCGCCTCGTACTGCACGTCCCGCGGCGATAGATCACGAAAAAAGTCGAGCCCAATCTCACCGACACCTACGTACTCGCCCGTGTCGAGCAGCGCCTGCATCGCCTCCCGCTCCTCGTACATCCGCGACGCGGCGTGCGGGTGCAGTCCTGTCACCGCATGCACCCGAGGCTCACGCCGCGCTAACTCCAGCGCCCGCTGCCCCGAGGCCACATCGTCTCCCGCCTCCACGATCGCTACGAGGCCCGCATCCCACGCGCGCTGCAACATCGCCTCGCGATCGTCCGCGAACTGCCGTGACGTGACATGTGCGTGAGCATCAATAACTGGCATTGATTTCCATTCTGGCTCCCCTTCTCCTCTCAGGGCGCGGAGTGAGGTTACGTGCCCAGCCGTGCCTTTTCCTCGGCCGCCACCGAGTCGTCCAGCTTCACGAACAGCGGCGCCGGTTCCGGCAACGCCGCGCCCCCCGTGACCTCGCTCCGTTGCCACCCCGCGGCATCGAGGTCGCCCGTGTTCCCTACCAGTGCCCATGCCTTCGGCGAGGTGAACGGCATGAACGGCTGCAACAGCGTCGACAGGCCGCTGATCACGTTCAGCGCTACCCACAACGTCTCCGCCGCCGACTCGCGATCCGTACGGATCGCCGACCACGGCGCGCGGTCATCGAGGTAGCGGTTCGCGTCCTGTGCCACCGCGAACGCCGCCTGCAACGCCGCGCGCAACTGCACCGCTTCGATGTGATTGCCAGCCAACGCGAACGTCGCGTCCACGCGCTCCAGCATCCGCTGCGATGCATCAGCCAGCATCGCCGGCTTCGCTGGCGCGCACCCGTCGAAGTTCCGCCGTGTGAACGTCACCACGCGGTTCACGAGGTTGCCCCAGGTCGCCACCAGTTCGTCGTTGTTACGCCGCACGTACTCCGTCCACGTGAAGTCGGAGTCGGATGTCTCCGGCATCACCGCCGACAGCATGTACCGCAGCGGATCGGGGTCGTGTCTATCGAGGTAGTCGGGCATCCACACCGCCCAGTTGCGGCTCGATGACGCCTTCGCCCCCGACATCGTCACGTACTGGTTCGCCGGCACGTCGTAGGGCAGATTCAGCGTCGTCCCGGCGTCCGCGCTGCCCATGAGCATTGCTGGCCAGATCGTCGTGTGGAACGGCACATTATCCTTGCCCTGGAAGTAATACGTTCGCGTTGTCGGCTCTTCCCAGCACGCCTTCCAGGCCTCCGGCACGCCGTGCTGCTCCGCCCACTCAATCGAGGCACTCAGGTAGCCGATCACTGCCTCGAACCAGACGTACAGACACTTGCCTTCGAAGCCTGTCACCGGCACCGGGATGCCCCAGTCGATGTCACGCGTGATCGCGCGATCGTGCAACCCTTCGCGCAGCAACCCCAGCGTGAAGTTCTTCACCGCCGGTCGCCAGTGCGTCTGCTGCGACACCCACTCGGTCAGCCGCTTGTTGAATGCCGACAATTTTAAGAAGAAGTGCTCCGATGCCCGAGGCTCAGGCGTGGCATTCGAGAGGCGTGACCGCGGATTAATCAACTCCAGCGCATCCAGCGTCGATCCGCAGTTGTCACACTGGTCGCCGCGCGCGTTAGCGTCGCCGCACTTCGGGCATGTTCCTTCGACGTATCGGTCGGGAAGGAAGCGCTCCGCCTTTGGGTCGTACAACAGCGTCTGCGTGGCCCGGTAGATGTATCCCGCCTCCAGCAGTCGTGTGAACATCTCCTGCGCCACGCGCCGGTGGTTAGCCGTGTTTGTCGAGGTGAACAGGTCGAACGACACGCCGAATCGCGCAAACGTGTCGAGGAATGATTGGTGGTTCCGCTCGAAGATCGCCTCCGGCGTCGAGCCTTCGGCCTCCGCCCGCACCGTGATCGGGGTGCCGTGCGCGTCCGAGCCAGACACCATCAGCACGCGGTTCCCGCGCATCCGGTGGTACCGCGCAAAGATGTCTGCGGGCAAGTACGCACCTGCCACCTGTCCCGCGTGCAACGGCGTGTTGGCGTACGGCCATGCGACACAGACCAGAATTGTCTCGGGCATCGCACGAAATCGTACCCGCCCCGCGTGGTCGAGGCGAGCCGCGATTTTCCGCTCATCCGCCTCAGCCATTCGCGTTGACGGTCGTTCGCTGAGCGGCGTAGTCTGATCAGAACTTTTCAAGCCCCACAGGGCAATCGAGGCAGACTGATGCGTACCCTATCGTCGGCGACCCCCTTCGAGCAGGGGGCCGGTGTGACTACACCCCGGCAATACAATGATGCCCCTCGGAGACGAGGGGTTTTCTCGTATTACGGAGCGTGTACAAGGCGAGCGCACACTCCCAGTGTGTCGAAAGGCGGGTGAACGAATGGCGGTACGTAAGACTCTCGAGAACGCATATGGCTTCGACGATGTCGCCATCGTTCCCGGTGCACTCACCACCAACCCAGAGATGGTTGCCCCCACCTTCACCTTCGGCGGGCGTACCTACGACATCCCGATCTTCGCCTCCGCGATGGACGCCGTCGTCGATCCTCGCTTCGCTGTCGCCTACTCGAAACTTGGCGGCATTGCCGTCCTCAATCTCGATGGCCTCCAGACCCGCTACGACGATCCGGACGAGATTCTCGACGAGATCGCCGCAGCCAGCCTACCCGACTCAACAGAGATCATCCAGCGCGTCTATCAGCAGCCCGTCCGCGAAGAACTCGTCGCCTTCCGCGTCGAGGACATCAAGCGCAACGGCGGCATTCCCTTCGTCGCCTCCACCCCTCAGAACACCAAGCGCTTCGCCCCCATCGCCGTCGAGGCTGGCGCCGAGTGCTTCGTCGTCGCGTCGACAGTCACCACCGCCCGCCACGTCTCCAAGTCACTCAAGGGCCTGCAACTCGACGAACTCGTAAAGCAAATTTCGCCCATCCCGGTCATCGTCGGCAACACCGTCGACTATCAGGCCACCCTCGAACTCATGGAGACCGGTGTCTCAGGCATCCTCGTCGGTGTCGGCCCCGGCTCCGCCTGCACATCGCGCGAGGTGCTGGGCATCGGCATCCCGCAGATCACCGCCACCCTCGATACCGCCCTCGCGCGCGACGAATACTTCGAGCGTACCGGCCGCTACGTCCCCATCATCACCGACGGCGGCTTCCGCACCGGCGGGGATGTCTCAAAGGCCATCTGCGCCGGTGCGGACGCCATCATGATCGGCTCGCCCTTCGCCGGCACCGAGGAAGCACCCGGTCGCGGTTATCACTGGGGCATGGCCACCCCCAACCATGAACTCCCCCGAGGCGTCCGCGTCCACATCGGCCGCAACCACACTCTCCAGCAACTCCTTTTCGGCCCCACCTCCCGCACCGACGGCACCGAGAACCTCGTCGGCGCATTGCGCACCTCGATGGCCACCTGTGGCGCCCAGACCATCCGCGAGTTCCACGCCACCCGCATGGTCATCGCCCCCTCCATCAAGACCGAAGGCAAGATCTACCAGATGGCCCAGCGCACCCGGGAATAACTTCACTCTCGGCAACACACAACGAGGGTGCCCAAAGCACCCTCGTTTCTTGTCTCGTTCCGTTCGTGGTGAGCCTGTCGAACACCTCCGGGGACATGCGCCACCATTCACCCCGTTCACTCCACACGCCCCCCCGCCACCATCCCCGTCACATAGTGCGCAGGCACATTGCACAAGAACACGTACTTACCGCGTTCGAGGTGTAACGTCTTCTCGATCGTCTTCACACCCATCAAACTCATCGATCTTTCCCAGCACCCTCACCATTGAGGCGTCAATCTCCTTCTTAAACTTTGTCGGCAACTTCAGCGGTTCGCGGTCGCTCCTCACCACCACAAACTCGTGTGGGATCTTCTCGTCGTTCCGCACCACGAACGTCACCTCGCCCGCTGGCACACTCGCTTGTCCGTCGCCACCGAGAAGTCTCCCAACGTCACCCCCCCCCACCTTCGACGCCACGGACATCGATGGCACCGCCACGATCCATCCGCTCATCCTGAGCTTGTCGAAGGACGAGTGGTCAGAACCCTCGGCGTACCTCCACCACCCTCTCTACGCCGCCGAGGTCGAGATGGACGCGTGCCGTCCCGCCTACCACAGCCTCCATCAGCTCCGCCACCTCCGAGGCTTGTCCCACCCCCACCTCAAGCAGCACCGCCCGCGGCCCATCAACCAGATGCTCCGCCAATTGCCCCACCAGCGCCCGGATCACGTCCAGCCCGTCCGCTCCGCCGTCGAGCGCGCCTGCTGGCTCCCACTCCCGCACCTCTGCCGCGAGCGTCTCGATCACCGCCGTGGGCACGTACGGCAGGTTCGCCGTGACCACATCCACTCGCTCCGGTAACGACTCCAGCAAGTACCCCGCCAGCAGCACCACCCGCGATTCGAGGCCGAACCGCTTCCGGTTTCGCCCCGCCGCTGCCAGCGCCGTTGTCGAACTGTCGAGGCTGTACACCTTCGTCGCCACCGCATGCTTCGCCACGGCGAGTCCCACGAGGCCCGACCCCGTGCCGACATCCGCCACCCGCACCAATCGCCGCGCTCCCGGATGCGCTCGCACCGCCGTCAGCGTCACCTCGATCAGCGTCTCCGTGTCCGGCCGCGGGATCAGCACCCCCGGCTCCACCTCGAACGTCATCCCGTAGCACTCGCGACGCCCGAGGATGTACGCCAGCGGTTCGTGGCTCAGCCGCCGCCCCAGCAGTCCCTCGAACTGCGTCACCGTCTCGCCGCTCGCCTCCTCCCCCCCCCGCGCAATCACCGAAGCGCGCGAAAGCCCGCTCACCTCGCCGTACAACAACTCCGCCTCCAGCCGCCCCTCATCGAGGTCGTCCGAACACCTCGCGCTGATTAGCGCGAGCGCGGCATCGTGCAGCAGGCTACGTAAGGCGGTCACCCGTGTATCCTCGTCCCCATGCGTGCAGGTGTCACGTTCACTCAGGCTCTCGCCACCTCGGCCCAGAGTGCCGTCCTCAGCCGCTGCCCTCACTGTCGCAGCCACACCATGTTTCACGGCTGGGTCGACCTCTACGAACGCTGCTCCCGCTGCGATCTCCGCTTCGAGGTCGAAAGCGGCGCATGGGTCGGCACCGTGGCTATCGGCTACGCCGCCAGTGTGACCATCGTCATCACTCTCACCATCCTTGAAGTCTTCTATCACCCACTCTCCACCGTCGGCCTCGATCCCCTCTGGTTCGTCCCCCTCGCCGGCATCGCCGCCGTACTACCCGCCTACCGTCCAGCCAAAGCCCTCTGGTTCGCCCGCCTCTACCTCTACGACTTCACTGAAGACGTCCCCGTCGAGCGCCCTCGGTCATGAGTTGCGCGCGCGTGTCTCGCAACCGTTCGCCCGTTATCCTCATGAACAGGTAAGCGCGAAACTTGTTCGGCGCATGGAGGAGCTGCGCAGTGGCTGAGAAGGAATCTGCAAACACGGGCGGGAATCGTTTCTCCACGCGAACTACAGGTAAAGCGTCCCGGGGATTCACGGACGATAAACGATCCGCGATGAATGAGCGCGCCTAGGAGCTCAAGGCGGCGCGCGGCAACGCGGATGACGAAGCAGACGTGCTCGCGAAGATCGCCGAGATGCCCGAGCCAGATCGCGCCATGGCTGAGCGGATACATGCCATCATCAAAGCCAGTGCGCCAAACCTCTCGCCGAAAACCTGGTACGGGATGTCCGCGTATGCAAAGGACGGTGATGTCATTTGCTTCTTCCAGGGCGCGCAAAAGTTCAAAACGAGGTCCGCCACGTTCGGCTTCAGTGACAAGGCGAACCTCGACACGGGCGCCATGTGGCCGACCTCCTTCGCGCTGAGGGAGTTAACCGCTGCCGACGAGAAGAAGATCGGCGCACTCGTGAAGAAGGCGGTGAACTGAGGACTCAGCGAGGCAGCCGTTGATCGCGACGCGCGGCGCATCACCCCACCGCGGCCAGCGCCTCCGCCTGTTCCGCCACCGCCACCGCATCGATCAACCCCTCGATCTCCCCGTCAAGGATTCGAGGCATCGAATGCACGGTGAGATTGATCCGGTGATCTGTCACTCGGTCCTGCGGAAAGTTGTACGTCCGGATCTTCTCTGATCGCTCGCCCGTACCCACCTGCGCCTTGCGGTTCCCCGCCTCGCTCGCCGCCGCTTTCGCCCGCTCCAACTCGTAGATGCGCGCGCGCAGCACGGCCTCGGCTTTCGCGCGATTTTTCGCCTGCGACCGCTCGTCCTGGCACTGCACCACGATCCCCGTGGGCGCGTGCGTCATCCGCACCGCTGTCGCCACTTTGTTCACGTTCTGCCCACCCGCCCCGCCCGAATGAAAAATATCGATGCGCACATCGTTCCAGTTGATTGCCACCTCCACCTCGTCCACCTCCGGCAGCACCGCCACCGTAGCCGTCGAGGTGTGAATGCGCCCTTGCGCCTCCGTCGCCGGCACTCGCTGCACACGATGCACGCCCGACTCAAACTTCAGCCGCGAATACGCGCCCTTGCCATGCACCTCGAACACGATCTCTCGGTACCCCCCCGGCCCCGCTGCCGAAGTGTTCAGCACCTCGATCGGCCACCGCCGCCGCTCCGCGTACCGCGAATACATCTTGAACAGATCCGCCGCGAACAACGCCGCCTCGTCCCCGCCCGTCCCCGCCCGTATCTCCACGATCACGTCGCGCTCATCCGCCGGATCCTTCGGCAGCAGCGCCACTTTCATCGCGGCTTCGAGGCTCGCCCACTCGCCTTCGAAACGCGCCATCTCTTCGTGCCCCAGCGCCCGCATCTCGGCGTCCGAGTCTTGTGCCAGTACCCGCGCCTCCGCCAGTGACTCCTCGACCTCGCGATACCGCCGGTACAGCCGCACCACTTCTTCGATGCCTGCGCGCTCCCGCCCGATCTCCTCTACGCGCCGGTGATCTACCAGCACGTCCGGATCAGAGAGCAGCCTCGTCAGCTCCTCGTACCGCGCCTCAATCTCTCGCAGCCGTTCGAACATGCCCTAAGGATACCAGCGCACGCCGCTACGCCCGGATACCGGTCAGAAAGACCACCGCGAGGCCAGCGCTTCCGGCCGCGAGCAGGTGAAAGAACCCATCGCGTCCGAGCAGCCTTTTCGTCACCACTGACAGCGCCACCACGCTCACCGCAAGCATTCCTGCCGCTGCTGCAAGCACGCCTGACTCAAACACAACAGCGCAGTCACGAGGGTTGCCACGGCAGTGCACCGCCCGGCCGCGAGTCGCCTCTAACGCTACTGCCACGTCTAGCGCTTGGTTCGTGAGCTGCAGCGCCAGCGCCTGTTGCGCGATGACCGCCCTCCGCGCCAGCATCGCGATCCGGCGTGGGTCGTCCGCATACCCGCCGATCAACCTTCCCGCGTCGTCCTAGCTAACTCGGTAGTCGGGATGTGTGACAGCGACGCGGGCGATTCGTATGGCGTTCACGTCCCCGGATCGTAGTCCACGCCAACCGTTCCCGCGTATCCCTTCCGCCCGCCGCGACCGTATCTGATCAGCCGCGACCGACAAACGGCATGCCGTTCGCCATGACTGTCATGAACAGCACATTGGCATCCGGCGGCAGACTCGCCATGTAGACCACGGCGTGCGCGACATTCTCGACGTTCATCGTTGGCTCGGTGCGCACTGAGCCGTCTGCCTGAAGCGCGCCTTCCGCCATACGAGACGTCATCGGTGTCGCTGCATTGCCAATGTCGATCTGCCCGCATGTGATGCCAAATTCGCGGCCATCGAGGGCAAGCGACTTTGTCAGCCCCGTGAGTGCGTGCTTCGTCGCTGTGTACGCTATCGAGTGCGGTCGCGGTGCATGTGCCGACACCGACCCGTTGTTGATGATCCGCCCGCCCGCGGGTGTTTGAGTCTTCATCAGCCGTACGGCCGCCTGCGCGCACAGGAATGATCCTGTGAGGTTCACATCCACCACGCGCCGCCACGTCTCCACTGGCAAGTCCTCGATCAGTGCGGTCGCGCCGATGCCGGCATTGTTGAAGAGCAGGTCAAGGCGTCCGAAACGCTCGCGGATCGCTCTAAAAAGTGCGTCCACCGCGCCAGAATCGCTGACGTCAGTCGGCACGACGAGCGTGTGACCATCGATCCTTGCAGCGACCTCATCGAGGCGATCGCGCTGGCGCCCGGCAAGGATCATCGAGTAGCCTTTGGTCGCCAGCGCGAGGGCGCACGCGCGACCCACACCAGTTCCCGCGCCTGTGACGAGCGCTACTTTGCCGGTCGGTTCCTGCTGCATGCGACCTCCGTGTCACTCGCTCGGCTCACTACCGCGGCATCACCACCAACGCCACATCCTGCATCACCACTTCCTGCTGTTCCGCGCCATCGAGGCCTAGCGCCTTCACCTGCGCTGTCCCCCGCTCCGCCTCCGTGTCCCCCACGATCGCGATGAACCGCGCTCCTGCGGTTTCGGCCGACCGGAACTGCGCCCGCAGCCCCCGCCCAGGCATCCCGAGGCGTACCGCCAGCCCGCCCGACCGCACCTCGCGCGCCAGCCGCATCGCCGCCGCCGGACCGGCCTCGCCCAGCGGCGCGATGAACAGGTCAGGACTCGCGGCTGCCGTCGGCGCGCTCTGCTCCCGCAGATTCAGTACGATCCGTTCAATGCCCGTCGCGAACCCCACGCCCGGTGTGTGCGGCCCGCCCAGCAACTCGATCAGCCCGTCGTACCGGCCGCCCGCGCCGACCGTTGACTGTCCCCCGCCATCTGCCGGCTCGAACTCCCACACGGTGCGCGCGTAGTAGTCGAGGCCCCGCACGATCCGCGGGTCAACTTCGTATGCCACGCCTAGCCTGTCCAGCAGTCCGCGCACCTCCGCAAAGTGCGTCGCATCTCCTTCGTCGAGGAAATCGAGGATGCTCGGGGCACCCTGTACCGCCGGGTGCCCCGCATCCTCCTTCGAGTCCAGCACGCGCAGCACGTTCGTCTCGAACCGCCGCTGCGAATCGTGCGAGAGCGTCGGGACGTGCGGTAGCAGGTGCTCCGTCAGCGCGTCGAGGTAGCGGCGCCGCGTCGCCGCCGTGCCGATCGAGTTGATCCGCAGCGTGATGTCGTTCAGTCCTAACTCTTCGTACACCGTCCGCTGCAACTCGATCACTTCCACGTCCGCCGCCGCCGAGGCATCTCCGATGCACTCCACTCCAAACTGCGTCAGCTGCCGGTACCGCCCCGCCTGCGGCCGGTCGTACCGGAACATCGGCCCAAAGTAGTACAGCCGCACCGGCTGCGGCCAGCTGCCCATCCCGTGCTCGATGTACGCGCGGCACACCCCTGCCGTGCCCTCAGGCCGCAGCGCCAGCCGTTCCTTGCCCCGGTCTTCGAAGACGTACATCTCCTTGGAGACGATGTCGCTCTCATCGCCCACCGTCCGCAGGAACACCGAGGCGTCTTCTACCATCGGTGTCGAGATCATCCGGTAGTCGAATAGCCCAGCCACCCGCTCACAGGTGTCGCGCACAAAGCGCCACAGCGCCTCGTCTTCTGGCAGCAGGTCATGCATTCCGCGCGGTGCTTGCAAGTCAGCCATGCCCGCGAGTGTACCGAACCTGCTCGGGGCATACGAGCGTGCTACCGTAGGAGGAAGATGGTTGTCTCTGAACACGCTCCGACCGGCGTAGACGAGCTCTTCCAGACGCTTGCCGCCTACCTGCCTGCCGATCGCATCGCTACCATCCGCGAGGCCTACGATTTCGCCGCCCGCTGCCACGAGGGCCAACTACGCCTCTCCGGCGAGCCCTACATCGTCCATCCCATCGCCGTCACGCAACTCGTTGCCGAACTCCACATGGACGTCGCTACGATCCGCGCCGCGCTCCTCCACGATGTCGTGGAGGACTGCGACATCAAAGTCGAGGAGATCGCCCGTCGCTTCTCCCCAGATGTCGCCCGTCTCGTCGAAGGCGCGACCAAGATCGACCACATCCCGGTGCAGGCCTCCGACACCGGAAACCGCACCTCCACCATCGACGCCGAGACACTGCGCAAAATGTTCGTCGCGATGGCGGAGGACGTGCGCGTTGTGATTATCAAAATCGCCGACCGCCTCCACAACATGCGCACCCTCGAATACCTCTCACCCGCCCGCCAGCAGGGCATCGCTCGCGAGACGATGGACATCTACGCACCCCTCGCCGCCCGTCTCGGCATCTACCAGATGAAGTGGGAACTCGAGGATCACGCCTTCCGCTATCTCGAACCCGAAGACTACACACGTATTTCCGACATGGTCGCCTCGCGCCGCACCGAGCGTGAGCAGTTCGTCACCCGTATCGAGGAAGAACTGCACGCCTCCCTCTCCGAAGCGGGCATCACCGCCGAGGTGATGGGCCGCGTGAAGCACCTCTACTCCATCAAGGAGAAGATGCAGCGCTACGCGCAAGACAACCGCACCTTCGACCAGATCCACGACCTGATCGCCCTCCGCATCTTGGTGAACAATGTCTCCGAGTGCTACGCCGCCCTCGGCGTCGTCCACCAAACCTGGCGCCCACTCCCCGGCGGCTTCGACGACTACATCGCGAACCCCAAGGAGTCCTCCTACCAGTCCATCCACACCAACGTCCTCGGCCCCGACGCCCGCTCATTCGAGGTGCAGATTCGCACCCACGCGATGCACGAAATTGCCGAGTACGGCGTCGCCGCGCACTGGCAGTACAAGACCGAACCCGGCAAGCGTGACCACCAGTACGAGGAGCGTATGGCCTGGCTCCGCCACCTGATCGAGTGGCAGCAGGAAGCTTCCGGCACCGAAGACTTCCTCGAATCCGTAAAGACCGATGTGTTCCGCGAACAGGTCTTCGTCTACACACCGCGTGGCGAGGTGCGCGTGCTCCCATCCGGCTCCACCCCCATCGACTTCGCCTTCCGCATCCACACCGACCTCGGCTACCAGTGCGTCGGCGCGCGCGTGAACAGCCGCCTCGTGCCCCTCACCACCAAACTTCAGAACGGTGACATCGTCGAGATCATGCGTGGCCGCGGCGACAAAGGCCCGTCGCGCGACTGGCTGATCCCCGGCCTCAGCTTCCTCGGCTCCAGCCACTCACAGCAAAAAATCCGTCAGTGGTTCCGCCGCTCCGAGCGTGGCGAAAACATCGCCAGGGGCCGCGACCTGCTCGAACGCGAGCGCAAGCGCCTCGGCCTCGCCGACCTACCGACCGGCCTCGCCACGCAGATGGGCTACGACGATATCGACGACATGCTCGCCGCCATCGGCTACGGCGATGTCTCATTGCAAGCCCTCGCCACGAGGCTCGCCGAGCATGCCCCGCCCGCTCCGCCCACAGTCGCCCCCGAGATCACGCACAAGATCCGCCAGGACACCGCCGGCGTCCGCGTCCTCGGCGAAGCCGGGCTGCACGTCCTGATCGCCCGCTGCTGCACGCCGCTCCCCGGCGACACCATCATCGGCTACGTCACCCGCTCCCGAGGCGTCACTGTCCACCGCCGCGACTGTCGCAACGTCGTCAGGTCCAACGAGGCCGAACGCCTCGTTGAGTGTGACTGGGGTCCGTCCGGAGACCTGTACTCCGCTGCCGTCTCGGTGCATGCATGGGAGCGCGTCGGCCTGCTCCGCGACATCAGCACGCTTGTCGCTGCCGAGGACGTGAACATGGTCGGTGTCCGCACCCAGGAGCACGACGATCGCACGACTACGGTACACGTCACGCTGGAGACCCAAGGCCGCGCGCAGGTCTCCAGTCTGATGACCCGCCTCGAGGCCCTCCGTGGCATTATCGCCGTCACCCGCGCCGAGGTATGACGCGAAGCCATCAGCGACAATCAGATCGGAGCACGAATGAATCGAATCGTGTTCTGTGCGAGGCTACTGCTCGCCTGCTCGGGCGACCCCGCCCCAGGCGGCGACCGCGACCCTTGCCGCCACAGCGGCCACCGTCGCTGCTACGGCTACACCAACGCTCGCGGTGACTGCCTCAGCGACAGTCACCGCATCCTCAAGGTCCCCCGCACCATCGCCGACCTTGCCCACTCCGAGACTATCGAACCCACCCATCTCGCCGAGGCCATTCAGTACCGCCGCCGCGCCCACGAGTAGCCGGGCGCGCTAGTCCTTCGGGATTTGCTCGCCCATGTACCAGTATTTCCCCGCGCGATAGAGCAACGGGTTCAACTCTGTGTCGTACCGCACCCACTGCGCCTCGCCAATGAACACAGTATGGTCGCCGAGCAGCTGCGCCGAAATCACTTTGCACTCCGCGTTGACGGTGCAGCCCTCGATCATCGGTGCTGTGATCGTCTTCGCCGGATACGTCGGGAAGTCCGCCAACTCCCACTTGTTCGTGTCGTTGAATGAGTACGACCCCGATACATGCGACAGCCGTGCTTGCTGGTCGGAGCAGAAGTTCAGCCCGAACTCGCCCGTCGCCTCGATCAACCCGTGCGTAGCATGTCGAGGCCCCACCGATACCACGAACCGCATCGGGTTCATCGTCACGATCATCGCCCACTCGCACGCCATCACGTTCTCGCGGTCGCCATCCCGTGTCGTCACCATCGCCACCGTCGTCGCCGTCTGGTGCCATGCCCCCCGCCGGAAATCGCGATCGTCGAACTGATTCCCCTCGAAGATTGCCATGCGAACCTCTTCCGTGAACGTAACACTCACTTTGATACTATCGGAAAACAACTGCCAGCCCACACGGTGCAGCCCCCAACGGGCCTCGCTGGTAAGATGCAATCGAGGCTGCCGCGTCCGGATGGTGGCCTCGGGTGATCTGCCGCATGCCTTCGTAGCTCAGTGGATAGAGCACCGGCCTCCGGAGCCGGTGGCGCAGGTTCGAGTCCTGCCGAGGGCACCAGTCCTGTGTACCACCTCCTGTCCTTGCCGGACTTCCGCTCGGCGAGGACAGGCTATCGAGCAACCCGGGAAGGGCACTCATGAGCGAAGACCGACGTCGGCAGCAGCAGCGTGAACGAGTCCGCCGCCGCCGCGAGCAACGCCCGGTTGTGAGCACAGCCATCGAATCCTCCGCCATAGAGATGCCTGGCATCTTCGGCTGGATGCAACGCAACGGCCGCATCCTCATCATCGGCGGCATCGTCACGATGGTGCTCGGCATCGGCGGCAAGACGTTCTTCGGCGACCTCGCGAAACCGATGAACTCCGGCTCCACTGCCACCGCCACTGCCACCGTCGAAGGCGGCCGCCCCGTTGGCACCCCCGCTGCCGATGGCGTCGTCCGTCAGTACACCGGCGCCCCACCGATGCAACTCGACCCCACGAAGCAGTACGAGGCCATCTTCCGCACCGAGAAAGGCGACTTCCGCGCTGAACTGCTGCCGGACGCCGCCCCCTCCCACGTCAACAACTTCGTCTTCCTCGCGAAGAACAAGTTCTTCAACGGCCTCACCTTCCACCGCGTGCTCCCCAACTTCGTCGTGCAGGGCGGCGATCCGCTCGGTACCGGCTCCGGTGGCCCCGGCTACTCACTACCGGTGGAGCGCAACAAACTCCAGTTCGACCCCGGCATCCTCGCCATGGCCTCCAACCCCCGCACCGGCGTGAGTGGCTCCCAGTTCTTCATCACCCTCGCCCCCCAACCCCAACTGGAGCCAAGCTTCGCCGCCTTCGGTCGGGTCATCGAGGGTATGGAGGTCGTCCGCGCTCTGACCCTCCGCAACCCCGACCAGCCGCAGCAGCCCCCCGGCGACCGCATCCTCAAGGTCGATATCGTCGAAAAGGCCAGGTAAGCGTGCCGCTGCGCTATGACGCCCCGCCGGCGCTGACCATCGACCCCGCGCTGACCTACCACGCCACCATGCACACAGAGCGAGGCGATATCGTGCTCCGGCTCCTGCCGGACAGCGCCCCGCACTTCGTGAACTCGTTCCTCTTCCTCGCTCGCGAAGGCTTCTACGACGGCTGCACCTTCCACCGCGTCATCCCTGGCTTCGTCGCCCAGGGCGGAGACCCGACTGGTGGCGGCGCTGGCGGTCCCGGTTACCGCATCCCAGATGAACTGACGGAGCGATCCTTTGACGCCGGCATGGTCGGGGTCGCCAACGCCGGCCCGGACACCAATGGCTCGCAGTTCTTCATTGCACTTGCGCCTGCGCCGCACCTGACTGGCCGCTACACAATCTTTGCTGAGGTCGCCTCCGGCATGGATGTGGCCTTCGCGCTCTCGCCCCGCGACCCCTCCCATCGTGGCGATCTTCCGCCCGGTGATGTCATAACGAGCATCGAGGTCACAGAAACCTAGCGACGCCTAGGCCTTCTGACCGCATCCCAATCCGCCGACGATAGGTACAAGTAGGTGGCAACTCAGCGTCCGTTGGACGTGTACGGGGTGCGCTGTCTGCTGTGAAGTGGGACTACCGCTTCGCTAGCGCGTCTGCGGCGGCCTTGCGCTCGGCATACACCATGATGCCGAACGAGGGCAGGAATGCTGCGAATGCGATCAGCGACCAGAGGAAGAACCCACCGATCAGCAGCAACAGGCCGATCGCAAGCGAGAAGGCCATCCCGAGGATCGACCCGATGCGAGCAACGAGCACGTAGGGTGGAAGTCCTTCAAGCATGTGGCGTGAACGAATCCTAACAGCCGCCCTCTTACGGGACAACGACGCCCCGGATGACGTCGTGTGCGAGCGTCTCGCTGATGCTCGCCCGCTCTGGCTGGCAATCCGAGTCGTCGTACTCGTCAATCTCGTCGTGATGACTCTGGGCATGGTGCTCGGTGACGGCTCGGTTGCCTTCTGGCTCACCGCCGTCACCGTGTTAGTCATCCATGAAGTCAACGTCGGTATGGCGTGACGCGCCCGTGACCCCGTCACGTTGCAGCGCCGTCGGCTCGTCGGCTCGTCGGCTCCATGGCGTTCTGCATCTGGGCAGCGTCGGCCCGCTTTCCGAAGAGGGTAAGCCGCGTCCCGAGTTGAAGGCGTTTGCCCACAGCTACCATGAACCATTGCTACTGCTGGGAATTCTTGGTCGGGGTGCACAGATTCGAACTGTGGGCCTCTGCGTCCCAAACGCAGCGCTCTACCAAGCTGAGCTACACCCCGATGCCATGCCTATGATGCGCGCTTCCGACGCTACGGGTGACATCCCTCGCACGTCAACGCCTCAGCGTGGGCATACCCGCACAACTGGCACTGCCACGACTGCAACCCGTCCGGCATCGCCTCGCTCGCGTGCTCGTGCTCGCTGCTGAGTCGCCCCTCGCATCGAGGACATACGAGGCGGTCGAGGCTCGCCCGCGCCGTCTCGCGCACGCTCCGTAGCCACAGCGACCCCGCCACCGCCAGCCCCGCGACCGCACCGAGCGTTGGGGCCATCTCATCTGACCCCATCCGCACAGCCAACCGCTCGGCTGCTACGGCCCACGCCAGCCCCGCCGCACAGGCGATCGCGAGCGTCGGTATTTCGGCAAGCCCCCGCCGCAGCATCAGTCTTTCCGCCGCGCCGCGCCCACAATGTCCGAGAGGCTTGTGACGCCTTCCTGCTCGCACCACTCCGTAATGCCCGCTAATACCTTCCACGCCGCTTCCGGGTCGCGGAACGTGGCAGTCCCCACCTGTACCGCGCTCGCCCCCGCCATGAAGAACTCGATGGCGTCCGTCCCGTTCGAGACGCCACCCGCCGCCAGCACCGGCACCGTCGACACCGACGCCGTCAGGAACACCATGCGTAGTGCCACCGGCTTGATCGCCGGCCCCGACAGCCCGCCGAACGTCGTCGCCAGCACCGGCTTCCGTCGCTTGATGTCGATCGCCATCGCCGGGATCGTGTTCATCACGGTGATCGCGTCCGCTCCGGCCTCCTGCACCGCCACCACAATCGGCCGGATATCCGAGACGCTTGGTGTCACTTTTACCGTGAACGGCAGGCTCGTATGCCGCCGTACCTCGCGCACCACCGCCGCCGCCTGCTCCGGATCTTGCCCGTACTCCATCCCGCCCGCCGCCACGTTTGGGCACGAGATGTTCACTTCCAGGCCTGCGATGCCTCGCACGCCGTCCAGACGCTCCGCGAGTTGGCCGTACTCCGCGATCGTCTCGCCCATGATGTTCACGAGCACAGGCACCTGCCACCGCGACCACACCGGCGCAGCCTCGGACACTACCGCCCCCACGCCGATGTTCTGGAAGCCAATCGAGTTGATCATCCCGCTGGCGGTCTCGCCCGTCCGCGGCTGTGGGTTCCCGCGCCGTGGGTGCAGCGTTGTCCCTTTCGAGACCAGCGCCCCCAGCGCGTCCACGTCGAACCGTTTTGCGAACTCTAGCCCGTTGGAGAATGTCCCCGAAGCCACCATCACCGGGTTCCGCAGGATCAACTCCTGCTTGCTGCCTTGGCCGATCGTCAGGCTGAGGTCAACGGCCATTGCGTACTCCTCTGCGGGGACATCTCAATGATACGGGCTTCGCTCGCGACAGACATAGAAGCGGCTCCCGCCAGGGAGCCGC
>CAMDNW010000022.1 GCA_945903275.1 Thermoflexus hugenholtzii JAD2
CAAGGGAGCCGCTTCTCGTACTCGCTACTGGCCGAAACTAGAATTCGTTGGCGACCTCGTCCGACAGCACAATCGACGACGGCTTCGAGGTGCGCGTGCCGATGTGCAGGCTGTTGCGGAGCGTGTTGGTCTGCTCCCACATCACGGCCTCGGTCGAGTTGGTAAACGAACGCGCAATACCGCAGCGCTTGCACTTCCCGGTGCTCTCGCGCCCGTTAGGGGCATCAATGAGCCAGTGGTGCACACACGTCGTAGCCTGTGCAGTACGTTCCTGTATTTCACTTGTCATAACAAATAAACCTTCCCGTCTCGCCCAATACTCATCCAGCAAAAAGTGAATCCGAGCGCGAGCCGAAGAATCACACTTAAATCGGGATCTGCTTTCTGTGGCTCACCATAAATGTACGCTGTAGATTATATCGCGTCAAGCATTCTTTCATTAAATAGATGTAAAGTGAGAATATCCTGTACTCGGACGCCGCAAGCCGCCTACCGGGAAACGTGCCTATACTGAACTGCAGCGAAGACATCCGAGGCTGCTCCCGCTGACCTGATTCCTGCGTGTAGCCCTTGTTTAGGCCATCTGCTTGAATAACAACGCACGAGGCGGGCCGTTTGTTCCCATCGCTCAGCCACGCCGCGCACGCCGGAGGAGCACATGCCGACCGCTGAAGCCGTGATGGCGGCCCTCGCCCGTGTCCAGGATCCCGAACTCCACCGCGATATCGTCTCCCTGAACATGGTGCGCGACCTGACCATCGAGGCTGGACGGGTAGCCTTCGAGCTCGTCCTCACTACCCCCGCTTGCCCCCTCCGCGAGACCATCGATAAGGACGTCCGCGCCGCCCTTGCCACCGTCCCCGGCGTCGATCAGATAGACATCAACTGGGGTGCCGAGGTGCGCGGTAGTACCAGCACCAGCCCCAAGCAGGTCGCCGGGGTCAAAAACGTCATCGCCGTCGCCTCCAACAAGGGCGGCGTTGGCAAATCCACCATCGCCACTAACCTTGCCGTCGCCCTCGCCCGCCTCGGCGCGAAGGTCGGCCTCCTCGACGCCGACATCACCGGCCCCAATATCCCCACCATGCTCGGCATTGAGCAGGGCGGCCTCGCCGAGGGTCAGGGTGGTCTTCACACAATCGAGGCGTTCGGCGTGAAAGCCGCCTCCATCGGCTTCGTCCTGCCCAAGGGCACCCCGGTCGTCTGGCGCGGCCCCATGATCGGCTCCGGCGTCCGCCAGCTCCTCCATGACATCGACTGGGGCGAACTCGACTACCTCATCGTTGACCTGCCCCCCGGTACCTCTGACGCCTCGATGACGATGGCCCAAGAGGCTGAAATCGCTGGCGTCGTTGTCGTCTCCACCCCCCAGGTCGTCGCTGTCGAAGACGCCATCAAGGCCGTCGGCATGTTCGACCGCCTCGGCGTTCCCATCTTTGGTATCGTGGAGAACATGGCCTCCGATATCTTCGGCCGCGGTGGCGCACGGCAGGCCGCCGAAGACCTCGGCATCGAATTCCTCGGCGAGATCGAACTCAATCTCGCGATCCGCGAAGGCGCGGATCGCGGCCAGCCGGTCGTCGCCGCCTACCCCGATTCTCCCGAGACGCAGGCCTTCCTCCGCCTCGCCGAGCAGGTCGCCGCGCGCTGCTCCGTACTCCGCTACGCCGGTGAGCAGGCCGCCTAGCCTGACGGCGAGAGGACGAGGCGAGCGACGATGACCCAAGATTCCGATGACGAACAGCGAGGCGATGGCACCCGCCGCCGCCGTGGGACGCGAGGCGGCCGCGGTCGTGGCGCCCGCGCCGAAAGTGAGACAGACCGGCCTGTGACAAACAGCAATGAACCACGCATCGTCGGCCGCCGCCCCGGTCGCCCGCGTGCGGGAACCACCCCCATCGCCACGCCGGCGGCGCCTCCGGCTGCTGTCGCCCTGCCTGCGCCGCCAAGCGAGCAACCACAGGTACCCGCCGTCGAGGCTGCCCCTGCCCGTCGCGCGCCGACACGCCGTGCTGCCGCACCTGCCACCGAGGCCATCCCTGAAGGTCTCGTCGCTGCGCTCGCCGATCAGGCCCGCGCCATCGATGCGCTCCGCACCGAGGTGAAAGCCCTCGCCGACCGCGTCGCCAGCGGCGGACGCCGCGCCCGCCTCGGCGTCTTCGTCGATGTGCCCAACCTGCTCTATGGCGCGGAGCGCGGCGAGCGCCTCGACATGGGCAAACTACTTTCCTACCTCTGCCAGGATCGTGAACTCGTCCGTGCTACCGCCTACGCGCCCGTCTCCGACAACCCGATGGAGCCGGTGCAGCAGCAGCGCTTCGTCGCGCCGTTCGTCCCATACGAGTACCGCATCGTCACCAAGCCGCTGAAGCGCTTCGCGGACGGCTCCATCAAGGGCAACTTCGATGTCGAGATGGCCGTCGACATGATTAGCATGATCGACCGCCTGGAGGTCATGGCCATCGTCTCCGGCGATGCCGACTTTGCCCGCGTCGTCGAGGAGGCCCAGAGCCGAGGCGTCCGCGTCGAGGTCGTCGCCTTCGCCGGCAGTACTTCCGCCGAGATGCGCGCCCTCGCCGACCGCTACATCGAGGTTGGCGGCATCCTGCCGCTGCTTCACTAACAGCGGCACACCTGTGCCCAGCGCTACGACCGCGGCGCAGAACCGTTCGTGCCGTGTCCGTTTCGGCTCGGCGGTTCCGCGTAGTCCTCATCATCAGGATCGTCGTTGCGCGGAATCACACCCCTGCGCTGCGGTGCCGTGCTGGAACCCGCCAGCGGTGTATTTGTCGCAATCGCGGCCACAAATGCGCCGCCGCTGATCCCTGCCCCCGCTCCGAACAGCCACCCGACGATCGTCGGCTCAAAGTCGAGCACGAACGCGCCCACATACACGCCGCTCACAAGGCCCACGGTCACGCAAATGGCTGCCAGCAACAATGAACGGGGCATGGCTTCAGTATAGGTCGCGCAGGTCGAACATCGGCCCGTCGGTGCATACTAAGCGCACGCCGCCGCGTCGCGGGAACACCGCGCACGAGTAGCAAATCCCCATCCCGCACGCCATCTGCTCTTCGACCAGCGCCTGTACGGGCTTCCGCAGTCCGCTGTGCCGCACCACCCCGTGCATCGCCTCAAACATCGGATTCGGTCCGCACGCGAACGCTTGGTCGCACCACGGCAACAACTCCTCAAATGGCGCGGTCACGAGGCCCCTCGTCCCCAGCGATCCGTCCTCGGTCGCCACCACGATCTCGACATCCGAGGGCAATAGGTGCGCCGGGAATATCTGCGCCGCCGTCCGTCCGCCGAGCGCGAGTGTCACCTCTCGGCCATCTTCGATCAGCCGATCCGCCAGCCATACCAGCGGTGCGACACCGATTCCGCCCCCCACCAGCAGCATCCGCTGTACCCGCTCCCGAGGCTCAAACCCGCGCCCCAGCGGCCCCACGACGCGCACTGCGTCGCCCGGTGCTCGTCGTGACAGCCACTCCGTCCCCCGACCCACAATGTCGAAAAGCAGCGCGAACTCCCGCCCGGCGTCCGACGTCCGCACGCGCGCAATCGAGAATGCTCGCCCCAGCAGTGGATCGCTGTTCTCCCCCGCATACGTCATCACGAATTGCCCCGGTGTTGCGCTATGCAGTTCCGGCGGCATCGTGAGCCATACGATGTGCGTGTTGCCGTACAGCCGAGCGCTCTCTGTAACCTCGGTCGTCATGCTATGCACAGATGCTGTCCCCTCTGAGCAGTACCGCTTCAACCTCGTGCAGCGTCTTCGCCACATACGTCGCGCCCGTAGCTACCAGCGTCTCCGCCGCCCGCGCATGTGCGAGGCCGATGACCACTGGAATCTCCGCTGCCGTCGCGCACAGCATGTCCGGCTCCTGGTCGCCCACGAACGCCGCTCGCTCCACCGCAATCCCGAGGCGTCCCAGCGCCAACAGTGCCGGTTCCGCCGCCGGCTTCGGCTCACGCACGCTGTCCGCGCCCACCACTGTGGCGAACCGCCGTTCCCATCCCATCGCGGCTAACTGCGCCGCCGCAGATGCCTCAGTCTTGTTTGTCACCATAGCGAACGGAATTCCTCGCGCGTCCAGCGCATCGAGGAGCTCCGTAGCCCCCGGCAGCGGCTGAATGGTGTACAAGCGCCGGTTGAAGTCTGCAAAGTACGCGATGCGGATCCGCTCGTACCGCTCGGGTGCGAGTTCTCCCGCGAGCATCTGTGCCATCGTCTGCAACGGTGGCCCAAAGACATCGCGCACTTGCGCCGCTGTCACCGCAAATCCTTCGGTGCCCATCGCATGTACGAAGCTTGCCGTGATCACCGGCTCCGAGTCTGCGAGTGTCCCGTCAAAGTCGAATAGCACTACGCCCGGCAACCACTGCCCGCTCACGATTCGATACCTTCGCGGTAGTGCCGCAACGGCCGCACGGAGTACGCCCCCGGCGCTGTGAGCGCCTGGATCGCCGCCCGTGCTGTGTCTAGCGAGGTGAAGCACGGCACGCGCGTCTCCGTCGCCGCCCGCCGGATGTGGAACCCGTCGCGCATATGCGAGGCGCGCCCGCCCTCCAGCGTATTGACCACCGCTCTCACTGTGCCATCACGAATCACGTCCACGACGTTCGGGTGCTCCTCATGCAGGAGCTTCGTCACCATCTGCACCGGGATATCGAGGCTTCGGATCAGCGCCGCCGTCCCTTCCGTGGCGAACAGTGGGCATCCCGCTGCGTGCAACGCGCGGATCAGTGGCAGCGCCTCGTCTTTCGTACGGTCGGCCAGCGACAGTAGCACCCCTGCCTTCGGCTTGATCGCGAGGTCTGAGGCGATCAGTGCCTTCCGCACCGCTGGCTCGAAACTGAAGTCGACACCCATTACCTCACCCGTCGACTTCATCTCCGGCCCGAGGAACGTATCGACGCCGACGAGCTTCGCCATCGAGAATACCGGCGCTTTGACCGCGACTAGGTTGCCTTCCGGCCACAGCCCGCCCGCGTACCCTTGCTGCGCGAGCGAGCGTCCGAGCATCACCTCTACCGCCAGCTGCACCATCGGTACGCCCGTGACCTTCGAGATGAACGGCACCGTCCGCGATGCTCGCGGGTTGACTTCGATCACGAACACGCCTGGCCCGCCCGGCTCCGCCTCCGGTGCGATCACGTACTGCACGTTCATCAGCCCACGCACGCGAAGCGCCAGCGCCATCCGCGTCGTGTAGTCGATGATCGCCTCGCGCTGCTCCGGTGTAAGGCTCTGCGGCGGATACACGGCCATCGAGTCGCCCGAGTGCACTCCGGCCCGCTCAATGTGCTCCATGATCCCCGGGATCAGCACGTCCACCCCATCGCAGACCGCGTCCACCTCGACTTCGAGGCCTTCGAGGTACTTGTCGATCAGCACCGCGCCCGTCCGCTCCTGCAACGCGGCGTCAAAGAATCCTGCCAGCTCGCTCGCGTCCTGCACCACTTCCATCGCCCGCCCACCGAGAACGTACGAAGGCCGCACGAGCACCGGATACCCCACCGCCTCCGCCGTCGGGATCGCTTCGTCCAGCGTCCGCACCGCCGCACCGGGAGGCTGCGGGATGTTCAGCGAGGAGACGATCGCCTCGAACCGCCCGCGATCTTCCGCAAGATCGATCGAGTCCGCCGACGACCCGGCAATCGGCAGCCCCGCACGCTGTAACATCCGCGCGATGTTGATCGCCGTCTGCCCGCCGAACTGCACAATCGAGGCCGGTGCGCCGTCGGATCCTGCCTCGTTCTCCAACAGGTCGCGCACCGACTCCTCGTCCAGCGGCTCGAAGTACAGCCGGTCCGACGTGTCGAAGTCCGTAGATACCGTCTCCGGGTTGGAGTTCGCGAGGATTGCCCGCACTCCTGCCCGCTGCAATGCTTTCGCCGCTTGCACCGAGGCGTAATCGAACTCGATACCTTGCCCGATGCGAATCGGCCCCGACCCAATCACGAGCACGCGCTCGCCCGGCTCCGGAAGCGCTTCGTTCTCTTCGTCATACGTGCTGTAAAAGTACGGCGTGGCCGCCTCAAACTCCGCCGCGCAGGTGTCCACCATCTTGTACGCGGGCCGCAGGCCGATCTCTTTGCGCATCAACCGCACCTGCTCCGCCAGCATCCCCGCCAGCGAGGCGATCTGTACGTCTCCGAATCCCATCCGCTTGGCGTCGCGTAGCAGCGTCGGCGTGAGTTCCTCCGCCAGCAACCGCCGCTCCATCGCGACGATCCGTTCGAAGCGTTCCGTGAACCACGGATCGATCCCTGTGCGCTTCGACAGATCGAGCGGCGTCATGCCCGTCCGCAGCACGGACAGCAGCGCCCACAGCCGCTCGTCTGTCGCATCGAGCGGTCGCTCGTTCTCCCCGGCCCATGCGTCCGCTTCCCACAGCAAAGAGCGGTTCGATATCTCCAGTGACCGGATCGCCTTCTGCAACGCCGCCTCAAACGACCGGTCGATTGCCATCACTTCCCCGGTCGCCTTCATCTGCGTCCCGAGGCGTCGATCGCCGAACGCAAACTTGTCGAACGGCCACCGAGGGATTTTCACCACGCAGTAGTCCAGCGCCGGTTCAAATGCCGCACTCGTTTGTCCCGTGACCGGGTTCGTCATCTCGTCCAGTCGCTTGCCCACCGCGATCTTCGCCGCCATCCGTGCGATCGGGTACCCCGTCGCCTTCGAAGCCAGCGCCGAGGATCGCGAGACACGCGGGTTCACTTCAATCACGTAGTACGGCGGCCGGCTCGCTTCGTCGCTGTCCGGCCAAGGCACAATGTCCGGCCGCGGCGCAAGCGCGAACTGCACGTTGCAGCCGCCCTCGATACCCAGCGCCCGAATGATCTTCAGCGCGCTTGTCCGCAGCATCTGGTGATCTCGGTCGGTCAGTGTCTGCGAGGGCGCCACGACAATCGAGTCGCCTGTGTGTACCCCCATCGGGTCCATGTTCTCCATGTTGCAGATCGTGATGCACGTGTCTGCTCTGTCGCGCATCACTTCGTACTCAAGTTCTTTCCAACCCAGCAGCGACCGCTCCACCAGCACTTGGTGGATCGGCGACGCGGCGAGGCCGCTCCGCACGATCTCCGCATACTCCTCGTCCGTGTTTGCCACGCCTCCGCCGGTACCGCCAAGCGTGTACGCCGGCCGGATAATCAGCGGCAACTCCATCGAGGCGTGCGCCGCCATCGCCTGTTCCCACGACTCGACGATCTCCGAGTCTGGCGTTGGCTCGCCGATCTTGCGCAGCATGTCTCGGAACAACTGCCTGTCTTCCGCCAGCCGAATCGACTGCAACGGCGTCCCCAGCATCCGCACGTTGTACCGCTCGAGGATGCCCGCCTCCGCCAATTGCACCGCGAGGTTCAGTCCGGTTTGCCCGCCGAGCGTCGGCAGCAGCCCGTCCGGCCGCTCCGCCGCGATGATCCGCTCCAACACCTCCACCGTCAGCGGCTCGATGTAAATGATGTCCGCGATGCCCTCGTCGGTCATGATTGTCGCCGGGTTGGAGTTCACGAGGACTGATGTGATGCCTTCTTCGCGCATCGCCCGACACGCCTGCGTCCCTGCGTAGTCGAACTCCGCCGCCTGCCCGATCACGATCGGCCCACTGCCGATGATCAGTACCTTTGACGGCTTCATCGGCTGCGCAATGTTGGCCCGTGCGGAAGCCGGGTGTTCGGATGTCATCGTGCCTCGTTACCGTCCGCTGACCGTCGAGAGAAACCGGTCGAAGAGAAACTCGGTGTCGTGCGGCCCCGGCGAGGCCTCCGAGTGGTATTGGATCGTGAACAAGGGCAGTGAGGTGTGCTCCAGCCCTTCCACCGTGCCGTCGTTCAGGTGTAACTGCGACACCCGTACTGAGGATTCGAGATGGTCGCCGTCAACCGCATACCCGTGGTTTTGTGAGGTGATGTAGACCTTGCCGGTCGCCTCGTCGCGCACCGGGTGATTCGCCCCCCGGTGCCCGAACTTCAGCTTGTACGTCGTCGCCCCGAACAACCGCCCCATCACCTGGTGCCCGAGGCAGATGCCCATGATCGGCATCTTGCCCACCAGCCCGCTCGCGGTTGTGAGCACGTGGTCGAGGAGCATCGGGTCACCCGGCCCCGGCGATAGCACTACGCCGTCCGGTCGCAGCGCAAGGATGTCTTCTGCGCTGGTGGTGTGGGGGACTGCTGTGACCGACGCGCCGCGCTGCCGTAGATTCCGCATAATGCTGCGTTTCACGCCTAGGTCGAGCACCACGATGTGCGACGTCGGCCCTTCGGATGCCTCGCTAGCCAGCACACCATTGAAGTCGTATGCCTCTTTCGTCGACACGTTAGCGACATAATCCTGCGACCCATAGTCCGGCTCACTCCGCAGCCTCGCCAGTGCCTCCGCCGCGCTCTCGTCCCGCGTGATCGTGCCCATTACCACGCCCGAGGCGCGCAGGTGCCGCGTCAACGACCGTGTGTCGATGCCCGCGATGCCGCCCACGCCGGCGCGGCTTAGGTACTCGTCCAGCGTCGAGTGCGATTTCCAGTGCGAAGGCAGGTCGGTGGCCTCACGCACCGCGAACCCACGCACCTGCAACCCCGCACTCTCTTCGTCACTTCCGTTGATCCCGTAGTTCCCCTGGATCGGGTAGGTCATCACGAGTATCTGCCCGCCATACGACGGGTCGGTCAGCGCCTCTTGGTACCCGGTCATCGAGGTGTTGAACACCACCTCGCCCGTCATCCGGGCAGCCGCACCGATCCCCACGCCCTCGTAGACGCCTCCATCGGCCAGCACCAGTCGCGCAGGCGGTCGCGTCATACGGCCAGCCCCTCCAGCGCATGTACTACCTTGCCCCCATACACCGTCGCCATCACGCGCCCGCGCAGCGTCCGCCCCGTCAGCGGTGTGTTCTTCCCCATCGAGGCGAACTCCGTCGGATCCACCACCCACTCCGCATTGGGATCGAGGATCACGAGGTCGCCCAGCGCCCCCGGCGCAAGCGTCCCGATGCCTTCGAGGCCCGGCAGCCTGTCCAGCCGCCACGCTCGCACTGGCCCCGCCGTCAGCCGCTCGATCAGCGTCGGCAACTCGATCTGCCCGCTATGTACCAGCGTCATCAGCAGCCCGAACGCTGTCTCGATCCCGCTGATCCCCGCCGCCGCGAGGTCAAACTCCAGTTGCTTGTCGCTCACCGCATGCGGCGCGTGGTCGGTCGCCACTGCGTCGATCACGCCGTCGCGCAGTGCGGCGATGCACGCTTCCACATCCACCTGCTCGCGCAGCGGCGGGTTCACTTTCGCATTGGCGTTGTAAACGATGCTCCGGAAGTCCGTCGAAGACCCGAATGCCACTTCCTCGTGGGTTAGCGTCAGGTGATGCGGCGTAACCTCAGCTGTCACACGCGCTCCGCGCGCCCGTGCCGCCCGGATGATCGCGACCGACCCTGCCGTCGAAACGTGCTGAATATGCAGGTGCGCCCCTGCCAGCTCCGCCAGCGCGATGTCCCGTGCCACCATTGTCTCTTCCGCGCTCGCCGGTCGCCCTCGCAACCCGAGGCGTGTCGCGACCCATCCCTCGTGCATGTGCCCGTCGCGCACGAGTGCCGGGTCTTCGCAATGCTGCGCCACCGGCAGCCCGAACACCGTGGAGTATTCCAGCGCGTGCCGCATCAGGCTCGCGTCGCCGACTGCGTCCCCGTCGTCGGTGAGCGCCACTACGCCCGCGCGCGCTAGTTCGCCTGCCGGTGACAATTCCTTGCCCGCGCGCCCCGCCGTGATGCACCCCACCGGCAGCACACGCACATGTCCCGAGGATTCCGCCTCGCGTAACACCGACTCCACCGCCGCGCGGCTGTCCAGCACTGGCATCGTGTTCGGCATCGCGCACACCGTCGTGAACCCGCCTCGCGCCGCCGCCAGCGTCCCCGAGGCGATCGTCTCCTTGTACTCGAACCCTGGCTCCCGCAGGTGCGTGTGTAAATCCACGAACCCTGGTGTCACCACCAGCCCCGTAGCATCGATGCGATCCGCCTCGATCACCGCGTCGCCCTCGTTCGGCCCCACGCGTGCGATCCGCCCATCGACGATCACGATATCCGCGATACCGTCGCGTCCAAGCGCCGGGTCGATTACCCGCGCGTTGTGGATCGCCAGTGTGCTCATGCCATAACCCCTGTCATCGCAACGCCTCCGTCGCTGTCCCGCCGCACAGCAGGTATAGCAACGCTGCCCGCACCGCGACCCCGTTCGTGACTTGTTCCTCGATGATCGAGTGCTGCCCACTCGCCACGTCGCCGGCGATCTCGATGCCCTCGTTCTTCGGCCCCGGGTGCATCAGCAAGTGCTCCGGGTGCGCGTGCGCGAGGCGCGCCGCCGTCACCTGGTACTGCAAGGCGTACTCGTGCATTGAGGGCAACAGTCCGCCTTGCTGCCGCTCGTTCTGCAATCGCAGCGCCATCACCACGTGCGCGCCTTCGATCGCCTTCGTGATGTCTGTCTCTACCCGCACCCGAGGCAGTCCCGTCTCCGCGTGCGCAGGCCGATCGCCCACCCGCAACCCTCGAGGCAGCAGCGTCGGCGGCCCGCACACCACCACCTCCGCGCCCATCGCCGCGAGGCCCCACATATCCGACCGCGCCACGCGCGAGTGCGAGATGTCGCCCACCATCACCACACGCTTGCCGGTCAGGTCGCCGAAGTGCTTCCGCATCGTGTACAGGTCGAGCAGCGCCTGCGTCGGGTGCGCATGCGCCCCGTCCCCCGCATTGACGATCGATCCCGTTCCTATCTGCTCCGATGCGAGATACGGCGCGCCCGCGGACGAGTGGCGCATCACGATCACGTCCGACCCCATCGCCCGTATCGTCCGCACAGTGTCTATTAGCGACTCGCCCTTCACGACCGAGGAGGCGCTCGCCGTCAGGCTGATCACATCCGCCCCCAGCACCTTCCCCGCCAACTCAAACGACGCCCGCGTCCGCGTCGAGGCTTCATAGAACAGGTTCACCACCGTGTGCCCGCGTAGCGCCGGCACCCGCGCGATCCGCCGGTCGAGCACTTCGCGCATCCGATCGGTGAGGTTCAGTACCGTCTCGATTTCGTCTCGCCCAAAATCGTCGAGATCCAGTACGTGCTGATGCCGCCACGCCCCTTCCGAGGCAGGCTTCGTGCTCTCGATCGGCGGCACCGTCGTTGTGGTCATGCTTGACCTCCGTTCGGCACGACAATTACCGCGTCGCGCCCGTCTTCCTCGGACAGCAGCACCCGCACGTCATCCTCGTGCGCCGTCGGAATGTTCTTCCCCACCATGTCCGCCCGGATCGGCAACTCCCGGTGCCCGCGATCCACCAGCACCGCCAGCCGCACAATGCGCGGCCGTCCGAAGTCATTGAGCGCGTCCAGCGCCGCTCGCACCGTCCTGCCCGTGAACAGCACGTCGTCCACGATTACTACGTTCTTGCCTTCGATATGCGGCAGGTCAGTGGGGCGAGGCCGCGCCGTCAGCCCGCGTGCCGCCAAGTCGTCGCGGTGCATTGTGATGTCCAGCGCGCCCGTCGCCGGTCGCGCCCCTTCGAAGTCTCCGATCACCGCCGCCAGCCGCTGCGCGATCGCCACCCCGCGCGTCTGCACACCCACTAACACGAGGTCGCTCAGCCCGCCATTCCGCTCCACGATCTCGTGCGCGAGCCGCGTGATCGTCCGCCGGATGCCGTCCTCATCCAGCACTGTCCCGGGCACAGTTGTCGGCGAGGCGTCAGACATGAAAAACCCTCCAGCAACGACGGGAGGGACCACGCGCACAGACATGATGACCGGAGGTATATCTAATCATTCCTGCGTCCTTTCCGGCCTCTCGGGGCCGAGCTTAAAGACACGCGCTGGGTTCGCACTAATACGGTAGCACTGAGGCCATCGAGCGGCAAAACACGAGTGCGATACTAGGTACCGAGCGAAGCCCGTTCAGTTATTCCCGCGCTGCTCCCGCAGGAACCGCTCCAATTCGTCTACCATCGATTGAGCATCAGGCAACTCTTCGCTGCCTCCTTGCTCCTCCTGAGCCCCCGAGACCTGTACGAGACCGTCGTCGATCTTCTCCTGCTGCTCCTCGATGTGCCTCGCGTAATCGGCCATCTCCGAGTTCTTGGCGACCTCTTCGGCCACCTGCGCGTCAAATCGCGCTACAAACACTTCCAAGTCGTGCAGCCGCAGTCCCAGGCTCATCGCCCCGTTCAGCCTCTCCAGCAGCGCCAGCGTCGCCTTCGGGTTCGGCGAGGCGTTCACGTAGTGCGGCACGCTCGCCCACAGCGAGGCCGTCTTCAGGCCTGCCTCGCGCGCTGCGTTGTTGACCACCGTGATGATGCCCGTCGGCCCCTCGTACCCGCCCCCACGCCGAGGCTCCACGCTCAGCAACTCACGCAGCTCGGTGTCGTCTGACGACCCCGTCACCCGCACCGGCCTCAAGTGGCTGACCTCAGCCAGCAGTCCGCCGAGCGTCACGAGGCCCGAGACGTTGAACTCCGTGCAGATCTCCAACACCGCCGCCGTGTAGGCATGCCACGACATATGCGGCTCGATGCCCTGCATCACGATGATGTCCGGCCCATCGCCGTCCAGCCGGTGTGCGGTGAACTCGTTCTTTGGCCAGTCGATCACTCGTTGCCCGTTGTCCAAGCGTACCAGCGGTCGCGTCTGCGTGAAGTCGTAGAACTGATCGGCCTCAATATGCGCGAATGGCTCTTCTCGCCACCGCCGCAGCATGAACCGGATCGCCCCCGTCGCCGATTCGCCAGCGTCGCTCCACCCCGCCCATGCCGCGATCAGCAGCGGGTTCCGCAACTCCGGTCGGCGGTCGATGATTAAGTCGCTCACACACTCATCATAATCCCCCACGCCGCGCCTGGACACCCTGCCCAGCCTTGTGACGAGGCCCCCCACGCGCCACCCTTATTACTCCCCATGCTAGCCATGATCCACGATCCTCTGCCGACAACTGAATAGAGCCAAGCGGTACCCAACGGGATTGATGATCACTCTCGTCTTACAACTCATTGCTACATGGTCGCCTAAGCCGCACACAAACACCGAAGCCCGCCAATCGGCGGGCTTCGTGATGCGCTCTTGGAGGCCACGGTGGGAATCGAACCCACGATGGAGGTTTTGCAGACCTCTGCCTTACCACTTGGCGACGTGGCCGTAGACTCAGAAACGGCCCAGTTCACCGTTCCTGACTCTCTAAATGTACCCACCGATGTACCCACGGGGGACTAACGGGCCTATTCCGCAGTCTTTCCGAAGGCTGCGTCCAACGCGTTCGCAGCGTCTCGTTTCGACTCATCGGTGAGGTGGGCGGCGGTATCCGCTGTGATGCGAATACTGCTGTGTCCGAGAATATCCGAAATAGTGGATAGCGGCACACCTTGGGCGAGCATGAGGCTAGCCGCACCGTGACGAAGGTCGTGGAAGCACATCCGGGGCAGCGGGGAAGTATCTGGACTGGCTCGCCGCTCCCGTGTAAACCCGCCCACTCCTCTTCATCGCCTTCGATCTACCTAATCCCGCACCACACGAGGAATTCCTGTGCGGACGCCGCGACCTGGACGGGCTGGGTGATCGTTAGGAGGAGGATCGCGAGGCTCACCGCCGCAGACGTACCCCCGAGCCACGCCACCCACGCATGGCGGCTGAACGCACTGCTAGGCGTGACGCGCCGGGGAGGGCCTTCGTCTGCGCGGTCGGAGTGGTCCACCTGTAGCACGAGGATCCCGGCGATAAGGCCGAGCAGACCCGCTCCGAGGAAAGCGACACGGTAGTCGCCGAGCGACGACCTGATGGCGCCCGCAGTGTACGCAGCGATCGCCGCGCCAAGCTGGTGCGACGCCAGCATCCAAGCGAATACCATCCCGACTCGCTGCACGCCGAACAGGTCAGCGGTCAGTCGCACTGTTGGCGGGACCGTCGCCACCCAGTCGAGCCCGTAGAACACCACGAATATGGCAATCCCCGGGAGTCCCGCCTGAAACGCGAACGGCAGAAATAGCAGCGAGAGCCCGCGCAGGCTGTAGTACCAGAACAACAGCCGTCGATTGTCGAATCGATCCGACAGCCAGCCCGATCCCATCGTGCCGATGATGTCGAAGACGCCGATCAGCGCGAGCAGGCTCGCCGCGGTCACCTCGGCCAGTCCACGGTCGTATGACATCGGGATCAGATGCGTCCCAATTAGTCCGTTCGTCGTAGCGCCGCAGATGAAGAAGCTCATCGCGAGCAACCGGAAGTTGCGATCCTTTGCCGACAACGCCAGCGTGTCGATGGCGGCACGAAACGGATTCCCTGGGAGCGCAGGAGTCTCCTGCGGGATGGCTACCTCAGACGTCGCACCATACGGCAAGATGCCGTGGGCTGCCGGCGAGTTCCTCATGAGCAGACCCACGATGGGGACGACGAACGCGATGCTCACGGCAACGATACCGACCGCTGCCCGCCATCCAATCGTCTCAACCACCGTCGCCAGCATCGGCAGGAAGATCAGCTGTCCAGTAGCGCCCGCTGCGGTCAACGCGCCCACTACGATCCCGCGGCGCTTCACGAACCAGCGAGTAGCGACCGATGCACTGACCCAGCCAGCCATTGCACCTGAGCCGATACCGACCAAGCCACCCCAGAGAAGCCATAGTTGCCATGGCTCCCTCATCAGCGTGGTCAGAGCGACCGATACGGTGAGCATCGAGAGGGCAAGCACCATCATGCGCCGCATGCCAACCCGCAACACCAGAGAGGCGGCAAACGGACCCAGCAATCCGAATAAGAGCAGGTTGATCGACACCGCCAGTGAGATGGTTGCGCGGCTCCAGCCGAATTCCTGCTCCAGGGGTACCATCAGCACGGGCGGGATCGAACGGACGCCTGCGGTTGCAAGCAGAACCAGAAAGGTGACTCCAGCGATCACCCACGCGTAGTGGAAACGGACCGGTGCCGGTGTCGGGGCAGCAGTGGTCGTACTCATTTCGCTTCCTTCGTGCGGCGGCTCCGAGGGTGCACTTCTGTGACGGGCGCGTAGATTAACGTGTAGGCAATGGCGGCCACCACGTCGCAATCAACATCACCCGCCAGACCGCCTCAAACCAGTCCACCGTGGATGCCAGGCTTCGCTCACTCGTCTTAGGATCCGTCTTCGGCCGATCACCGGGACGCCGAAGAGGAGGCTTCTGACCAACAGTCCCAGTGACCGAGGACTCCGCTCGCAGCCGCGTTGTCGCCTCCGTCGCAGACGGCAGACGTCGGGGATCGGGGTCGAGCATAGCGGTGATGATCACCCGCAGCGCGTCATCTCCAGTCATTACTGGCGGCCACGTTGGGGCGATTCGGGCGAGTGCTGGAGCGCCGCTGGTGGGTTCAACGCTCTGTGGGCTGTCGGCCGGCGAATCCTCCGGCGCGGGGGTGCCACCACGCGATGCGCGGTTCTCCTGCTAGCCAGCACCAGTACGCCGCGACGCCGTCGATCGTGGTGGGGAAGTCCACAAGGCCGTGCTCGCGATCCTTGATCTCGATTCCGGCCTCGAGCAACGTCATGCAGTCAGCGTTGCTGAACGGTACGCGGAGCTCATCAGGCGCCACCGACTGGATCGCCGCGAGTACCTCCCGCGCCTCATCGAGTGAGAAATCTTGTGGCACAGCGCGACTGTACCAGCACGAGGTCGCGGCGGCTGCGAAATCATGATCGCTGGCGTAGACACGCTCGTAGTCTCGATTGGCCATGCGCGCTCACTTCTCGCAGGCGACCCCGTCGTCATCGCCATCTCGAGTGCGGTTGGCCGCGTACAGCGCATCATCGAAGCGCGGTGTGACCCTGAATGGGCGTAGCGCACCAGACACCGTGTTGCCGGTGACACCCACGCGGGCGACGCCACCCGGGTACACAGCGTTCAGGTCGGCACAGTTCCGAAAGACCTGCACCCCGGTAGTAGGCGCCATCCCTGGTGCGATTGGCGCAGCGGCAGCCGGACGTCCGCACATGTTCGGGCTGGCCGCGTCCGCAGCGACGTAGCTCGCCTCCCGCGGGTGGCGTCCGTACCCATCGCGACTGTCGTAGCGAGCGATCGCGTAGCCCGCCTGGATGAGCGCCAGCCCGGCATCCTGACCGCTGACGTCGAGATACCGCAGGAGCCGGCCATAGTGGTCACGGTCGTCCCGGGCCCCCGCCGCGAGCGTCACAGACTTACCCTGCACCAGCGCTGCGAGGGCGGCTGAGGCATCCGCGAAGCCGCACTCACCGCGTTCGGGTGTGTCGACGCCGATGACACGAATACGTTCCTGGCTGCCAGATGCGGAGGCGACGTCGACTGTGTCGCCATCCACGACGTTCGTGACCCGCCACGTCTCCACTCCACCAGCGGGCATGAGGGAGGCCGTGCGTGTCGGGGTGGTCAGAACGCTGGCCGCGGTCATCCCAACTGCAGTGATCGGACGTGCCTTAGCGGCGCCTGCAGCATCAGGGGTGCAGCCAGTCAACAGCACCACGAACAGAGTCAGGATGAGGGCGGCTTGGCCTGACACGGACATCCCTGCGATCTCACCAGCCGAGGGCGTCTGTGCGCGCCCGGCGCTGACGACTTCCCGTATCAGACGGTACACCCAGCGCGGCATGATCTGTGCAGTGCCGAAGGCTGCTGACCTGCAATTCTGGCTCGCAGACGCCATGCGCGCACCATCGGTGCTTGGCTTTGTTACCCTCGCCAACGATGACGACCGTGAGCGAGCTCCTGGCGACTCTTCCCGCCTACTCGGGGTGATCTCGCCAGATCACGCCGCGCTGGTACAGGTCTTGCACGGCGGTGTCCTCGTATCCAATCTCGTCGAGGATCTGCTCTGTGTGCTGGCCTGCGAGGACGCCGGGGCCGTAGCGGCCGGGAGTGCGATCGAAGGTCACGACCGGACCCCAGCGGCGATACTCGCCCATCACGGGGTGGGTGACCATCTTCACCCAACCGTTCGCCTCGATCTGCGGGTCGTGGAGGAAGAAGTCGCCAGCACCGGTGTACCCGTCCGCGCGCACGCAGCCGATGCCGTTCGGCGCGAGCATGCGTTCCCACTCGTCTGCGTCGCGGGTGGCAAGGTGGCTCGCGAGGGCGGCGGTGAGTGCCTCTGCGTTGCGGTCGCGCGCCCCAGCATCCCGGAAGCGCTCGTCACTCCCAAGGTGCGAGGCGGCGGCGGTGTCGCAGAAAGCGACCCATTGCGCCTCGGTTGGTAGGCTCAGGCACACCCAGCCCGCGCGCGTCTTGTAGAGGCGGCGTAGGGGGCCAGTGCCGAGCACTTCGCGGTCGATGTGCGGCCGAGACTGTTTGCCCTCGTAGGCCAGAAAGTCATCGGCATTCGCGTAGCCGTTGGCCGCAAGCATGCTCACGAACACCTGCTGGCCTCGGCCAGTGCGCGTGCGCGCACGGAGCGCGAGCAGCGTCGAAGTCGTCGCTACGACGGAGGTGCAGGGATCGGGGTTGCCTTCGTTGGCTCGGAAGAAGCGTCGCGACGCCTCGCGTAGCCCTTCGATAGTGTCGATGTTATCGGGCTCCCAGCCCTCGCCGGCCTGCATCAGCGCGCCGCCGTTCACCGCGCCCGGGATCGGGTGCGCGCAGGGGCGCGTGGCGCTGCCGCCATCGGGGCCATAGCCGCTCACGCTCACCCAAATGATGTCCGGGCGGATCGCGCGGGCCTGCTCGTAGCCGATGCCAAGGCGCTCCGGCACACCTTGGCGGTAGTTGTGCACGATCACGTCTGCCTCTGCGACGAGCTTGCGCACGATCTCCTGGCCGGCGGGCTCCTTGAGGTCGATGCAGATCGACTCCTTGCCGGCGGTGGTCTTCGCGACGCCGAAGTAGGAGTTGAAGCCCGCGCCGCCCATGCCACGCATGGGGTCGCCGCCGTTGGTCGGCTCGATCTTGATCACGCGGGCGCCGAGGTCGGCGAGCAGCGCGCAGGAGAGTGGCGCGGCGATAATGGTCGCGAACTCGAGCACTGTGATGCCAGCGAGAGGTGCACGCATGTCGTCGTTCGGTGGGATCACGGCGCCCGCGGGAGCACGTGACGTGCCGATGACCTCGGCGGTGTGCTGGCCGATTGCGGGCGCGGAGCGCTCGATCGCTGCTGGGGTGTCACGCAGGATAGCGAGCGGACCGAGCTGTCGCACGGTACCGAGCGTCGGGTCGTTCAGCTCGGCGATGTCGCCGTTGGCGATCATGTCAGGGTGCTGCAGCGCATTCTGCGCGGTCATCACGTAGTCGACGGCAACATTGCCGTTCTCTTTGCAGATCTCCATCCACTCAGCGGCGGTCTTCTCACGCGCCTTGAGCAGCATCATGTTGCGCACTTCCTCGCGCGCCTCAGGGGTGAGGCGGTTGGGCGCGCCCTCGTACTTCGGGTTTACGAGGATGTCCTCGGTAAGGCCGAGAGCGACGACCGAGGACTGAAAGAGGTGCTCCAGCAGATTCGCGAACTGCAGCCACTGGCCATCCTTCGTGCGGACTGGCTGGTAGCCGAGTGTGGACATGCCGTCTGGATTCGACAGCTGCGCGAAGAGGTCGCTTTGCACGCGGTCTGGGAACTTCGTGATCATCTGCTCTCGAGGGAGGCCGTTGAAGTCGAAGGGGAACATGCCCTGCAGTAGGCTCGATTCCACTAGCTGGCCGATGCCGGAGCGGTCTCGCACCTCGAGGGCCGCGAGGATGCCGGCGACGGTGGACTGTGCGGCGCCGTGGACGCCGACCTGTACGGCGGTGAAGCCTGGTCCGTCGTTCCTCGACACGTGGTTGAAGGCGCGCATACGGCCCGACTTCGCGGAGACGAGGATCTCGTCGGCGGGGTACGAGGCGTAGGGGCCATTGGCACCCCAGCCAGTGACGGAGGCATAGATAAGTCGCGGGTTGAGTGCGGAGAGCGTGGCGTAGTCCGCGCGGTGCGCCTCGGCGGCGCCGGTGGCGTAGGAGGCGACGACGAGGTCGGCGGTACGCGCGAGGTCGTGCAGGGTCTGCTGGCCGGCCGCGCTCGTGAGGTCGAGGACGATGCTGCGCTTGCCTCGCAGCCACATCGGTGACGAGGGCTCGGAGCGGGCGGGGTCGCCCTCGGGCGGCTCGACCTTGATCACATCGGCGCCGTAGTCGGCGAGGATCATGGTGGCGATACCGGCGGCTCGCCCGCTGCTCAGGTCGAGGACTACTAGGTCGTCGCAGGGCTGCGTCATCGTGGGGCTCCCGTTGCTGCGGGCGCATCATAACGGATTCGATAAGTGCTCAGGAGAGGGACTCCCGCGGGCGGTGACTGGTGCGGGCTGCCTCGGCTGTCATATGGCCGCTTGGAGTCTGTCTGCTCGGAGTCTGCGCATCGGACAAAGAGCGAGGTGCTGGCAGGCTCCCATGGCTGCACTGAGCGCACAGATCGTCGCATCAAGAATCAAGAGAAGCGTCGAACTGCGCGGTGAGGTGCCTCGAATTACACACAACAGGCCCTGATGGACAACGGGGCCATTAGTCGGAGCCTTCATCGAATTTGGGGCGATTGGGGCGATTGGGGCGATTGGCGATTAAGGTGCAATGCGGTCAATTGCTTTTGAGACATCAGCTCATTATTCTTCGCATCCAGTCTTCAAATGAGCTTCAGTCTCAAGGAGATTAGTGGAAGGTGCTCCGATGATTCAGTACGGCTTCCTGCGTGGGAACGGGGCCCTCTCTGTACTCGCGGGACTGGCGCTTGCCATCTTTGCCGGTTGTAGCGGCGTAAAGGCGGATGTGGTCGCGACCACCCCGCCGGTGACGGCGCTGACAAAGGCAGTGGTCGCCGATACCGGATTGCTCGTGGTCGGGGTTGTTGGGCCGGGTGTAGACCCGCACGAGTACGAGGCGTCTCCGGACGATGTGAAGCGGATCGGTGCCGCCAAGCTCGTGCTGCGGAATGGGCTGGGCCTCGACGCGTTCCTCGACGACCCGGTCAAGAGCAGCGGTCAGAAGAATGTCGTGACGGTCACCGAAGGCGTGAAGGTGCGAGTGGGTAAGGACGAGAACGGCAAGCCGGAGGATGACCCGCATGTGTGGCATGACCCCACGAACAACAAGATCATGGTCGACAACATCGTCAAGGCGCTGAGCCAAGCGTACCCAGACAAGGCAGCCACGTTCCAGAAGAACGGCACTGCCTATCAGGCAAAATTGGACAAAGTGGATGCGGATATCAAGCAGTTGATTGCAACGATTCCGGAATCGAACCGGAAGATGGTGACCAACCACGACGCATTTGGCTACTTCATCGATCACTTCGGGCTGAAGTTCTATGGTGCGGTAATTCCGAGCGTATCCACACAGGGCGACGCTTCCGCCAGGCAGATCGCAGAGCTGCAGGACACGATTAAGCGCGAGGGAGTGAAGGCGATCTTCGCCGAGAGCTCCGTTGACCCAAAGATTGCCACGCAGATCGCGAAAGATACGAAGGTTAAGATCGTCGCTGACCTGTACGCGGACTCGCTAGGGAAGCCCGGGTCAGGGGCGGATACCGTGGATGGTATGTTGCTCCAAAACGCCAAGAAAATCGTGGAGGCTCTCAAGTAACTTTTGTGACACGTTCAGCATCAGGCGCTCTCGAGGTTCACGATCTAGAAGCGGGCTATGAAAATCGCTCCGTGATCACGGACGTGAGCCTGCGTATCGAGCGTGGACAGGTTGCTGGCCTCATCGGACCGAACGGTTCGGGCAAGAGCACGCTGCTGAAGGCGATCGCCGGGGTGCTCCCATTGCGCTCCGGGAGCATCTTGCTGGACGGAGACCACCTGCGTCCGTCCGCCGGTCTGCTCGCGTTCGTCCCCCAGCGCGAGGAAGTGAAGTGGGACTTCCCCGTCACCGCACAGGACGTCGTACTCATGGGCCGAACCAGAGCGATCGGGTGGCTGCGCGGTGCGGGAGACGCGGACCGCGCGATCGCGGACGCGGCCCTCGATCGGTTCGGGCTCGGCGGGCAAGGCGGACGGCACATCAGCCAGTTCTCCGGTGGACAGCAGCAGCGCATCTTCTTTGCGCGTGTGCTTGCCCAAGAGCCAGCGATCGTGCTTCTCGATGAGGTCTTCACCGGTGTGGATGCCATCAATAGGGCTATTTTCCGGGAGGCGATCCGTGACTTCGCTGCCGCGGGCGCAGTGGTCTTACTCGCCACGCACGACTTCGACGAAATGCAGTCTGTCTGCGATACCGTTGGATTCGTTGATCGCGGACTCGTTGCCTATGGGCCGGTCGGAACGACGTTCACTGCGGATCGGATACGACAGACGTTCGGTGGTCAGGTTGTGGTGCTCTCATGATCGCGTGGATCACAGAGCCCCTTCAATATGACTTCTTCGTGCGAGCTCTCGCCGAGATTGCGGTGGTCGGTCTGCTCTGCGGACTCGTCGGTTGTTTTGTGGTGCTGCGTGGCCTGGCATTCATCGGCGATGCACTCGCTCATGCCGTGTTTCCGGGCGTGGTGCTGTCGTACATCGCCGGGCAGAGCGTGCTAATTGGTGCATTCATCTTCGGTGGCCTGACTGCGATTGCCGTCGGCACGATCTCACGCAGCCGGCGAGTATCCGAAGACACGGCAATCGGTGTGATCTTCGCCGCATTTTTCGCCCTCGGCGTTGCGATCATCAGCCGGCATTCCGGCGTGAAACGCGACTTGGGCTCACTGCTGTTCGGCAGCATCCTCGGCGTATCGAACAGCGATTTGATCGCGACAACCGCGATCGGACTCGTGGTTATTGCGGTGATGTTCCTGCTGATGAAGGAACTTAAGCTCGTCGCATTCGATGCCACGCTGGCGCATGCCCTCGGCTATCCAGTGTTCTGGCTTGACCTGCTGCTGCTGCTGATGATCAGCGCAACGATTGTTGCCAGCCTCCAGACCGTCGGGAATATTCTCATCCTTGCACTCGTGGTGACACCACCTGCTGCAGCCCGCCTGCTGACGGATCGGCTCGATCATATGCTCATGTACAGTGCCACTATTGGGGTTCTGAGCGGCATCGGTGGGCTGTACTTCTCCTTCCATCTCGACACGGCGGCCGGAGCGACCGTTGTGTTGTGGTCGACGCTGTGTTTCCTGTTGGCGCTCGTCTTCGCGCCGACGCACGGACTGTTGGCGGTGAGGCGTCATGCCGCGCGAGGCGAGCACCACGAACATCACTTTCACGCCGAGGAAGAGACCAGAATTCCCAGCTGATTATCACCGGGTGATCCTGAAGATTGCGGTGACTGATCGGCGATCCGAGGGCCAGAGACCGCTGGCGCATAGCAAGCGGACATAACAGATGCGGGTCGCAAGAGCGCTAGCAGTCAGCGCTTCGGGCGCGCTTCTGGTCCCTGCTTGCGGGATTTTTTCACGCAGCGGGCGCACCGCCCGTAGACCTCTAGGCGGTGCGATTCCATCTGAAACGTGTTCTGCAGCTGCAGCCGCTGGAGGAGATCTTCGAGCTCCTCGACATGGAAATCGGTCACCTCCGCACAATCCCTGCAAATGAGGTGGTGGTGGTGCCCTTCAGCGCTGACGCGGTATGCGAATGTGCCGTCGTCGATGACGATCTGACAAATGATGTCCAGCTCGAGCAGCAGGTTCAGCGTGCGGAAAATTGTCGCACGCCCGACACCGGGGACCGCCAGCCGAAGATCCTCAGACGAGAAATGATCCGCCGCACCCGCGAGTGCCTCGATGACACGAAGGCGCGGAGCAGTCACTCTGTGCCCGGCACGGTCCAGCACTCGTTTGAGTGTCTCTGCGTCGATCACCTACCACCTCGCCATCTGTGCGGCATCCAAATTCCGAGAGTCAGGATCTGCCATTCGGCCACTAGGCTCTACAGGTTGTGGAAGGCCTCTCTGCTCGGACTCGTGTTCGTGTAGCTCCGAAACGGAAGTCTAGGGTACACCGCCCACACCGTGACCAAGGTCGTGGAAGCGCATCAGGGCAGCGCTCGAAAATCGTGGTCTGCCGGATCTACGTGCTCTGGCTCGCTCCCACCGCAGATGCGGCAGACTACGGCAAGGATGCGCTGGAGGCGCCGCGTGACATGCGGGCTTGGTGGCTGCCCTGCTCTTGATCCCGCGACAGGCGTGGCAGCTGGGACGCGCCCGGGGCGGAGTCCTGCTCGTGGGGTACGGCGTGTACGTGATCCTGCTCGTACGAGCCGCGACCTAGGTCAGCGACCTAGGTCAGCGACCTGCAGCCATCGCCTGGCAAAACTGTTGCCGCGCAGCAGCACGGCTCGTTCCTGCGGTGGCTTCGCGCCAGAGCCGCTGATAGTCGCGGCTGCCATGTCGCGACGCCTCTGGTTCACGCACGCTGAATCGCCGTCGCGACGCACGGGTCCAAGCGCGGTTCTCCGGGAGTCCACCGCAAGGGATCAGGCTCCGCATCGGGGGAGCATGCAACGCAGGGTCGAGCGAATCATGTAGGATGCAGGCATGCATAGTCATTCCAGTGCTCCCCCTCAGAGGGCACGACGCAGACGTTCCGCACGCCATCCCGCCACCAACGCGGACGCGGACGCGGACGACCATCCGAATTCGGTCTACGCAGGCCTACAGGTAACTGATAGCCAGCCCCTCCACCGGCAATCGGCGAGTCCCACGCCCTCTCGAACGCGCATCTCCCTGAAGCACATGCCCAATTCGATCAGAGGGAGGATGGTTCGTGTCTGACTTCTGGGAACTCGGTCTGGTGGCCGTACTCATCGTTCTGAACGCGCTCTTGGCAGGGAGCGAGATGGCCCTCGTATCCCTCCGACCCGGACAGGTCGATCGGCTGGCGACACGAGGCGGAGCCGGGCGTGCGCTGGCGCGGCTCTCGGCCGACCCGAATCGATTCCTCGCGACGATCCAGATCGGGATCACGCTCGCCGGGTTCCTTGCCTCGGCAGCGGCGGCAGTCAACCTTTCCGAACCGCTGGTACCACTGCTCGCGGTGTTCGGCGGCGCCGCCGAGGTCATGGCGATCGTCGTCGTGACCTTGGTGCTGACGTTCTTCACGCTCGTCTTCGGCGAACTGACGCCGAAGCGGATCGCGCTTCAGCATCCCGAGCGATGGGCGCTCATCGTCTCTCGCCCGCTCGACTTGCTCGCAACGGCGGCACGTCCGGCCGTCTGGATGCTGTCCAGCTGCACAAATCTGGTAGTACGACTCTTCGGAGGTGACCCGCACGTGCAGCGGGGCGAGATCACCGAAGAAGAGATTCGTCAGATGATCTCGACGCAAGTCTCACTCACCGCCGAAGAAAAGCAGGTGATTACCGGCGCGCTCGAAGTTGGTGATCGCACCTTGCGAGAGGTGCGCATCCCGCGACACCTCGTCGTGAAGCTCCCCGCAGACCTTCCCGCAGGAGACGGCCTCCAGCAGTTGCTGGACTCTGGGCACTCACGCGCTCCGGTCTTCCGCGAATCTGCGGACGACATCATCGGAGTGGTTGGACTCCGTGACCTGATTGGAAGATCGGGTACGGTCGAAGAGGCGATCGGGGCAATACCGGCCTTCCCGGAGTCGGCGAGCGTCCTCGTCGCGCTCCGTGACCTCCAGCATGCTCGTCAGCAGATGGCGATCGTCGTCGATGAATTCGGAGGATTCGATGGCATCGTCACCGTCGAAGACCTCATCGAGGAGATCGTTGGGGAGATCTACGACGAGTACGACCGGGACGTCACAGCGGTCGCGCGGCGCGCCGACGGTTCAATCGACCTGCCGGGCAGCTTTCCCTTCCATGACCTCGTCGATCTTGGAATCGAGGTTCCGGAGGGAAGTTACACCACAGTAGCGGGCTTCCTCCTCGAAGAGTTGGGGCACATTCCGGACCCTGGCGAGCACATCGAGGTCGACGGTTGGCGTCTGACTGCGACCGAAGTCACTCAGACATCGATCGTCCGAATCGAGGCTAAGCCCCGAGCCGTTGACGAGTGACGCGGTCTTCTACTCGACGGAACGAGTAGAGAGCGCCTGCCTGAACGCGATCCGAACTTCCGCGCCGCTGAGCCCATCGGTCGCGTTGCCCCACAGCCGTTGGTAGTCCCGGCTTCGGGGATTTTTTCACGCAGCGGGCGCACCGCCCGCACCGTGACGAAGGTCGTGGAAGTGTATCCGGGACAGCGCTCGAAAATCATGGTCTGCATGACTGGTGGCAGCACTAGCGGGGGGCGAGGCCGGGCGAGATTGACGAGTCGGTGCCTGGGCGGCCGTGCCGGCGCTGCCGACGGTTACATGCAGTCGGCGCTCGCCGCTCTGTCGATGTTGTTGGTGCCGAGGATGAGACTTGAACTCATACGCCCTTACGGGCACCGCCCCCTCAAGACGGCGTGTCTGCCATTTCACCACCTCGGCACGAACGCTGACCAACCTACCGTAACCGGCCGGTAGACACGATGGCAGGAGTGGAGGGGTTCGAACCCCCGACCTGCGGTTTTGGAGACCGCTGCTCTTCCAGCTGAGCTACACTCCTGCGCCGAACATTCAGTCTACCAAGCCATCCGATGAGCGTGAAGGACGCCCATCGCGCCCGCCTAAACAGCCCCGCCCGGCTCCCCTCGCTGCTCCCGCAAAAACCGTTCTAGGTCGCCCAGGATTTCGTCACTCGTCGGCAGCGGCGTCCCGTCATCCTTCTCGTCCAACTCCGGGTCATCCCATCGCAGTCCGTCGTACTTCTCCTCCAGCGACCGCACGTAGTTCTCCCCATCGCGCATCTGATCCAGAGCCTCGCGGATGCGCTCATCAAAGTCCTGCAACCGCTCGTCCAGCGGCTCCACCGGCGTCGCCGTCCCGAATCCCCGGTCGAGCGTCCGCAGCAGCGACACCATCGCGCTGGGGTTCGGCCCCGAGTTGATGTAATGCGGCACCTGCACCCACAGGCTCGCGTTCCGCTGCTCCAACACCCGCAGTCGCAGGTTGAGCACGCTCAGCAACCCCGTTGGCCCCTCGTACCGTGACACCGGCACCCGTAGTCCGAACTGCCGCTCGAAGCGGTCATCCGAGGCCGACAGCGACACCGGCAACGGTCGCGTGTGCGGCACCGACCCCGGCTGTGCCCCCATCGTAACGCTCATGGTCGTCCCCGTGGCATCGAGGACGTCCACAACTGCGTCGAGGAACGTCCGCCAGCGCAGGTGCGGCTCAATCCCGTAGAACAACAGGAAGTCGCGATTGCTGCCCGGCGGCGATGCCACCAAGAACCGGTTCGCCGGCCAATCAATCACCCGATCGCCGCCGCGGTTGCGCGACCGCGGCCGCTGCACCGTGAAGTCGTAGAACGGCTCCGGATCAATGTCCGCCAGCGGCCGTGCGTCCCACTGGTCTGCGAGGTACTCGATCACGCTCGCTGCTGCCCCATGCGCGTCCGTCCACCCCACCAGCGCTGCCAACAGCACCGGCTCTCGTAGCGGCCCAATCTCATTCAGTGCCCGGATCCGCTCGTGCATGGATACATCCCTTCCGGGCGGCGCAGTCGAGACACAACCTCAACTGTCGTTCACACAGAATTTACCGCGCCGCCCATCGATTCGTAACGAAGCGTCTCCATCATGCTCGCACTCAGTCGCGGCGTCCCACCCGCCGTACCCCAACAGACGGGACTCTTCCCATGCTCCCACAGAGCGCCTTCGTGCCCATGCACGCCCCCGATCCCGCCACAGGCCTGCTCGACAACAGTATCGCCGCCCAGATCGCGCTTGCCCTGCTCCATCAGGGCATCGCGAACCTGCTCCAGAACGCCGGCGACGCGATCGTCGTAACTACCGAAATCGTCCATTCCCCGAGGGCGACCGCTAGCCAACCACGCACACAACAAGAAGGGCGGCGCTGATGC
>CAMDNW010000023.1 GCA_945903275.1 Thermoflexus hugenholtzii JAD2
TCTCTGGCGCTCACGGCCTCGTGCAATGTGCGTGCGATGTAGTCCGCACGCAGCGCCTTCGCCAGGTCAAGATTGTGACGGCGGCGGAACTCGATAACCAAGTCCGCTATCTCTTGCGGCTCCCAGCCCGCGTCCAACGTGAAGCCGACCAACGCATAGTCGTAGCGTGACGCGTCGCGCGAACCGTCTGGCTTAGTCAGGTCGCTCCGGCTGCCGTTCCACGTGTGCAGGAAGCGCTGCTTGCTCGCGAGCAACGTTGCTAGCTTGCTGGCCGGTGCCTCCGCGTTCGGGCTAAGGACAAGACCGCTGGCCGCAGCGGTCACGCTCTCGGGGGGCGCGCTCTTGTGTGCCGAGGCCGGCCTGTACTCTTTACAGAGCGTCAACACCGCGTCCGGTCTGTCCTCAATAGTTGTTGGTCCCGCAATGTGCTGACCAGTGCAGGTGAAGTAGCGGCTCCGGTCGTAGATCTCGATGCGGGTACCATCGTCCCGGTCTTCCTTGATGCCCTTACCGGGCAGCTCGCCGCGCACAATCACGTGCAGTCCCGTACCGGACGGGCTGACCTCCGTGTACGAGTCCAGTCGCCGCAATACCTCCTCGGCCCACGGTGCTGTTATCTCGCCGGTCTCGGCGTCTCGCGCGTGGTCAAGGTCGATGCCGACGTAGGGGTCGTCCTTGCTGAACACGAAGCCGATGCCGTCGTAGCGCTCCCTGACCTGAAGGGCCACGTCGAAAGGCGACCATGTCGCCGGTTTCGTGGACAAGGCCTTTCCTCCGGTGCGTGCGTTGTAGGGCACCTTCGTCGGCTTCCCATCGCGCTCCTCGTAGCGCCAGACGACCCACTGCCTGCGCTCACGCAGCTCAGCGGGGATGGCGGAGGCTTCCACGTGATTTCTGGCCTTCATGCCGGTGGGTACAGTCATTGGCGTCTTCCTGTCTCGCGAACGCGCCCGGTTGAGTGCTGCCGGGCGCTTCGCTTTGCTAGTTGTTTCTGACCTCGTTCCTTCGGCACACAATCACCGCACCGCCCGACCCTCTCGGGCGGTACTTCTTGCGCAACGAGCGGCACGTGCGCGCTGCTCACGCTCAGCGACGATGTAGGCGTCCAGGCGCTCAACCCATATGCCGTTCCACTTGATGAGGTTACGCAAGCGAGCTGCGCGCTCCGGCGTTGCGTCTTCGAGCTCCGCCAGTTCCCTGTACCGGCGCTCGGTCAGTCGCCGGACTGTCGCTTCCAATACGTCTGGATTGGACATGTCTTCCTCCTCTTGGGCCGCGTCCTTAGCGCGGCTACTCGTCTCGTCTCTTTTCGCCGTACGGCCCTCGTCGTGCTCGTCCGTATGCATCACGCCTGACCGCGCCTTTGCGGGCCGGTAGCGCTCTGCCAAGACCGTCACGGCGCGCGCCTTCGCTTGCAGGCCCCTCGGCTTGCTGCGCGCTTGCGGTCTCGGGCTTGGACTTGTTCGCAACCTGATGCTCCAGCACGTCGACAACGTCGGCCGCGTAGGACAGCAACGCCGCCTTCATCGCTGGGTCGTCGGTCGTTACGCTGAGCCGCACTAACGTCCGTGCGACCTTCTCCAGCTCCTTCGGCCCGCCAAGGTCTGTGATCTCAACGTGGAGGTCGTCGCTGACCGGCACGCCCCGCTTCTTAGCGATGCGCGTCAGCACGTCCGCGCGCATGAGCTCTCCGGCGCTCACGCCGAGGACAGGCGCGTACTTCTGCGCCCTCGTCCACGGCAAGGGGTACTCATGCCGCGTGTCTATCTCCACTACGCGCTCGGGCTCACCTACCTTCGCCGCCAGCCCGGCGTAGGACAGGCCCAGGCTCTTCATTGCTTCACGTACGCTCACTACCAAGCCGCACCTCCCGTGACTCGTACGCGGTGAGTGTTCACTCGTGCGCGTACGGCACGAAACAACTGGCAACTCGCAGTCGGTTCCCCGCGAAACGGAGAGGGCCTCTTCGAAGAGGCCCTCTCCACCGCGCGAACGCGCCATCACTGATGCGTCCCGCCTAATCGATGCGCACTTCCCGCGTCAGCGGGTCTATTCGTCGTCGCCCATCTCCCCGGTCTCGTCCCCGGCGGGGGTGCTGAGTGCCCACGTCGCGGGCGCGGGGCGCACGACGCGCGATGCCGCTCCTCGGCGCTTCATCTCGACAACGAGGCGGGCGTTCACGCCGCCTCCGGGCGTCTTGTTTTCGGTCTTCCACCCTGCCGTGGACATCCGCGCGGCGATTTCGTCTGCGTGGAGTGGGGTGCCCGCTACACGAAGAACCTCAAGAGCACGGTCTAGGACGGTCATCAGGCGACCTCCGCCTCGTCCGACGCTGGCACGTTGGACTCGCGCAGGATCACGACGATTCCCGAAGTCCGCACGGGGCGGGCGTAAGTCGGCTCCGTGAACGGCGGGCACGTCCATCCCGCAAGGCAGTAGCGCTCGTAGGCGTGCCCCTGTTCCTTCGAGCAGACCGGGCACATTCCGTCGTCCGGAAGGTCGAGCGCATCGACGACCGCGCGCAGGCCGCGCTTCGTCTTCTTGTTGCAGTCCCATGGCTGCGCTGTGTGGTTGGCGAGGGCCGCCGACACACGGGTGTACCAGTCATCCAATGGGCTCTCGCCGTTGGCTTCGCTCCAGCGGGTCACCCGGTGGGTGAGGCGCAAGAGGTACACATCGGGCTCCGCCAGGGCTGCTATGCGCTCCGCCGTCGCCTTCTCCCACCGCTCTTGCTTGATGTCTTCGTCATCAAGCGGTTCATCGAAACGCACTTACTTCGTCCCTTCTACCGCCGCCTACTCGTGTGCGGCTCACACGCCCGACACGCGGAAGAAGCCGTCGCCTCATCCAAGTCGAGTCCGCGAACGTCCGCGGAACGTCGCGTACCGGTTGTAGCAAAGCGGCTTCGTCCGACCCTCGACTGTGACAAGGCGCGGGCTTCAGGCCCGATTGTTAAGTTTTGTTTCACGGGGCTTTTCTTAGGCGGACGTCTTTGAGAGGCCGCTGCCGTATGGGGATACATAGGTGTGAATGCAACCGCGTGGATGCTGCTCGGCCTCCCTTGTCTCATCAAAGGGCGCTTGCGTGGCCAAACCGTGGACACGAAGCGACCGCCGCGTGAGCGGCGGTCGTCGAACGGCTAGACGCCGTATAGGTTTCGTTGGTAGCAGGGGGCGGATTTGAACCGCCGACCAAGGGCTTATGAGTCCCATCGCGAATATCTGCCTATGCGCCTGCCAAACACCGAGGCAGCGGGGCGCTTGGGGTGTCTCCGTTACATATCGGGATCAGATAACTCGGGCTTCACAAACACGCGGTACTCGTTCGCTTCAAGCACGAACCCATCGGCTAGCGGCCCATCCACGACATAGAACTGCGCCGCGTCTCTCGCGTCGTCGTACTCGTAGAGCCTGTGAAGCACGTACGTATCCGGGTTCTGACGACTGAATTCCACTTCACGGGCGGAAGCAAAGAACGCGGTCGCGGCTGTGCCTCGCGTGGTCTTCACCTCGATATGCCGCACGTCCCCCTGATCGGTGAATGACCGTATGTCGTAACCCGCTGAATCACCCTCGACCTGCGACACGTGCACGACGGCATCCGCTAGTTCGTAGAGGCCCGCTCGCCGCAACTGCTCGATCTCGTGCTTGAAAACCAAGTTCTCACCCGCTAGTCCCAACGCCGCATTCTTCGCATCTTGGCCCGGATAGCGGGCCTGCTTCTTGCTCCCAAAGACAGGGGTTGCCCTGCCCCTCCGCCCCGAACCAGCCTTCGGTGCTGCGGCTTCCGTCAGTCCATGCGTGACCACCGCTGTCGCGGTTCGCTCAGTGGATGGAACCAGCGTCAGACCGAGGGCACCGGTAACCGCCACAGGTATCGGCCCCTCTAGGATCTGCCATTGGAAATAGACGGGCTGTTCGCGCGTGTTGTCGTGTTCGAGGTATCCGAGAGGGCCGAGGTAGGTGTACGGCCCGGCTCTTCTCGTGCGCAGGAACAGATGAACAGTATTGAGCCGCTCGTCGAGGCTGACGAGCCGACGGATGATCGGATCCGTGAGGGACTGACGGGGCTGCGACTGCCACGTGAGCACCCCGTCTTCGGTTACAGACTCTTCAAAGACGTGCGCTCCTTGGACTGTCCGAACGTCACGAAGAAGACGTAGTCACCGAGGTGATCGGGCACCCGAACAATGCCCTGCAAGCCCCACGTGCCAGCTTGCGGAACGAACGTAGTGTTCGGCGAGAAGATGTCGTGCACTTCTCTGCGGTCGTAGGCCTCCCATAACCGTAGTTCGCGCATGACCGCCCCCCTAACGCATTTGTGCCCTAATCATCGTTCTTTCGCGGGTCGTCCTGATGTCGGTCGCGCGCGCAGGAAGCAGGCGTCAGGGCGCGGAGGCGCGTTGCACGACGGCATTTCGACTCCGGGCCTCGGCGTAGGCTGCGAGCAGTCTTTGCCGGCTTTCGGCGATGTCAACGATCGGCGGTGGATAGCCCGCCCTCGATTCTGCGCTTAGCTTCCACGGTTCATGGATGTCCCTGCCGGAGACTGTCGCCAGCTCAGGCACCCAGCGGCGGACATATTCGCCTGTGGGGTCAAACCGATGTCCCTGCACGACCGGGTTGAAGACTCGGAAGTAGGGTGCCGCATCGGTGCCGGTGCCGGCGACCCACTGCCATCCACCGTTGTTCGATGGGAGATCACCGTCGAGAAGCTGATCCATGAACCATTGCTCGCCGATTCTCCAGTCGCACAAGAGGTTCTTCACTAGGAATGACGCGGTCACCATCCGGGCGCGATTGTGCATCCACCCGGTGTGCAGGAGCTGCCGCATGCCTGCGTCCACGAAGGGATAGCCGGTGCGGCCCTCCTTCCATGCCTCGATATCGTCCGCGGCGTTGACCCACTGGATGCCACGGAGGCGCGGGTTGAACTCTTCGCTCAGAACCGCCGGTTGGCGATACACGACGTCCATATAGAACTCTCGCCAGAGCAGCTCATCAAGCCACCGGCTTGCGCCGCTTCTTTCCTCATCGGAACCGCGTGCCATTGTTCGAGCGGCGGCCATCCGGGGCGAGAGCATGCCAAACTTGAGGTACGGTGAGAGTGCAGAGGTGCCGTCGAGATCCGGACGGTCACGCTCCTCGGAATACCCGTCGATCCGCTTGAACGTGAACTCATCGAGGCGGCGCAGTGCCTCCGTCTCCCCCGCGGGGAACCCACGCAACGGTGCGGCCACAACGTCGATGCCGAGGATGCCGTCGGGTACCGCGGGCAGCTGGGTCGGCGACGCGATCGGGTCTGGAAGAGGGGTCGAAAGCCAGGCGCGACGGAAGGCACCGAACACGGAGTAGCCCGACCCGTCCGGCTTAGAGACCGCCCCGTTCGGACGAATGCCGATGCCGGTGAATAGCCTGAGCGCGACTCGGCGCCCAACCTGAGCTTCCTGCAGACGACCGAACGGCGTGACGTCGCCTGCTGCGAAGACCTCCACCGCCTGAACTTCCGCGGCGACCGCGCTCAGCACGTCGTCCACCCGGCCTTCGCGGATGATGAGGCGGCTGCCGAGGGCGCGAAGTTCGGCGTCCAGGGCACTCAGCCCGTCGGTCATGAACTCGATCCGCCGCTTCGCGTTCCGGTGGTAGCGGGACTGCAGCACTTGCTCGTCCAGTACGAACACGGGAACCGGTGCGCCTGCCCTACTTGCTGCGTGTAGCGCAGCGTTGTCGTGCAGGCGCATGTCGCGTCTAACCCACCAGATCGTGTTCATGGTGCGAAGCGACACAGTCCCGCAGCACGCGTCCCAGACATCCGGATCGGGGTGCATGAACCGTGAACTGTTCCGAGCACGGAACCGCTCGCGCGTACCGATCGGTGGTGTCCTGCGTGGTGCGTGAACCGCGGACGAGCAGCGACCGGGCGACGTTGACAGTGTTGCCGCGTGCTGTCTCCTGCCTCCGATGGCCGCGTCGATCGGCACTTCCGATAGTTCATATGCGAACTCTCCGTCATAGCGGCGAGGCGCACTGAGCTCTGAGAGCATCTCAAGACGCTCTCTCTTCCGGAAGCGGTGCATTCACGCGACGAAGGGCAAGCAACCAGTGCGGGCGCGGTACCGCTCCCACGGTTGCCCAGAATCGACCATCGGACAGCGCCCGAGGATGCCCACGGTACGGACGGCATGTGCAGATTGTACCTGACCTGACCCCCTGAAACGGATCCACCGCGAGCGAGAGAATCGCAGTGGCGGGGAAGGGGTCATGCGATAGTGGCGAAGCGGAAGCGGTACGTGGGCGAGGAGATCATCGGCAAGCTGCGTGACGCGGGGGTTCGCGCTACACGGGCACGTCAAGACCTCGGCACCCAATCAGGAAAGTCCCACTTCGACCACAAACCGTACGACCGGGATTTGGTCGCCTCGGAAGAGTGATGCCGATGTTCGTTCAATGGTGACCAAATTCACGCAGTCCGATGAGTCGATCAGTGGCACCTCGCCTCTGATTTCGACTGCCGCACGCTAAGCGGTCATCTGCGCATTCAGAGCACGCAACATCAGCCTGGGGGATCTAACCCGAGCTGCGGACACCCTCATTCCTGTTGTAGTCGGTTGTCGATGGGCCGCGATTGGCCTTGCACTTGCTGAGATACTGTCTCATATGCTAGTAATGATACTACATATCAATCGATCCCTTCCGGCGATGCGCGCTTCTGGACAGGTGGTCCGTATGACTAACTTCGACGCAACACGGCGCTGTGACCTCGGTAGCCTCTCGGAAGCGTGGGTGCTCCGTGCGGAACGTCTGCTGCATGACCAATGCTGGTGCTGGGGACGCGATGTCGAGCGCGCGGAGGGCAACCTGCTGGTCGAGTTTGGCTTCCGGCGCATCGCGAATCCGGAAGGCCGGGCATTCGCCTATGACCGAGAGCGCGCGGGCGAGCAGGTCGTTCTGACTGGCGGTGGGCTCGTCTATGCCGCGACGGGCTCTACTCATGCGGCGCTGATTGGACGGTACGACGTGCGTCCCCGCCTCCTCCCTCGCTGTGAAGTCGACACCGCACAGTGGGCGCAGGTGGGAGCCAGCGTCTTCCATGGTGCCGGCACGCGCGACGAAGGGTCTCCGCTGAGTCGCGTGCTTCTCTCCGGTGCTGTGCGATGGATCGCGGGATACGAGACGTGGGTACGTGAGGTGGCCGGCGTAGAACACCGCGCAGAATGCCTCGCTTCCTGGTCGCAAGCAAGCATCACCGCCGATCAGATGGTCGAGACGTGGGAAGCACTCCTCGCCGAACTCCAAGATGCCGAGGAGCGCGATCCCAGATCGGATACTAACTAGGGGACCGACAAGATTCGGTGAATTCACCGTCCGGGTCGACACGCGTCATTTGCTCGGGCGTCAGCCGGCGTCTCAGCTTGGCCTCCAGTCTCTGCCTGACGTGTCGCTCGACTGCACCTACACTTCTGCCATGGCAAACAGTCCTGACCACCCTTCCGCGTCCGATGAAGCACGAACCCAACTCACTCCCACGGGAGTCCTACGGGCTGGCATCAACATGGGCAACATCCTTCTCGTCACCGGCCGCACCCCGAACGGCGAGCCCGACGGCGTTGCCCCTGATATGGCTCGCGCGATCGCTGAGCGCCTCGGAGTCCCCGTGAGGCTCGTCCCGTTCAATACACCGGGCGAACTGGGCGATGCTGTCGACTTGGACGAGTGGGACATCGGCCTGATCGGTGCGGAGCCACAACGCGCCGAGAAGATCGAGTTCACACCCGCCTATGCGGAGATCGAGGCGACCTACCTTGTACCCGCCGGCTCCCCAGTCCAGACGATCGCAGACGTCGACCACCCCGGAATCCGCATCAGCGTCTACGGCCGCAGCGCCTACGGCCTCTGGCTGGAGCGCAACATCCAACTCGCGACCCTGGTCCGCGCTGAGAGCACCGAAGCGGCGCTTATCCAGTTCCTTGCGGGCGGAATCGATGTGCTCGCTGGGCTGCGAGCTGCATTGGTAGATGAGGTCCAGAAGCTCCCGGGTGCTCGCGTGATCGATGGCCAGTTCGCGACAGTGCAGCAGGCCGTGGGCACCGCGAAAAAGAACCGCGCAGGCGCCTCGTTCCTTCGGAGCTTCGTGCAGGAAGCCGTCGCGTCGGGGCTAGTCACCAACCTCATTGCCAGACACGGAGTCGATGGTCGTCTCTCCGTTGCCAAGCTCATCTGACGGTCCTATGTAACTCGTGGGGCTAGCAGCCCGCGCATGTGAGCCCGATGGCGAGCGGGATGCGAAGTCGCATAATGGGTTGATGGCCGGACATCACCACCGCCCCCTCACATTTCGGCGCGCCACCCGCGCCGACTTGCCATCCATTGTTGCAATGCTCGCTGACGATGACCTGGGATCTCATCGGGAAGCGCAAGCCGCCCAACTACCCACATCCTATTACGTCGCCTTCGAAGCGATCGATGCGGACCGTAACCAGGAGCTCGTGATTGCCGAACGCGACGGTGAAGTGGTCGGGACTCTGCAGCTCACGTTTCTTCCGTACCTGACCTACCAGGGCGGGTGGCGAGCTCAAATCGAGGCCGTTCGCGTTGCGTCGCAATACAGGAATGAAGGACTCGGTCACGAGCTGTTCGTCTGGGCGATCGCTCGAGCACGTGCGCGTGGCTGTCACCTTGTGCAGTTGACAACGGACAAGCGGCGCCATGCGACACGCCGCTTCTATGAAGGCCTAGGCTTCGTCGCGTCCCACGAAGGGATGAAGCTCGATCTCTCAGTACCCAACTAGCGAGGCGCGGTGCTCGAACTTTAAGGACAGCCATCGTCCCCGGCTACGGCCCGTTCGCCGGTGCTTCGTGCGACCAAGAACTGGCCTTGTCTCACCTTGGGCAATTCACCCGATCCCGCAGAATGCTCATTCAGAACCATTGACTGTTCTCATTCATATATGCATATATTCGCATATGACGATCGCAATCGGCGAGCGAGCAGGCCACGAGGTCAGGTATCGAATCAGCGATGAGCATATCTGGCACATCGTGGAAGACGCAGTCAAACACAGTGATGAGCTACAGCGCAAAGAAAGGAATGATCGCTAATGACCCAATCACATACCTCTCATGCCGAGCATGCCCACGCACACGGGGACGGCTGCGGACACGTGGCCGTGGGGCACGGCAGCCACGCCGACTTCCTGCACGATGGCCACGCGCATGTGGCGCATGGCGACCACTACGACGAGTGCCAACCTGACGCCCACACACCGGCCGGCGTCCACAGCCACAAGCATGGTTCGGACTGCGGCCACCCCACCGTGCAGCACGAAGCCCACGTGGACTACGTCCACGACCAGCACCGTCACGCCTCGCACGCCGACCACTACGACGAGCACTAGGCACAGCAGGTAACAGCGATCACGCCGCCATCGGTCGATGGCGGCGTGATCGCTATGTTTGCCGCACACGCACTGGTCGGGAAACCGGTCCGACCACTTGGCACGCAACTACCTCGGACCGCGCACATGGCTGTCGTACACATTCCTCATGCATCCGCACACATCCCGGCTGCAGAGCGAGCGCCCATACTGCTCGACGACAGCGCGCTCCGGCGTGAACTGCTCGTCATGACCGACTGGTTCACTGATGAACTCTTCTCACTGCCGCCGTCAGTCGTCACCACCGTTCGGTTTCCCGTCAGTCGATTAGTACTCGATCCGGAACGCTTTCTTGACGACGATGCCGAACCGATGGCGCCTCGAGGCATGGGGGTGGTCTATGAACGAACCGCAGCAGGAGGCAAGCTCCGGGACACGCCGGCACCGATGGATCGCAACCGGCTGATCGAGCGCTACTACCAGCCACACCATCACGCACTGAAGGAAGCTGTTGCTGCAGACCTCGCGGCACTCAAGATATCTCTCGTCATCGATTGCCATAGCTTCCCCAACCATCCTCTTCCGTACGAACTGGATCAGAGTCCAGATCGGCCTGATATCTGCATCGGCGTAGACAGCTTCCATACTCCGCGCGGGCTGGTCGATGCTGTCGCCGCAGCGTGCCAAGCCCGTAACTGGACCACCGCAGTCAACTCCCCCTTCGCAGGAGCGCTCGTCCCCAGTGACTACTACCAGCACGACCGCCGGGTGCACGCAGTGATGCTCGAGGTGAACCGGCGTCTCTATATGGACGAAACGACCGGGGAGCAGCTCGAAACGTTCAGCACGGTCGCCAGGCAGTTGCAGGACCTGGTTCGGTCGCTGCTACCGGCTGCTGCGGAGACAAAGTGACGATGAACCACTCGATAGCGCGTCAGGATCGGGCGAGGGGTGTGCTCGTTGGTCTCGCCACCGGGGCAGGCTTGGCGAGTCCGGCCGGCTGCCCCCAAACCCTTTCCGTTCACGCTAGACTCCCACTGAGCCAACACAGCTGGCTACAGATAGGGGGAGTGACTTGCCATACATAGTCCCGGTGCCCGATGAGCTGAGTAAGCCCTTCTGGGACGCAGTGCAGGAAAAGCGGCTGATCGTCCAGCACTGTGTCGCCTGCAACAGCCTGCAATACCCGCCACGCCCGCGGTGCCTAGATTGCAACGCCGAAGCTATGGACTGGAAAGACGTGAGTGGGAAGGGTCACATCCTGACCTGCGGCGTCCTTGAGGACAGCCACCTGCCCGTCCGGGCGGCGGATCAGCCATTGAACCTCGCGGTCGTGACGCTCGACGACGACCCACGCATCAATTACTACGCCAACCTTCCGGGGACGCCGCCGTTCCAGGTGACCGTCGGCGCGGCCGTCGAAGTCACCTTCGAAGAGTGCCCCGATGGGTCGCTCATCCACGACTGGCGGGTCATCTAGCGGGCGCGCTTCGCGCCTGCCGCACCGCACTGTAAGAAGCAGAGAGGGAATCATTCCATGACGACTGAAGACAGGAGCTGGCGTCGCGATCGTGAGGGCCTCGGGGTCTGGAACGGTCGCGGCAAGACCGCCTTCGCTGGCTGGGGCATGTCCCCTATCGACCGGCGCTGGGACGGCGTATCGATGGACCGCACACTCGGCGAGTACTGCAAGGTCGCTGCGCGCGCCGCACTTGAGGACGCCGGCCTGAAGCCGGAAGACGTAGACGGCCTGTTCATGTGCCCGGACAACATGGCCGGCGCGAACAGCGGCGCTTCCGCGAGCTGGGGCCCGTCGCGCCCGTACTTCGCACCGCCATATGACTCTGAAGATGGCCTCACCATTGTCACAAACAAGTGGCTGCTCGCGAACTGGCCCGAGCTGAACGCGAACAAGAACGTCACCTACGCGCCAGACGCGGTGCCCTCCATCGGCGAAGGACTCGGCTTCACCGCACAGGCCGTCGTCGACGGCAAGTGCAAGGTCGGACTGTACATCTACACGGCGAACAACCTCGACGGTCGGTATCGCCGGGGCGGCACGTTCGCTGCGCCGAAGGCGCCGGGTGCCTCCCAGTGGAACAACCCATGGGGCGCGAACGTCATCGACCTGCAACTGAACACGACGTTCGCGTTGACGCAGTACTGCCAGCGCTACGGCGTGGACTGGGACGACCTGATGTTCCCGATCGTGATGCAAGAGCACATGAACGGGCTGATGAACGACTGGGGTTTCTACAGCACCAACGGCGCCTCGCACCTCAACCGCGAGGACTACGTGAACTCGCGCCCGATCACCTCGCCGGCGCACATCTGGGACTACGACCGGCCCGTGAACGCGGTCGGCGCGTTCATCGTCACGACGGCCGAGCGTGCGAAGGACATGAAGCACAAGCCGGTCTACATCCTGAACCACAACCAGGGCAGCGGCGGCTCGGCCCGCAGCAGTTCGATCACGCTGGATGAGTACGAGGCCGCCAACGCCAAGGTCGCCCGCATGTGCTACGAGGGCTCCGGTCTGCAGGCGAAGGACATCGATATCTTCAACCCGTACGACGGGTTCTCGTCCTTCCTCCCGTTCTCGCTGGAGGCGTTCGGCTGGCACGGCGTCGGCAAGGGCGAGGCCCGGGACTTCGTGAACGGCGATATCAGCATTCACGGCCCGCACCCGTATCTCTCGGGCGGCGGAAACCTAGGCAACGGTCGCACGCGCACGGCCATGTACATCGACTCCATCGAGCAGTTGCGTGGCACTGCGGGAGAGCGTCAGGTCACGGTGAAAGCGGAGACCGCAATCTGCGCCTTTGCGCCGGCCTTGAGCGCAGCCTACTTGGTGCTCGGGAGCGACCCTCACTAGGTAGAGCCGTCCGGCCGCCGGTTTGGCTACCACAAGGGCGAGGGCCGCGTATGCGGCCTTCGCCCTTGATCCGAGCAGTGAGGCTGCGCGCGTATGAGGATCGGACTGATCTCGGATACCCACTCGCCGGCCATGGGCAAGGAGCCACCGTCCGAGGTCGAACGCGCCTTCGCGGGCGTCGACCTGATCCTGCACGCCGGCGACATCTATTCGACGGACTGCCTCGACGCGCTGGAGCGCATCGTGCCGGTGCTCGCGGTGGAAGTGCCGCCCTGCAGGCCGATGGCGACCCCCGCGTGGAGTACAAGCGTGTCCTGGAACTCGAGGGCTACCGGGTCGGCCTCGTCCATGACCTCAACGTCCGGGGGATCGACGAGTTCATGCCGGATGGCCTGGTCACCAAGAAGTTCCTGGAGGATGACTCGCTGCCCGCCGCGCTTGAGGCATTCTTCGGCCAGCCCGTGGATGTGGCCGTCCTCGGGCACACGCACTGAGCGATGATGAAGACGCAGCAGAACATGCCACGCGTCAACCCCGGAAGCCCCACGCTGCCCCGGCAGACCAAGCGGCTCGGGCAGGTGGGAATCCTCGAACTCACGCCCAGTAGCACGAGTGCGCATATCATCGAACTGGCAACGCTTCGGGACTCCTAGTTCCGGCGTCTCACAGACGGCTGCACACACCGATCGCGAAAGGACGGCCATGTGCCACATCTGATTAGTTTGGACATCGACGGAACCCTAGTGACGGGCGACGGGCCTGGCCCGATTACCCTCGACATGGTGCGGCGCGCCCTGGAGCACGGCCACATTGTCGGCAGCGCCTCCGACCGGCCGGTCGCGAACCAAAAGGCGATGTGGGAGGCCGCCGGGATCACCGTCGAGTTCACGGTGAACAAGCACCGGCTCGACCAAATCCGTACGAAGTACGAGGCAGAACTCTACTACCACATCGGCGACACTGACCTCGACCGGCACTACGCGGAGATGCACGGCTTCGAGTTCTTGCAGGTGCAGACGATGGATCCATACCCGTGGATGCTCGACGAGGCTGGGCAGGTGCTCTGGGGACCCTTCGGGCGCACAGCGGCGACTGCAGCAACGCCAGCCCCAACAGGGCAGGATGTGCTGCCCGATGCCGAAGAAGTGGACTACGAAAAAGGCTAGCGGCCTCGGCAGCGAGTGATACCGGCGCATGCGGAGGGGCGAGGCACCATGCCAGTCACGAAGTTCGAGATTCGCAGCCGCGAGCCGTTCGAGGGCGGACGGGTGTTCGGCGACGTGGGTGCCTACGAGCGCATCGATGGCGTGCTGCACTACGCGGTCGATCCGGCGAACGAGAGCAACCTCGGCATCGTCGACCTCGCACGGGCGGCACGTGACGAGCAAGGGCGGGTACGCTTCGAGGGTGATGTCTCGCTAATCCAGCCGACCGACCTGTCGCGGGCCAACGGCCGCTTATTGTGCGATGTGGTGAACCGGGGTAACCACACGTTCATGCGGTACAACCTTGCCATGCGTGACCCGCTGCGCCCGGACTGGATTCCGAGCGGCGACGGATACCTGATGGAGCATGGCTGGACGATCGCCAGCATCGGCTGGCAGTGGGACGTGGCGCGCGGCGACGGCAGCATGGGGCTGGCCGCGCCGAGCGCACTCGATGCCGACGGGCATCCGATGCAGGGCTGGGCCTACGTCACGCACCAGCCGAACACGGTGGTGCCGCACTTCATGCTCTCCGACCGCGGCCACCAGCCCTACCCCGTGGCTGACGTCCAACAGTCCGATGCGCGCCTGCTCATGCGCGATTTTCCCAACGGCACGCGTCAGGAGGTTCAGCGCGACCGCTGGCGGTTCGCTCGCGTAGAAGGCGGGAACAGCGTGCCGGACAACACTCACGTCGCACTCGACGGCGGCTTCGAACCGGGCCGCTACTACGAGGCGATCTACCGCACGGACATCTGCCCGGTCGTGGGAACCGGCCTGCTCGCGCTCCGCGATGCCGCCTCATTCTTCCGCTACTCCACGGCCGAGGACAACCCGCTGCGAAGACGCGTCTCGCACGCCTTTGCGCTGGGTATCTCGCAGTCCGGGCGGTTCCTGCGCGAGTTCTTGGCCGCAGGCGTAAACCTCGATGAGGAAGGCCGCACCGTCTACGACGGGATGCATCTGCACATCGCCGGCGGGCGGCGCGGAGAGTTCAACCACCGCTACGCGCAGCCGTCGGTGATCGAGCCGTACAGCCTCGGCCACCTTCCGCCGTTCGCGTACGAGGAGACCATCGACCCGCGCAGCAAGGAGCCGATCCCGGGTCTGTTAGCGAGATTAAGGCCCCGCGGCGGCGTACCGAAAATCATCGCGACCAATAGCGGCACCGAGTACTGGCGCGGTGATGCGTCGGTGCTGCACATCACCCCGGACGGCGCTCGCGATCTACCAGACCCACTTGAAGCCCGTGCGTACTTCTTCGCTGGGACGCAGCATGGCTCGGGCACGCTACCGCTGCGGCACGGCTCCGCCGAAGGCGTGCCGTCGACGACCTCGAATCCGTTGAACATCACGAACTACATGCCGCTGCTCCGCGCGGCCATCGCGAACCTCGAAGGCTGGGTCTGTGACGGCATCGAGCCACCACCGAGCGCGCTCCCGCGCGTCGCCGACAAGACCGCGGTCACGCGCGACCGCGTCGCCTACGACTTCAGCGGGTTCCCCACCATCATCCAAGTCACCACACGGCGGTTGTGGAGCCTACCGCACCTCGACTTCGGCCCCGAAGCTGCTGCGGGCATCGGTGCGTACCCACCGGTCATCTCGCTCGCCGGAGCAGGGCTGTTTGCCTCACTCGTGTCTGCGGTCGACGCCGACGGGAATGAACTCGCCGGTATCCGCCTGCCCGACATCTCCGTCCCGCTGGCGACGCACACCGGGTGGAACCCTCGCAACCCGATCACCGGCGGGCTGGACGAGACCGCAGGGCTGAGCGGCTCATCGATCCCGTTTGCGACTAAGGCAGCAGAGCGAACAAGCACCGAGGACACCCGCCTCTCGGTCGAGGAGCGTTACCGCGACCGAGAGGACTACCTCACACGCGTCCGCGAGGCAGCGGCAACGCTGGCTGACGCGCGCTACGTGCTCGATCAGGACGTCGAAGTCGTGGTCGCGAACGCGATGGCGCGATGGGACGCGCTAGTACCGGCGGCGGCACCATAGAGGTGGTGCGATAGCATCGGTTCCATTGGGCGGCTGGATCGTGGTCGACAGATCCCGCACCATGCGGTACGCCTCACACGAAGGCACCGGCTCCGGAGGATGCGATGCAACAGTGGACACCGATTCGGTTCGCGTGGGCGTCAGCCCTCCTTGCCAGCGTGGCATTCGCGGCATGCGGCGGCGATGCCGCGTCCGCGCCCGCGGTCACGCCCGCGAAAGCGACGATCACGGAGGCCGCGAAGGCCGCGAAGGCCGCCCCGACTACAACGCCAACCGAGAGCAACGGCAACGCGCCGGGCCTCCCGAACCTCACCGGCGAACTGAAGCGGCTACCGAGCGGCCTTGCATACATTGACGAGGTCGTCGGGGCAGGCGCGCTGCCACGGACAGGGCAGACGGTACAGGTGCACTACACCGGATGGCTCACGAACGGCCAGAAATTCGACAGCTCCCGCGACCGTGGCGCACCGTTCGAGTTTCCGCTCGGCGCGGGCCGCGTGATTCAGGGCTGGGATGTGGGTGTCGCGACGATGACGGTGGGCAGCAAGCGGCGCCTCGTGCTCCCCGGCTCACTCGCCTACGGCCCGCAGGGCATCCCAGGTGTGATTCCGCCAAACGCGACGCTGCTCTTCGACGTGGAACTACTCGCGCTGAAGTAGCCGCCAGCTAGAAGTGCACGTCTGGGCTGCCTCCGCCATTGACGGCGATCGCCTCGCCGGTGATACCAATGGCGAGCGGCGAGCAGAGAAACACCGCGACATTCGCGATGTCCTCGGCTGTCACAAGGTATTTGATAAGTGTGCGTGACGCCTGCTCTTCGAGCAGAGATGCGAGCGTGACGCCGCGCTGGCGCGCTTGCTCCGCGCGTTGTTCGAGAATCACCTCAGTCAGGGTGCCGCCGGGGTAGATGGCGTTCACGGTGACGCCATAGCTGCCGAGTGCGTTTGCCAGCGCCTTGGTCATGTTCACCGTCGCGGCGTTGCGGACGCCGCCACTGATCTGTGTGCCGGGCGAGCGGCCGGAGCCGCCGCTGATGTTCACGATGCGCCCCCAGCCCGCCGCCTTCATGTGCGGGATGGCCTCGCGGGCACAGCGCAGGTAGCCGATCACCTTCTCCTCGAAGTCGTGGATCACATCGTCGATAGCAACAGCTTCAACGTCACCGGCGGCCCCGCCCACACGAGCGGCGGAGTTAGCGAGGATATGTATCGCGCCGAGTTCGGCGGCGGCGCGCTCCATGAAGCGCTGCACAGACGTGCCATCCATAGTGTCGCAGACGATCGGCAGGATGGTGCGCCCGGTCTCGGTGGCGATCTCGGCGGCGGCCTCGCGGAGCGGGCCTTCCGAGCGAGCGCCGATGGCGACATCGACGCCCTCGCGCGCGAGCCGCAGTGCGATAGCCTTGCCGATGCCCCGGCTGCCGCCGGTGACGACCGCCTTCTTACCCCGCAGTTGCAGATCCATGTAGCTGCCTTCGCTTGGCCTGTGACAGGCATAGTCGCGCATCGACGGGTGGCGTGCACACCGAGGCAGTGGGCCTCCCTTCCCGTTGGTATACTCCCCGCGGTCACACATGCGAGGAAATGGGGTCACGATGACGAACCAGACGCCGATACACGGTCTGCACGCCGAGGAAATCCGCATCACCGGACACGGCGGGCACTCAATCCCCGCGTACCTCACAAAGCCGCTCGCGCCGGGGCCGCATCCCGCCGTGCTTGTGATCCACGAAGCGTTCGGGATGGTGGAGCACACGCGCGAACTCGCGCACAGGTTCGCAGCAGCTGGCTATCTCGCCATCGCGCCTGACCTGTACTCGCGCATGCCTCCATTCGAGCCGACGGACATGCCGAGCGTAATGGCGGCGATGCAGGGTTTGCCGGACGTGCAGGCCCTCGGCGACCTTGAAGCGGCCGCAGAGTACGTAAAAGCCGCGCCAGAGAGCAACGGCAAAGTGGGCGTAATAGGGCACTGCTCCGGCGGGCGGCACACGGTGCTGCTGGCGTGCAACTCCGAGCAGGTTGATGCGGCGGTCGACTGCTACGGCGGCGGGGTGGTCACGGACGAGGTAACCGAGGCACGACCAGTGCCGGTGATCCAAATGCTCCCACGATTGCACTGCCCACTGCTGGGCTTGTTCGGCGAGACCGACCGCAACCCCAACCCGGAGCACGTCGCGTCCATAGAGGCGGCACTCCAACAGCACGGCAAACAGTACGAGGTACACACGTATCCTGCGCCCATCGGGCACGGCTTTTTCGCGGACTACCGGCCGAGTTACTCGCAGGAAGCCGCCGTTGACGGATGGCAGCGCATCTTCGCCTTCTTTGATACGCACCTTCGGTAGCGATATGAACAGCTCCGAGACAAAGTCCGCCCCACCCGGGACCGCGCCGTACCGGAATATGCTCTGGATCCCCGGTGGCGCCTTCCTGATGGGCTCGAACATCGAAGGCTACCCAGAGGAACATCCGGCGCATCAAGTCACCGTGGACGGGTTCTGGATGGATCACCACACCGTGACCGTCGGGGAGTTCAAGCGGTTCACCGAGGCGACCAATTACGTCACCGTCGCCGAGCGCCCGCTCGACCCGACCGAGTACCCCGATATCGACACGGCGAACCTCGTGCCCGGCTCGCTCGTCTTCCGGAAAGCCAAGGCGCCGGTGCCGCTGGACAGCATCCACACCTGGTGGTCGTACGTGCCGGGCGCGTCGTGGCAGCACCCGGAAGGCCCCGCGAGCACCACCCGGGGCCGCGAGTTGCACCCGGTCGTCCACGTCGCGTGGGAAGACATCGAGGCGTACGCAGCGTGGGCGGGCAAAGAGATCGCAAGCGAGGCCGAATGGGAATTTGCGGCGCGCGGCGGCCTTGAAGGAGCGACATACACATGGGGCGAGGAGATCGCATCGAAGGGGCGGCTAATGGCCAACTCGTGGCAGGGCGAGTTCCCGTGGCAGAACCTCAAGCAGGATGGCTACGAGGGCACTGCCCCGGTTGGCTCGTTCCCACCCAACGGGTACGGCCTAGTGGACATGACCGGGAACGTCTGGGAGTGGACGTGCGACTTCTACACACCGCAGCACACCGGCGAAGACATCGAGAGTTGCTGTGTACCGGTGAACCCGCGCGTGTTGTCGCCCAACAAGAGTTACGACCCGAGCGACCCGGGTGCCTCGCACATCCCGCGCAAGGTGATCAAGGGCGGATCGCACCTGTGCGCGCCAAACTACTGCTGGCGCTACCGCCCGGCGGCACGGCAGGCGGAGATGGTCGAAAGCGCGATGGCGCACCTCGGCTTCCGCTGCATCGTCCGGTCTAAGCGATAGACGCGCGCTACGCGATAGCGAGCGCCGCTACCCCACAGACCACGAGCACAGCGCCGAGCACTACACGCGCGGTGATGTGCTCGACACCGCGCAGCAGCAACGAGGCCATCACCAGCGTGAACAGCGGGTTTGTCGCCAGCACAGGCGAGACGACTACCACCTGGCCGCGGCGGAGCGCCTCGAACATCAGCATCACGCCGGCAGCGGAACAGATGCCGCCTGTGATGAAGTAGATCGCGCCCTTGCGGAAGGTGTCGCGGCCGCGGATCAGGTGCGGCGCACTTAACAGCCCGAAACCAAGCGTGCCCCAGAAAAGCGCGATCATCGCGCCGACGAGGGGTGGCGCAATGCTGCCGACACTGTACCTCGTAAGCACCTGCGAGGAGCCGTACGCAATCGCGGCACTGAACGCGAAGGCGATTCCCGGCAGAGCACGCCGGTCGTTCCACGCAGTGGGCGTAGCACCCGCCTCCGCGTGATTGGGGGCGGTAACCGTGACGTACAGGCCAGCGAGCACAAAGCCGATGCCCGCGGCAGTCGCAGGGCGCAGAGTTTCGCCGGCAAACAGCACGGCGATAAGCACTGCGAAGAACGGTGCGGAAGCAAGTATCGGCGTCGAGCGTGCGACTCCGAGTCGGCCCAGCGCTAGGTAGTTAAAGAAGCGCCCCATCGGGAAGTTCAGGATGCCAATCACGCCGAACAACACCACGGCGCGCATCGAGACATCTAAGACGGCCTCACGCTGGAATGCGAGGGCGAGCAGGACCGTAACTAGGAGCCCCGCGGCGAGCGAGATAAACGTGCCCACCCATGTCGAGGTGTACTGCAGCCCTATGCGGACGAGCACGGCGCTCAGCCCCCACGACCATGCCGCGATCAGCGCAAGGACTACAGGGAGCACGATATGACCTTCCCGGTGCGGGCAGACCGGTATCTTTGCAGGTCGGCCTCGGAAGCAGGAACGAACCCACCGTCATGCAATGACGTATCTGAATATATATGTCAATTTTCGCTCTCAGTCATCACAGAGAACAGCGACTATCTGATTAAGCCCAAGAGGATGGGGCTCTCCCGCGGAGCGTCCGGCAGATATCTAGGCCAAACCGCCTCGGCAACATCATGCCAAGCGCCAGCAGATCTAGAGCGGACTCGCGCGCGAGGGTCAGCCAGGCGACGCCACCAATAGCCCGCAGAACCTCATGCTTATCGCGGCGAAGAATATAGGCCACGGAATCAATGATGGCTGGGTCGCCTTCGACGATCAGAATTTTGCTCAGAACGTGATCGTGAGACGGCGAGGTAAATGCGAAATTAACGCCGGATAAGCAGTGCAGCAACGCCGGGATGATATCCCAGCGTTGCTGCACGAACATGCGCGCGCAGGGTTATGCGTGGACGGCGATGGCTCCGTCCACCATGAAGACCTCGGCGTCAGTGAAGCCCGCCTCGTTGGAGCAGAGGTAGACGAGCGCGCCTTGCAGGTCCTCGGGCTTGCCGAGGCGGCGCAGCGGGATATAGCGCTCGAGCACCGCGTGCACGGCCTCGTCGGACTGCGGGCCAGGGACGCCATCGTAGAAGCCGATGCCGAGGGCGTTCAGGGTGATCCCGTGACGCACCCACTCGATGGCGGCGGACTTGGTGAAGCCCAGTACCGCGCCCTGCGACGCCGCGTAAATCGCGCCGTTGGCGATGCCGCGATCGTGCAGCACGGAGACCAGGTTCACGATGCGGCCGTAGCCGCGCGGGATCATGCGTGCGGCCAGCGTCTGACAAGCCACAAAGGTCGTGGTCGCATTGCGGGAGAGTTCCCGCTCCCACTCGTCGAGCGAGGTCTCCAGCACCGGCTTGATGTTCGCGCCATGCGAGGCGTTCACCAAGATATCCACTGGTCCGTGGGTGGCCTCTATGGCGTCCACGGCCCCGCTGAAAGCCGCGGGGTTGGCAAGATCAACGCGGCGTGCCGTGCCCTTGCGGCCGAGCGACCAGCACTCGTTGAGGATGGAATTGGCGGTCGTCTCTTCGCCGGCGTCGTCGTTGGACGTGGTGACGGAGACATCCGCGCCCGCCTCGGCCAGACCTACCGCCAGCGCACGGCCGAGCGGGCCGGTAGCGCCGGTAATGAGGGCGTGCCGCCCGGTCAGGTCAAACGGGTTCTTACCTTCAAGGTCGAACTTGACTCGCCATTCCTGAGGTCGTCCCTGTACCAATGGATTATCCCTCCGCCAGCGCGGTGACCCCGGCCGGCAACACGCCGGACGCGATCGCGCCGCCATCAATGAGCACTGTTTCACCAGACATGTAGTCGGCGGCCTCCGAGGCAAGGAATACCGCCAGCGGGCCAATCTCGTACGTAGTGCCCAGCCGCCCGATCGCCTGCGCATCGCCGCGTGCGCTCGGGGAGTCAGGCTCGACAAAGTGCGGGATCGCGCCGGGGGCGATGCAGGTGCACCGGATGCCATCGCGCGCGTAGGTCATCGCGAAGGTCTTAGTGAGCTGGATCACCCCGCCTTTGGCGATCGAGTACATGAAGTTGCCGCGGCCGCCTCGCATCCCCCAGCCCGAGGTGATGTTGATGACGCGGCCACCGCCTCGCTCAAGATAGTGCGGCACCACGGCACGCGAGCAGTAGAACGCCGAGGTCAGGTTGGTGTCGATGCCCTGATGCCAGTCCTCGTCGGTGAGTTCGGGCATCGTCTTGCCGCGGCCCGCGCCGCCGCCGCCGGCGTTGTTCACCAAGATGTCGAGGTGGCCGTAGTGCTCGATGACCTCCTGGATCATGCGGTTCACCTGCGCCGAGTCGGTAACATCCGCCTGCGTCAGGAAGCACTGGCGGCCTTTCCCCTCGACGATCCGCTTCGTCTCCTGCAGCGGGTCAAGCCGCCGCCCCGAGACCGCGATGTCTGCGCCGGCATCGGCCATGGCGAGCGCCATCGCTTGCCCAAGTCCGCTGCCGCCGCCGGTCACCAGCGCGATTTTGCCGTCGAGCCGGAGTTTGTCCATGATTCCCACGAGAATGCCCCTTTCTGTGCCGGACACGCCAGCCTGTGAGCCACCGGGTATTCTAGCGCCCCGCCCGCTCACGGGCGGGGCGACTTCGGACAACCGTAGGGGCCGCCGAAGCGGGCTGCCGGAGTCATGGCCCAGACAGCCGATGCCGTTCGTTCCTAGACGACTCCCGCCGCCTGCAATTTCGGCAGGTCGAGGCCCAGCTCGCCATACACGGCGGCGTTATCCTCGCCGACCAGCGGGGCGCGGCGGTAGATACGCCACGGCGACGCCGAGAAGATCGAGGCTGCCCCAAGGTAGGTAAACGACTCACCCAGTTCGGGGTGCTCGACCTCTGGGAAGAAGCCGCGCGCGCGGAAATGGTCATCTTCGAGCAGATCGTCAGGGGCGCGGACAGCGCCCCACGGCATTCCGGCGCGCTCCTGCGCGCCCTTCATCGCCTCGTCGGCCGAAAGTGTACCGACGAACTCACGGATGTGGCTGGCGATACGCTGCTGATTCTCTTGGAACACCGCCGGTTCGAGGTACTTCGGATCCGCGAAGTCCTCCCCCATCCCCTTCTCTTCCATCCACTGGACGAAAGGCTTCCAGCGGTTCGCTTGGAGTTGCCCCGCGCCGCCGTTCACGAAGCGGCCATCCGCAGTCGGCAGTTGCGTCGATGGCGTCGGGCGGACACCGGCGTGCCGCCCGGTCTGCCGCTGCACCACCTGACCGGTGTAGATGTAATTCGGTACGTGCATCTCGGTGGTGAGCGCTGCCGCCTCGTGCGCGGAGACATCGAGGTACTGGCCTTCGCCGGTCACGTTGCGGCGGAACAGCGCCGCCATGATGCCGATGTAGGCGTAATGGCAGCCCATGTGGTATCCGTTACCGCCGCCGGGTGCGATGGGGCGCTGCTCTGGATCGTCGACAGCGTCGTAGCCGCTGCCCCCCATCTGGCCGCCACCCGCGAGGTGAATCATGTCGGTAGACAGGTAGTCGCGCCACGGGCCGTCCTGCCCGAATGGCGTGAGCGAGCACATCACCAGCTTCGGATTCTCAGCGGCGAACGAGTCATACGTCAGGCCCATCGCAGCAAGCGCACCGGGACGCATCGTCTCGAGCAAGACATCAGCGGTGGCGACGAGTTTGCGGAACGCCTCGCGCCCCTCGTCCTTGGCGAGGTCGAGGGTGATGGATCGCTTGCTCGTGTTGTAGTGCCAGAAATAGATCGAGCGGTTGGGATCCTCGATGTCCTTGTAGAAGGGGCCGATCTTGCGCTCGGCGGCGCCGCCGGGCGGCTCGACCTTGATCACGTCGGCGCCAAAGTCGGCCATCAGTTTGCCGCACCATTGGCCCTGACGGTCGGCGAGTTCGATGACCCGGAGTCCTGCGAGGGGGCCAGACGGAGTCGATTGTGTGGTCACGGTAGCGTCCTCTCCGTGCCTGCGGTGGCAGAGAGCAACGGGATGAATCCCGCTGCCGCCGCGTTGGTATACCACGTTCGCAATGCGCCCCGGTAGTGGATCGCATGGCTGAGACGCAGAACGGCCCGGCAAATGCCGGGCCGTTCTGGAAGGTGGGTGTAGTTGTTGGGCTAGCCTCGGCCTCGCAGGCGCGGGTCAAGGATGTCCCGCATGGCGTCACCGAACATGTTGACCCCGAACACCACCACACTGAGGGCGAGGGCGGGCCCGATGAACATGTGCGGAGCAACGTACATGTAGCGTCGGCCGTCACTGGCCAACATGCCACCCCACGATGGAGCGGGGGGCGGAATACCGTACCCAAGGAACGAGAGCGTTGACTCGGCGAGGATGTATCCGCCGAAGCCGAGCGACACCACGATGATGATCGGGGC
>CAMDNW010000024.1 GCA_945903275.1 Thermoflexus hugenholtzii JAD2
CGACGCTCGCACCGATGCGAGCGTCGACTGAGCGCTGATACACATCACGCTGCGATTCCTAGGCGAAGTTGCCGATGAACATGTCGATGAGCTGCACGCGGCGCTCGCGAGTCACATCGCACCGATGAACGTGCCTCTGTCGCTGGGCCCGCCGATGACGTTCGGCCCGCCGCCGCGCGCCTCAGTCATCTCGCTACGCGTCGACAGCGACATTGAGGCGGTGCGTGCGTCGCGCACCAGGTAGATATGGCGGTGCGGCTGGCCGGGTTGCCGGCCGGCGACGAGCGGTTCTCACCGCACCTCACGCTGGCCCGCCTCGGCCGGACGGTGGAACCCGAACAGCGGCGGACAGTAGCCGAGACTGTCCGGGCGCTTCCGCCGCCGCCAACACTGCCTTTCACGGCACACGCGGCCGTCCTGACCCGCTCAGTGCTGGGCGGGCAGCAGCCGCGACATACGATCGTGCAGCGCTTCACGTAGCACGGCATGTCGTATGACTCACGATATGCACAGATTTGCTGAATGTTGGCTCATACATGCATAGCATCACCGTTGACGCGCCATAGCAGAGTGATAGGCTTGCGCTGTAGAGGAGGTCGCAATGACTCACCTCGATGGTCTTGCTCCTCACAGGCGCCTTGCGGCGTCTGTTGTGTTTTTCGGGCCCCCAGTGTCCACAGGAGGTGCGGTATGAACTCCGGGATGATCGGGAAGATCGAAAAGGCGCACCGCTACGCGGCGCAGCGCCAGCGGTTCGCGTTCGAGCGGATCGCGGTCACGGTGCACGGCGATAACGATGAACACACCGTGTCGCTGGATGGCAGCGTGTGGCAGTGCTCGTGCGACTTCTTCGCACACCATGCCACCTGCGCGCACACGATGGCGCTGGAACTGCTGCTGGACGAGATGTTGCCGCAACCGGCACAGCAGGCCGTCGCGTAGCGTCACCCGTCCCCGCCCTAGCGTTACTCCACATCAGGATCGCCACGGAACCTTCCCTGCCTGCTTCGTTACAAGAAGTGGCTGATAATCAGTGCCGCGCGCGCGACCAGAGCTCGGGAACAATATTGCACAGTGGCGAGCAGACGCTCATGGGGTAATGACGACGCGCTGCTGGCCCTTGTTGCCGGCCATACAGCGAATCTAGCGCAGGCCAAAGGCACGGTCGCCCGCGATTCCCAGCAGGAGTTCGCGGGCCTCGGCGACGGTATAGATGCTGCCGACGACGAAGACCGTTCCACGCGTACCGACCTGATCGAGCGCCATCTGGAGCGCTTCAGCAACCGACGAACATTGCTGCACCACCGCTCCGGCCTCCATGAATGTGCGCCGCAACGAAGCAGCATCGGCCGCGCGAGGCGACGATGGGGGCGCGACGATCACTTCATCGCCCTCCGTGACCAGTTCGGCGGCGATCGCCTCGGCGTCTTTGCCAGCGAGGACGCCGGCAACGTAGACGTGCGGGTGAGGCGGGCGGAGGTCGCGGACGGTCTCCTTGAAGCGCTTTGCGGCGAGCGGAGTGTGAAGTGCGTCGACAATCACGAGCGGCTGACGGCGGATCACCTCGAAGCGGCCGGGCCAGCGCACCGAGGCGAGACCATCCCGGACGGCGCGCTCCGGAAGTTCCTCGCCGGTTGCCTCGAAGGCTAATTCGGCGGCGCGGATGGCGGCGGCAGCATTCTCGCGCTGGTGCGCGCCAATGAGCGCGAGATGCAAGTTGCGGTACGTGCGCAGCGGCGTCTTGAGATCGAGCGTCTGCCCATCAAGATCCTGCTTCGTGACGCGCAGCGCGCACTCATCAGGGACGTGGTGATAGTCCGCGCCCATCTCAGCGGCTCGGGCACGGATGACATCAAGTGCCGAGGCGCGCATCGGTGAGGTCACCACCGCGCAGGGGCCAGTGATGATCCCCGCCTTCTCCGCCGCGATCTTCGCGATGGTGTCGCCAAGTATCTCTGTGTGTTCGAGGTCGATCGGAGTGATGACCGCGACTTCTTTTTGCTGCATCGCGTTAGTGGTATCGAGCCGCCCGCCAAGGCCAACCTCGACGACCTGCCAGTCACAGCCAGCCTCCGCCCCCGCGAGCCAGCCGAGCAGCGTCATCGCCTCGAAGTACGACCAGCCGGCGAGCGTTGGGTCAGCGAGGAGGACGGCGGCAAGGCGGGCGAAGTCGTCGTAGCCGATCGGCTGGCCGTCGATCTGGATACGCTCACGCGCCTGATGCATGTCGGGCGAGGTCAGGAGCAAAGTGTGTTTCCCGGCAGCACGCAGAATCGCCTCGGCGATCGCGGAGACAGAGCCTTTCCCCTTCGAACCGGCGACGTGAATGGTGTGGCGGAAGTCGGGCCGGCCGAGGCGGCCGAGGCGGTCGGTGACATGGTCGACGCGGAAACGGCGGGCATCAGCAGCGTTACCGGTGCGCTCGAAACCGCCGTGGTGCAGCAGCCCATCGACAGCGGCGATGTAGCGGCGAACCGCCTCCGTATCCGCGAGGCCGGCAGAGGGAGAGGCAGGTGATTCGTTCACCCGCGCAGTGTAGGCGAGACGCCATGGTGCGCGAGAGCGCGCGCGGCTGATAAGGTGCCCCGCGTGACAACAGGCTTCGCACCGGGTGAGGGAATCTGGACGCGCGCGCCGCAGGGCGCGGCGGAGTGGCCTGCGCGCTGGGATGGAGCGGTTGTGGGCGACGGGATCAGCCTCGAGATCTGGCTGGGGCCTCGCACCACCGCCGGAGCACGGTACTTTCGGTGCTACCTGACGACGGAACTGGGGCGGCCACTGGATCCGGTGGCGACAGGGCTGATCCATGTTGGGCCGTTCCCGGCGACCAACTGGGTAGATGTCGTGGAGTTCAATAACATCGCCCGGTTCGAGGATGGCCGGTCGTTCGGCATCCCGCCGGGCATCGAGAAGAATATTTTCCAACGCTTCGCCGAGGCTGTACCACCCGGTGGCCATCTGATGGTGGAATACGACTCGCCAAACCGGGCGGTCACGGCGCACGCGCTGGCCGCCAAAGCACCCCCGCTCGCCACCCCGTTGGGTTACCTGATATGGCTGGTGGGCTGCGGCGATGCCTTCCACAACTGGTACACGCCAGAAGGCGGGCGCGAGGGCGCTAGGAAACTCCAGGGCTTCCGGGCGCTGGACGAGGCCCACGCCAGACAGCGAGGCATGGAGATGCTGGCCGAGTTGCAGCGGTTCATGGATGGCGCGGCCGACCTCGAATGGGACGTTCAGGCGCAAACTCGGCCGCTGGCGGAGGCAGCCATCGAGGAGTTAAGTGCGCGATTCGCGTGATACCAGTACATAAAACTGGCGTGGATCGCTGACGGACGCAAATGCTACTGTCCCCCGTGCGAACGCGAGGGACGCCGACATACCACTTAAAACAGGCGGCTGTCCTCTTGCCCTCGAACAACATGAGGGGCCATCAGAAGAAGCGGGGAAACACATGGCAAACGCACAGGACCAGATGTATGAGCAAGTCCCGGAGGGCGAGGCGGGATACCTCTCGCTCTACACCCAGAGTCAGGATCGGCTGGCAAACCTGCCCATGACGGTCGGGTACAGTTCGGTCGCCCACCTGCCGAACATCTTCAGCTTGAAGGGCATTCAGGACACGCCGGACACGCCATTGCAGGCGGTGGCGACCAAGGCGGACATCGGCGGCATTGGCGGGCACGTGGAGGTCGACCCGGAGGTCAAGGGCCTCGTCGCCAAGTACATGCTGATCCACAACCGCCGGAAGGACAACGGCCAGCGGATCTTCCGCAGCATGGTCGTGACACACACCGGCGATGACGTGTGTATCACCATCGTTCAGGACGCCGACGTCCCCACCAGCGTGACGCACCAGTTGATGGACAACGCACTGCGCTACGGCGGGACGCCAAAGGCCTTCGAACTCGGCCTGTACGGCCCCGGCCAGGATCTACTGACCGACGCCTTCACAGGCAACGTGCACGGAAGCGGTGTGGCCTCGGTCACGTTGCCGCTGCCGGTGCGGCCGGATCCCAAGCGAGCGTCGCAGACCATCATGGTGGTGTGCGCCGACAAGACCGACCCGGCGGCGCTGGGTAACTGGCTGTGCCGCGCTTACTTCGACCCGAACTACAACACTGGGCTGCTGATCGCCGCATCCGAGATGAAACGCGGCTACGACTTCGTCGTCGCCGACCTCGACACGCGCGCCCAAGCGGCGGAAAAGGGCCTCACGAACCAGGCGGACATCGATGCGTTCCTGAAGCAGGCCGCCGGCCAAGAGCGGGTCGTCATCGTCGACGACGCGATCGAATTGCAGCGCCTGCTGCTCGACCAAGGCCGCTACGTGGTGGCGCAGATCCGCACCAAGAACGGCAACATCGGGTTCACACTGAGCGCTGAGCGGCTGCACAACATCAGCGGCACATACTCTGGCAAGGACGACCCAGTAGTGCTGGCGCTCTGTCAGGGCGACTGGCCGGCCCCGGGTGAGATCTCCTCGGTCTACATGCGGCCGAAGATCGTCGCGGGCGACTGCCGCGGCAGCCACCGGATGCCGATCCGGCCGCAGCCGCTGAACTCGCCGACGAGCATGTGGAGTGGCCCGATCGTCACGACCATGCTGCTCAGCGTAAACATCCACTCGGGTCGCATCGGCGCGCTCGTAGACCACTTCGCCCCCGGCACGGCGTGGGACACGGTGCGCACAAACGTCGACGAGTTGTCGTTCCGCATTCGCGACCACGGCGCGACCGAGCCGGCGACGCTGCCGGTGAACGAACTCGAGTACCAGCCCGGGTACCGCGAAGGTATGGCGGCGCTCGCGCCGCGCTTCAAAGATATCCCGGCCGGCGAGTTGAACGCCGTCACCGGCTAGGGCGAACTAGCCCCAGCCAGCAGCAACCCAACTAGGACGGGCGCCAATCGTATCGATTGACGCCCGTCCTGCTGTTCCCGTCAGCGCGACGTGACTAGAGGAGCCTCAGATGCCGCAGACGTTGAGCGTGATCAAGGCAGACATCGGCGGCTGGGTGGGGCACTCAGCGATGCATCCAGAAATTCTCGCGTACGGGAACGAGGCACTCGCGCAGGCGGTGCAGGCAGGGCTGCTGATCGACGGCCAGGCACACGCTTGCGGCGACGACCTGTTCCTGATCATGTCGCACGACCGCGGGCAAGACAGCGAGGCCGTTCACAAGTTCGCATGGGAGACCTTCTCATCCGGCACGGAGATCGCGAAGCGCCTCGGGCTTTATGGGGCAGGACAAGACCTGCTCGCCGACGCCTTCTCCGGCAACATCCGGGGCATGGGGCCGGGATCGGCGGAGATGGAGATCGCCGAGCGGCCATCAGAGCCAGTGATCGTCTTCATGGGGGACAAGACATCGGCAGGGGCGTTCAACCTGCCGCTCTATAAGATGTTCGCTGACCCCTTCAACACCTCCGGGCTGGTGCTCGCCGAGGCGCTCCATCAGGGATTCGCCTTCGAGGTACACGACCTGCGTGAGAACACGAAGATCGTGCTGCAGGCGCCGGAGGAGTTGTACGACCTGTTGATCTTCATCGGATCGCCGGGCCGGTTCGCGATCAAGCGCGTCGTTGCGCGCGCGACTGGCGAAGTGGCGGCGGTGTCCTCGACGGACAAACTGTCGTCGATCGCGGGGCGCTACGTGGGGAAAGACGACCCGACGGTCATCGTGCGCTGCCAGGGAAACTTTCCCGCCGTTGGAGAGGTGCTGGAACCGTTCGCAACGGCATGGCTGGTCGAAGGCTTCATGCGCGGCTCGCATTACGGCCCGTGGATGCCAACCTCCGAGGCGCAGGCGCGGCCGGGGCGATTCGACGGTCCGCCACGGGTGGTTGCGCTCGGCTTCCAGTTGGCGGATGGGAAACTGGGCCTATCGCGTGACCTGTTCGATGACCCGTCCTTTGACAACGCGCGCGCCGAGGCGAACCAAGTGACCGACTATCTGCGGAAGCATGGGCCGTTCGAGCCGCACCGGCTGCCGCTGGACGAGCTAGAATACACCACGATGCCTGCGGTGGCCTCGAAATTGCAGGCGCGCTGGATCGGTATCTAGCCCATGCCTCGGCTGCTGATCGCCACGACGAACAAAGGCAAAGCTCGCGAGATTGCCGAGTTGTTGGCGGAGACCGGGTGGGAGTGCGTAACCCCGTCAGACGTGGGCCTCGGATGGATCGAGGTAATCGAGACGGCCCGCTCGTACTTGGAGAACGCGATCCACAAAGCGGTGAGCCACGCCGCAGCGAGCGGGCTGCCAACGCTGGCAGACGATTCGGGCCTCGAAGTAGATGCGCTCGACGGGCGGCCGGGTGTGCTCTCAGCCCGGTACGGGGGCGCCTCGATGCGGTCAGACGCGGAACGGACGGCACGGCTGCTGCGGGAGGTGGATGGTGTACCGGCCGGGCGGCGCGGAGCGCGATTCCGGGCCGTGGTGGCGCTGGCGGTGCCTGGTGGCCGGACGTTCGTGCGGGAAGGGCTGCTCGAAGGCCGGATCGCCGAATCGCCTCGAGGAACCTCGGGATTCGGCTACGACCCGATCCTCGAGCTGCCGGACGGGCGGACGGTCGCGGAGCTCGGAGCCGAGAAGCAGCAGATCAGCCATCGCACCGTCGCCGTTCGTGCGATGATAGATGTGCTGAAATCGCTGGAGAGTCCCTATGGCCAGCCCCCTTTCCGGTCCTGAGCGACCGACTGACACGCCGACGATCATCGACCGCTTCGGGAGGCCGCTACGCGACCTACGCATCTCCGTCACTGACCGCTGTAACTTCCGCTGCCGCTACTGCATGCCGCGCGAGGTGTTCGGCGCTGAATTCGCGTTCCTACCGCGCAGCGAGATCTTAACGTTCGAAGAGATCGCGAGGCTGGCACGCATCTTCGCGAGCCTCGGTGTGCAGAAGTTCCGCCTGACCGGCGGAGAGCCGACCGTGCGGAACGGCCTACCCGAACTGGTCACGATACTGTCGGAAATTCCCGGCACTGAGATCGCGATGACCACCAACGGCTCGCTACTCACCGAGCAGGCGGAGCCACTGGCGCGTGCCGGACTCGACCGAGTGACAGTGTCACTCGACTCCACCGACGACGCGGTGTTCCGGGCGATGAACGACGTCGGGTTTCCGGTGGAGCGCGTCGTTGCAGGCATCGATGCGGCGGCGGCGGCGGGCCTGCCGGTTAAGATCGACGCAGTGGTGAAGCGAGGCGTAAACGACCACACGGTCGTCGACCTCGCGCGCTTTATCAAAGAGCGCGGCCACATCCTGCGGTACATCGAGTACATGGACGTCGGCACCAAAAACGGATGGCGGCTCGACGACGTAGTGCCGGGCACCTCGATCATCTCGATGATCGACGCGGAGATGCCGCTGGAGCCAATGGAGCCGAACTACTTCGGCGAGGTGGCCAAGCGCTACCGCTACAAGGACGGCAGCGGCGAGGTCGGCATTATCACCTCGGTGACCATGCCGTTCTGCGGCGACTGCACGCGCGCCCGGCTCTCCGCCGAAGGCTCGCTCTACACCTGCCTCTTCGCGTTCCAGGGCACCGACCTGCGAGGCATGCTGCGCTCCGGCGCGAGCGACGAGGCGATCGCCGATGCGATCAAGGTGGTGTGGCGCGTACGCGAAGACCGCTACTCCGAGATTCGCTCGGAAGCGACGACCGATCGGCTCAAAATCGAGATGTCTTACATTGGCGGTTGAGCGATGACCCTCTCGCACCTCGATGCCGCCGGCCACGCCCGCATGGTGGACGTCTCTGACAAAGCCGAGACGCACCGCGAGGCCACCGCGCGCGGTCGCATCGTGATGGAGGCCTCGACGCTCGCGCTGATCGTTGACGGCAAGATGCCCAAAGGCGACGTGTTCGCTGTGGCGCGCGTAGCCGGCATCATGGCCGCGAAACGCACCTCCGAATTGATCCCGCTCTGCCACCCACTACCGCTCACCGGCATCGAGGTCTCGCTCTCGCCGGACGCCTCCGGCCCCGCTGTCGACATCGAGGCCACTGTGCGCACCACCGGGCAGACCGGTGTGGAGATGGAAGCGCTGACCGCAGTCAGCACGGCGGCGCTGACGGTGTACGACATGTGTAAGGCCGTCGAGCGCGGGATGCACATCGAGGCGATCCGGCTGGTCACAAAGTCCGGCGGGAAATCCGGCGACTACCGGGCGAACTAACCCGAGGCTACTCGCTCGACTCGCGAAAAGCCTCGGTTGGAACCTCCCTCGGCGGAGCCACGACAAGCCCGCGCAGCAATGACAACAACGACGTACTGAGATTGCCCGGTGCGCCGGGACGGCCATGACGAGGTTCGCCACGAAGCATGTGGCCGACCTCGGAAGAAATTTCCGCGCCGAACAGCATGATGTTCGCACTGATGTACACCCAGAACATGAGCGCGATCACACCGCCGACCGAACCGTAGACGACCTGATAGTTGCCGAAGTTCGCAAGGTAAGCGGCAAACCCGACCTTGGCAGCCTCGAAGGCGAGCGCAGCGACGATCGCGCCGGGCCAGATGTGCAGTAGGCGCGTGGCGCGATGGGGCAGCGCGCGATAGAGCACGAGAAACGTCAGGAACGTGGTGACCGCAGGGATCGCGAGCGCGCCGAGATCCCAGACCCAATGGAACTGGTCGTCGAAGTCACTAAAGCGGGCATCCGTGCGCGTCTGCACGATGCGCCAGACCATCGTGGCGACGGTGGAAGCGAGGAACAACGTGCTGGCCGCAAGCACGACCACATAGTCGAACACCTTGGCGCGCAGGAACGGGCGGCCGTGGCCGACACTGAACACGACATCCAGTGCGCTGCGAACCGCGGTGGCAAGGGTGCCAGAGGCCCATAGCGCGCCGATGACGGACACCACGGAAACGGTGGGGCCGAGGTCAGCGAGGGTGCGCAACTGCGAAGCGACAAGCGGGGCTTCCAGTGGGAACGATTCAATGATGGCGTCAAAGACGCGTTGTTGGAGGCTTTCGTTCCGGAGGACGACACCAAAGACGGCAGCAACGGCAAGCATGAGCGGAAAAAGCGAGAACAGCGCGTAGTAGGCGATGGCGGCGGCCTGCTGTGAGCAGCCGTCCTCAACGAAGCTCGTCACCGAGTTCCGGAGCACACCAAGCGCCATTCGCCATGTAGGGCCGCTCGGGCGCGCATCATCGGCCATACACCGCCTCTTTCGCCGTAGCAGCCGCGTCCTCGACTCTGGCTGTACGCTCGGCCATGCTACGGCGAGCGTGCCACAAACGGCACCCGAGCGACGATCGAGGACAGACGGCCGTGACGAGCCACCGCCTACACCCACAGCACATCGAATACCGCCGCGTCGTGGTGAAGGTAGGCACCAACCTGCTCACTGGCGGCTCCGCACGCCTGGACGCAGAGGCGATGGCGGGCATCATCGCGCAAATTGTGGCGATCCGGGCGCTGGGCGCGCAAGTGGTGCTGGTGTCCTCGGGGGCCATCGCGGCCGGGCGGCAACGGCTGGGTGACGCAGGGATCGTGGCGGATGTGCCGATGCGGCAGGCGCTAGCAGCGGTGGGGCAAAGCCGGCTGATGTCCGTCTGGGACGAGTTGTTTGAGTTACAGCATATCGTCGTCGCGCAGGCGCTGCTGACGCGCCGCGACCTCGCGGATCGCCTCGGCTACCTCAATGCGCGAAACACGCTGCTCGGACTACTCGAGCGCGGCGTGGTGCCAATTGTGAACGAGAACGATGTCGTGTCGATCGAGGAGATCGGCGAGTCGGTGATCGGCGACAACGACAACCTCTCAGCGGAGGTCGCCAACCTCGTAGACGCCGATCTGCTGCTGATCCTCACCGACATAGCGGGGCTGTACACGGCCGACCCTCGCCACGACCCAACCGCGACGCTCATCGAGGAGGTCGCGCGTATCGACGAGGCAATCGAACGCGCCTCGGCGGGACAGCCGGGCGAGCGCGGCATCGGCGGCATGGCAACAAAGGTGCAGGCGGCACGGACTGCAACGGCAGCGGGTATCCACGTGATCATCGCGGACGGCGGGGCCACCGACGCAATCCGACGGGCGGCAGCTGCGGAGCCGGGCGTCGGCACGCACTTCCTGCCGACAGCCGACCGGGTCGAGTCGCGGCGGCGCTACCTGCTGTCGAGGTTGCAGGCGCGCGGCCGGATCGTCGTCGACGCTGGGGCCGCGCGAGCGCTGGAGCACGACGGAAAGTCTCTGCTACCAGCCGGCGTGGTGCGCGTGGAAGGCGAGTTCCAGCGTGGCGACGTGGTGCGCATCGTCACGGCGGAGGGGCGCGATCTCGCTTCGGGAAGCGTGAACTATTCGTCAGCGGAGATCGAACAGGTTCGCGGGCAGCGCTCGGGGCGCATCGCCGAGTTGCTCGGGTACGAGTACGGCGAAGAAGTGGTGCACCGGAACAACCTCGTGCTGCTCTAGGTAGCACGCCGCAGCCCAGCCGCTTGACGAGCGCCTATCACAGTCGGACTACGGGGCCGATACGAGGCCCCTCAGTGAGCGACTACGGCCCGGCGAACTCCGGCGAGGCAATCGCCGATATCTACCCGTCGGTGGACGAACGCACCGTACCGATGCTCGCGGGCCTTGCCCGCGGCGGACGGGTGCTGGAGATCGGCATCGGCACAGGGCGAGTAGCACTGCCGCTGCTCGAAGCGGTGGTGTGGATCGAAGGACTCGACACGTCGGTCGCCATGGTGGAGCGGCTGCTAGCGAAGCCGGGTGGCGACCGCATCCCGGTGACGATCGGCGCGGCCATCGAGATGCCAGTCGAAGGCCAGTACACGCTAGTGACAGCGCTGTTCAACACCTTCTTCATGCTGGGCGGCCAGCCGGAGCAGGTCTGCTGCTTCGGAGCGGTCGCGCTGCACCTCTAACCCGGCGGAGCATTCGTGGTCGAGAGCTTTGTGCCGGACATAGGCCGGTTCGCGCGAGGGCAGTTCGTCGCCGCACCCCGGGTCGGGACAGACTTGGTGATGATGGAAGTCTCATACCTCGACATGGTGAGGCAACGGGTGACGGCGCAGCAAGTGTTTCTCGCACACGGCCGGGTACGGCTCTACCCGCAACAGTTCGGGTTCGTGTGGCCAGCGGAGATGGTCTGATGGCGAGCCTCGCGGGGCTGCGGCTGCGCGAGCGCTGGGCAGGGTGGGAGCGGGAATCATTCGGCGATGGGGCGGCCTCGCAGATCGCGATATACGAGAAGCCTTAGCCCCCGATCGGGTACGATCCGGGCATGGCAAACACGATGCAGTCTGAAGCCACCATGAAGGCCGCCGGAGCGCGGGCGGCAAGCCGCCGCATGGGGATGCTCACAAGCGCGCAGAAGAACGATGCACTCGAGCGGATCGCCTCGGCGCTGGTCGAGAAGCAGGCGCGCATCCTCGAGGTCAACGTGGGAGATGTGGCGCGTGGGCGCGAGCGCGGGCTAAACGAGTCGTTCGCCGACCGAATGCTGCTCACGCCTGAACGCATCGAGGCGATAGCGCGGGACGTACGCGCTGTAGCCGCGCTGCCCGATCCAGTCGGCGAGGTCATCGACACACAGACACGGCCAAACGGGCTGCGCGTGCAACGGATACGCGTACCACTGGGTGTGATCGGTGCGATCTATGAATCGCGGCCGAACGTCACCGTCGACATCGCCGTACTGTGCCTGAAGTCTGGAAACGCGGTGGTGCTGCGGTCCGGTTCGGACGCGCATGCGACCTCGGCAGTGCTGGCGGAGATCGTGACGCGCGAGGCCGAGGCGGCAGGTCTGCCGGCCGGCGCAGTGCAGTTCATCGAATCAACCGACCGCGCCGAGGTAGGAGTGATGCTGCGAGCACAAGAGTCGATCGACTTGATGATCCCACGCGGCGGGGCCGACCTGATCGCGCGAGTGAGCGCAGAAGCGACAATGCCCGTAGTGACCGGCGGCATCGGCGTGTGCCACACGTACATCGACACCGCAGCCGACCTCAACATGGCGCGCGCAATCGTAGTGAACGCAAAAACGCGGCGCGTCTCGATCTGCAACGCCCTCGACACGATCCTCGTACACCAAGCGGTCGCGGAGCAGGTGATCCCTTCGTTGGCCGCAGCACTGGGCGAGCGAGGCGTCACCTTGCACGCCGATGCGCGCGCGGCGACCCTCGCATCGAGTGGCGCGCCGGTCGTGCCTGTGCAGATTGAAGACTACGACCGCGAGTGGCTATCGCTCGACTGCTCGATGCGCGTGGTGAACTCGTACGACGAGGCGCTGGCGCACATCGAGGCACACGGCAGCGGCCACTCGGAAGCGATCATCACGAGCGATGAGACGACGGCGCAGCGCTTTCTGCGCGAAGTAGACGCAGCCGCGGTTTACGTGAACGCCTCGACGCAATTCACGGACGGCGGGGAGTTCGGGCTTGGTGTGGAGTTCGGGATTTCCACGCAGAAGATGCACGCACGCGGGCCGATGGGGCTGCGCGAACTGACCTCGTACAAGTGGGTGATCACCGGCGCGGGTCAGACGCGGCCGTAGGCCAGAGGTAGCACGATGGTTCAGCAGATCGAGCCGATCACCCGACCGTTCGATGCGATCGTGCCGTTACCTGGATCGAAGTCGTACACCAACCGGGCGCTATTGATCGCCGCGCTGGCACGCGGCCAATCGCTCATCACTGACGTGCTATCGTCCGACGACACCCACTATATGCATCGCGCCCTCGAAGCACTTGGCGTCCATATCGAAGATATCGACGAGCACGCGTTCCGCGTGGACGGCGTGAATGGACGGTTCCCCGCGACCGAAGTAACGCTCGATGTAGGTGGCGCCGGGACAGCGGCACGCTTCCTCACAGCGGCAGTAGCGCTGGCGCGCGGAACGTTCATCGTGGACGGATCAGCGGCGATGCGCACGCGCCCGATCCAGCCGCTGATCGATGGCCTCGCACAGTTGGGCGTGGATATCGAGGCACGCGAAGGCAATGGATGCCCGCCGGTGGTCGTTCGCGCAAACGGTATCGATGGCGGACGCGCGAAGGTGCGCGGAGACATCTCCAGCCAGTACTTCAGCGCGTTGCTGATGGCCGCGCCGTACGCGGCGCGCGACGTAGAGATCGAAGTCGAAGGCGACCTCGTATCCGCGCCATACGTGACCATGACGCTCTCGACGATGGCCGAGTTCGGCGTCACAGCGGAGCGCGACGGCGACCGGTGGTTCCGTGTGCCGGCTGGACAACGCTACCAAGCGCGTGAATACGCAGTGGAGCCGGATGCCTCGGGAGCCTCGTACTTCTTCGCGGCGGCGGCAGTAACCGGTGGGCGGGTTGTCGTGCCACGGCTCGGGCGGCGATCGGCGCAGGGCGACCTCGGGCTCCTCGACGTGCTGGAGCGGATGGGCTGCACGGTGCGCATCGAGGATGAGTCGATCACGGTTCAGGGACCGGCACAGCTGCGAGCAGTGGACGCAGACTTCACGCGCATGGGCGACGTAGCAACCACGCTAATGGCGATCTCGCCGTTCGCGGACGGGCCGGTGACGGTGCGTGGCATCGCGCAGACACACTACGAAGAAAGCGACCGGCCAGTCGCGGCGGCAACAGAACTGGCGCGGATGGGACTTCGAGTGGAGAGCGAGTGGGACTCGGTCACCATCTACCCCGGCATACCACAGCCGTGCGAGGTGCAGACCTACGACGACCACCGAATGGCGATGTCATTCGCTATCACTGGATTACGCGCACCGGGCATCCGCATCGCAAACCCCGAGTGCGTGTCCAAGACCTTCCCGGAATACTTCAAGGTACTACGCAGCCTGACTGCGAACCGCTAGCCGCTATGCGCGAAAGGAACGCAGCCATGCCCGACTACCAGTTCGAACGCGAGGCACGCACCCCATACTCCGAGGTCTACTCGATCAACGACGGCCAGCACTCGCTTGGGCGAGTAGACGTGCACTACACCGCATCGGCGACCTTCGCGACGCTGGCTGTACACACTTCGCTGACGGATGACCAGGTACAGGAACTGCTGGGCGAACTCGACGAGCGGATCGTTTCGACCGCGGACCCATACCGAGAAGACCTGATCGTGACGGTGTGGAAAGGCGAAGAAGTCGGCGTGTTCGGCGACGACTCGGACTTCGACGATGAGGACGAAGATGACCACGAGCATGACGAACACGCCGGTCATCGTCATGACCACTAGGCAGCGAGGCGAAGGCGAGCCAATCACCGGCGACGCCGCGCTCGCGCCGCTGCGCAAGCACCGGCATCCAAGGCTCGCGCGTATCTGTTTCGAATTGCCGGAAGTCACCGCGGACAGCGCGACCGGCCAGCACATCGCATTCCGGGTGCGAGGCAAGACGTTCGCGTACTACCTAGACAACCATCACAACGATGGGCGGATCGCCGTAGCATGCAAAGTGCCGCTGCTCGCACAGTCCGAGATGGTCGAGATCGACCCAGTGCGGTGTTTCGTACCGCCCTACCTCGGGTACAACGGCTGGGTTGGCTACCGCCTCGATGTGGGGGCAGTGGACTGGGGCGAGGTGGCAGAACTCGTGCGCGGTTCGTACCGGTTGATCGCGCCAAAGCGGCTGGCAGAGACGGTCACCGGCTGAAGACTATCGGCCGAGCGAGGCCAGACAGTCACTGACCTCCGCGTGAGTACGCAACCGAATCCGGGTACGGCCAGCATGCACCGGATCAGCGAAGAGAGCGGCGTACCGCGCTTTACGGCGTGGGTAGGTGCGCCACGACCAGAAAATCATTGAGTCCCTAGTAAACAGATTCTGCCAGCGCTCGATGTTGCCGTGCCAGAGGCGCTCGCGTGTGATGACACGGCGAAGCGTACGCAGCACGATCGACCGCATCACCTCCCACTTCGGGAGGTCGAGCCAGACGAGCGTGTCGCAGCGGGAGAGCACGAGTTCGTCTTCCGATGAGGGACCGAGGTTGCCGTCGAACGTCCAGTCGCCGTCGCGGGTAGCGGCCTCGAACGCCTCGTAGCGGTCGTCGCGGGAGACCTCCTTCCAGTTGGCGCGCCAGATCAGTGCGTCGTTGCTGATGTAGCGGACGCTGAGGCAGTGGGCGATAGCCTCCGCGACGTAAGTCTTGCCAGAGCCGCTGGTGCCGACCACGCAGATGCGACGCCCGAAGGATGGATAGTGATGCACGCGAGAGTCCCCGGACGAGTTGCTAGCGCGCCTTCCGCTCCACTGCACGGCGCGCGGCGGAGACGATGTGCTCGGTCGTCAGGCCCATGAGTTCGAGCAGCTGGTTGGAAGTGCCCGACTCGCCATAGCGGTTGGGGATGGCAACGAACTCCATCGGCACCGGGTACTCCGAGGCCAGCGCCTGAGCACACATGGCGCCGATACCGACATAGGCGAGATGCTCCTCAGCAACGACGACCGCGCCAGTATCGCGCGCGGCGGCGACGAGGGCTTCCTCATCGAGCGGGCGGACGCTGGACATGTTCAGAACGCGGGCGCTGATACCTTCGTTCGCGAGCGTCGCGGCGGCATCAAGCGCACGGGAGACCATGATGCCAGCGGCAGCAATGGTGACATCCGTGCCTTCGCGCAGGCGGTCGGCCTTGCCGAGTTGGAAGGGCATGCCTTCAGCGTAAATCACGCGCTCCTTGGAGCGGCCCGTGCGGATCAAGAACGGGCCGGACGTTCGCGCGGCGATTTCAATCGCAGCGGCGGCCTCGTTCACGTCCGCGGGGACAAGCACGCGGAAGTTCTGGAGCGATGAAAAGACCGCAATGTCCTCGATGGACTGTGCGGATGCGCCATCCTCACCGACGGTCACACCTGCGTGGGAAACGACGATCTTCACGTTGAGATTGGGCTGCGCAATCGACATGCGAATCTGGTCGTAGGCATGCTCCGCGAAGACCGCGAAGGTGCTCGCGAACACAGTGAAGCCCATCGTGGAAAGTCCGCCAGCAGCCGAAAACATGTTCTGCTCGGCGACGCCGAACGGGAACCAGCGCTCAGGAAACTCGGTCTTGAAGCGGCGCGCCGTCGTCGACGCGCCGAGGTCGGCATCGACCACAACGATGTCGAGGCCCTCGTTGCGGAGACGAACAAGCGTGACGCCTAGTGCCTCACGTGTAGCAGCAGTGGCGGGCGGCGTGGCGTTGGTGGTCATGCGCCTTCTCCCAGTTCACGCATCGCGGTCTCGAACTGCTCGGCATTAGGGGCAGCGCCATGGAACCCGGGGTTGTTCTCCATAAAGGAGACGCCCTTGCCCTTGATGGTCTCGAAGATCACACAGGCTGGCTGACCTTTGTAGTCGCGCGCCCAGGTGAGACCATCAAGGATTTGCGCGAAATCGTGGCCGTCGAGGCCCTCGCGGACGGCCCAACCGAAGGCGCGATACTTCTCACCCAGCGGAGCGGTCTCCATCTGGTTAGCGGTGAAGTCATCATTCTGGATGCGATTGCGGTCGATGATCGCCACAAGGTTGCCAGCCTTGTGGTACGAGGCCGCCATCGCGGCCTCCCAGACCTGACCCTCCTGCTGCTCACCGTCGCCCATCAGCACATACGCGGTAACGTCGTTCTGGCCGCGCAGCCGCGCCCCAAGAGCGATACCGAGGCCAAATGAGAGGCCCATACCCAGCGACCCAGCGGAGTTCTCGACCCCGACCGGCTTACCTAGAACAGAGTGGCCTTGCAGCCGCGTGCCCTGCTTTCGGAACGTGTCCAGTTCCTCGACCGGAATGTAGCCCATCTCAGCGAGCGTGGCGTACTGCACCGGAGTGCAATGGCCCTTGCTCATCACAAAGCGGTCGCGGTCGGCCCAATCAGGCCTCTTCGGGTCGTGGCGGAGCACGCTCGCATAAAGGACGGCCATGATGTCAGTCGCGGAGAGCGAACCTCCAATGTGGCCGGACTGCACGCCGTACACCATGCGGACAATGTTGCGGCGCATACGCGCCGTCAACGCAGACAGATCGGAAGAGGTCGTAGCGACCACGGCATATATCCTTCGCGCGTTAGGGATCGGCGCGAGTATACGCAACCACGCAGCAGGCAGTCTAGGAAATATGAGATGCCGCTACGCTGAGGCCGCATGGCAAGGGCGACGCGTCAGTGCGCGCGTGCCGCCTCGCACGCGGAAAAGCCACAGACCGGGCACGTGCGGCAGCCCTCGCCAAAGACGAGCGGCCCGACGCAATCGGGACAGCGGGGGCCATGCACCGCCATGCGGCGGAGCCGGCGAATAGCGAACATATCGAGGGAACGGGTGGCAACTGCATCCATAGCAGCCTCCGATGACTGAGAATTTATGTTCTGTAATGCAGCATAATAAAGAACATTAGTCCTAGTCAACGCTTGAGCTGCCTAGCTCCGGTAGGATGAGCCACATGTCGAAGCTGGCCGTCCTCCTCATCTTCGTGGCCATCGTGGGCATCGGGTTCGCGTTCCTGTACCAGCCCCGAGGATCGCAATCACGGTTCCAGCGAATCGGGCAACGGGTGCGAGTAGTCGCATATGCGTACGTAGCGGCCATCGTCGTTTCCGCAGTATTGCGAACCGTGTTCGGGTGGGGGACTTGAGCGCGCCATGCGCGTGCTGGTCTGTCCGCAAGAGTTCAAAGGCTCGCTGACCGCCGCCGAGGCCGCACGCGCACTCGCCGCAGGGGTGCGAGCAGCGATGCCCGACGCAGAGATACTCTTGCTACCGCTGGCAGACGGCGGGCCGGGCACAGTCGCGATCATCTCCTCCGCCGCTGATGGAACGTTGGTCACGATGACCGCGCGAGGCCCGCTAGGTGCACCAGTACGAGCAGCCTACGCACTGCTGCCTACTCACTCGGGGCACGGCCAGACCGCAGTGATCGAGGCAGCGGCAACAGCCGGATTGGTGCTCATCCCAGCGGGACGCCGCGAGCCCTGGCGGGCGTCAACCTTCGGCGTAGGCGAGCAGATACAGGCTGCGCTGGCTGCGGAGGTGCGCGAGGTCATTGTCGGTGTGGGTGGCACAGGCACGAACGACGGTGGAGCGGGCGCGGCACAGGCGCTGGGATACCGGCTATTGGATGCGCGTGGGGAGCCGATCGGGCCGGGGCCTCGGGAACTGATGCGCCTCGACCGAATCGATACGAACAACGTAGAACCGCTGCCAGCGTGCGCCCGCGTGCGCGTTGCCGTGGACGTGCAGAACCGGCTGCTCGGGCCAGAGGGTGCGACACGCGTGTTCGGCCCACAAAAGGGGGTCACGCCGGAACTGGCGGACGAGTGCGAGCGGGCACTGGAGCGATGGGCGCAGATGGTGGCGCGCGACATCGGGGTGGATATCGCAAACATCGAGGGTGGCGGAGCTGGAGGCGGATTAGCCGCAGGACTAGCTGCGGTATGCGCGGCCAGCATCGAGAGCGGGGCCGCGCTGGTAGGCGAGGCGGTAGGGCTGGCGAGAGCAGTGGCGTCAGCGGACGTGATCGTGACTGGCGAGGGGCGGCTGGACACACAGACGGCCTACGGGAAGACAGTCGCGTACGTGGCGGAAATCGCGCGGCAAGCAGGCCGCCCCTGCCTGACGGTCGCGGGGAGCATCGAGGCGCAGCTGGCCTCGATGCAGGACTCGGAGGCGGCAATGCTGGCAGGAGAGCCCATAGAGGTCGCAATCGCCCATGCCTCGGAGCGCGTGCAGGCAGCGGCGGAGCGTCTGATGAGACGGTATCGCGCCTAACGGGCTAGCCGAGGCCAAGCGTTTCGAGGCGGTCATCATCGATGCCAAAGTAATGCGCGAGTTCATGCAGGACGGTCTTCGCGACCTCCTTCGGTATGTCGTGGGGATGAAAATGGCGTTCGAGCGGGCCTTGGAAGATGACGATGCGGTCGGGCAGCGGGTAGGAGGTACCCGAGCGTTCGGGCAGTGGCGTGCCGACATAGAGGCCAAACAGGTCGTCACCGGAACCGACGCCGCCAGCCCGGCGGTCGGCGGCGGAGGGCTCGCGTTCGATGACGATGGCAACGTTATCGAGCGCACGGCGCATCTCGGACGGGAGCGAGGCAACAGCGCGATGGACGAGGCGGCGGAAGCGAGTGCGATCCATCTACCGATGATCTATCGACAACGGCCGGGTTGCACCTATGCACCTCACGTCCACAGCCGATGATTCCGCATAGGGGTTCTACCTAGGGATTCCGCGTAGCGGGGGAAGGAGGCCTCGAGATGCTCTTTCGCATGCTCAATCGCTTCCGCTCCGACCCGCTCCGGGCGGAGGTGGAAGCATCGATCCGTGCTGGAACGTTTCTACATAAAGGCGAATGGCTGCTGACCGAGGGCGTGCGGTCAGCAGCCATTCGCCCAAGTGAGCGCGGCGATCGACGAGTGGTGCCGCGAACAGATGCAGGGCACTAGGCGCCCGTGTGGCATCGACCAGATGGCGCTGGGCGTGGCGTGCGCTGAACCGGGAGACGAAAAGATCGCCTCGGCGACCTTCGGTGTATTCCGGCCGGTCGACTTCTACCGTGAGGGCGGAGTGGCGGATCAGATGATGGCGTTTGTGCGCGAACTGCCGCTCGACGACCTTCAGCGGTCGCCGAGCGTGCGATTTGCCGCCGCGCTGTTCTCGTGGGGCGACGTGGCTCGTGAAACGATTTTCAGTGACGAGCGCGAAGAGGCGGTCGGCTAGGGTCGCAGCGCCCGTGAGGCAATCACCTCGGCGGCGAGCTCGGCACAGACGCGCAGCAGTGCATCGCGTTGCAGAGCGCGGTTGTGCGGCACGTTGGCGACACGCGAAGCGCTGTTGACGACGGCGCGGGCGTCCGAGTCAGAGGTAACCGAGCGAATCTCAGCGGCCAGTTCGTCGATCGTGAGTGCGCGATCCATGTTCCTGCTCCCAGTTGCGGGCCCTACCTGCACGGCGATCCTCGGAGATCTAGCCGTGTGGAAGAGCAAGGAAGTCCCGCATACAGGGGCGTGACCGAACGCATCCTCAGGCCGCAAACACACGCGCGGTTTGACCTGCCCCGGAGCACCCTCCGACAATCCAGTAGTGCCCGACTACCGCATGTGGCTGCCGATCGGCCTGCTGGCCTCGCTCGTCTTCGCCTCGGCGTGCGGGGCGACCACGCCCGCAGCCGGGGGCGGCGGAGCACCGGCACGCGAGACGGCCGGCGAGCCTCGGGCGTTCCGCATGGGATTCTCAGCACTCCCGGCGATATTGACGGACGACGGTTACACGGCGGCGTTCGACCTAGCGGCGAAGCACGGCGAGGTACTCCTGATCCAGCGGGCGCCGGTGTGGGCGGAGTTCATCGCGGGAGCGACGCCTTCAGCGCGGACACGGACACAGACCATCACCGAGCGAGACACGGCGGCGGCACGGGGGCTGAAGCTCTTTGTAGCTCTTGACCCGTTCGACCCGGCCGACCGAGGGCGGTTAGCAGGCCTGCCGCCGGGCCGCGAAGGGCGCGACCTCAGCGACCGCGAACTGCACAACGCCTTCGTAGCAGAAGCGAAGTACATCGCTGTCAACTACCGCCCGGCCTACCTCGCGCTGGGTGTCGAGGTGAACGCGACGTATGAGCGGAACCCCACGCAGTACGCGCGATTCGTAGCCGCATACCGGGAGGCATACTCAACCGCCAAGGCGGCGAGTCCTGACACGCTGATCTTCCCGACCTTTGAGTACGAGCAGTTGCTGGGCGTCATCCCGTGGGAAGCGCCCCACCCGCCTCGGTGGGAACTGGTCAAGGACTTTGCCGACCGGTCGGACTTGTTCGGAATCGCAACGTACCCGTCCTTCGCGTACGCGGTGGCGCGGAAAGTCCCGCCCAACTACTACCGGCAGGCGAAGGCGCACACAACGCTGCCAGTCGCATTCGTATCGGTGGGGTACGCATCGGACATGGGACGCGACGGGGTGAACTCGTCGACGCCTCCCGAGCAGCGGCGGTTCCTCCAGCGGCTCATTGGTGAGGCGGACACGACAGCATCGCCGCTGGTGATCTGGTTCGCGGGGCGGGACGCAGGCTATCTGGCGACGCCGCCGTTCGACCTCTTTGCGGCGATCGGGCTACGCGATAAAAATGACCAGCCGAAAGAAGCATGGCCGGTATGGGAACAGGCGGCGAAACGGCCGTATGACTCGAGCACGCCGCCAAAGCCGCAGGATACATCTCCCAACGGAGAGAGCCCGGCTCCGTAAAGCGGGGCCCGTCTTCTAGCCGGTCGGGCCACATAGAGTGGCCACACGAAGGTGCTAGGAGCGGAGCACCATTTCCTTGTCGTACTGGCAGCCAGCCGAGTCGAGTTCCTTCATGACGGCCTGAATCTCGCCTGCCAGTGTATCGACACCCAGGTTGCGGTCGGTGCCAGCGCTGGGCAGGTCGTGCGAACCGAGCGGCTTGATGTCGAGCGGCTGGGCGATCTTCAGGCGGACTTGAAGGTTCTGCAGCTTGGAGCGCAACTGCGCGCAGGCGGTGCTGTTCGTGGTGGTCACTGGCGATCCTCCCTCACTGAGCCAACATGCGGGCGCAGTTTACTCCCCCCGGTCAACGTTTCAAGAGGGCTCCACCAACATTTCCATTTCCCGGAGCGACCGCGCATGGGACTACCGGAGCAGTCGGAGGCCGAATCGAATATCGAATAAGGTGCAATCTGGTGCTTAAGGTGGAGGCAACGAGGGAGAAGTGCCGAACTTTTCTACCTGAACCAACAATTGTCCGGGTCGGAGCGCCCAAGGTGGCAATACAGCGCCCTCGAAGCGCCCAGTCCGCTACAAACCGAGACGGTGGAACAAGGGCTGGAAGCGATACCAACTGCGGTTGTTATAGATAGACTGGCGCCATGCGGCTCGTCGTCACTCTGGGCGTGTTAGCAGTCCTACTCGCGGGATGTGACCGCTTCGCTACCTCTGCGGCCCCCGTGCCCACCGTCGCTCCAACCACCACCCCTAGTCAGGCGTAGTCACGTCGATCAGCGAAGGTGGCAAGTCCTGTGTAACAGGGCAAAGCCCAACGAACACGACTTCCATCGCTTGGGTAATTGCAGGGCCGACAGGGACCGTAGTAGCTCGCGGTGGAATCTGCGCGTCACCAAGCTCGTCCTGCGTGAGTCAAGCAGCTATCGTGAAGCCGTTACCGGACTCCTGCCAACCGAGATAGTCGTGCGGGGACTTTTGCACTTCCCTCCTTGGGACAATTTGTTGACAGTTCGGAAGGCTGCCTATACGGTTTACTTTCCGCCTGAGCCCGGATACCATGATCCGGCGTTGGCTGCGGCGATACCAAGTGCAAGGAACGATGTACGCCACCTCGGCGAAGCGTAAGCGTGCCGAGGTGGCTCTGCGTGCGCTCCTTGTTTTGTGTGACTCGTCAGGCAGCGGCAATTAGCCCGGAGGGGGACCACATTGGCAACCGACCGGCGCATCGTGCGCTCTATCCGCCCTATCCCGCATGTCGTTCAGACGTATGGGCGCGCCTCGACGGTGCTGGATATGCCGCACCTCATCAATATGCCGCGAGAGTCATACGACCGGTTCCTGCGGGACGGATTGCGGGAACTCTTCGAGGAGATCTCGCCGATCACGGATTTCACCGGAACGCGGATAAAACTGGAGTTCGGCGAGTACCGGCTGGAAGAGGCCAAGTACACCGAGCGTGAGTGCCGCCAGCGTGACGCTACATATAGCGCACCGTTGCGGGTGCGGGCGGCGCTGACGATCCTCGAAACGGGCGAGATCAAGGAACAAGATCTGTTCCTAGGCGACCTGCCGCTTATGACGGAGCAAGGCACGTTCATCATCAACGGCGCCGAGCGCGTAGTGGTGTCGCAATTGGTGCGCTCGCCGGGCGTCTACTTCACGGGCGCGACGGACCCCGCGACGGGCCGCCGACTGACTGCGGCGAAGTTGATTCCGAACCGGGGCGCGTGGCTGGAGTTCGAAACGTCGAACAAGGACGTGCTGTCGGTGAAGGTCGACCGGAAGCGCAAGATCCCGGTCTCCGTGCTGCTGCGCGCCGTCGACATGGACGAGAGCATCCCCGAGGAAGAGCGCGGGACGAACGAGCGCATCCTCGAGTGGTTCAAAGACATCGACACGAACCCCGACCACAAGTACATCGAGGCGACGCTCTCGAAGGATGCGACGGAGAACCGGCGGCAAGCGCTGGAAGAGTTCTACCGGCGGCTGCGCCCTGGCGACCCGCCAACGGCCGAGAACGCACGGAACCTGCTGGAGTCGCTGTTCTTTAGAGACCGGCGATATGACCTAGGCCGGGTGGGCCGGTACAAGGCCAACCGCCAGTTGTCGCTGGTGGATGCGCCGACCGTACGCACACTGCGCACACAAGACATGATCGCGATTGTCAAGAAGATGATCCTGGTCAACAACGGCAAGAGTTCGCCGGACGACATTGACCACCTAGGCAACCGCCGCGTGCGCGCAGTGGGCGAACTGATCCAGAACCAGTTCCGCGTCGGCCTGCTCCGCATGGAGCGGGTGGTGCGAGAACGCATGACGATCACCGACCCGGAAGAGACCACGCCGTCGGCGCTGGTGAACATCCGGCCGGTAGTCGCAGCGATGAAAGAGTTCTTCGG
>CAMDNW010000025.1 GCA_945903275.1 Thermoflexus hugenholtzii JAD2
GACATTCATCTTGGCTTTCGCTGCGATGGCTATCAGCATGATCATGCTTGTGGATCCGGTGGCCGCGCACCAACCCATCGTTCCCCGTGCGGCGAACAGTATCGACGTTACTGATCCGACGATTTCGAAAGCCTACTACGCTGAGCTCAAAGGCCAGCCCGACACCTACCACATTGCGTCGGACGCATCGTTTCCGCTGTATCTAAACGTCCTCGTTCCGGCCATCTCCGGTGTGACCGAGGACTACACGCTCACCATCGTCAAGGATGGCCAACCATGGGCAGTTCTAGCCCCAGGGTCGGAGGCGTGGAAGGTGTTCGACGAACCGTTCGGCGGTAATCGCTACCTCAGAGGGCCACAGTACCGCCAGGGAGTGCCCTCAGGACGTTACGCCGTCGTCGTCTCAAGCCCAGATAATGTAGGGAAGTACGTCCTATCTGTCGGCGAGGTCGAGGTTCGAAGCACGAGCACACCGATGACGATGGCGGCCTTGAAGCAATACTTTAAGGAACCGGCAATCGCAGTCCTCGAGAGCCCCCTCGGGTACTCCGTCGGCGACACGGCAAACGATCTTGAGGTGATCCTAAAGAGCACACCGGACACGCAGACCACGGTCAGCTCTCCGGTCTGTGCGGTAACGTCGATCTGCTTCAGCTTCATCTCCGTACCGTTAGTGGTCGTTCTCCTCACGATCGTGGCGGTCACTTGGCTCATCCTGCTTATGCGCCGGAGGCGTTCGCAACGGACCGAAACGGTCGCATAGCCAGTGGACTAGATACGGGGGAGGCCACCTGCATCCCTGGGATGCAGAGCAAGGCAGCAGCGGTCTTCGACCATCTGATCGGGTAGCAGGCGGCGGCGCAGGGGCTCCGGTACAACATGGACACAACATGGCCACAACATGGCCACAACAGATCACTTACCTGAGCCAGATTCCGCGTCAGTGTCAGCAGTGATCCCTTGTTAACACTGGGGATTGTGTGGTGCCCCCGGGATGATTCGAACATCCGACCAGCGGATTAGAAGTCCGCTGCTCTGTCCACTGAGCTACGGGGGCGTGCGTTCATCGTAGCGCCGGGCCCGGTCGCGATCAGTCTCAAACCGGTGTAGGATTAGACCAGTTGAGAATATTCGCAGGAGTTGGCACGTGAGCCATGAATTGGATACGGCGTTCGCTATCCGCAACACTGGGATGCGGTTCACGTCGCAGCGGCTGAAGGTCGCACACGCGCTGCGTCATTCGGTGGGCCACCGGACAGTCGAGGAGATCCGAGACATTATTGGAGCAGATTCCTTGCCGCTCTCTACGGTGTACCGAGCGATCAGGGCGCTGAAGACGTCGCACCTAGTTGCTGAAGTGGATGCGGGTGGGCGGGCGGCCTACGAGTGGGTCGATGCCGGCCAGCTGCACCATCACCTTGTATGTGACAGGTGCTTCGCGGCATCGCCGCTGGCGGTGGAGATCATCGAGCGGTTGCATGGTGAGATACGCGCGGCCACAGGCTTCGAGGCTGCGCCGGAGCACTTCATGGTGCATGGTATCTGCCTTGGGTGCCGTGGATTCCGTGAGTCAGAGGCAGCCCGATGAGCGGTTGGGGGGTGCTGCTGGATGTCACTGCTGGTCCGGCGATCGTTGGGGGCTCCGTCGCGGTGCTCGGTGGCGCGTTTGCGCTAGGATTGCGGCACGGGATCGATTGGGATCATATTGCGGCGATCTCGGACATCACGAGCACGACGGCGACCGCTGTCGGCGAGGAGGAGGCAGGACTCACGCGCGAACTCGGCGTACTGCTTACCGACGAAGGTCATCACCGGCTGACGGTGACCGGAGGACCGTCAGCATACGATAGCCGTTCCACTAGAGTAGGCCTCGGGAGACGCGCGTCGACGCTGCTCCCGCAGAGCACTCTAAAATTCCTCACGACGCAACGAACCCCGCTCCTGCTAGGTACGCTCTACGCACTTGGGCACGCCACGGTGGTCACACTACTCGGACTCCTAGCGATCCTTGCTGCGGGCATCCTTCCGGACTGGATAGACCCGATCATGGGGCGCATTGTTGGAGTGACACTGCTGTTCCTAGCTGGATACCTCTATTACTCGATTTACCGGTTTTTCCGCGGTGGTACGTTCCGACTACGCAGCCGCTGGATGATTGTCTTCTCTGCCGTCCGCAATGGCTCCCGCTGGCTACAGGCACGCCTGCACGGTCACGAGCACCATGCTGTCGCCCACACAGATCAGTACGGGCCACGAACGGCGTATGGGGTTGGCCTCATTCACGGCGTGGGCGCGGAAACCGGCACACAGGTAGTCGTGATTGCTACCGCAGTCGGAGCAGACAGCACGGCTGCGGGTGTCGCCGCACTGTTTGCCTTCGTCGCTGGGTTATTCGTCTCGAACTCCTTTGTGATTGTGGCGACAGCGGCTGGCTTTGTAACGGCAAGTAAGCGTCAGGGAGTCTACGTGGCGGCGGGCTTCCTAGCGGCGACGTTCAGCCTCGTTCTCGGTGTACTGTTTCTCACGGCTGCAGAGGGGATACTTCCTGAGCTTGACCCATATGTTCTCTGGAATTGACGGTCCTGAGTAGCCAGTACACGACCATGGCAATCCTCGATGACCATGCGCTGTTGTTCGCACACGAGCTGAGCGAGGCACCTGGATTGCCGCCCCAGGTGTAGCGGCTTAGGTAGCCGTGTAGATACGAAGAGGCCCGCCACTACGGCGGGCCTCTTCAGTTGGAGCGGGTTGAGCGACTAGGTGAACTTGATGCGCGGGTCGAGCCACGCGTACGAGAGGTCGATCACTAGGTTGGTCGCCATGACGAAGAGGGCGATCATCACCACGATGCCCTGCACCACTGGGTAGTCACGGCTACCGATGGAGGAGATGAGCAGGCGGCCGACGCCCGGGATGGCGAACACGGCCTCGGTAATGACCGAGCCACTGAGCAGGAAGGCGATCTGGAGGCCGAGCAGCGTGACCACTGGGATCATCGCGTTCTTCATAGCGTGCTGCACCAGAACGCGGGACTCTTTGAGGCCCTTGGCTCGGGCGGTGCGGATGTAGTCCTGCCGGAGCACCTCGAGCATCGTCGTGCGTGCGAGGCGCATGAGCGTGGTCGCGAGGCCGAGCGAGAGCACAATCGAGGGCAGGATAATGATCTTGAAGTGAGCGATGGGGTCTTCGTTCCAGTTCACATAGCGCATGTTTGGGCTGATGCCCCACCACAGCGCGGGGAGCACGACGACGCCGGTCGCGATGGCAAAGTTCGGGACGCTGTTGCCGAGGGTGGCGATGCTGCGGAGGAAGTAGTCTAGGAACGAGTCCTGCCGCACTGCCGAGATCACACCAATGATTAGTCCCGCGATAGCGCCGATGATAATCGAGAGGACGCCGATCTCCATGGTCACGCCGACGCGCCCGATGATCATTTCGCTCACGGAGCGCTTGGTCCACAGCGACTCACCGAAGTCGCCACGAGCCACATCCGCGACGTAAATCAGGTAGCGAATCGGCAGCGACTTATCGAGGCCGAGTTCCTTCTGGAGGATCAGGCGGTTTTCCGGGTTGTTGGATGATTTCTCCTCGAGCATCAGGTCGATGATATCGCCAGGGATGATCTCGATGAGGAAGACGACGATAAATAGGAGGAGTAAGACGGATGGCAACAGGCCTACAAGCCTTCGCAAGACGTACGTAGCCACAAGCATCCCCCCTCTTGCGCTCTTCCGCCCGAACGGCCCCGTAGGACGCGCAGTTTACGCGCGCCGCTGAGGGAGGCGGTTTCGGGCCGCATCATACCGGCGGCGATCTAGGTTGACAACACTGACTTAATTCCGCATAGATACAGCATGCGGCCGTACTGCCTAAGGGTAGATCGCGCCCGAGCTGCATGCATGAGGCGACCCGCCTCATATTGGATGACACACGGAGGGTACGAGCATGGCTCAAAGCGCAGGTGCTGGCTCAACGGCTATACCGGTTTCCGTTGAACGGATGCTCCCGCGGCAAAAGCCGTTCGGGCAGCGGATGCTGACGCTGGCAAGGCGGAAGCCACTCGGCGCCTTCGGTGGCGCCGTATGCGCCGCATTGCTGCTGATTGCGATCTTCGCCCCGATCGTCGCGCCGTTCGATCCTTTGGAGACGAACTCTGCGGAGCGCTTGAAGGGCCCGACGTCGATGCACTGGTCTGGTACTGACCAGTTCGGCCGCGACATCTACAGCCGCCTCGTGTGGGGCGCTCGCACGTCCCTCTACGTCGGTATCGCCGTGACGGTGGTTTCGACGATTCCCGCGATCATCATGGGCCTGATGGGCGCCTTCTACGGCGGCTGGGTGGACTACGCGCTCGGCCGCGTGGTGGACGTGATTCAGGCCATTCCGCAGTTGGTGCTGCTGATTGCCATCATGGTAGTGCTCGGCCCGAGCATGTTTAACGTGATCATGGCGTTATCATTTAGACGCGCGATCACGGAGAGCCGCGTGCTCCGAGGCGCGACGCTCTCCATCAGCAACCAGACATACGTCGAGGCTGCCCGGTGCTTGGGCGCGACCAACTGGTGGATCATGATGCGGTACCTGTTGCCGAACATCATGCCCACCGTGATCGTGCTCTCGTCCATCGGGTTCGGCGGCGTCATCCTTGCCGAAGCGTCCCTGAGCTTCCTTGGCTTCGGGATTCCGCCCCCCTGGCCGTCATGGGGCGGCATGCTGGCGGCGGATGGCCGCGCTTACATGTTCGCCGCACCGTGGATGCTCTTCGGCCCCGCCATCGCGCTCTCCGTGGTGGTGTACGGCGTGAACATGTTCGGCGACTCGCTGCGCGACGTGCTTGACCCGCGCCTGCGAGGCACCTGAGCCCGGACTGAGGAGCGGCTGTTGACCGAAGCCCTCGCGGGACTCCGCGTCCTCGATCTTTCGACCGGCCCGGCCGGTGGGATCGCGACGATGGTGCTCGCTGACTTCGGCGCGAATGTCGTGAAGGCCGAGCCGCCGAGAGGCGACCCGTTTCACGACATGGCAGCCGCTTCATTGTGGCTGCGCGGCAAGCGCAGTGTTGAACTCGACATGAAGACGCCCTCCGGTCAGCACACGCGCCCGCTGCTGCGGGAGTTCGGCTATTCGAACGACGACGTCCGCGCGCTCTATGAGCGTCGTATCGTTACTACAGAGCCGGTATAGGCGAAGGGCTTCGGAGTGCCGGTCTACGAGTATCACTGTGAGCATTGCAACGGTGTCTTTGAGCAGTTGCTGCCGGTGCGGCGCGCCTCGGAAGCGCAGCCGTGTCCGCAGTGTGACGCGGATTCGCGGCGGCTGATGCCGACGACCGTGAACTCGTTTGTGGTGCGCGACGGCATTCCGCGCCGGATTCCGGACACCGGCAAGTTCTGGCACCACGAGCAGATCGTCGATCGCCCGGTGAACACCACCGTGGAGTTGGGCGAGCACCCGGACCTGTACCGACAGAAGTTCGGCCCGGATCACGCGCCGACAGTGGAAGAAGAAGAGAAGTTCGCGGACGAGATGCTGAAGCGCATCGAGCGCGAGATCGAGACCGTGGAGTCGGGCGGCCTGCCGGTGGCGGATACCGTTGTGGAGCGTGAGACGCAGGCGTTCATGGATCGCAAGCGCCGCACCGCTGCCGAAGCGCGCGCCAAGACGGTGCGCGACCCCAACAGCCGGGTCACTGCGCGTACGCGCAGTGGCAAGCATGTACCAACGAAGAGGGAGACGAAGGAAGGAGGGGCAGTCGACTAAGGAATCGTGCCACTCAGAGGGCAGTGCAAGCCCCTCGAAGGCCTTCTTTGTTGCTCCGGTGTCCCTCGTAGACGGCCCCGTACTGATCTGGAACACTGACTGCGGGCCCGTAGCTCAGTGGTAGAGCAGTGGACTTTTAATCCATCGGCCGAGAGTTCGAATCTCTCCGGGCCTACCAGCAATTTTCGTAATCGCACCGTAACCGCAGCTCGGTATCGTTCCGTCATGCCCCAGTACGAGTTCCATTGCGGTGTCTGAGCGCTGAGTTCGATGTGTCGAGGCCAGCCTCGTGTTCCGGGCCGGTGTCGTGCCCGGCGGACGGCAGCGCGGCGCTGCTGTTCTCGATGTTCGGGGATCGGATGGTGGTTGAGCGGCGGGGGATGGCTACTGGGGAGCGGCTCTTGCCCCAGCCGGTGTGGCGCTTCGACCCGGCAACCGAGGCGTTCAAGGAGTTTCCGATGCTCGCTCAGCCCGCGAACGTCCGGCAGATCCTCGGCCGGTCAGGCGAGGTCTGACTGCCCGAGTCGGCCGCCGACAAGATCGTGGTCGTGCGCGGCTAGCCTGTTGCTCCACTCCGCACGAGCGGCATGCCTTGCGAAGGAGTGCGCTCGATGAGCCTCGGTGGCCGCGCGAGCAGCACCAGCACGGCGGTTACCGCGAAGGCGATGCACACGCCGGCCCAGATGCGCGCGGGATCGATGCTGCTGTCGAGCAGGTAGCCGATCAGCGGCGCGCCGAGGCTCGACGCGGCGATCGAGACCGGCAGCACGATGCCGCGGATCGCGCCCAGGTGCTCGCGGCCGAAGTAGTTCGGCCAGATCACGCTGTTCAGGGTGATGAAGGCGCCCGCCGCGATGCCCCAGATGGCGTTGTGCGCGAGGATCGTGATCGCCTCTCCGGAGGTCACAACCATCGGGATCATCGAGGCAGACAGACCGGCTAGCCCGATGAAGCCGACGTACCGGATCGGGATGCGGTCGGCGATGTAACCGAACGCCAGCGCCGAGAAGATCACGCAGAACGGATCGAGCGCCGTCCCGAAGCCGACTAGGTTGGGTGACATGCCCGTGCTGTGCCAGAAATCGACGCGATAGACCAGTGTGCCGGTCATCGCCACGCCGGACAGGCCGAGGGCGACGAGCACCATCCACATCGCTGGGGTGCGCAAGGTTTGCTGCACTGTCCAGTCCTCATCGGTGGCCAGGCGCATCGTGCGGGTCTGCACTACCTCGGTGCCTAGGATCGGTGCAGCTGAGCCGTCGGGAAAGAAGCTCATGTCTTCCGGGGCGCGCCGCATAAACAACAGGCTCACCGGCATGATCACAGCAACCACAATGACTCCGAAGATCGTCATCGAGGCGCGCCAGCCCATGTCATCGACGAGCCACTGGGTGATTGGGATCGCCAGTGTTGTGCCGATTGCCGTCCCAGTGTTCGCGATCGAGATTGCCTGGCCACGCCGCACAGTGAACCACTTTGCGAGGGGCACTTGAGTGATCAACTGTCCGCCTGGCCCGCCGAAGCCCGCAAGACCCGAGATCGCGAACAGCACGTACAACACCCAGAGCGAGTTCGCCTGCGCGGCGAGGATGAGCGATACGCCGCTGAGCGCACCGCAGAAGGCGCCCAGCCAGCGGGTGCCATGCCGGTCGATCAGCGTGCCGAGCCATGGCCCGGTCATACCCGCCACAACGAGGCGCAGCGTCAGGCACCACGCCAACGCGCTCTTCGGGACATCCAGACTGGCGGCGATCGGCCCGATCAGGAACGAGAACACGACCGGGTTGAGAAATGTCGATGCGGCATTAATCAACAGCGCCGCCCAGACCATCACCCATCCGTAGAAGATGCGGGGGAAGAATCGTTGCATGCCTGCCTCACAAACTAGATGGCGACTATATGCCTCGCCACCGCGAGCGGCACGAAGCGGGGGTACACTCTCGGCCGCATCGATGCGGGGCAGGGGGCATCACCATGAAGGCGTATCGCGTGACGACCGGCGAGGGCATCGACGGGTTGGCGCAGGTCGATCTGCCCGATCCGCAGCCCGGTGCGGGGGAAGTGCTGATCCGCGTCCGCGCCACCTCGCTCAACTATCGCGACCTCGGTGTCGCACGTAATTCGCGCCAACCGGTGATCCCGCTGTCCGATGGAGCGGGTGAGGTTGTCGCCGTCGGCAGCGGCGTGACAGAGTTTGCGACAGGTGACCACGTGGCAGGCTGCTTCTTCCGTGGCTGGCCCGACGGCGAGGGCCGCCCCGAGTACACCCGCCATGCTCTTGGTGGTGCGGTTGATGGGATGCTCGCGGAACTAGTTGTCCTACCGGTCTCCGCGGTCGTCCACCAGCCCGCCCACATGACGCACGAGGAGGCCGCGACCCTTCCTTGCGCCGCGCTCACCGCCTGGAACGGCATGTTCGAGGAAGCACGGCTGCCCCCGGGAGCCTCCGTGTTGCTGCTCGGCACCGGCGGCGTCTCGATCTTCGGGCTGCAACTCGCGCACCTCGCGGGCGTCCGCGCCATCGTCACGTCCAGCAGCGACGAGAAACTGGAACGCGCCCGCACGCTCGGCGCAGACGCGGTGATCAACTACCGGACGACGCCCGACTGGGAGCGCGCCGTCCTCGATCTCACCGGCGGACGGGGTGTTGATTGCGTGCTGGAGGTTGGCGGAGCCGCTACCTATGCGAAGTCGATGGCCGCGACGCGGATGGGCGGCAGCCTAGTGCTGGTCGGTGGCCTCGGCGGCCCCGCGCCCGAGGGCGAGGCGGTGCCGATGCCGGGCCGTGTCCGCGCCGCACGTATCTATGTAGGTAGCCGCGCCATGTTCGAGCGCATGAACGCCGCCCTTGCGCTGCGAGAGGTGCATCCGGTGATCGACCGCGTGTTCGAGTTCGGCGAGGCGCAGCAGGCCTACCGCTACCTCGAATCGCAGGCGCACCTCGGCAAGGTGGTGGTGCGGGTGTAGACAGTCCGCTGCACGCGCGCTACACCCTGCTGGCGAGGCTGCCGTCCGGCTTCCCTCGCTCGGTATGGGGGTGTCCGATGATCGACCAGCGCTTCATTGCCCCATCACCTGCGGAGATCGGCCTCAACCCGGCCGCGCTCGACCGCCTCTACGACTATGTCGCTACCGAGGTGGCCGAGAGACTGCCGAGCGCGCAGGTCGCCATCGGCCGCCGGGGCCGCCTCGCGGGCGTTCGCTCGTATGGCACGGTGACTGCTGGCGGCGTCACGAAGCCTGCGGCGGACGACACGCTCTACTGCCTGTACTCGGCCACCAAGGGCATCGTCGCCGTTGGCATGTGGAAGTTGATCGAGGACGGCCTGCTGCGCCTCGATGAGAAGGTCGCGCAGATCATTCCTGAGTTCGCGGGCTTCGAGAAGAACGAGATCACTGTCCAGCAGGTGCTCACGTTCACCTCGGGCTTTCCGCTCGCGCCGATGCACCCGCGCCTGTGGGAGGATCGCGAGGCGCGACTGGAACGCATGAAGGGCTGGCGGCTCAATTGGGAGCCGGGGAGCCGCTACCAGTACCACGCGACTCCGGCGCACTGGGTGCTCGTGGAGATCATCACGCGCAGGACCGGCCTCGACTTCCGTGACTACATGCGTGACCGCATCACCACACCGATGGGCGTGCCCGATCTCTTCGTCGGCCTCCCCGGCGCCGAACACCACCGCGCGGCGGATGTGCTCTACACCTACGACCCGTCCACGAACGAGGGCAGCGGTGGCAGTGAGTCGAACTTCGAGACCACCATGCACTTCAACCTGCCATCACAGCGGCGGGCGGGAGCACCGGGTGCCGGTGGGTTTGCGGGCGCGGGGGAACTCGCGCTGTTTTACCAGCGCCTCGTCTCGCCAATGGAGTCCGCAGGATTCATGCCGGTGTCGGCTGAGACCGTCGCATTCGCGACGAAGGTGTACACCGAGCCGCGTCACACCGATGGCGCACTGCCAGCGAACCGCGGGCTGAGTGTCGTCGTTGCCGGCGATCAGCCCACCAAGCGCGGTTTCGCGCCGAACGCCTCGGCGCGTGCCTTCGGGCATGGCGGCGCGGGCGGGCAGATCGCATGGGGCGACCCGGAAACCGGTCTTTCCGTAGGCTTCACTACCAACGCCTTTGTCCCGCCCGCGCATCTGCGCGAGCGGGGCCGCACCATCAACCGGCTTGCGGGAGAATGCCTCGCCTGACCGGATCGAAGAAGCAGCAGGAGTCTCGCCATGGAACGCATTGAAGTCCTACAGGCCATTGAGGACGTAGACGCACGGGTGCGGGCGCTCCGCGCACGCATTGAGGTGAACGCAGAGAAGCTGCTGCTGTCCGGTGAGTGGCGGGTGCGTGATGCCCTCAGTCACCTCGCGGCGCGGTCGAACTCCGTGCCGAACGTGATGCGGCGGCTGGTGGCCAGCGAGTCTCAGTCAGCCGGGACTGCGCCGCGCGTGAATATCGACGAGATCAACCACGATCAGGTCGATGAGCGGTCAGGCCGCAGTATTCAGGAGATTCTTGACGAGATTCATGCTGGCCATCGCACAGCGATCCTCTCGCTGCCGGTGGACGAGATGCTGGCGCGCACGTTACCGGCTGTGGGCGGCGGCGATGTCTCGATCGCGGAGTCGATCGCCCGTTCCGGTGCGCGCCACGAACAGAACCACCTGAACGACGTGGAGGCCGCGCTCGACGGCTGATCCGATAGGGGCCGTGCGCCTCCGCCCTCATGCTCATACGATCTAGGCATGGTGATGCTTCCGCCCCCGCCCGGTATCGAAGTCCACGAGGGCGTCGCGCTCGCGCGGCATACCTATATGCGTATCGGCGGCCCGGCGCGGTACTTCGCGACGCCGAAGGGCCTGGCGCAACTCGAGTTGCTCATGCTCTGGGCGATGCAGCAGCGGATGTCGTTCCGGCTGCTCGGTGGCGGCTCGAATCTGCTCGTCGCCGACGAGGGCATCGATGCCGTGGTGGTCTCGCTGCGTAGCGCGGCTGGGGGCATGACGTTCGAGGGCACCCATGTCACCGCAGGGGCGGCGGTGATGTTGCCCGCGCTCGCCCGCGCTGCCGCCGAGCACGGCCTCGGTGGCCTCGAATTCGCGATTGGTATCCCGGGATCGGTCGGCGGGGCGCTGCAGAGCAACGCGGGCATCGGTGACGGCCGCTCCATCGGGCCGCTGGTGGAGTCGGTTGAGGTGTTCGGGGCGCGCGGCTTCCAGACGCTCTCGCGCGATGAAGTGCAGTTCGACTACCGCCGCTCCAGCCTGCGCAGTTCGGGTGTGATGGTGGTCGGCGTCACGCTGGGACTCGCCCCGCGTGCGGGCGCGGACATTGCGGCGGAGATGCGGCGGCTGCTCGATGCGCGTTCGGCATCGCAGCCGACCGCCGAGCCGAACGCGGGCTCGATTTTCCGCAACCCGCCCGGCGACTTCGCCGGCCGGCTGGTCGAGGCCGCTGGTTGCAAAGGCCTCGCGGTGGGTACGGCCCGTGTCAGCGAGTTGCATGCGAACTTCATCGTCCACGACGGCGTGGCCACCGCGCGCGAGGTGACCGCGCTGATGGCTGAGATACAGCACCGCGTGCAGGCGCAGTTTGGCGTCTGGCTGTTGCCCGAGATCGAGTGGTGGGGCGACGGCACGCGCCCGGAGGCGTTCGGCCCCGACCCATTCGCTGAGGTTGACGAGGGGCCCGGCCTGTGACGCTTCGTACGCGTGTTCGAGCGGTTTTACCGATCGCCAGCCGTGCCTCGCGATACCTATAGCACCGGGTTGGGGTTGCCGATTGCCAGGATGATCGTAGAACGCCACGGCGGCCGGATCTGGCTGGAAAGCGATGGGTACAGCGGCACGACCGCCGTGGTCGTCCTGCTCGCACAGGCCGCGTAGAGCCTCGGATTCTGGCCGCTAATATCCACGTTGCGTCATTGAGCGGCTACAATGCCCCCGGATCGGACTGAGCGCTGCGGCGGCCAGTGCTGGTCGTAGGACAGGGGGGATCGTAGTGGCAGACGGTAAGCGCCCGCTTGAGGGCATCCGCGTCGTCGACTTCTCGTGGATCGTGGCTGGGCCACAATGCACACGCATCATGGCCGACCTTGGAGCCGACGTGATTCGCGTCGAGAACGAGTCGTATCTCGACTCGATGCGCAATGGGATGCAGGTCTATCCAGATCGGCCGTCGCTCAACGGATCGGGGATGTTCAACAACATGAGCCGGAACAAGCGCGGCGTGACCGCGAACGTCTGGCACCCCGGTGGCCGCGAGATGGTGGAGCGGCTGATCTCGAAGGCTGACGCAGTGCTCGAGAACTTCAGCGCGGGCGCCTTCGAGCGCATGGGCTTCGGCATGGAGAAGCTCCGCGAACTCAACCCGAACCTCATCTACATCTCGATCTCCGGCTTCGGTCACCAAGGGATCGACACGACCTATATCACGTGGGGGCCGACCGCGCAGGCGGTGTCTGGCTCCACGTTCATGTCTGGATTACCGGACATGCCGCCTGCCGGCTGGGGGTATTCGTACCTCGACCACACTGCGGGCTACTACGGCGCCATCGCGCTGCTCCAGGCGCTGTACCACCGCAAGCGCACCGGCGAAGGCCAGTATGTGGATGTGGCGCAGGTGGAGACCGGCATGATGATGGGCGGCGTCGCCATGCTGGACTACCAGGTCAACGGGCGGGAATACACCCGCATCGGCAACCACAGCCGCTGGCCGGCTGTCGCGCCGCACTCGGTCTACCGCTGTGATGGCTGGTCTGAGGGTCGCGACCGCTGGATCGCGATCGCCTGCGAGACCGATGCCCAGTGGCAGGCGCTCTGCAAGGTGCTCGGTGCGGACGACCTTGCCAGCGACCCGCTGTTCGCGACCAACCTTGGCCGCGTGCAGCAGCAGGACTCGATGGACGCCCGAATCAACGAGTACACCAAGGGCTGGGACACGCGCGAACTCATGTACGTGCTCCAAGCCAACGACGTGCCCGCTGGTACCGCGCAGAACCAGGAAGACAAGATGGAGCGTGACCCGCAGCACCGGGCGCGCAACCACTTCGCTGTCGCCGAGCACCCCTACGTCGGCGCGCACCGCTTCGAGGGCTTGCCGCTGCACCTCTCGCGCACGGACTGGCAGCTCCGCCACGGCGCGCCCGGATTCGGCGAGCACACCGAGGAGATCATGACTGAACTCCTCGGGTACACCCAAGACGAAGTCACCGCGCTGAAGGCGGAGGTCGCCGTATGAGCGGCCCGCTCGATGGCATCCGCATCCTCGAAATCGGCGACCGCGCTGAGGCGGCGGGCTTGCTGCTCGCCGCGGCTGGTGCTGACGTCATTCGCGTGGAGCCGACGGAAGGCTCGCGCGGCCGGCGGGTCGGCCCGTTTGTCGCCGACAAGCCCGGTCAGGAGCGCTCGCTCCACCACGCGTACTTCAACGCGAACAAGCGTGGCATCACGCTCGACCCATCGACCGGCGACGGCCTGACGATCTGGCGGCGCCTGCTCGAACGCGCCGATGTCGTCCTGGACGGCACCGCCCCGGGCAGTCTGGACAAGGTGAACGCGGGGCACGAGTCGTTCAAGGCGATGCACGACGGCGGCAAGCTGGTGTGGTGCTGCATCACCCCGTTCGGCCTCACCGGCCCGTGGAAGGACTGGGCGGTCACCGACCTCACCCAGATCGCCCTCGGCGGCCCGATGATGAGTACGGGCTATGACGACCACGAGATTCCGCCGATCCGGCCTGATGGCGAGCACTCGATCTGGATGGGTGGCGAGTTCGGCGCGATCGGCGTCCTCGCAGCCCTGTACGAGCGCGAGACATCTGGGTTGGGCCAGCTCGTCGACGTGTCGATTCACGAGTCGATTTCCTGCACGGTTGAGGGCGCCTTCCCGAACTGGGAGTACGCCAGCCGCCTAGTGCAGCGCCAGACCGGGCGGCACTCATCGCCCGCTCGCACGGCGCCGTGGCAGTACATGGCGTCGGACGGCAATTACATCAACCTGATGGGCGGGGGCATTCCGCGCGCTCGCGGGAACTGGACCGACCTGATCAAGTGGCTCGAAGAGTTCGGCGCCGCTGAAGACCTGGCCGAGGATAAGTACCAGCAGGCGATCCACTCGGATCCGATGCAGGCGACGCAAGAGCGTGCGCGTATCTCTGAGGTGCTCGGGAAATTCGTGCAGTCGCGTCCGGCCGAGGAGGTCTACCGCCGCGGCCAGGGGCTGCACCTGCCATATTCGGTGATCCGCCGCCCGGAGCAGAACTTGGACGACCCGCACTGGATCGCCCGCGGCTTCTTCGGGGAAGTGGACATCCCGGACTTCGGGAAGGCACGCATCCCGATCGCACCGTACATGCTCGAAGCGACGCCGAATTCCGTCCGGCGGCGGGCGCCGCTGCTGGGCGAACACAACTTTGAGGTGTTCAACGGGGAGTTGGGACTGGACACCAACCAACTCGTTGCGATTGCGGGTGCGGGTTCGATCTAGCAATCATGGATTCAAACGTTGACGCGAGCGCCGGGGGTGCCCGGTGCTCGCTAGTTTGGACTATAGGCCATCCTTGCGTATCCACCCTCCGTAGCTGCCGCGTGTGATCTGTTGACAGTGATAGCCTGCTAGGTATTACTAGTCCCCATTCCGGGGGTGCCCTCCCTACGGGAGAGTCGGGAGTCACGAGTGCCGCTCTACGAGTACTACTGCAGTGATTGCAACGGAGTCTTTGAACTGCTCCGTCCCGCAAGCCAGAGTGCCGCCCAACAGCCCTGTCCCGAGTGCGATCTCGAGGCCAAGCGCCTGATGCCTCGCGATTTTGCGACGTTTACCATGCGCGATGGCCTCCCGCGCCGGATTCCCGACCGGGGTACGTACTGGCATATGGGCCAGGAAGTCTCCTCGCCCGTGGATCGGCCCGCGTTCGCTTGGGAGCACCCAGAAATCCACAAGGAAGCCCCCGTTACCGCCCCCACCAGCGAGGAGGTCGATGCGTTCGACCACCGAATCGATCGCGAATCCGAAGTCGATCGCGAGGCGATTGCGCGGGACATGTACGCGATCAATCCTCAGCGAGATCGTGAGCGGATGCAGTTCCTAGAGCGGCTTGCGGCCACTGATGGCCTAGAGCGCCTGAAACCTCGCGGAGGTAAGCCAGCGGAGTAATTGTTCACGCCTGCTGAGGGCAAGATAGGCACGATCGCATAGCGGTTGGCATCGAGTAAACTGGCCGCGGACACACCGGGGGGAACGCGCATGGGTAAGTACGTCATTCAGCGCCTGATCGGCATGATTCCGACTTGGCTCCTCATCATGTTCATGGTCGTATTTATGGTGCGCCTCATTCCGGGGAGCATTGTCGACCTGCTGCTGGAAGAGCAGGGTGGAGGGGGTAAGTACAGCGACGGCATTGGCCGCGCTGACATTGAGAAGCGGCTGGGGCTGAGCGACCCGGTCTACATTCAGTACGTCAAGTACGTGGGCGGTGTAGTACGCGGCGACTTCGGGAACTCGCTCTGGGATCAGCAGCCGGTGACCAAGTTGATTGCTGAGCGCGTCCCTGTGACTGCGCAGGTCGCGCTACTGGCTATCGTGACTTCTATCATGATCGCGATCCCGGTCGGGGTGATGTCGGCGGTGTACCGCGACAAGCCGCTCGACTACCTGTTGCGGTCCGTTTCGATTCTTGGGATCAGCATTCCAGGATTCGCGATTGGCACCGCGATCGTCATCTTCCCCACACTCTGGTGGGGGATGACCGTCTCCTTCAAGTACGTTGGTTGGGCCGAAGATCCGATCGCCCACATCAAGCTGATTATTCCGCCAGCCATCGTACTGGGGACGCAGCTTTCGGCTTCGGTCGCGCGGCTCACCCGCACGATGATGCTGGAAGTGCTGCAGGAGGACTACATCCGCACCGCTCGTGCGAAGGGCCTGCACGAGCCGGTAGTGGTGCTGAAGCACGCCCTCAAGAACGCGCTCATCCCTGTCGTGACCGTGCTTGCGTTTCAGGTGAACGCGTTGCTCGGCGGCTCCGTTGTGGCGGAGACGATCTTTGCTATTCCGGGGCTCGGCCGGTTGCTGACCGGTTCGATTACCTCGCGCGACTACCCGATCGTGCAGGGCATTGTGGTGATGACGTCGATGTTCGTCATGCTGATTGCCTTGCTTGTGGATCTGTCATACGGGTATCTCGACCCGCGCGCACGACTGAAGTAACGCTGAGGCAATCGGAAGCCACCAGGGGAGGATGTAGTCATGGCAGAAGTTGGGATTGGCCAGGCACAGCAAATCGGACGCGCCAAGAGTGGCATGTCCGTCGGTTCCGTGTTGCGGTGGAGCCTGAATTTCACGCGTAAGAAGCCGCTCGGTGCGTTCGGCGCAGTGGTGCTCTTCGGCCTCATCTTTTGCGCCGTGTTTGCGGACGTCCTGACACCGTACGGCCCGCTCCAGCAGAACACCGGCGGCGCCCTTGAATCGCCGAGCATTATGCATCCCGCTGGGACAGATCAGTTCGGTCGCGATCTGTTCACGCGCCTCATCCACGGGGCGCGTATCTCCCTAACCGTGTCCGTATTCGCGACGCTGATTGCGACGATTCCAAGCACCATCCTGGGGATCACCAGTGCCTACTACAAAGGCTGGGTCGACATGTTCCTCCAGCGCATCGTCGACGCCGTGCAGGCCGTGCCCGGATTGATTCTCCTGATCACCATCGTTTCGATCCTTGGTAGTGGGATCTTCAACGTCATTCTGGCGCTCGCGCTGCCGAATGCGATTACGAGTTCCCGTGTGAAGCGGGCTGCTGCACTCCAAATCTCTGGCCGTGACTATGTCCTCGCCGCGCGCTCCTTGGGAGCGACGACGCCACGCATCATGATGCAATACGTC
>CAMDNW010000026.1 GCA_945903275.1 Thermoflexus hugenholtzii JAD2
TCGCAGGGGCTGCGTTGCTCGGCTGCGGCGGCGGTGACAGTTCAGCATCAAGTGGCAGTTCAGCATCAAGCGGCGCACCGGCTGGCAGCCCAATGGCAGACTCCGGAGCCCCAAAGAACGTCAAGCGCGCCGAAGGCTTCGACCCGAAACTAGGCACGGTCGCGGTCAACACCAAGAAAGTCATCAAGGGCGGTACTTTCACTCGCGCCGTCACGGACACCACGCGCGAGCAGGACCCGGACGTCTCCATCGCCGGTGCAGACGTCGAGACGACGCAAGATCGGTTGGTCTACGCCAATGGCTGGACGATGAATATCACGCCGGACATGCTGACCTCGTATGAACTGGTCGACAAGACCGGTCTCCAGATGGTGTTCAAGATTCGGCCGGGCATCAAGACGCATCCGAAGCCGCCCGTCAACGGTCGCATCTTTACCGCAAAGGATGTCGCATACAGTCTGATGAGGAAGGCCGGGAAGGTCGATCCAAAAGCGGCGGCGAAGTACGCCCGTGTGGCGCAGTTCGCCGGTCTGGAAAAGGCAGAGGCGGTCGACGACGTCACAGTGAAGCTGACCTTCAGCAAGCCGAACGGCTCGATCATGCAGGCGCTGTCTGATCCGCGCGCGCAGATGATTCCGCGCGAGCACGACGAGGTCGGTTTCAAGGACTCGATGAAAGCTTTCGGCACAGGCGCGTGGATCCAGACGGAACATACCGAGGGATCGCGCCAAGTCTTCAAGGCATTTCCGGACTACTACCGCCAGTGGGACGAGGGCGGGCGCCCTGGCTTCAGTACCTTCGAGAAGCTCGTGATCGCGGATCGAGCCTCCACGCTCGCCGCGTACATTAGTGGCCAGGTTGGGATTTTTGAGGGAGTGCAACCACAAGAAGAGGCACAGTTGCTAGCATCCGCGAAGGACTCGCAGTACTTCCTGTGGCCCGGACCGACTTGGGATCATTTCGCGATGAACGTGACGATCCCAATGTGGAAGGACATGAGGGTCCGCCAGGCGATGATGCTGACTCTCGACTACAAAGCGCTCAATGATCCGCTCGGCAAGGGCTGGACGTACAGCGCGATCACGCATTCGCAGTTCCCTGAGTCTCTTTCTTCGGAGCAAGTCTCGAAGTTGCCCGGGTACAACCAAGCGACGAAGCAAGCCGACATCGCCGAAGCTGGACGGCTCCTAGATGCTGCCGGGTTCAAGGATGGCGCGGGGCTGAAATGGGATCAGGTGAACAACGGCACGACAGTTAGCGATTCGAATGTTCGCGTGAAAGATATGCTCACGAAGGCGTTCCCGAAGATGGTGATTAACTTGAAGAACTTGTCCGACTACGCGTCGGCAACGAACGTTCTCAACAACAAGGAGTTTCAGGGCCGCGTCTGGAATCACACCAGTGTGCCGGACGCTGCTATCGACGCCGTGACCTACTGGCATACGAAGGGGGGCCGGAACTACCAAGGCTTCTCGGAGCCGTGGGCGGACGCAACCCTGGATAAAATGACGGAAGCGCAGACCCTTCAGGCCCGCACCGAGCTGCTGCGGTCGTTCGTGACGCGCATTCTCAAGGAAGGTCCGCCGCTAGTAATGCTACGCACACCCCCGTTTAATCAAGCCGTTCACGGCAATATCGCCGGCTACGACCTCATCTCGGGACCGTGGGCGTATGCGCAATACCGCCAATCTCAAAACTGGCTGTGGCAGACTGAGAAATGAGAAGGGCACCTTCTATCTAGATATCTAGCGCGCGCCCCATCGAGCGAGGGAAGGCGAGTCCCGCCTCGCTCGATGGTTCTCGTCGCCGAGCAGCGTACCCGCACGCCGTGCGGGTACGCGTGCCACGATGCTCGACCGGCGTGCAGCGGGACGGAGCGCGACGATGATCGGCTACCTGCACCACATCGGTGTTTCGACACCGGACATCGACCGGGCGATTGCGTTCTATACGTCGCTGTTTGACTTCGAGGTGCTCAATCTCGGCGGCTGGGGAGCGGGGAACGAGGTGCGCGACCGCCAACTGCACGCTACCGGGTCCTCAGCGCGCTCGGCAATGCTAAAGCGGGAGGGGATGCGCCTCGAGTTGCGGGAGTATGCGCACCCGGCAGGCCGCCCAAAGGCTGTCGATGCACCTGCTGTGGACCACGGCATCAACCACTTCTGTTTCGCCGTCGACGATGTGCATGCTGAGTATGCGCGCCTGTTGGCTGCCGGCGTGTCGTTTGACTGCGAGCCGCTAGAGGTGGCGCCAGGCGTCACCCTGACTTACGGCCGTGACCCCGACGGGAATATCTTCGAGTTGCTGTCAGGGTTGTAGGCGGCGCCGATCGACTATCACCCGCTCGTGCATCGTGCTTACCGGCAAACTCGAGGCCCATGATGAGCCTGCGGGTCACAGGCCAATCGCACTCGCTCGCTGGTCATCGCCGCCACAGCCGGGTTCGGAAGATCGTCGTGTTACTTCGATGCTTCCTGTCCGACGTGCGCTGCAAGGAACGCCCCCACATGCTGGTTGAACGCGTGGGCATTCTCGAAGTAGGTCGAATGCCCCGAACCTGGAACTTCTACGTAGGCGGAATTTTGCACCAGCACGGAGATCATCCGCATGATCTCCGGTGGCGCAAGAAGGTCTTCACCACCAACTAGAAATAGCGTGGGAACCTTCAGTTTCCGGATCTCATCCACCGTGGGCACGCCCATCCGCGATGAACGTGCCTGGGCACTAAGCTCCGCGCGATCCAACGCCATCTGTCCACTGAGGGGCGCGTTGAGGGCATTGAGCTGCTGATAGAGAAAGGCACCTTCTGGGTGCTCACGCGGATAGCGCTCACACATTCCGCCAGGCGAGGCTCCTTCGCGAGGCCCCGATATTTCGCGAAGCTCTTTGAGGCGCGCGCCCTTCCGGCCAGTCGAAGAATCCCCACGTGTCGCTCACCTTGGCGTCACTTCGCGAAGCGAACGAGACCGACGCCCACCAGCACCACCCCCAACCCGAGGAGCTTCATTGGTGTCGTCGGAACAGGCTGGGCACCAAACGCACCTATCTGGTCGAGCAGGACGCTGCCGACCAAGGTGCCCGCCGCGTTAGTGATAAAGAAGAGACCGATACCTATCCGAGGGACGATGAGTGCTGTGCTAATGAGGAAGGCGACGGCAAAGACACCCGTGAATGCGAAGTATGGTTGAGTTCCGCGTAGGGCAATCACCAGTAACGTGACGGCACAGATGCCAATTACCGCGATTGTCGCCAAACGATCGAGTGGGGTAGGCAATACGGGTGGCGAGCCGCGTAACAACCGAACCGCCAGGAGTGTGGCGATGCCACCAACTGTCCCCATCAAGGAGATGAAGGTCGCCTCAGGTGCTCCGCGCTCCCTGGCGAGCGAACCGATCATTGCAAACTGCGTTGCAGCGCCAAGACCTACAACGAAGGCCACAAACAGCGGTATCCAAGTCATGTATTCAATAGTCTCATGCTGCTTACGGGCTCGCTACTTGTCCTGTACCCCAGCACGATCCAGAGGGGCGATTATTGGCCAGCGCAATCCCGGAGTCAGCCCGCCGAAGCGCCTCGTACGAGCACGGTCTGCAACGTGGTATCACCAATGGTCAAGTCGATATCGCCCCCGGAACGCGTCAGCGAGAACCGCATGCGTCGCTCCAATCGCGCGACGAGCTGCGAGAGCCACGCGCGGTCGAACACGAAGACTTCGAGCTTCTCGGCGCGATAGATCTTCGCGGCCGCGAGCTTGACCGCCCACTGCGCAGGGTCCCTGTGCGTATACACGGCAACGCGCGGAGCAGCCTTGCTCGCGCGATGTAATCGCTCGGGCTCGGGCAATCCGATGTCGATCCACGTCTGCAGCGCGCCGGTGAGATCGCGAACGGCGATCGCGGGATCGCCCGGGTCTGACAAGCCCTTGGAGAAGGCGATGCCTTCGGCGTATTCGAGGCAATACGCGACAACACGAGTGAGCAGGTAGTCCGCCGTCTCGCTGGGATGCTGCGCAACGCGCAGGCTGAGCGTCTGGTATACCGCACGATCGGAATCGGCGAGCTCGATATCGAAAGTGTAGATCGTCGCGCCGAGCGCCATGGGGTGCCGAATCTCGTGAATGGGTTGACGGCGGAGGTTACGCCGCAGTGGCTCCATTGGCAGTATACGAGCCGTATAGCACCCACGTTCCGGCTAGTGAGGTGCTCGAGGCTAATCACGACGCACCGCCCGCGGGGAATCGTTAGAGCGTTGGGGGAGTCTGATTGGCGCCCCGCGGTCCGGTAAGCAGATTGTTGCGGTGGTCACTGAGCTTCAGTTTTTGGGCAGAGGGCCGCGAAGGCTGCGACATCGAGTACTGGAAAGCAGAGGGTCGCGATAAAGGTCAAAAAGAAGCCCATCAATGGCGGGCTTCTTGCTCTATCCGAGGATGGAGCGGTCGACCGGATTCGAACCGGCGACCCTTTGCTTGGGAAGCACGCTCGTCGTGCGCGCATTTTGGGAATTTCGAGACGACCTCAGCTCGCCGAATGGCACTGCTTTTCCTACGGTGTGCTCGCTGCCGATTTCCTTCTCGTGGTCGCGACACTGGTCGCCTTGTCGAATCACCTCTAGTGGGCGCACATCCGTCGGGTCACCTCGTACACCATCTCGACGCTCCGCGTGAAGCTCTCGATGCTGATCCGCTCGTTGTTTCCGTGGACACCGCGGGCGAGCTCGGGAGTGTTCAACCCACCAGAGAAGCCGTACGAGATGACGCCCTTGTTCCTGAGGACGCTGCTGTCAGTGAATCCCACGGTGATCCCCGGCACTACGACTGCCTCTTCCAGATGCTCATGCACGACTGCCTCGATGGTGCGGAAGAGCTCGGTGTCGAACGGATTGGCTTCCGACCAGCCCACGTGAACACGCTCAATCTTCACTTTCGGGTCGTCGATGACCTGTTCGAGTTCTGCCATGAATTCCTCCGGTTTCACGCCCGGCAGCAGACGAACATCGATGGTGGCCTCAGCGCGGGCCGGGATCACGTTGTGCTTGATACCCGCGGAAATCGTCGTCGCGCTGATGGTGTTCGACAGCAGTGCGTTGATGCGCGGGTCAACGGCAGCCACCTCAGCTAGTCCTGATTCGGTCGCATCGCCCTTGAAGATGCTGGCCCGCTGCAGTCTCTGGAAGTACTCCTGCAGGACAGGCGAGACAGAGAGAGGTCTCTTCCACTGCCGGATGCGATGCATCGCCTCGCCTAGGCGGTCGAGGGCGTTGTCGTCATGGGGAACAGAGCCGTGTCCCGGGCGCCCCTCCGCAACCAGACGGAGCCAGAGCGGACCCTTCTCTGACACTGCGATCGTGAAGACCGGCCGTTCGACTCCGAACAGCTCAGTCGCGCCGCCACCGCCCTCATTGATCACGAACTCGGCGTCGAGCGATTCCGGGTGATTGCGGTCCAGCCAGCGCATCCCGAACTCGCTTCCAGCCTCCTCGTCGGCCATCGCAAAGAACACCACGTCGCGCGCCAGCGGCACGTTGTTCCGCTTCAAGGTGAGGAACGTCATGAGCTCGGCGACGCCGAGTCCCTTCATATCGAGGGCACCACGACCCCAAATGTGTTCATCTTTGACTAGGCCGCTAAACGGTTCCTCGTCCCAGTACTGGCGTTCCACCGGCACGACGTCGGTGTGGTTGAGGAGCATCAGCGGACGCTTGCTGCCATCACCCCTGAGCACTGCCCGCAGCGAAACGCGGTCGTTCCCCGCGTCATAGAGCTCGTACGGGATGCCTTCCGCGTCGAGGATCGCCGCGAGAAAGTCACATGCCAGCCGCTCGTGGCCGGGAGGGTTTGATGTATCGATCCGGAGGTACGTGCAGAGCTTCTCGACTGCCTCGTCATGGACTCGTGGCCAGTCGATCGGTGGGTTGGTCGTCATCGTCGCTCCCGCTCCTTCTCGCGTGGCGAATTGGTGGAACGCTGCGTCGCCCGCGTTCAATCCTGATGAGCGCCTCGGCCGATGCTAGCACTCTAGCTACGAGACTTATCGATTCCACTATCCGGCACTCGTGTGTCCTGCGATCGAGCGTCGCGGTGGCGAGCAGTCCGGCTGCGGTGATCTTGTCAGTGTGCTGGGACGCCAACGCGCAGCAGCGATTCAGCGGCGCGGCACTCAGTGCACTCGAGCTTCCCGTCGAGCTGCGAGGGGCTGCTACCTCGGTGCTGGGAACTTGCGACCGCTCCCGAAGCTCACGATGGGCTTGCCGGTCGCGAGCACGGTCTGATGGCGCTTGCACAGGCTGCGAGAGGGTGGGCGTACACTCCGCGCCATGACTACACAGACACTCCACGTCGTCGCCCTTTACCGCCATCCCGTGAAGGGCTTCACACCCGAATCGCGCGAGGCGCTGACCGTGCTCGCCGACGGCCGCGTGGCGTGCGACCGCGCGCTCGCCTTCCTGCTCGGCGATGCGCCGGAGGCGCCGCAACAGGCGGCAGGCGCGGACTGGTGGCCAAAGGCGAACATGCTCGCGCTGGTGAACACCCCGGCGCTTGCGCGGCTGACGCTGCGCTACGACGAGGACGTGCGCCGCATGGCGATCAGCCTCGACGGCGCGTTGCTCGTCGAGGACGCGCTGGACGATGCCGGGCGCGTGCGTCTGGCATCGGCGGTGGCCGCCTTCGCGCGGGAACAGGCGGAGCAGCCCGACCTAGGCCGCGCCGGGCGGCTGCCGCTCCGGCTGATCGGCGACGGCGCCACCGCGCGCTACCAGGACTCGGTCGAGGGCCGCGTCACGCTGCACGGCCGCGGTAGTCTCGCCGCACTCGGGGCAGCACTGGGTGACTCTGACCTCGACGAACGGCGCTTCCGCTCGAACATCGTCATCGGCGGCCTCGAGGCGTGGGGGGAGTTCGGCTGGGCGCAGCACGCGATCCGCATCGGCGGCGTGACGTTCGACGTCATCCGACCTGCCGTGCGCTGCCTCGCTACGCACGCCAGCCCGAGCGAGGGCGTGCGCGACCGCGAGGTGATGACCACGCTCACGCGCGCCTTTGGCCAAGAGCGCCCCTCGTTCGCGGTGCACATGCTGCCCCGTAACGGCGGCGAGGTGCGGCTGGGCGATGCGGTCGAGGTGCTGGACTAGACGCCCAATGGTCATCGGGAATCGACGGCCAGTTCGCGTATGACGGTCAGTCGTCGATTGCCTGGTATGCGGCGATGCGAAGTTGCTGGCGGATGTGATGTGTCGAGCCTCCGAGCTGCGTGAGGAAGAGCACCGCGAGATCGTCGGCGGGCGAGATGAAGAACGCCGTGGAGAACGCACCACCCCAGTAGTACTCGCCGGGCGTCCCGAGAATCCCTGCGTTCGCCGGATCGAGGAGCACCGCAAATCCGAGGCCGAATCCCGTGCCGCGGGAGGTCGATGTCGGCGAGTGAGCTCTGCCCATTTCTTCGAGGTCGCGACCTCCGGGCAGATGGTTCGCGCTCATAAATCGGAGCGTGCGCCTGCCGACAATGCGCTCGCTGCCGAGCTCCCCTCCTCCCGTGAGCATCTTCGCGAACTGAACGTAGTCGCCAGCTGTGGACACCAGCCCGGCTCCGGCTGATAGGAACGTCGCATCCTCGGCGTAACGCGCGTCGGTGCGCGGATCCTGTCGGCGGTACTGAGGTCCGTCGCCATCGGCTTGCTGATAGTTCGCGGCAAGCCGGCCGCGCTTCGCTGCCGGGACATGGAACGAGGTGTCCCTCATCCCGAGCGGACCGAATACGCGTTCCTGCAAGAAGCGATCGAGCGGCTTCTCACTGATCACCTCGCACAGCCGGCCCACGATGTCAGTCCCGTAGTGGTACGTGAACCGCTGCCCCGGGTCGGATACGAGCGGCAGCCGCGCGAGCAGATCGGCGCGTTCGGCGAGCGTGCCGGTGGCTGGAGCAGCACCGTCCAGACCCGCTATTCCGGCGGCCTTGTAGGAGTCAGTCACATCCGTGCCGCCTTGGAGCCCGTCGAAGCCAGCAGTGTGGGTAAGGACGTCTCGCACCGTGATCGGGCGAGTGGGCGGCCGAGTGCTTACGATCCCTGCGTTGCGACTGACAAACACCCCCGACCCGGAAAACGCGGGAATGAAGTCAGCAACCGGGGTCTCGAGCTGAAAGTGCCCCTCCTCGTACAGACTCATCAGTGCGACGCTGGCGATCGGCTTGGTCATCGACGCCATGCGGAAGATGGCGTCAGCGGCCATCGGCTTGTGCGCCTCGGCGTCCATGTCGCCATAGAGCTGGAAGTGCGCCACGCGCCCATGACGCGCCACGACGGTGATCGCCCCGGCAAGTTTGCCCTCGTCGACGTATTGCTGGACCACGCGTGTGAGGACCACAAGCCGTCGGCTCGACATCCCTACGTCTTCGGGTGTGGCCTCAACCAGGCCATTCATTTCCGCGTAGGTTGTCATCTCGTCATTCTCTTCCCACACCCCGCACAACTGTTTCGTGCCGATCTGTGATCGTGGTACAGCGTGTGGTGCCGCCATTCGTACTGCTTGGGAAGCATTATCCCATATGCGCTGTGCTACAGACGTGGGAACAGAGCGAAATGTTGTCCAGTTATCTGCTCTTGCGCAGCGGTGTTGGCTGGGGCTTGCTAGAGCTCGAGCCCTGAGTGCTGACGGAACCACGCTACGGGGCGTCTTTGGTGTGCGCGTCACGCGCTGCGTCGCGTGCTTCGGAGTAGGAGGCAATCCCGGCATCGAGGTAATTAGCCCAATCGCCCTCAGCAGAGCGCGCGGCGGCAAAGGCTGCGAACCATGCGGTGCTGTATGCGCGTCGCTGGTCGCCGTCTTCTGCAAAGGCGACTCTCACTGCGGCTTCGATGGCGGCGAAGGCGGTAACGACGCCCGCAGCAAAGGCGCGTGAAGGAATAGTGGCGCTGGTCGCGTCATCGGAAACTGTCGTCCAGTTCGTGCGGCTATCAATGGCGAAGGGAAAGGCATCCTTGCCTGTCCCGAAGGACTCGGATGCGGCATCGTTCGCCGCACTGTAGCCGTTGTCATCGTCGTAGCCGTCTGACGCAGGCGGCTGAGTCACTGTGTTCCTCCTCGCGTGAAGCCCGTAGCAACATTGGTAATCGCCTCGCGTCGTCCTGCATCTCGATAGTGCGACGGCCTGCCCGGGCTTTACGCAACTCAAGGCTCGACCACTACGCCTGCGTTCAAGCCCTGCACTCTACACAGTGCGGATCTGGATCGGCGAAATGTGATGTGGCGCTGAAAGAACCCGTGCGAGCTACTTGAACAACCGTCCGAGTAGTCGCCCAGTTATTTTACCAACGATACGCCGCCCCACACGCTGGCCCACGCGTCCTTTCTGAACAGCGTTCACGTCGCCCAGTAACCGTGCCCATGCGTATAAGAAGCCGCGGAAACTCATCGTCGATTCCTCTTCTGCGATACCGCGCAGTGACCGCCGCGTCACAAACGGGGACACCAGTTTGTCAGGTTCCGTCAGAACTCAGTGGCCAGGGCCTAGAAGGCGCCTGATCTGGTCTTGCCGGCACTTGGTCTCAGATACGAAACGGGGCTGCTTCTTCTCACGTTCCTGGCCGAAATCGGGGTCGAGCCCTGAGTTCTGACAGAACCTCGGCCGGTGCATCATCCGGCGTTCTACGGGTTCGCGGAATAGAACGTCTTCAGCACTTGCTCGGCGGGCTTGCCGAACGGCGTGAATCCATCGTCCTCGAGGCCTCCGATGGCGGGATTGGCGAACCACTGCCACCAGAAGATTCCGCCCATCCACGGCTGACCGAGGAGCACCTCGAGGGCGGCTTGATACAAGTCGGCCTGCTCGCGCACATCGACGCGCACTGCTAAATTGCAGGCGTGGCCGCAGGTGACGGCCAGCCGGATCGAGCAGACTCGCGGAGGGATGCCGTATGACCAGTGGGTTGAGCCGACGGGCGGCGATCAGGGGAGCGAGTTTCGGTGCGCTGGGGCTGGCGAGCGCGGCGCTACTGGGGTGCCAGAGCAGCGGGGGCACGAGCGGGGGCTCGCCAAAGGTGCAGGCGACCTCGGTAGCCGGAGCGACCCGCGGCCAGGGGTTGCCGCTGGTGGCGCCGAAGGTGACGGGAAAGATCAAGCCGGGCGGGACGTGGACGACGGCGGGGACGACGCAGGGGAAGCAGTGGGACTCGCACACCGCGCTGGGCGCGGGGTTGCACGGGCACGTGGGTGAGAAGGGGCTGGAGCCGCACCCGGTCACGAACCAGATCCTGCCGCACGTGCTCACCTCGTGGGAGGTGGCGGATCCTTCGGGGCTGACGCTGGTGTTCAAGGTGCATCCGAAGTTGTTCATTCACAACATGGCGCCGTGGAACGGGCGGCAGTTCAACGCGGAGGATGTGGCGTTCAACCTGATGCGCATCGGCGGGCTGACGGCGGCGCAGGAGAAGATTCCGCTGTCGTCGTTCCAGCGCGCCTCGATGGTGGCGAACATCGTGAAGGCGGAGGCGGTGGATCCGCTGACGGTGAAGGTGACGCTGTCGCGGCCGAACAATGCGTTCTTCAACGGGCTGACGGAGAACCGTGTGCCGTTCATGCCGAAGGAGATGCCGGAGGTCGGGTTCAAGGATCCGATGAAGGTGGGTGGCATCGGCGCGTTCCAGATGGCCGGGTGGGTGAACGACCAGAAGGCGTCATTCAAGAAGAACCCGCGGTACGCGGAGTTCCGGCCGAATGAGCCGTACTTCGACATGTGGGATCACCTCGTGATCCCGGACACGGCGAGCCTGCAGGCGGCGTTTATCTCCGGGCAGATTCAGCAGCTCGACACGCCCGATCCGGAGACGATCAACACGATCAAGAAGGCGAAGCCGGACGCGAACCTGTACACGACGGTGGACCAGAACTGGCAGCACATCCGGCCGAGCGTGGAGTACGGGCCGTTCAAGGACTTCCGCGTGCGCAAGGCGCTGCACCTGGCGGGTGACTACAAGGCGATGGCGGAGGGCTTCTACGGCGACGGCTGGGCGTACCAGGCGGCGCTGAACCCGATGTTCCCGGAGGCGTGGGGGCCGGACAAGGTGAAGGGCCTGGCCGGGTACAACCCGGATACGAAGGCGAAGGATCGCACTGAGGCGCACAAGTTGCTCGAGGCCGCGGGGTATCCCAAGGGTAAGGGCATGGACTTTGAGATCATTTACCAGGCGACGTCGCCGGTGAACTCGGCGAACGCGACGCGGTTCCAGAACCAGATCAGCGAAGTGTTCCCGGACATCAAGTTCAAGCTGAAGCCGATGCCGGACAGCGCGACGTTCTCTGTGCCGCAGGCGGAAGGTAAGTTCCAGATCCTGGCGTACACGATCACGTGTGTGCCGGACGCGGTGCTGGAGTTCACGTCGCAGTACCACAGCAAGGGGAGCCGGAACTACGGGCACTTCAATGACGCCGGGCTGGACACGCTGCTGGACAAGGCGATCGTGGAGCTGAACGGGGATGCCCGGAAGGCGATGCTGGAGACGGCGCAGCAGAAGTTCATGGACGAGTGGATGCCGATGTACGTGCTGTACGCGCAGCCGCGGAAGAACATGATCCAGGGGAACGTCGGCGGGTTCGACACGACGTGGGGGATCACGTACGGGTACGCGACGCAGACGAAGGTGTGCCGCTGGTACTACGTGGATAAGTAGCCGCGGCAGGGGTTCTCGGTGGGAGATCAACGGAGGAGGCCCTCGGCGTATGCCGGGGGCCTCCGTGTTGTGGGCTGGGTGGGGAGAGACGGGAGAGCGCTTCGGCAGGTATCGATGCGATCAGTGCGGGGTGGCTGATAGCTGGTGGCCGGGGCGAGCGTCCGAATCATTGCGCCAGTAGTGTTGGCAAGTCTTCGCGCAGTCGTGAACAAGACTTAGTCGTATGAGGAAGAGCAACAGTCCCAGTCAGCCGGTCGCGACGCCCCATTCTTCGCGGCTCACGGCGTAGACCACCTCGTCCACGAGCGTTCCGTCACGTGCCACGTGATCGCCAGGCCGGATACTCTCGCGGCGCATCCCCAGCTTCTCCATGACTCGCTGGGAGCGGGTGCCGCCCATGGTGAAAGTCCGCTCGTCGATGTCGGCTCCGGATGCCAGTCCTCGGAGAGCCCCGCGAACGGCTGGCGACCACGTTCACCATCCCGAACGCATCCTCCAGCAACAGAGTGCCGCGCTATGTCCCCGCTAATGGCTACATACATACGTATGTGATAGCATCGCTCCGCTACATCGGGTTCCGGTGTAGGTCCCCTATGGGAGAAGGAGCCGTAATGCTCTCCACGTATATGACCCGGTTCAGCCGTAGAACTGCCCTGCAAGGAGCGGGTGTCGGTGCCCTCGGTCTCGCGGGGGCTGCACTGCTCGGTTGTGGCAGCGCGGCGGGCACCGGCGCGGCAACCGGTGCCGCACCTGCCGCACAGGGTGGAGTCTCTGGTGCCACGAGCGGCGGAGGCCTCCCCAAGACCGCACCGGTGGTGCAACGCAAGCCTCGCTACGGCGGCATCTGGACCACCAGCTTCACCACCGAATTGAGCCAATTCGATCCGCACACCGCCCGCGGCAACAACATCTGGCACCGAGGTGTAACCGAGCGCACGCTTGAGCCCGATCCGGACACCGGCAAGATCCTCCCCCACGTGGCCACGTCGTGGGAAGTCGCCGATCCGAAGGGTTTGACGCTCGTTCTGAAAATCCACCCGAAACTGTTCGTCCATAACATCGCCCCGTTCAACGGTCGCCAGTTCACCGCTGCGGATGTTGCTTGGAACCTGGAGCGCATTGGCGGGCTCTATGCCGAGCGCCTCAAGATCCCACTGCCGTCGTTCCAGCGTGCGACCATGGTGCAGAACATCGTGAAGGCCGAGGCGGTCGACCCACTCACCGTAAAGGTCACGCTGTCCAAGCCCAACAGTGCGTTCTTCAACGGCATCATGGAGAATCGCACGCCGTTGATGCCGAAGGAAATGGACGATGTCGGCTTCAAGGATCCGCTGAAGATGGCCGGTATCGGCGCCTATCAGGTTGCCGAGTTCGTGAACGATCAGCGCCACGTCTTCAAGAAGAATCCCCGCTACGCTGAATTCCGGCCAGGTGAGCCGTATTTCGACGAGTTCTGTGAGATTTCCGTTCCGGACACCGCTGCAACCACCGCAGCGTTCATCTCTCGCCAAACTCAATCTGTCTCGACAGACACACCAGATTCCATCGAGTTCGTCCGTCGCCAGCGGCCCGAGGCAAACTTGTACGCCTGGGTGGACGGCAACTGGGAGTACTTCCGGCCGAGCGTCCTGTTCAAGCCCTTCGAGGATTTCCGCGTCCGCAAAGCGCTGTCGCTTGCCATTGATTACGCCGCTATGAATGATGCCTACTACGGGCCTGGCTGGGCGTACACGGCGGTGGTGAGCCCGGGCTTCCTAGAGGGATGGACGCACGACAAGGTGAAGGGGCTCCCCGGCTACAATCCGGCTACCAAGCAGCAGGATCGCGCCGAGGCGAACAAGTTGATGACCGCCGCTGGCTACCCCGGCGGTAAGGGCATCGACTTTGAGGTCTTGTACGCGCGGGGTGACATTAGAACCTCACAAACGACCATCCTTCAGGATCAATTGGCGACAGTGTTCCCGGAAATGAAGGTGAAGCAGAAGGCCGTCGACAGCGCCGCGTACTCGGTGCCGCTGGCTGAGGGGAAGTTCCAACTCACCAACTATGTGAACACGGTCGTCCCCGACGCCGTCTTGGAGATGATCTCCCAGTACCACTCAGAGGGAAGCCGCAACTACGGCCGTGGCAATTTCCCTGCAATCGATACATTGCTCGACAAAGCGATTGTTGAACTCGACCAGAACGCTCGCACAAAGATGCTCGACGAGTTTCAGCGTCGTTTCATGGACGAATGGATGCTGTCGTTTGTCATCAACTCCAAGCCCGTCCGCCGCATGTTGCAGGCAGATATCGGCGGCTACGACAAAGTCTCGGGCTTCTGGAACCAGTACTCGGCCAACGCCCAGGTCGGCCGCTGGTTCTACGTCGACAAGTAACGCAATAATGCGCGCCGATGACAACTGAACGTATACAGCGCCGCATTGACGCCCTCTTGGACGAGGCCGAAGCCGCCATGTCCGCCGACGACTGGCCGCTGGTCGCGAACAAGGCCCGGGCAGTACTTGCGAGCGACCCCGACAGCGAGGATGCCCAGACCTTCCTGAAGATGGCCGAGGCCAACCTCGGCTCTACCACACCCTCGACGCCGGCGCCTGCTGCCCCCACCCCTACGACAGCCGCCCCTGCCGCACACCCCGAGTCGTTCGTTGCAGGCCGCTACCACGTGCGCCGCTTCCTCGGCGAGGGTGGCAAAAAGAAAGTCTTCCTCGCGCACGATGAGTCCCTTGATCGCGACGTGGCCTTTGCGCTGATCAAGACGGATGGCCTCGACGCCACCGGACGCGAGCGCATCACGCGTGAGGCGCAGGCGATGGGCCGCATGGGCTCGCACCCGCACGTCGTCACGATCTTCGAGATGGGCGAGGAGGGCGGTGCGCCCTACGTCGTGACCGAATTGCTCGGCGGTGGGGATGTTGAAGGCCTGCTGGAGAAGGCAGGCGGCGCCCTTCCGCTCGAACGGGCACTCGCGATTGCGAAGAACGTCGCCGACGGCCTCGTGTTTGCGCACGCACAGGGGATCGTGCATCGCGACCTCAAGCCGGGGAACGTCTGGCTGACGGCCGAAGGCGTCGCCAAGATCGGTGACTTCGGCCTCGCCGTGAACCTCGGACGTTCGAGGCTCACACAGCACGGACTGATGGTCGGGACGGTCTCATACATGCCGCCGGAGCAGGCGCTCGGCGGCCAGGTGGTGCCGCAGTCCGACCTCTATTCACTCGGCGCGATGCTGTACGAGATGGTGACGGGGAAGCCGCCATTCCAAGCCGACGACCCGACGGCGGTGATCTCGCAGCACATCAACACACCGCCCGTGGCGCCGAGCTGGAACACCGATCAATGCCCGCCTGACCTCGAAGACCTGATCCTGCGATTGCTGGCGAAGGTGCCCACCGAACGTCCGTCCACCGCGATGGAGGTGCTCGCGGCGCTGGAACGCGTCGACCCGAACGCGAAGTCGGTGTCGCACTCCGACTCTTCCGCTAACCCGCTCGACCGCCTCGCGCGTGGCGTGTTCGTCGGGCGCGAGCGCGAGCTCGAGCGCTTGCGTGGCGCCTTTGACAGCGCCTTCGCCGGTCGCGGCTCGGTCGTCATGCTGGTGGGCGAGCCGGGCATCGGCAAGACACGCACGACGCAGGAGCTCGAGACGTATGCGCGGCTGCGCGGTGCGCAGGTGTACTGGGGCCGCGCGAACGAGCAGGGCGGCGCACCACCGTTTTGGCCGTGGGTGCTGGCCGGCCGTTCGTACCGCGACCAGAACAGCGACGAGATCCGACGCCGAGAATGGGAGCCGTACGCCTCAGAGTTGCAGCGCATCTTCAACCTGCGTGCGCTGTTCCCCAACCTGCCCGAGGCACCACCCGCGGACTCCGAGGAAGGGCAGTTCCAGCTCTTCGATGCGATGAGCGGATTTCTGCACAGCGTGTCGGAGCGTGTGCCGCTGGTCGTGGTGCTCGACGACCTGCACTGGTCGGACCGCGCCACGCTACAGCTGCTGACGCATCTCGCGCGTGACCTGTCGCACTCGCGCATCCTGGTACTTGGCACGTATCGCGACACCGACCTCGACCGCCGCCATCCGCTGTCGCAGGCGCTGGCCGACATGAACCGTGAGGACCTGTTCCTGCGCCTGCCGCTGCGCGGCCTCACCGAACCAGACGTGCACGACTACATCGCGCGCGCGGCCGGTGTCGAGCCGTCGCGCGAGCTTGTGCGCCGCGTGTTCGAGGAGACCGAGGGCAACCCATTCTTCCTCTCGGAAGTGGTGAATCTGATGGCGCAGGAAGGGACGCTCACAGCGACGTCTGCGTCGGAGGTGATGATCCCTGAGGGTGTGAAGCAGGCGCTGGG
>CAMDNW010000027.1 GCA_945903275.1 Thermoflexus hugenholtzii JAD2
GAACTGATCCAGAACCAGTTCCGCGTCGGCCTGCTCCGCATGGAGCGGGTGGTGCGAGAACGCATGACGATCACCGACCCGGAAGAGACCACGCCGTCGGCGCTGGTGAACATCCGGCCGGTAGTCGCAGCGATGAAAGAGTTCTTCGGCGGCTCACAGTTGTCGCAGTTCATGGATCAGACCAACCCACTAGCCGAACTGGCGCACAAGCGCCGTCTATCTGCCCTGGGGCCAGGCGGTCTGTCGCGCGACCGGGCAGGGTTCGATGTCCGCGACGTGCACTTCAGCCACTACGGCCGCATCTGCCCGATTGAGACGCCAGAAGGGCCAAACATCGGCCTGATCGGCAACCTCGCGACATACGGGCGCGTGAACGACTTTGGGTTCATCGAGACGCCGTACCGGCCTGTGCTGCACGAGATCGGCAAGCGCAGCGCGGAACTCGTGGGCCGCATCCTCGCGCAGGATGTGCCGGACGCTCAGGGAAAGATCATTGGCCGCGATGGCCAGATCGTCGACGCGACGTTGGCCAGGGCGCTGGCGCAGTCCGCGGAAGACCAGTTTGCCGTAGCGCCGTTCGCCTCGACAGAGACGACCTACCTCGACGCGCACGCAGAAGAAGTGCTGCGCATCGCACAGGCCAACACGCCACTGGATGTGAGCGGAAACATCCTCACCGACCGCGTAGAAGTGCGGCACGGTGAGCACCCGCGCATGGTCGCGCCGATCGAGGTCGACTACATGGACGTGTCGCCTCGGCAGATGGTGTCGGTGGCGGCAGCGTTAATCCCGTTCCTCGAGCACGACGACGCGAACCGCGCGCTGATGGGCGCGAACATGCAGCGTCAGGCCGTGCCGCTGCTGCGTGCCGAGGTGCCGCTGGTGGGCACCGGCATGGAGCGCCAATCAGCAATCAACTCTGGTCAGGTGTTGCTGTCAGAAGAGGACGGCGAGGTGCTGTCCTCCTCGGCCAACTTCATCACTGTGAAGTACCGGTCGGGCCGCGAGCAGCAGTACCCGCTACTGAAATTCGTTCGATCGAACCAGGGCACCTGCATCACGCAGCACCCGCTGGTACACAAGGGCCAGCAGGTACGCCGAGGCCAGCCGCTGGCCGACTCGTCCTCGACGCAGGACGGAGAACTGGCGTTGGGCCAGTCGGTGCTGGTGGCGTTCATGTCTTGGGAAGGGCTGAACTTCGAGGACGCCATCATCCTCTCGGAATCCGTGCTCCGCGACGACAAGTTCACCTCGATCCACATCGAGAAGTATGAAGTCGAAGCGCGCGACACGAAGCTGGGCGCAGAAGAGATCACCCGCGACATCCCAAACGTGGGCGAGGAATCGCTGCGCGACCTAGACGAGCAGGGGACCATCCGTGTCGGCGCGGAAGTGCGCGAGGGCGACATTCTGGTCGGCAAGATCACGCCGAAAGGCGAGACCGAACTGACCCCGGAAGAGAAGTTGCTGCGCGCGATCTTCGGTGAGAAGGCGCGCGAGGTGAAAGACACGTCGCTGCGCGTGCCACACGGTGAACGCGGCAAGGTGATCGACGTGCGCGTATTCAAGCGGGCGGCCGACGACGAGTTGTCAGCCGATGTGAACATGATGGTACGAGTCTCTGTCGCGCAGAAGCGCAAGATCAGCGAAGGCGACAAGATGGCTGGCCGCCACGGCAACAAGGGCGTGGTGTCGCGCATCATGCCGATCGAGGATATGCCATACCTCGCGGATGGTCGTTCAGTGGAAATCGTGTTGAACCCGATCGGCGTGCCGTCGCGCATGAACGTCGGCCAGGTGCTGGAAACGCATCTTGGCTGGGCCGCCTCGACGCTCGGATTTCGTGCGGTGACGCCGGTGTTTGACGGCGCGAACGACCTCGAAATTCAGGATGCGCTGTCGCGCGCATGGATCGCGGTGCAGGCAGGAGCGGTGGAAACCGAGAAGGCGCTGCGTTCCGCGGACAGCATGGTCGGCGAGCGAGTCGATGTCGAGGCGATGGAAGCCTACGTGCGCGAAGGCGGCTTCGATCCGGATCAGGTGCTGCGCGGCACCGTAACCGGAGCAGCGCGGCACGCGTGCCTGTCGCTCTGGATGGAGCAGCGTGGCGAGCGGGACGTGCGGACGCTGCCGGCCGATCAGTTCGACGACCGGATGGCGCTCGTAGCGCGACGCGTGAACGAGGCGCCGCCGGTCGTTGGGAAGCAGACAGTCTACGACGGACGGACCGGCGAGGCCTTCGACCAGCCAGTGACCGTTGGCTACATCTACATGCTGAAGCTCATCCACTTGGTGGAAGACAAGATCCACGCACGGTCGACAGGCCCTTACTCGCTCATCACCCAGCAGCCGCTGGGCGGCAAGGCGCAGTTCGGTGGCCAGCGCTTCGGCGAGATGGAAGTGTGGGCACTCGAGGCCTACGGCGCAGCCCACGTGCTCCAGGAGATGCTCACCGTGAAGTCGGACGACGTGGTCGGGCGCGTGAAGGTGTACGAGGCGATCGTCAAAGGCGAGAACACCACCGAGCCCGGCGTGCCGGAGTCGTTCAAGGTGCTCGTCAAGGAACTGCAATCACTCGGCCTGAGTGTCGAGATTCTGAACGAGGATGAAGAACAAGTGTCCTTCTCGGAGGACTACCTGGAAGCCATCCCGTCACTCGGCATCAATCTGTCCGGGCGTGAATCGGAGGACACCCGTGCTTGAGGTCAATGATTTCAACGCCATCCGTCTCTCACTCGCTTCGCCGGCGCAGATCCGGTCATGGTCGTACGGCGAAGTCACCAAACCGGAGACGATCAACTACCGCACACTGAAGCCGGAGAAGGACGGGCTCTTCTGCGAGAAGATCTTCGGGCCGACGAAGGACTTCGAATGCTACTGCGGCAAGTACAAGCGCGTCCGGTACAAGGGCATCGTCTGCGACAAGTGCGGTGTTGAGGTCGCGCGGAGCAAGGTGCGCCGCGAGCGCATGGGTCACGTCAGCCTAGCAGCGCCGGTCGCACACATCTGGTTCTCCAAGGGCGTGCCGAGCCGGCTTGGGCTGTTGCTCGACATAGCGCCCCGCACGCTCGAGCGCGTGCTGTATTTCGCCCAGTACGTGATTACCGAGGTCAACGAAGAGGCTCGGCAGCACGCGCTGGAACTCTTGCAGCAGGAGATCGACGAAGAGGTGAACCGCCGGCAGGGCGAGACCCAGAGCCGCATCACGCTGCGCGAAGAGGTGATGGCGCAGGAGAACTCTGAGATAGGCAAGCGGCGCGACGCTTCACTAAAGGAAGCCGATGAGGAGCTGCAGCGCGACATCGACGCTGTGATGTCGACGGCGCGTGAGATGGAGACCGACCTGCAGGGCCGCATGGACGAGAAGCTCCGCGCGCGCCTGACGTTCCGTGACGCCATGATCGCGGCCCGCGGCGACGTGATTGGCGCCGAGACGCTCACCGCACTGCGCGAACTGACGACTGAGCAGATTGGCTCCGTCGAGGAACGCATCGCAAACAAGAAGGCAGACCTGCAACTGATGGCGGATGCCGCCAAGCAGCAGAAGCGTGACCACGCGTTCACCGAGCTTGAGCCGCTGCGCAAGCAGGTCACAGATGTCCGCAAGCAGGTGCAGAAGGAATACGACCCACTGACGAAGCGCCTAGAGAAGATGCGCGACCCGATCGAGGCCGACGCGCTGGTGGTGCTCACCGAGCAGGAACACCGCGAGCTTGAAGACCGCTTCGGCCTCGTCTTCAAGTCGGGGATGGGTGCGGAGTCGATCCTGTCGATCCTCCAGCGGCTGGATATGGAAATGCTGCGCCAGCGGCTGCATCAGGAGATACAGACAACCAGCGGGCAGCGCAAGAAGAAGGCCACCAAGCGCCTTCGTGTCGTCGAGGCGCTCCGCAAGTCCGGCAACAAACCGGAGTGGATGATCATTCAGGAACTGCCGGTACTGCCGCCAGACCTGCGCCCGATGGTGCAGTTGGACGGCGGCCGCTTCGCGACATCCGACCTGAACGACTTGTACCGCCGCGTCATCAACCGCAACAACCGTCTCAAGCGGCTGCTCAACCTGGGCGCGCCGGAGATCATCATCCGCAACGAGAAGCGGATGCTGCAGGAAGCGGTCGACTCACTGATCGACAACGGGCGGCGAGGCCGTGCGGTGGCCGGCTCCGGCAACCACAAACTGAAGTCGCTATCTGACCTGTTGAAGGGCAAGCAGGGGCGGTTCCGCCAGAACCTCCTAGGCAAGCGCGTGGACTACTCGGGCCGCTCGGTCATCGTGGTCGGGCCCGACCTCCGCCTGCACCAGTGCGGGTTGCCCAAGAAGATGGCGCTCGAACTGTTCAAACCGTTCATCATGCACGCCCTCGTGCGGAACGGGTTGGCGCACAACATCAAGAGCGCAAAGCGCATCGTGGAGCGCGCGCGCCCCGAGGTGTGGGACGTGCTCGAAGACGTGATTCGCGAGCGCCCGGTGCTGCTCAACCGCGCACCCACGCTGCACCGCCTCGGCATTCAAGCCTTCGAGCCGGTGCTGGTGGAGGGGTCGGCGATCCAGCTGCACCCGCTCGTTTGCTTCGCGTACAACGCGGACTTCGACGGTGACCAGATGGCCGTGCACGTGCCGCTGTCCTACGAGGCAGTGGCCGAGGCGCGTCAGGTCATGCTCTCTACCAAGAACCTGCTCTCGCCGTCAGACGGCGAGCCAGTAGTGGCGCCGACGCTCGACATGGTGCTCGGCTGTTACTACATGACGTTCGACCGCGCCGCCGTCCCGGGTGCGCCGGTGCGGGCGTACGGCTCCGTCGCAGACGTGAAGACCGCGTACGACGTACACCGGCTGAAGATTCACGAGCCAATCCGGCTCCGTATGGACGGCAAGATGGTGAACACGACCGTCGGCCGTGTGCTGTTCAACGAGATCGTGCCGCCGGAGATCGGGTTCCAGAACAAGCTGATGAAGAAGGGCGACCTGAAAGAGCTGGTATCCCTCATTTACCAGCAGATGGGGCCGGACGCGACGGTGGACTTTGTCGACCGGATGAAGGATATCGGGTTCCGGTACGCGACACAGTCGGGTATCTCGATTTCGGTTTCGGACATTCGGGTACCGGACGCAAAGCCCGCGCTGATGCGCGAGGCCGACCGGCGCATCGACGAAATGGAAGACCAGTTCCAGATGGGACTGGTAACGGAGCACGAGCGTTACCAGGCAGCAATCAACATCTGGACCGACACCACGAACGATATCCAGAAGGCACTGTCAGACGCACTGGATCCCGAAGGCCCGCTGTCGATGATGTCGACATCTGGAGCGAAGGGAAACATCGCGCAGATCCGGCAGATGGCCGGTATCCGCGGACTGATGACCGACCCATCGGGCCGGATCATCGACCTACCGATTCGCTCCTCGTTCCGCGAGGGACTGTCGGTGCTGGAGTACTTCATCTCGACGCACGGCGCACGCAAGGGCCTCGCCGACACGGCGCTACGTACGGCGGACTCGGGCTACCTGACCCGCCGCATGATCGACGTGGCGCAGGACTTGATCGTGATGATTGACGACTGCGTACAGCCGGGCGAACCGCTGCCCGGTATCTGGCTGCGTGAGCGCGCTGAGGCTGGCATCCTCGCCTCGCTGCGTGAGCGGATCATCGGACGGTGGGCCGCCTCGCCCATCGCCGACCCGAAGACCGGCGAGATCATCGTCAACGCGAATGACGAGATCACCGAAGTACTCGCCGACCGGATCATAGAATGCGGCGTCGAGCAGATTCATGTGCGATCGCCGCTGACCTGTCAGGCGCGCCGCGGCATCTGCAGTCTGTGCTACGGCCGATCGCTCGCAACCGGCCGGTTGGTGGCGCAGGGCGTGGCTGTCGGCATCATCGCGGCGCAGTCGATCGGTGAGCCGGGCACGCAGCTCACGATGCGCACGTTCCACACCGGCGGTGTCGCATCGAGCCTAGACATCACCTCGGGTCTGCCGCGCGTCGAGGAAATCTTCGAGGCCCGTGTGCCCAAGGGCCAGGCGACCATGTCCGAACTCGACGGCATCGCACAGATCGTGCGGTCTGGCGACACGCGGACGATCCTGATCACGAACACCGAGTCGTACTCAGAGGAGTACGAGGTGCCCGAGGACTACGACCTGTTGGTCGAAGAGGGCGCGATGGTGGACGGCAACGAGCCGCTCGCACAACCGCCCCCCGACATGGAAGACGGCCTGCCGGCTGTCGCGCTAAAGGCCTCGATCGCTGGGCGCGTCGAGTTCGTGCGCGGCAACGCTCGGCGGCGCAAGCCAACGGCGATCCGCGTCATCTCGGAAGCGACCGACCAGCGCGAATACCCAATCCCGGCCTCGGCGCGCATCCGCGTCGAGACGGGTGAGTTTGTGCGGGCCGGTCAGCAACTCACTGAGGGTGCACTCGACCCGCAGGACGTGCTCAGCATCCTTGGCCCCGAAGCCGTGCAGATTTACCTCGTGGACGAGGTGCAGCGTGTGTACCGCTCACAAGGCGTGAACATCAACGACCGTCACATCGAGGTGATTGTCCGGCAGATGATCCGCAAGGTGCGCGTGGAGGAGGCTGGTGACACCGACTTGCTGCCGACCGAATTGCTCGACCGGCACGCGTACGAGGACATGAACGCACGGCTCATCGCCGAGGGAGGCGAGCCCGCCACGGCTGTGCCGGTGCTGCTGGGTGTCACGCGAGCCTCGTTGAGCACGGACTCGTTCCTCGCGGCAGCCTCGTTCCAGGAGACGACCCGCGTCCTCACCGATGCGGCCATGTCAGGAGCGACCGACCACCTGCGCGGGCTCAAGGAGAACGTGATTATCGGCAAGTTGATCCCGGCACGTGCCCCGATCATCGTGGAGCGGCCGACACCCATTGCGGAGATCGCGATGCCGGAGTCGCTGCTGCTGCCATTCATCTTCGACTTCGAACACCCCGAACCGATGATCGCGGGCGAGGAAGAGTCCCTATTCGAATTGCTGCAGGCCGGTACGCCGAGCAGCAGCGCGTACGTAGCAGAGCCGGACTAACAGCCGGTTTAAAAACAAGCGTTCAGCAACAAAGCCCCGGCTCACGCCGGGGCTTTGTTGCATGCGATGCGAAGATTTTAACGGCAGCGCATACCGGCTTCGCGACAGGTGCTGCGGGCGAGAAACCGGCGCGCCATGTTCACCGAGAACAGCACCACTGAACGGCGGTGACCCGAGGTGCCCGCGGGCAGGCTACCACCAATGCACAGGAGCGTCGGCCGACGAGACCGGCCAGATACGGTCGCAGGCCTCGCACTGCTGCGGGAGGCCTGCGAAAATCCCGAAGACGGTTGCACCTCCACCTTCGCGGTAGCGCGGGCCTGACAGCACGGACATGAGGTTTCTGAGGCAGCGTGCGCACTGAAGGCACCCACGAAAGAAGCAGCTAGCCAGCCCAGTGCCCTTCAGAGCCACAAACCATCATCAAGCGTCACGTACGGCTCGGGAGTAAAGGCGCGTCCATAGACATCCATGCCGGCGACTCTACTGGCTCGGGATGTAGCGCTGGTCGTAGGTGCGGGCGCGGTATCTTCTAGGGGCGTGAGGATCGCGGGCATGACCATCGCTCCTTTGATGTTCGTTCCGCGAATCACCGTACCGAGGCGAGGTAAACGCTCTGTTAGAGTCGGACACCACAATCGTCGTGCGCGTGCCGGGAAGCGAGTCTCGCGATCCTCAATACGGGTGGCTGTACGCTGTGGATCGCTCCTGCCTCGGCGGACGCGACGGGAAGGATACCTAGATGGCGGATAGCGCCCTCAACACCGCACTCCGGCAGTTCCACGCGGCGGCGGATCGAGCCGGGCTGGACGACAGCCAGCGCGTGATCCTCACGTCCTTCAAGACGGTGTTCCAGACCGAGTTTCCGGTGGAGATGGACGACGGCTCGTTCCGCGTCTTCCAAGGCTACCGCGTCCTGCATAACTCAGCACTCGGCCCCACCAAGGGCGGCATCCGCTACAGCCCCAACGTCACCATCGATGATGTGAAGGCGCTCGCGATGTGGATGACCTGGAAGTGCGCCGTGACCGGACTCCCGTTCGGTGGGGCCAAGGGCGGTGTCATCGTCGACCCGGCCACCCTGTCGCAGAGCGCACTCCAGAACCTGACACGCCGATTCACTGCCGAAATCACGCCGATCATCGGGCCGGACAAAGACATCCCCGCGCCGGACATGGGCACCAACGCGCAGATCATGGCGTGGATGATGGACACGTACTCCATGAGCGCGGGATACACGATTCCTGCGGTCGTTACCGGCAAGCCTGTCTCGCTGGGTGGGTCCGAAGGACGCTACGAGGCGACCGGGCGCGGGCTCATGTACATCCTCGACGAGCATCTGAGCGACGCAGGCGGCGTCCGAGGCAAGACGGTCGCCGTGCATGGCCTTGGCAACGTCGGCGGCGTGTGTGCACGACTGCTGCAACAGGCGGGCGCACATGTCCAATACATCTGCGACAAGGACACCGGCATCTTCCGCGCGGAAGGCGTCGATGCCGACGCCGCATTCGCGTTCATCGAGGCGGGCGGTGTGCTGCGGGACTGGGACGGCGCGGGTGAGCGCATCGCCCCAAGCGACGTACTGCTCGCGGACGTGGACGTGCTCGTCCCAGCGGCCGTCGAACACGTACTCACCGGCGACAACGCCGGCAAGGTTCGCGCGCGCCTCATCCTCGAAGGCGCGAACGGCCCGACGACACCTGAGGCCGACGAGGTGTTCCAGCAGCGCGGAATCACAGTGATCCCCGACGTGGTGGCGAACGCGGGTGGCGTGACCGTCTCCTACTTCGAATGGGTACAGGCGCGCCAGTACCTCCACTGGCGCGAGGCACAGGTAAACGAGGAACTGCGCAACGTGCTCATCCCCGCGTATCGCGGCATCATCAACCGCGCTATGTCGACGCCGGACTGCACGTTGCGCGAAGCAGCACAATGGATCGGCGTCGAGCGTGTGGTGCAGGCGACCATGCTGCGCGGGATTTATCCGTAGCCGCCGTGCCTGAACGCATCGTTGTCATCCTCGTCGCAGCCGGGTCGTCGTCACGCATGGGCGGCATCGACAAGTTGTGGGCTGACCTCGGCGGCGAGCCGGTGGTAGCGCGGTCGCTGCGGACACTGGCCAGCATGGACGGCATCACCGAGGTCATCGTCGTCACCCCCGCCGAACGGTGTGAGGCGATCCGGGCGCTCGCCTCGGAACTACCTGCCCCTGTCCACTGCGTCGAGGGTGGCGCGCGCCGTCAGGACTCCGTCGCGGCCGGCCTGCGGGTAGCCTCCGAGGCCGACTACTACCTCGTCCACGACGCCGCGCGCCCGCTGGTCACTGCCGAGATATGCGCGCGTGTGCTGGCAGCAGCTCGGGAGCACGGAGCGGCGATCCCGGCAGTACCGGTAGTGGACACAATAAAGCGAGTGGGCGAGGCGGGCCTCGTGCTGGGGACGGTGCACCGGGAGCTGCTACGCGCGGTGCAGACACCGCAGGCCTTCGCTGGTGCGCTACTGCGGCGGGCGCACGCCGAGGTGCACACGGACGTGACCGATGACGCCGCGATGATCGAGCATCTGGGCGCGCCCGTGGCCGCCGCCGAAGGCGACCCGGCGAACATCAAGATCACGACGGCGAGCGACCTCGACCTCGTGCGAGCATTGCTCGTCGCACGTGCCACTTAGTATGCCACCGACTCCCATCCCCGAGTCCATACGCTTCTTCGGCTTGGTCACAGAGTTCCGGCGCTGGCTCACACGTAACGGTAAGCGTGAACGCGAACTATGGGTGGGGTTCTACAAGCAGGCCGCACGCAAGACCGGCATCACCTACACCGGAGCAGTTGATCAAGCGCTTTCTTCGGCTGGATCGACGGTGTACAAGTGAACGTGGCCGCCGAGAGTCACACTAACCGCTTGACGCCTCGGCAGCCGCGCAGCACATGGAGTGCGGTGAACCTGCAGAGGTTCGAGGCGCTGCGCGCAGCCAAGTGCATCGATAGCACGGGGCTTATGGTGTTCCAGACCCGCAACGCGTCGGCGGACGGCTACGTGATCGGCGATCAGCCCACTGACCTCGACGCGACAGTCGAGACGGCAATAGGAGCAGTGCCGAAGGCTTGGGCATTCTTCCAATCGCAGCCACCGTGTTACCGACACGACGCGGCCGGGGGGGGGTGACAAGCTCGAAGCAGCACGCGACACGCGAGTGCCGTCTCGCTACGCTCGTCGCGGACTGTCAGGCTGGCCAGCGCATCAGCGCGCTCAGCTCCCCATCGCGACGAAGCACTAAGGCAGGCTTATGCGCATCGGCAACGGATACGACCTCCATCGGTTCCGCGAGGATGGCAAGCTGCGGCTGGGCGGCATCGAGATCGCTGACGCACCACAATTGGAGGGGCACTCCGACGGTGACGCGCTGATCCACTCGATCATCGATGCACTGCTCGGTGCGGCGGGCGAAGGTGACATCGGCCAGCACTTTCCGGCAGGCGACCCCGCCACGCGAGGCATCGACAGCCGCGAGTTGCTGACGCGCGTGGTACGCCTCGTCGTCGCGCGCGGCTACCGTATCCACAACGTGGACACGACGGTGATCGCGGAGCGGCCAAGGCTCGCGCCGCACATCCCGGCGATGCGCGACGCGATCGCGCGCTGCCTTGGCATCGCCTCATCCTCGGTGAACGTAAAAGCGACGACGAACGAGCGGTTCGGCTCCCTCGGGACGGGCGAGGTGGTGGCCGCAATGGCCGTGGCGCTGCTGGATGAGGAGATGGACTGACAGCGCGAGGAAGGCGCGGTCATGGCGGAAGACCGGGACGAACTGATCCAGCACTGCTGGCAGTCATCGACGGCCTCAGCGATGCACTGCTGTCGGAACTGTCGCTCGACGGCTGGTCCGTGAAGGACCACCTCGCACACCTCGCGCTCTGGGGCGAGATTCGTGCAGCCGAGGTAGCCCGCATCTCCGCCGGATACAAATCGGCATGGCGCATGAGCGGCGAACAGGACACGACGTACAGCGGGCTGGGGCACAACCTGTGCCTCTGCCTATCAGTAGCCCAGGTTCGATGGGAACTGGAGACCACAAGGCAGCGGCTGTTGGATGCGATCGCCGCCGCGACCCCCGCCGGACTCAACCCACCGCGCTATGGCGAGGCTGGCCTGCTAGGACCCATGCGGCGCAGCACACCGGCTGGATTCGGCGCTGGCGAGACGAAAAGGGCGTCTAGGCAGTACCCAAGGCCGTCGACGCTGTACCATAACGCGCACGATGCAGAGCCAATTCCGACTCCTCCGCGCGCCGTGCGCGTGTCCCTAGGGACGTCCCACGTAAGGGCGTCCCGGATCAGCACGCCGCCTTCAACGCACGCAGAAGGGTGCCACCGATGTGCTGGCCCGCTAGGCTCCGCGAAGACATCCAAGCCGCACAAGAACATGACCCCGCCGCGCGTAACGCGCTCGAGGTACTGGTCGCGTACCCCGGCATTCACGCGCTGATCATTCACCGTCTGGCGCACGCACTTGCCGCACGCGGGATGATCACGTTGCCACGGGCGATCTCACATCTCGCTCGCTGGCTCACGGGCATCGAGATTCACCCGCGCGCACAGATCGGGCGGCGGCTGTTCATCGACCACGGGATGGGCATCGTGGTCGGCGAGACGGCCGTGATCGGCGACGACTGCCATCTCTATCAGGAAGTCACGCTCGGCGGCACTTCGACGCGCCGCGAGAAGCGGCACCCCACGCTTGAAGACCACGTAACCGTCGGCGCGGGCGCGAAGATCATCGGCAACGTGACCATCGGGTCGCACGCACGCATCGGCGCGGGCAGCGTGGTGGTGTCGAACGTGCCGCCGTTCGCGACGGTGGTGGGTGTGCCCGGACACATCGTGGCGTTCACCAACGCGACCAATGAGACCATCGAACGGCTCCCCGACCCCGAGTGGGATCGTATCTCCGAACTTGAGCGACGCATTGCGGAACTGGAGCGGCAGAGCGGCATCGTCGCTCCGGGTGGCGGCTTCGACGGCGGCTCCACGGCCGAGCGGACGGCGGGCGGAGAACAGCGATGACAGCCTCGCAAGGTGGCATGCGCCTGTACAACACGCTCACCGGCAAGGTGGAGCCGTTCGAGCCGCTGACACCGGGACGTGCCGGGCTGTACGTCTGCGGCGTGACGCCGTACTCCGAGAGCCACATCGGCCACGCGATGTCGCTCATCGTCTACGACGTGCTCGTACGTTACCTGCGATGGCCGAGCAACTCGTTCGGCGGCCTCGATGTCACGTACATCTCCAACTACACCGATGTCGACGACAAACTTATCGACCGCGGCCACGAACTCGGCATCGACCCACTACAACTCGCAAACGACAATATCGCGCAATGGGAGCAGCAGCAGGCACAACTGAACCTCTTGCAGCCAACCGAGCGCCCGCGAGTCAGCACACACATAGAGGAGATTGTCGCGCTCACCGGACGCCTCGTGGCGAATCGCTGCGCCTACGCCACCCCTTCCGGCGATGTTTATTTCCGCGTCCGCACCGACGAGGACTACGGCAAACTCTCGCACCGCAACATCGAGGATCTCCGCGCCGGCACCCGTTTCGAACCAGACGAGGAGAAGGCGTTCCCGCTCGACTTTGCGCTCTGGAAGGCCGCCAAGCCCGGCGAGCCGCACTGGCTATCGCCCTGGGGCGAAGGCCGCCCCGGCTGGCACATAGAGTGCTCCGCCATGGCGCAGCGCTACCTCGGCGACACCTTCGACATCCACGGCGGCGGCCTCGACCTTGTCTTCCCACACCACGAGAACGAGGTGGCCCAGTCCGAGTCGGCCACCGGGAAACCCTTCGCACACCTCTGGATGCACAACGGCCTCGTGCAACGCGACGGCGAGAAAATGTCGAAGTCGATCGGCAACGTCATCACCGTCCGCGAAGCACTCGAACGCTGGTCGCCGGACGCGCTACGGCTGTTCGTACTGTCGAGCCACTACCGGAGCCCAAACAACGTGACGAATGAGGCGCTGGAAGCAGCGACACGGGGCGTGGAGCGCATCGCCGGTGCACTCCGTGATGAGCAAGCAACCGGCGGCCCACCAATAGATGCCGCCGCCGCACGCACCCGGTTCGTTGAGGCGCTCGACGACGACCTCAACACTTCTCAAGCGCTGGCAACGCTGTTCGATCTGGTACGTGAGGTCAACCGCGGCCGGGACGCGAGACAGGATGTCCATGCGGCTCAAGCGTTACTACGCGAAATCGCAGGCATCCTCGGACTCACGCTCGAAGCAGCACCAGCAATCGCTGACCGCGATGTCGTTGCCCTCTCCAAACTCGCGACGCAGTTCTCCGTCGTGTGCGGCGGCACTGATGCGCCATCGACTATCGAGGCACTCATCGCCCACCGTGAGGAAGCCCGCAAGACGCGCAACTTCGCGGTCGCAGACAGCATTCGCGCAGGACTGACCAAGGCAGGCGTAGAGATCGAGGACACCCCAAGCGGCCCTCGGTGGAGCACGAAGCGCTAGTTCTCGGACTCGGTGGCACATCGAATGTTCGTATTGGAGCGTTGCCATCAGTGCCGTTATTCGATCAAGACGCCACACTCGTCGGGGACCTGGTACGTGTGTCGTTTCAGAAAGAATTGTGGGGAATCACTCGTATGCATGGCGGTGCAGGGAAGTGCTGTAACCGGGTACATGAAAGATTGAAGTGACTTCGACTTCGTAGTTTTCATACGAGGCGCACTCTCACTCGCCGCCGCGCTAGCACTCCAGTCGCAACTCGGTGAAGCCACTACTGCACCATTTACCTATCTACAGCTGCCACCACAGATCGCGCCGTCCTAGAGAGTAGCGAGCGTAAGCAGGTAGGCGTTCACGGTGCCATCGACGCAGCGGTTGCCGGAGGCGTACACCGTATGACTGTCGCCTTCGTGCGTGAGCAGAACGCCCGAGGGCAGGCACGACGGAGGCCGATCGCCCACTCGTATGGCGTAGCGGGGTCGTTCGTCGTGCCGATGATGAGCACAGGCGTCGCGCCGCGTGAGCCTGTGAGAGCGATGGATCGTGGCGGGATCGGCCAGAGAGCACAGGAGAGGCCACCGGTGGCGAAGCCACGGCTAACGTGCGGGGTGCGCGCCTCGAACATCTCGGCGAGCCGCTTGTAGTGCTCGATGTCGCGCGAGAATGCATAGTCGAGGCAGTTCACGGCGGCGTTCATCTCGTGCGAGTTGTAGTAGCCGCTCACCCGGCGGCCGAGGTAGGCGTCGGTGAGTAGGACAAGCGTCGTACTGTCGCCACACAGGGCGTTGTCGATGGCGCGTTCGAGACTGAGCCATGAGGCCTTGCGGTACAGCGCCTGCAAGACCCCGGTGAAGGTCTCCCCTGGGCCAGGCGGGCGGTCAGCGACCGTCGACGGAGAGGACGCAGGCACGCGCACGGCAGTCCTCGGTGAAGCAGCCGAAGGCGCGGGCTAACCCGACGGCCTGGATCGAGATAATCTCATCGGGCGTGACCGAGAGGTCGATCGGCCCATCGAGCGCGATGGCGCGGACGTTGCCGGGGAAACTGTCAGCGTAGAGCGCGCCGAGGACGGTGCCGTAGGAGTTCCGAGGTAGTTGAGTTTCGCATTACCAAGCGCGTCACTGATGCGATCCATGTCGCGGACAACATCGAGCGAACCGAGGTGGCCGAGCAGTTCACCGCCGCGCTGGGCGCAGAGCGCGGTGAACTGGCGGGTGACGCGGGCAGCCTCGGTCCACTCGTCGTCAGTGACGGGCTCAGGGATCGAAGCCGACGATGTCGAAGCGCTGCTGAATCTCGGGCGCCAGCACCGGCGCGAGCGAGTGGACGAGACCGAGGCCTGACGTGCCTGGGCCGCCAGAGTTCATCAGCAGCGCATCGATGCGCCTCGATGGGTCGCGGGCGGGCAGACGAGCGCCAGGCAGATACGGCGGCCTGCCGTATCTGCCTGGTCGAGGGGTACCGCGAGCGTGACGCACTCGAAACCGCCGCCGCAGGACTCCCAGGCGAGAGCGGCGGGCTGCTGGGCAGCCTCGGTGGCGGGCCGCGGGGTGAGGCACAGCAGAGCCGTCAGCAGCAAGGCGATCCCAAGCAGGAGGCGGCGCGAGGCGATCAGAGTCACCAGCACATGGTAGGCGAGACAGCCTCGGCGGTAGGCAAGCATTGCCCGATGCTGGCGGCGCTCCGTATACTGACTCGGCTCGTCCCCACCTCGGCGGGGTCGAACATTGTTGTCCGGCAGCCAGTCGCCGGCGGACTCGAGCCCGAGTGGCGCAACGGTAGCGCAGCCGATTTGTAATCGGAAGGTTGGCGGGTTCGAATCCCCTCTCGGGCTCCAGCAACGGAGTCGAGCGAGCCTGCCTCGGCAGGCTGCCCCGAAGGGTAGGCGGAATCGTACGGCAGCAGAGCAGGGGTGGGAGAGTGGTTAATTCCAGCGGTCTGTAAAACCGCCGCTTCACGGCTACGCAGGTTCGAATCCTGCCCCCTGCACCAGTCAGGCGTGTGTCCGAAGTGCGGAGGCAAATTCAGGCCCTCATAGCTCAGTTGGTAGAGCGCGTTCTTGGTAAGAACGAGGTCATCAGTTCAAATCTGATTGAGGGCTCCATTCTCTAGGCACGCAACCAAGCAAACAGATAGCGCTCAGGGTTCGAGGAGACGTCGATGGCGAAGGGGAAGTTTGAGCGGAACAAGCCGCACGCGAACGTGGGCACGATTGGTCACGTAGACCACGGCAAAACCTCGCTGACAGCGGCGATCACCAAAGTGCTCGCGCTCAAGGGCGGGGCGGACTTCCGCGCG
>CAMDNW010000028.1 GCA_945903275.1 Thermoflexus hugenholtzii JAD2
ACACTCGATGGCGCCATCGCGTTCTGCACAGAGTGGGAACGCCGCCGCGACGAACTCGACTTCGGCATCGATGGTGTAGTGATCAAGGTTGATGAGTTCGCGTTACAACGGCAACTCGGCACTGTCGGCCGGGAGCCTCGATGGGCGACTGCATACAAGTTCCCCGCGGAGCAGGCAGTAACCGTGCTGAAGCGGATCGAGGTGTCGGTCGGCCGCACTGGCGTCTTGACGCCGTTCGCCGTCCTCGAACCAGTATTCGTGGGTGGAGCCACCGTAAGCATGGCGACGCTGCACAATGAGGAACAGATACGGCTGAAGGACGTCCGGGCGGGCGACCATGTGATCGTCCAACGTGCGGGCGATGTGATCCCGGAAGTTGTCGGGCCGGTGCTCTCGCTGCGAAAAGGGCGGCCGCGCAAGTTCAAGATGCCGGAGCGATGCCCCGCCTGCAACACGGCCGTGCAACGCGATCCGGAAGTGGCGGCAGTCTACTGCCCGAATCGCCAATGTCCATCGAAGATGGCGCGACTGCTAGAGCACTTCGCGTCCCGAGGCGGCATGGATATCGAAGGACTCGGCGAGCAACTGGCATGGCGAATGGTGTCGCTCGGCTTTGTCAGGATGCTGTCGGATGTCTATTCGCTTTCGTCGCGCCGCGAGGAGTTATTGGCGTTGGATCGGATCGGTGCGAAAATGCTGGACAACCTTCTTACTCGCATCGAGGCGAGCAAGCGGCAACCGCTTCGGCGGTTGCTGGTCGCGCTGGGCATTCGTCACGTCGGGACGGAAGTTGCAGCAGCGCTGGCAATCCACTTCGGCGCGATGCAGGCGCTTCGCGATGCAACCCAAGATGAGATCGAGGCGATGGACGGAATTGGGCCGGTCGTAGCGCAGGCAGTCCACGAATACCTGCAGGATCCGGAGTACTCGGAACTTCTCGATGCATTGGCTGCGGCTGGCCTGCGAATGGACGACGAGCGCGCGGCGCTGGGCGGGCCATTGACCGGCGAGACGTTCGTAGTCACCGGCAGCCTCGAACGCTGGTCGCGGGATCGGGTGGAGGAATTGATTCGAGAGCTCGGTGGCAAGGTGGCCGGCAGCGTTACCAAGACCACCAGTTACCTCGTGGCAGGCGACGGTGGCGGCTCTAAGCGGGTGCGGGCAGGGAGCATCGGTACGCCGGTGCTGGATGAGGCGAGTTTCGTGGCGCACCTGCAGGAACGCGGCTGGGATGGAGTGTAGGCGATGAAGACATCGGCAGCGGACATCAAGCGATTCCGCGGATACTTGCAGGACGAAGTCGATGGCATGCACTACTACGCCACCCTCGCGACGCTGGAGGAAGACGATCACCTCGCCGCCGTGTATCGCGAGATGGCGACGATGGAACAGCGCCACCTGGATCTGTGGCGCCAACAACTGATCGAGGCAGGATCGAACGCCGACCTACCTCGGCCAACCCTCCGCGCGCGCGCTTTGATGTGGCTGGCCAAACGGTTTGGTATCGACATGGTGTTGCCGGTGCTCAAGGCGATGGAAGTCGGCGCCGATGCCGTCTACGCCGGGGAGCCGATTGCAGCGGCTGCTCAACTACCAGCTGACGAACGCACACACGCCCGAGTCGTCGCCGCACTCGCAGGGCCGTTGGGCGGCCTGTCAGGCTCAGCCATTGGCCGCATCGAGTCGCGGCATCGGTCACTGGGCGGCGGCAACGCGTTGCGGGCGGCAGTGCTGGGCGCGAACGACGGGCTGACATCGAACCTAGCCCTCGTGATGGGCGTGGCAGGCGCGAATCCAGGGCACGGTACGGTCGTCCTCGCGGGGATCGCGGGGCTGCTCGCTGGCTCATTCTCGATGGCGCTGGGCGAGTGGATATCGGTGACCTCGGCGCGTGAGGCGGCGGAGGCGCAGATCGCAATCGAGCGAGATGAGATCGAGATGATGCCCGCGGCTGAGCAGGACGAGCTCACGCTCATCTACCGGGCGAAAGGCGTCCCAGAACAACAGGCGCGCGAGCTGGCGGCGCATGTGATGGCGGATCGCGAAAGCGCGCTGTCCGTTCTCGCGCGTGAGGAACTTGGCATCGTGCCAGAAGATCTTGGCTCGTCTTGGACTGCCGCTACCTCCTCGTTCACCCTGTTCGCGGGAGGGGCGATCCTGCCGATCCTCCCGTTCTTCGTGGTCGAAGGGGTCACGGCGGTGCTTCTCAGCGCCGCCCTCACGGGGATCGGCCTGTTCGCAGTGGGGTCAGTAATCACGCTACTGTCCGGACGGAACCCGATTTACTCGGGAATGCGTCAACTCGTTCTGGGACTCGTGGTGGCGGCCATTACATACGCCACCGGCGCTGCGGTGGGGGTGGCAGCAGGGATATAACAAAGCGCCCCTCACTCTTGCCGCGCCCCGAGACCGATCCGTATACTCGCGGCGCTTCGGTACTCGTGCGGCGGGTACCGGCTTCCCCTGATTGAGCCCGTTCTCCCCAAGAAACGGCATCTACGTGGCGATTCGCCCGTTCTCGACGTTCCTCGGGATTTTTTCCCACGATATCGGCATCGACCTCGGTACGGCGAACACCCTCGTCACTGTGCGGGGCCGGGGCATCGTGATAGACGAGCCATCCGTAGTTGCCATCGACAAGGTTTCGAAGCGCATCCTCGCGATTGGCGAAGAGGCGAAGAGAATGGTTGGACGCACGCCCTCGACGATTATCGCGGTGAGGCCGCTGCGAGACGGAGTCATTTCTGACTTTGCGGTGACTGAGCGGATGCTTCAACATTTCATCCGCTCCGTTCATGAGCGGTTCGGCATCGGTATTCCAAAGCCACGCGTGGTGGTCGGCATCCCGTCTGGGGCCACCGAGGTGGAGAAACGGGCAGTGCACGATGCAACGCTGGCCGCGGGAGCACGGGCCGCGTACCTCATCGAAGAGCCTATGGCGGCAGCGATCGGCGCAAGGTTGCCGGTGATGAACGCATCCGGCTCGATGATCGTCGATATCGGCGGTGGCACAACCGAGGTAGCAGTGATCGCGCTGGGCGGGGTGGTCGTATCGACATCGGTGCGGGCTGCAGGTGACTCGATGGATCAAGCGATCATCGCCTACGCTCGCCAAGTGCATAACCTGCTCATCGGGGAACGCACGGCGGAGACAATCAAAATCGAGGCTGGCTCGGCGTATCCACTCGACGACGAAGGCTCTATCGACCTTCGGGGTCGCGACCTTCTCACCGGGCTGCCGAAGTCTGTTGAGTTGTCGACGGTGGAGTTGCGCGACGCGCTCTCACCCGTCACCAATGAGATCGTGCGCGCCGTACGCGCGACAATTGAAACTACCCCGCCGGAACTTGTCGCTGACTTGATGCTGCATGGCATCGCCATGGCGGGTGGCGGGGCGCTGCTTCGTGGCCTCGACCGCCGCCTCGCGGCGGAAACGCGCTTCCCGGTGTACGTCGCAGATGACCCGCTGCGTGCGGTCGCCCGCGGCTGTGGTGAGGCACTGGAAGAAGCGGAGACACTTCAGAAGGTGCAGTCAGCAGTGGCGAGCCGCAAGCCACCTCGATTAGTGTCCAGTCGCCGCTGACAGCAGCGGCGGTAGATGTCACTCGCCGGCCCCACACCGGCAGAAACCGTCCGCTCCCCAACGCGGAGGATCCGTTGGTCTGGTCTCGTAACGTCGCATGGCTCAGCGCCTCGCTCATGCTTGGCCTGCTGATGCTCGCGCTTTCGCCGTTGCCGATCGCCGGTGACCTTGAGGCACGAAGCCTCTCGTTACTGACACCAGTGCTGAGCGCTGTTTCTGCGGCAACACGCCCGTTCGCGCAGGTCGTGCTGCACGCTGGGCAACTGGAACAGTTAGCAGGCGAGAATGCGGATCTTCGCGAGCAGGTCGCGCGTCTCGAAGCCGAAGCCGCCGCAGTGCGAGCGCAGCAAACAGCTGCAGACCAGACACGAGCCCTGCAGGCAGCGGTGGGCAGCGCAGCGAGCTATCTGAGGGCTACCGTGATTGTGCGAGACCCTGCGCCCGGCCGGCGGGCGATGGTGATCGACCGAGGAACGAGCGATGGCGTGTTTACCGGCCAGCCCATCCTTGGCCCAGCCGCGATTCTCGTCGGCGTGGTCACGGAGGTTCACCCGCAACACGCACGCGTACGACTACTTGACGACCCCAACTCTGCCGTCGCGGCAATGCTCCAGCAGTCGAAGACACTTGGAGCACTTGCAGGCAACGAGTCTGGCCTTCAACTCGAGTATGTGCCGACCGGAACCACCGTCTCCACTGGGGACATTGTGCTCAGTTCGCCTCTTGGAGGATTGCTGCCAGCCGGACTGCTCATCGGGCGAGTTGCCAGCACCGAGGCGCGCCCGGAAGCGATGTTCACAGTGATCCGAGTCGAGCCATACGCAGACTACAGCCGCCTCGACCACGTCCTTGTCGTCACTACGTATGTTCCGGGCACAACTAAACCATGAGCCGCCTCTTACTATCTGTACTCGCCATTGCTGTTGCACTGTTGCAAGTCAGCGCCCTCGCTGGCCTTGGTTCTCAGGCGACCGCTGTACCGCTGTTGCCAATCGCGCTCTTCGCCGCCTGGGGGGCGACACGAGGACTCGATGATCTGTGGGTGGCGCTGCCCATGGGTGCGGTCCCGCTCGGCCTCGCGTCAGATGGACGAATCGGCTGGTTCGTGATCGCCCTGCTGCCGACTCTGGCGTTGCTCATGATCTTTCCCGCTGGCAGTAGTTTCGGACGACGTATCGGTATGGTTACCATCACATCAATTGCAGGTGCGAGCGCGTTCACGGTACTTATGCTGCTCTCACAGGGAACATGGCCAGCAATGACAGAGAGCACGGCGGGCGCGGCACTCATGACCGCTGGCCTCGCGGTCGGCACCACCTGCCTACTGTGGCCGGTGCGAAGCCGGCTGCTAGGGTTGTACGAGTGACGACTGACCGCGTTTCCATCATCCGAGCCGTGGCGTTCATCGCATTGGCGATCCTCAGCCTCCAGCTCGTTCGCATCCAGGTGTTCAACGCTGACCAGTACCGGCAGGCTGCCGCCGAACAACAATTGCGCGCGCTGCCCGTCGAGCCACCACGAGGCGTGATCACCGACCGACATGGCGAAATACTCGCCCAGAACCGTCCTGCGTTCTCCGTGACGATCGTCCCGGCGGAGTTACCCAGCGATGCCAACAGCCGCCGCGCGTTGTTACTTCAGGTTGAACGCGATACGGAGACCAGATTCGATGCGCTCGATGCCGCGATTCGTGCAGGCGAACAATCGACTGACCCATTTGCGTCGATTCGCGTCCGGAGCGGACTGGGGCTAGAGCAGGCTGTGACCCTCCGCGTGGCGCTCGCTGGCCTCTCAGGCGTACGCGTCGAAGCTTCGCCCATGCGTGTGTATGAGGGCGGCGATCTGCTGTCCAGCATCCTCGGTTACATCGGCCCAATTGAACCGGAGCAGGTCGCCACGCTACGCGCACGTGGTTATCCGCTGGACGCACTCCTTGGACAGAGTGGCGTCGAATCCGTCTACGAGGCGACCCTTCGTGGCAGCAGCGGGCGGTTGCTCATCGCTGCAGACGTGGCCGGCCGTGACCGAGCACGCCTCGGCAGCGTGTCGGCAACGCCGGGTGCGGATGTCCTCCTGTCGATCGACACACGCCTGCAGCGGGCAGCAACCGACGCGCTTCGCGACGGCATCACACGCGGACTGCCACCATCGGGCAGAAGCGCCGACGGTGCTCTTGCACTAGCAGCAGGAGCAGCGGGAGCAGCGGGAGCAGCGATCGTCATGGATGTCCGATCCGGCGAAGTGCTCGCGATGGCATCCTTGCCGTCGTACGACGCAAACATCTTCTCCGGTACTACCAACTCCATAGCCGTCAGTGCATTGCTCGCCAATCCCGCACGCCCACTGCTGAATCGCGCGTACATGGAAGTCCGTGCACCCGGCTCCATCTTCAAACCGATCGTCGGGCTTGCGGCGTTGCAGGAAGGCATCGCGACTACGGAGACGAAGATCAGAAGCACCGGCGCTCTGGTGGTAGCGAATCAGTACGACCATTCAGTGAAATACATATTCCGTGACTGGGCGGCGCACGGACTGCTCGATTTCAACGGCGCCATGGCGCGTTCCTCGGACGTGTACTTCTACTACCTATCGGGCGGCTTCGAGCAGTTCAAGGGGCTTGGGTCGGATCGGGTGGCGAAGTACGCACGAGCGTTCGGTCTTGGCAGCGCAACCGGCATCGATCTTCCCGGAGAGGCTGAAGGATTAGTTCCGGACGATGCGTGGAAACAGCGTGCGATCGGCGATGAGTGGCTGCTGGGTGATACTTACACGTTCGGCATTGGCCAAGGGTATCTGACCGCCACGCCGCTCCAGATGGCGGTCGTATGTGCCGCCCTAGCCAACGGCGGAGATGTCCTTGTGCCACGCATGGTCGCCGGAACACGGAGCGCTGGGACGATACGGGCAACCGAGCGCCGCGTGCGCGGGCGCCTGCCAGCCGAGGCGCGACACATTGAGGCGATCCGGGCCTCGATGCTGGCCACGGCCAGCGTTGGTGGTACTGCGACCGAAGGGAAGCCTGCCACGGTCAACATTGGCGCGAAGACCGGGACTGCCGAGTTCGGACAGATGTTCGCTGATGGCTCTTATGACTCTCACGGCTGGTACATGGCGTTCGGGCCATACGAGCAGCCCGAGATCGCGGTGGTGGTCTACCTTGAACACGGCGTTGGCGCCACGCACGCTGGTCCGGTGGCTCGTCAGATACTCGAGGCGTACTTCGGTGGCCACGCTCAGGGCACCGCTGCGGGAGCTCGATGATCCGCGTCATACCCCGGTTGCTGGCTCCCCAGAGCGATCCATGGCTCTGGCTGGCTGCCGCAGCGATCGTGGTGCTTGGCGTATTCATGGTGAACTCCGCCACGCTTGCTGCGGCACAGCCGTCACGGCTCTCTGAGGAGGCTTTCTGGCACATTGCGTATGCAGTCTCAGGCATCGTTGCGATGCTCATAGTCTTACGCCTCGACTACCGCCTGCTCTACCAGTACGCAGCCTACGCATACGCTGCCGTTCTCATCCCGCTTGGCGCGGTGCTCGCGATCGGCGTGGCGGAGCACGGCGCGCAGCGCTGGCTCGGCATCGGGAGCATCACAGTGCAGCCGGGGGAGTTCGCAAAACTCGCCTTAGCAGTTGCCCTCGCCGCCTATGGCAGCACACGCGTCCCGAGCGGCCGCACGCTCCTGATGAGCGGCTTGCTCGCTGGGCTACCGGCAGGCTTGGTGCTGCTGCAACCCGACCTTGGCACCGTGGTTGTGCTGGCAGGTATCTGGCTTGTATTCGCCGTCGGCTGGGGTGTGCCATGGCGGGTACTGGCTGCACTCGCGGTGATGGTGGCGGCGGCGGGGCCACTCGCATTCGCGGTCGCAGTACCGGCGTATCAGCGTGAGCGACTAGCGGTATTTCTCGACCCAGGGCGGGATCCGCTCGGCAGTGGTTTCAATTTACGGCAAGTCGAGGTCGCGCTTGGCACCGGTGGGCTGACCGGGCATGGGCTGCACAGCGGCGCAGAGTCACACCTCGACTCTGTCGCTGCGCGCTCCAGTGACTTCATGTTTGGGTTTCTGGGCGCAGAACTCGGCTTGATCGGAGGCCTGCTGTTGCTGGCCTTGTTTGCCGTCGTGATCACGCGTGGTCTCGACGCAGCTCAACATGCGCCGGACGCGTTCGGGCGGCTGCTCGCGCTAACGCTCACATCGATCATCCTTGTGCAGGTACTGGTGAACGTAGCCGTGAACCTTCGGCTCTTCCCCGCGACGGGCATCCCGTTGCCGCTCGCGTCGCAGGGCGGCTCCTCGCTTGTCGCGCTGCTGATCGCCATCGGCATAATCCAAGCCGTCTCGGCGAGACGCCCCGCCGCACCCGCGGAACAGTGGCAGAATATCCGTGAGCGGGGCTCATCAGCAATCAATGAAACTCACGAGGGGCTGCGCGTTACGCGTTAACGCGCAGCCCCTCGTGTTGTATATCTGGCCCAATGAGGACTATGTGGTCAGAGCGGCTTCCGGCTCGGCAGCGGCTTCCGGCTCGGCAGCGGCTACCAGTTCGGCAGTCACCTGCCCGTCGATGTAATCCACTCGCACCGTATTGCCTTCCGAGAACTGCCCCTCGAGGAGCGCATCCGAGAGACGGTCTTCGACCTCGTTCTGGATGACGCGGCGCAGAGGCCGTGCTCCGAATACTGGGTCGAAGCCTTCGGTACCGAGGTGGTCGAGCAACGCCTGACTCACCTCGAGTTCGATGCTCTTTTCCTTGAGGTTTTGGCGCACATCCTTGAGTTCCAAGTCGACGATGCTCCGGATGTGATCCGGCCCGAGGGCGTGGAACACGACGGATTGGTCGATACGGTTCAAGAACTCAGGTCGGAAGACGCGCTTCATCTCTTCAGTGACGCGCAGCTTCATCCGCTCGTACTGCTGGTCGGCGGTCTTCACATCATCCTGCGTTGTCGCGAAACCAAACCGTGCATCCTTCCGGATCAGGTCGGAACCGACGTTTGAAGTCATGATGATGATGGTGTTCCGGAA
>CAMDNW010000029.1 GCA_945903275.1 Thermoflexus hugenholtzii JAD2
CTGGTGCGCCCGCCGCCGCGCTGGATCTCGCCCAAGACCCGCGGATCATATCACGGTTGTTGTGTGAGGAGTGTCGGCGCATCGGAACTGCATTGCGCACGTGTCGTGCCGCTAATCTTGGTGTGAGTACAAGGCTGGGCCTGCCCAGGGGTGCCGAGGCCGACCTCGACCGCCTTCCGAGTCGTTCGTGGACGGGTCGCTACTACGTCTCCCATTCCCGCGGTGAAGTGCGTCTTCCGTGGCTCCCGAAGATCGCGCATCCGGTCCGGGACGTCCTGCTTGGGTTCCGACGTGAGATCGGGCGCAGTCACCGGGGAGGCTGGCGGCGGTGCTCTCCCGCGATCGAGCACTCGGGCGAGGTGATTTGGTAGCATGCCGCCGGTGCGTCAGCGCCGCCGCCGGTAACAGCCGGCTCTCGAAATCCGCCGGGAGGGATGCGTATGAGCGCCGAATCGCCCGCCCGGTCAGAGCCAGCCTCCGCCACGCAAAAACGAGGCGGCATTTTCTTCGGCTACTGGATCGTGGCTGCCGGCTTCGCGTTCTCGGCCGTCAACGGCGGCCTGTATTTCTACGGCTTTGGCGCCTTCTTCAAGACCATCACCGAGGAACTCGGAACGAGCCGTGCCGTGCTCTCAGGGGCGTTCTCGCTGGCGCGGCTCGAAGGCGGCCTCATCGGGCCGGTCGAGGGTTGGGCGGTCGACCGCTTCGGCCCGAGGAAAGTGCTGTACGTCGGCATCCCGATCATGGCGATCGGCTTCCGTGGGCCGTCAGCCACGGGCTGAGTATCACCCGCGAGCACGACGGATGGGGGCCGATCACGGCCACTGGCCCAACGACTCGGCTATCACGCACGCCGGTCGTCCCGGGGCGCCCGGCCCCTCGACCGGGTTCCGACACTCTGAGCATCCTCGATGAGATTGGGATGGCGAGTCGGCTCGATGAGCTCGTGAGCGCAGGGGCGCTGGTGACCGAGGGCGTCGAAGCGGCGATCGGTGCACCGCTTCGGTAGGCTGCCACGATCTGGTCATAGCGGCTCGGCGTCCGCGGCACAGTCTCCGCCGAGGTCGGTGAGCAGTGCCCCCTCCTCCTCCTATCTGATGGCCGTCGGTGATGGCCTGCCCTCAGATGTTCGGGTGGCGGTTGTGCCACGGTGTCGCCTGCTCATAGGAATATGCGACTCGGTAGAGCAGCGCCTCTTCCAGCGGGCGGCCATGCAGTTGGAGGCCGATTGGCCACTGCTCGTCGTGGCCGAAACCCGCAGGGACGCTGAGCGCGGGGATACCGCACATGCTAGCCATGCCGTTGCGATAGACGGCACGAGAGCGCGCGGGGATCGTTCGCCCGCGCATCGTGGACGTCTCCGCGTCCCAGGTGTCTCCGTATGTGCTGCCGGTAGGAAACGCGATGACGTCAGCCTGCTGGAACGCAAGATTGACCTCTTGCTTGATCAATCCACGGGCCTGCTGCGCGTGCAGGTAGTCCGCGAACGGCTGCTTCAGCCCATTGGCGATGCCGGAGTGATGATCAGGCCAGGCATCGATCTGCTCCTGGGAGAAGTGGTCGGAGATGTAGACCGGTGTCTCCGCTGAGAGTGAGAAACTGTTCGCGCGGCTCTCGCCGGCACGCGGCATTCGCACTTCGATGATCGAGGCGCCGAGGGCCGCAAGTTGATCGATCGCACGGCGACAGACCTGTTCCTCTTCCTCGGTCGTGTACGTGCTCCAGGCCCAGTCGTCGACGGGGACTCCGATCCGCACCCCTCGGATCCCATCGCGCATGGTAGCGAGGTGGTCGTACGGGGGCTCGACGAGGCTGGTCGGATCCTTCGGGTCGAATCGGCCGAGGAGGTTCATAAGAATTGCGTTGTCCTCGACTGTCTTGGTGATCGGCCCGGCCTGATCCTGGCTCCAGGAGGATGCCCAGACGCCGAAGCGGCTGATCCGTCCAAAGGTAGCCTTCATGCCGACCAGGCTGCTGTTGCTTGCGGGGTGCCGCACCGAACCGCCGGTATCGGTACCGATCGATGCGAGACACAGCGATGCGGCGGTCGCGGATCCGGATCCGCTACTCGATGTCCCAGGGCTCCGTGTTAGGTCCCATGCGTTGCGCGCCCCAACCGCGTTGATCGAGCTGCGTCCGATCTCGGACACGACTTTGCCCATGAGGATCGCGCCAGCCTCCTCCATCAGTGAGTGAACGGTTGCGTGCTCCGCGGGGCGGTAGTCGACACCTTTCGGGTCGCCCCATGTCGTGCGGATGCCGGCGGTGGCAATGACATCCTTCAGGGTGTACGGGATGCCGTGCAGCGGGCCGCGGTAGCGGCCCTGCATGATTTCGCGCTCGGCGGCCCGCGCGCGCTCAAGCGCGTACTCAGGGGTGAACGTCACGAACGGGGTCAGCAGCGGCTGGAGCCGCTCCGTCCGCTCGATCGCCGCGAGGGTGATCTCAACCGGCGAGACTTCCCGTCTGGCGATCCGCGGAGCGAGTTCACCGATCGTGGCTTGGACGAGGTCTACGGTAGGCATGGTCATTGTGAACTCCCAGAGTTCGTGCTCGTTCGAGCACGCGTGAAGCCAGCGGCTGATACAGGGCGATGGCGCCCTCATAGTGCCCCGTTCCGCACAATCCGGAAAGGACGTAGAGCGCCCATCGAGGAGGCCAACGGGCGTGCATCTCAGCGCGCGACACGGACGAGCCACACGTCGTCGGTGGCTCCTGGCGGACGGGCGAGATCGAACTCCTTGCGGGCACGGGGCCAAGTTCGGCTGCAACGAGAACGTGGTCCATACACGACTGTGCCGGACGCCTGCTTCTACAATGGCTCAGCAATGGTTGGCGCACCGGAGGTACTAATGGCTCGCCTCGCCCCGCTCGACCTCGATCACCTATCGCCAGAACAGCAGCGCGTGGCGGATGCGATCGTCGCCGGTCCCCGCGGCCGGTTGCGCGGCCCATTCGAATCCTGGTTGCGCAGTCCCGGTTTGGCTGACCCCGCGCAGCGGCTGGGTGCACATATCCGCTTTGGGACGGCGTTGCCGCGCGACCTCTCCGAGCTCGCCATCATCCTCGCTGGCCACCACTGGCGTTCGCAGTACGAGTTCTGGGCCCACGCGCGCCTCGCTGCCGAGGTCGGCGTCAGCGCAGGGGTGATCGAAGCAGTTCGCACAGGCACCCCTCCGCCCTTCGAGAGCGATGGAGCGGGCGCGGTCTACCAGTTTGTGAAGGAATTGCTGGACACGGGGCGCGTTACAGACGCTACATATGCGCGCGCTCATGAGTTGTTCGGGGAACAGGCCGTCGTCGATCTGGTCGGCACGGTCGGCTACTACAGCCTCGTTTCGATGACGCTCAACGTATTCGAGGTCGCCATGGCTGAGGGCGAGACGCCACCATTCCCGGACCAACCGTAGCGCCTCCCCTCAAGTCAGACGTTTCGGAACTTGTATCGCGGTGAGGACGATGACCCCCGAGACGCCGTGAGGCGAGTACAGTCGCGTCATGCCACGCGATTTCTCACTCGATGAAGCAGGGGAGGTGCTGGCGGCTGTCCAGTCGTTCGCTCCGGACGGGCTCCGCGTGCCATTCAGCAACGCGGACTGCAACACCCTGCTGGAAGCCGGAATCGAGGTGAAGGACCGCGAGCATGGCCTTGTGGACTTTCCTACCCTGGTCGATGGGGCC